>JBKOYD010000075.1:0-52772 GCA_046725195.1 Acidobacteriota bacterium | reverse complement strand
GGCCACGGATCGATAACAAGCATCCGTCAAGTCCGCACTTTTCGACTTGGAAATGATTGCAAATAAGCACTGAGCTTGGAGCTGTGAATGCTGCACACTCATTGCCACTGAGCAAGGGACAGGGAGGGCCGGCAATCGGCTTCGAGAACAATGATCGATATTAAGCGCATTCTCTGGCCGACAGACTTAACAACAAACTCAGATCAGGCTTTGCGGTATGCCTTAGCGCTAACGCGTGCGTACGAGTCACAGTTGATCATTTGCTATCGGGCGGAGGACGGCGAAGTAGCCGGCGCCGCGGCCATCAAGCAAGGACCGGCTGCGAATTCGTTGGTTCAAGGAAAGGCAATGGAGCGCCTCTTCGAAAGTGCGCTGCTTAATTTCCTCGCACCGAAGGCTCTAGCGGGGCTCAATTGGCAAGGGCTGCTAATCGAAGGCGAAGACGTTGGCGAGGCAATTGCCAGGACTGCATCCGATTGCGCCGTAGATCTTATTGTCATGCGCTCTCGTCGTAGACCACACCGCGCAGCGCTCCTGGGCTCCACAGCTGAATCGGTGTGTCGCACCGCGCCCTGTCCGGTTCTTGTCACGCATACGGACGAGCGCGACTGGGTGCAGCCCTTAAGTAGGAGCATAACTCTTGAGCGTGTGCTCGTCCCCTACGATTTCTCCGATTACTCGGAGTTAGCGCTGAAGTATGCACTGTCGTTCGCGCAGGAGTATCAGGCAGAGTTGCATCTGCTTCATGTCTTGCCGCCGCATACGGTGAATGAGCCCGAGATTGCCTGGTACCCGATTCAGAGCCAGTCCGCATACCACAAGACCGCGCAGCGTCTCCAAAGAGCAGTGCCATCAGAAGCCCATCTATGGTGCCAGATCAAACACGCCGTGAGTGAGGGACATCCATACCGTGAAGTGCTGAACTACGCTGAGAAGAATGCGATCGACTTGATCAGCATTGGGGCACATGGCGCAGGTTTTGGCATGCGCGCGCTTTTTGGATCAAACGTCGATCGCGTGCTCCGCCAGGCTCCCTGTCCAGTGCTGGTCGCGCGTCCTCTAAAACGCAGCAGCTTCCAAACTACGCTGGAATCCAAGGTGGCGCTCACTGCGACTGCCTCGCCTTGCGTCGACTAGATCACTGATCTGTCGCCAGGACCGTAGGCCTGTGGTGGAAGAGAGCAATTAAGTCAAATCGTCGCTCCATAACAAGTAGCTGTTTCTTATACTGGTTTACGGAGCGAGTCCACTACAGAAGAATCCATCTCGATAACGATTGAGGTATCGCTGTCAATCAAAGATACGATTGCTCGCGTGGCCCTTGTCGCCATTCGGAACTGCCATAGAAAGCATCTTGACTTGATTGACGGTCATCCAGACTCTCATAGGCTCGTATTAGATCGTAGAAGTTGCTGTCATGGAGAGATGGACCAAAGGCAACGACGTCAACCAATCGATTCAGTAAATTTCAACCATTTTCTTCATCCTTTTCTCCAGTACCTTCACTTTGGACGGCTATGTCTGATTGAGTTGTAGAATTCTCGTGTTGCAACGCCAGGGCTGTTAATATCCAGTCGCGCGCCACGCGTCTGGTTTCATATCCTGCGTTGGAGGATGCTCGAAAATGCTCTCGTTGTAGTCAACGTTGAACTGATAGGACGTTCTATTCTCCTCATCGCCGCAGTTTACCCTCTGCGGCATTTGAATTCCCCCAATATCAACGTAGTCGTCAAGACGGCACACATAATCCATCTCCCCCTTGCCGCTGCCTCGGGCCGCTTTGACATCTATCGCGATTCTCACCGGCAGATGGGTTTTTCTGTCGAGGTAGACGTCCGCCCTCACCTCTCTCTCATCATCAATCACTTCTGCCTGCAGCCGTCTGGATGATCGTTCTAGCACTCCTCGCCGCATCTCTCTTTTGGCGATCACCGTCTCTACCACATCGAACTTGTTGGGACCAATAGAATCGCTCCGCGCATCGACGAGAGTCGGTTTGGCCCATCTTGTCTCTAGAAGATACAAGAACTGTGCTTGCCTGAAGCGATATCTGAAGTCCTCAAGAACAGCTTTATCGAGATCCTGCGTTGGAGGTTGTGGAATCTTTCTCCCGGGACCGGTGGTCCACCGAATAGCCAGATCAAAGTCCAGAACATTTATCCTGTATCCCATCTTGCCGGGACGGTAGTCCTCGAAATTCCACCATTTGCCAGGCAAGACATATAAACTTTCCTCTCTGATCCGCTCCGCGACATCGGGTCGTGGGCTAAAGCGGAAGCGCGAGTTTGAGGACACAACAAAGTTGCGTATGGCATAGAGCCGCTCGCGTCCTCCTTTGGCCGTAATGGCCTGCTCCCACAACCTTTCTGCTTCCTGACGTGACCCATCATCCGCGAGATTCGCCAGCGTAGGGGTCTGAGCTGCGCAAAAGACAAGAGGACTCAGGAGCATGACAAATGGAAAGACGAATACGACAATTGCTCTCATAGGCTTTCCTTCGCTAAAAGATTCTGCTGAAGGGGTGCGGCAAGACCTCTCCGAAGAGGTGCCCAAAGGCGTTCACTACGTCTTGATATGGGTTGAAGTGATCCACATCGGCATAGAAGGCGCCGGTGTTACGATCCATCAGGATCTGCAAGCTGCCATTCCCGAGAGTGCCTGTGATGTCGAGTCCCCTTATCTTTGTGGACCACCAATATAGAGAGTTCTTTTGCCTTCAAGAACAACCTCTCTCGGGTAGGCGTTAGTGACGTTAAAGCGGATCGCAATAAAGGAACACCATGCAGTTTGCGCAATTTATAAACTCGCCCGCTTTCGCCTGCTGCATCCGCGCTGTTGCAATTGTCACGTTGCACGCCGAGCAGCGCCCGTCGTAAACAGGGGCGAAGGCGTGATGAGATCGTTCGAGTAGCCGCCTCAGCAGCGCCCGAGACTGAGGCTGCTGGCGGAGCAATCGCTCGCAAAAAGCCTCCAACTGATATGTATCAACGTCTGAACTTATCCTAATTATTTGCTTCACGGCACTCATCTTTCCTTCTACTGCAAGCACCTCGAGCGGCCTTGTTATTTGTTAACGCTGATCTCGTTGACGGTCAGCTCACCCTAGTCAGAACAGACGCTGGATTCTACTAAGTCACGTTTAGCTGACACTACGAAACTTCTTCTCCCATGGTCTTGCGTCCATAGATCGCGGTGGGGCGAACTCGATAAAGAATGATTCTATTCAAGCGTGTCCATGCGCCGATCTTCGTCTTGTTGAGCGCCGGCGTGAGCGTCGGATTGCGCTCCAGTATGAGATGCATTGCGCTTTCCGTCTCATCTGGTCTGGTGATTCTTTTCGCTTTACCGGTCACCATCACACTGCGCCAGTGCGTCGCGTTCGTGATCTCCTCAACCTGAAAACAGACCTCCGAGTTTGCCGACATGAAATCGGTCTTGGTTCCCTCGGTCGTGAAGAAATAAAGGTCTTCCGAGTCGAAGGCGTAATGCATTGGCACGACGTATGGATGGTTATCGCGCGAGCAGCCCAAATGCCCGAAACCAGCGCGCAATAGAAGCGCCACCATCTCACCCTGCAACATTCGCTCAACCTTTAGCATGTTCTTTTTCTTATCATCGATTCACAACGATGCCATCTGAAATCAGCCGGTATTAAGGCGACGATTGAAAGCTCCGCGGCACTTGACTCAGCAACAGAACGGGCTGCGATATGAAACACGGTGCTGGTTTGCTCGCCGGCGATCTTGAACTTGTTGGGAATCGTCCAGGACTAACCTGACTCGACGTGAAGGTAGTCGTCATCGAGCCGGTTTGCAGCGTGCCATGAACTGCACCGGCCGCCCCTCCTTCAGATTGCATCTCGCGCACAATCGGAGTCATGCCCCAGATGTTCTTCTCATCCGACACTGCCCAGGCATCCGAAAATTCACCCATCGGCGATGAAGGCGTAATGGTCTTTATTCCTCATGCCCTAACGATCTACCCCGCCAGAAGCTTGATTATGATTGGATCTACATCACTTCACTTCGATCTGCCTGGCTATCGCCGCTGTGTTTTTAGGCAGCGTAACCATGAGCACTCCATCCTTGAACTCGGCAAGGACCTTTTTCCCTTCAATAAAGGTTGGCAGCGCAAAGCTTCTGAGAAACTCGCCGTAGTTACGCTCAACCCGGTGATAGTTCTCCTGCTCAACTTTTGCTTCGAACTTGCGTTCTCCGCGCAGAGTAAGGACGTTGCTGTCCATGGTCACTCGTACGTCCTCTTTCTTCATCTCGGGCAGCTCCATCTTGAGCACGATCTCTTTCTCAGTTTCATAAATGTCGCACGGCGGCACCCATGGCGAAAAGGGCAGATGGTCCTTCATGAGCGGTGCAAACGTTCGAAACATGTCGAACGGCAGCACTCCTGTCGGAGGATTTAGAGAAGTCCCTGGTATCATGACTCACCTTCCTTTCGAAGAAATTCAAAATAAGTCCGGGTCTCACCCGAGCAAGTCTTGCCGCACTATCTGGAGTTGACCCTAATAAGCCAACGGATACCCATGTAGAAGGCCGGAGCTACTAGTGCTAGAACTATCAAATAAGCTTCGGTGTTCATGGTTTAACCTTCGCTTATGGGCATCCGGCAATGGCTTGTGCAGCGCGATCTTCCTCGATCTCATTAATTCTGGCACGGAGCCAGTTTTTCACCTCTCGCTCCAGCTTTGTCTGGTTGTCCTCGAGCTCCAGGTCTTCAATCGTATCTCCGGCTTCATTCAAGCGAATGAAGTGGCACGGAACGCTTTCAGCTTGGTGCTCGGAACTCACGAAATCGAGCAAGTGACATTCATTGCACGGGTGGGCACGGTATGGATAACCGTAATTGATGCAAGTCAGGGAATCCTGAAAAGCTGACTTTGGCTGCCAGGGAGTACGGACCGACCGACCGTAACCTCCCTTTTCGATGAAATCGAGTTCATCCTTGAGTAGTTCGAGAATGTCGCGATCGTCCTTGGCCATGGCAGCTACCTCCATTTCTCCCTGGCCTAACTTGTGCAGCCTGTCGCTGCTTGTGCCGAATCAATCTCGGTATCCAACCGCTTATCCCAAGAGCAATGCATGTGCCGAATGAATCGTGAGGGAATTGCGATGGAGTTGACTGAGGGTGTGGAAACGTTCGCAGAATCTTGGGGAAATTGCCCAGCCGAGGCTTGCCTCAAGAGTCAAATCCCAGCAGCGGTAGAAGCTGTGAGACAAAAAGATGCAGCCACAGATGAACGCGGACTGATCAAGAAAGAACGTATGAACGAGACTTTGACGGGACCAGGAAACCAGCCAGGAGCACCCCGGCCTAGATGCGACGAGGGTCGAGCAGCACCATTCTTTCTGCCGATTAAGTCCTCGGCTCATGAGGAGCTTTCTCGATCGACAAGATTCTAAAGCCCAACTCTGCACGTTCAATCAGTGACCGAAGCAACACTAGGTCGAACGGATTTGGGATGTAGCTTTCTGCATCCTGATTTATCAACCTGAGCTCGTATAGGGTGCTCGTAGCACGCGATCTAATCAGCGCCACCAGGGCAGGCAACTTTCCTGACGCGCTCCTCGCACGCTCGTTCTCTTCGCGAGAGTCGGCCATAACTCTTGGGGCGATCAGCAGGTCGAACGACTTCTGTGCGAGGATCTGGTCTGCGTCTGACGGTGCGGCCTCGATAGCACACTTGTACGTCTCACAAAGATACATCGCGAGTAATTGTCGCGTCCTCTTATCTTTGTGGACGACTAGCATCGAGATTTCTTTTGCCTTCAAGAACAACCTCTCTTGGGTGGTCCGCGTGCGGTTGAGCGACTGAAGGTCGGGCGAGCGAATGCCTCAATTTACCCTCACTTGTTAGCCCTGCAAGGCTAATAATTTGCATGCACGCCTGCCAACAGCGAGCTTACAGAGTGCGAAACCTTTGTTCCCCATCGGCAATTTTCTGACACTCAAGGCACAATGCCACTGCCGGATCGGCGGCCAAGCGACTCTGGTCGATCTGCTTGCAGCACTGGGCGCATTTGCCGTAAACGCCGTCCATCAACCGATCCTGCGCGTCATTGATTTCTCGTAGCCGAGCTTCCAGTTGTCCGCGATGGCGCCATTCGACTTCACGAACGTTTGTCTCCGAAGCTTCGTGTTATCTCAGACCACCCGCTTCGCTGTGGCACAATGGACCCTCCGCAAGCAATTCCTGAGAAACTTCTTCTTTTTCGCCTTGCAACCACTCCCAAATCTCGCCGCCCGTTCCTACAAACGGCGAGTCGCCCAGTGCCTCAATGCTCCGAAGTAAAAAGCCGTCATCCATGATCGGCACCTCACAGTTATCTTGGATTCCATTCGCTACCCGACCTTGCCAGGAGCAAGCGGTATTCCCAACTCGCTGTGGGCGGAATCAAGTGGAGTCTCACTGGTGCTGATGAAATCTGGAATTGATCATTGCGGGCTTTCGCACGGTAGGTTTGGTGAAGTTTCCGCAGTCAAACCATTTGACCATCCATCTTCTTGATGAATCACCGACAAGACTCCCGGCATACTCCATTGTCCTTATTCAGACTCCATCGCGTTTGGCGGGCACCGGCAAGCGTGCGCGCAGCACGAACGGCATTAATCGAAGGAGGAATCCACGACCGAATCATGCCAACTAACATAACCAGCCAAGTAGTGCCACAGACTCAAAGCAAGGAAAGGTTTACTTGCCTGCCTCGCGCACCGAGAAGGCGACGTCGTGCTGAGCGATGGCTCAACCGTCGAGTCAGAGTAATGCGGCCCGAGGACGAGCAAAGCCTGTTCACTTTGTTCAAGTCGCTTTCCGACGAATCGCGTTGGTTGCGGTTTCTCTCTTTGGGCAAGGAGTCGGTCTTGGCCGCAGAGGCGCACCGCGAAGCTGCCGTGGATTATTGCCAGACCTTTGGGCTGATCGTAATTGGACCAGGGGACCGTATCGTCGGCCACGCTTTCTACGCGTCGCTCAGTGAAGACCGCGCGGAGGTCGCCTTCGCGATTGCCGACGATTATCAAGGACGAGGGTTGGGTTCGATTTTATTGCTGCAACTAGCAGAAGTGGCGGCGGCTAATGGAATCCAGACATTCGAGGCCGAGACGATTGCTGCCAATACTGCCATGCTGAAGGTATTCAGGGAGTCAGGTTTCCACACTGAGATTGAGGCCACAGCTGGGTTCCTTCATGTGAGCTTCCCAACTTCTTTCACTGACGAAGCGATTCAGCGGTTCGAGCAACGTGAGAGCATTGCTTCAGTAAACGCGCTGAAACTCTCGATCAAATCATGCTGCAAGTGCGCGCATGCGGTGAGGTCTGGGCTGTTGGCAGGATCAGTCGGAAGTGCTGAGATGACTGCGCTAGAGGCGTGAGCAAGCACGAAGCCAGGGATGAGGATTTTCCCGATTGAGTTGAGCAAAAGCTCGCAGCCTCGCTAAAGCGATCGCAAGAAACGTCTCGTTCTTAATCGGCATAGTGTTTGCGCTTCATGAAATCAATAGAGAAAGATCTGCTATTACGATCTTTCACGAGGAGGTGCAGAACAATGATTCGAGAGAGAGGCAAGGCATCATCTCTAATCCTGTGTGGGCTTCTGGTTCTGTTTTGGGGGATCAACTCAAGTGCGCAAACCCAGAAGTCGAAGGCGAAGATGGTTAACGCCTCCGCCGACGCCCAGCAGCCCTTCTACAGAGAGTATCGGGGTGTGAATCTCGGCATGACGACGGAAGAGGCCAGAGCCAAACTTGGCGAGCCGGCGCTGAAGGGAGACGACCAGGACTTCTTCGTCTTCTCAGAGAAGGAAACGGCTCAGATTGCTTACAATAGTGGGCACAAGGTCGTAACCATTTCCGTCGACTACATCGGTGGGCTTGGCGCGCCAGATTACAGAGCCGTGGTTGGCGCTGACCTTGAAGTAAGACCTAATGGATCGATGTACAAACTCGTGCGCCACGAGAGCGAAGGCTTCTGGGTATCGTACAATAAGAGCAGCGGCGCTGTGCCAAGCGTCACGATCACCGTTCAGCAGTTGAAGTAATGGAACGATCTCTGCGGTCGTCTTGGCTACTGGGCACGTCGGTTTATCCGGGCACGTCGCAATCAAGTGGGCGCCTGAAAGGACGTGCGAAATGAGTTCTTCGGCAACTGAAGCCAGTGAGCCTGTGATCGAAACTGCATTGAGTGGACAACTGCTACTGGACCATCCGCTGCTTAACAAAGGGAGCGCGTTTCCGGAGGATGAGCGTCGCGAGCTCGGCCTTCTGGGACTGCTCCCGCCGCACTCATCTACCATTGAAGAGCAACTGGCTCGGACTTACGGGAACTACCTGCGAAAAGAGAGCGACCTTGAGCGCTATGTATTCCTCACTGCTTTGCAGGACCGCAACGAGGTTCTCTTCTATCGTCTGTTGCAAGAACACATCACTGAGATGATGCCGATCATCTACACGCCGACGGTTGGCGAAGGCTGCCGGCAATACAGTCACGTGTTCCGCCGCCCCCGAGGGCTTTACATTTCGTATCCTCATCGCGACGAAATTCCTTTGCTGCTCGATAACGCTCCGGCGAACAAGGTGGAAGTCATTGTGGTGACCGACGGCGAGCGGATTCTCGGCCTGGGAGATCTCGGCGTGGGTGGGATGGGAATCCCGATTGGAAAGCTCTCACTTTACACTCTGTGCGCCGGAATTCATCCGGCGACGACTCTGCCCATATTGCTGGATGTGGGAACCGATAATCGAGAACTGCTTGACGATCCATTGTATCTCGGTTGGCGACATGAGCGGGTGCGAGGTCAGGAGTACGACGAGTTTATCGAAGCGTTTGTCGCTGCGGTCCAGGAGAAGTTTCCGAGCGTTCTGCTTCAATGGGAAGACTTTTCAAAGCAGAATGCTTCGCGCTTGCTTGAACGGTACCGCGACCGCTTGTGCACCTTCAACGATGACATTCAGGGAACCGGCGCGGTAACCGTGGCTGGCCTGCTGGCTGCGATGAGCCTCAAGCAAGTGAAATTCGGCGAGCAACGAATCGTGATTCTCGGTGCTGGCTCGTCAGCAATAGGCATTTGCGATCAGATGGTTGCCGCGATGGTCAACGAGGGGACGTCGTTGCAGGACGCAAGACGCATGATTTGGTTGGTTGATAGCCGGGGCCTGGTGCAAGAGCGACGAAGCGGCTTGGAAGAATCGAAACGAAAATATGCACAGCCGATTGAGCGGACAGTCGAATGGAAGGTGAACGCTTCAAACGGCTTCACCTTCAACGATGTGGTGAAGAATGTGCGTCCCACGATTCTGATCGGAACATCCGCACAAGCAGGAGCCTTCACTGAAGACATCGTCCGTGAAATGGCTAAGCATGTAGATCGCCCGGTAATCTTTCCGCTTTCGAATCCCACTTCAAAGAGCGAAGCGGCTCCGTCCGACCTTCTTGCATGGACCGAGGGACGCGCACTAATCGCAACCGGGAGTCCTTTCCCGCACACAAGTCGTGCCGGGCAACTAATTCGCATCAGTCAGTGCAACAACGCTTTTATCTTCCCCGGCGTGGGCCTGGGGGTAATTGCATCAGGCGCGCGACGTGTCACGGACGCGATGTTCGTTGCAGCCGCGCGAGTACTGAGCGAACTCTCTCCGACCTTGAATGACCCAGACGCTCCCTTATATCCACAGCTGGAGAGAGTGCGCGAAATCTCACGCAAAGTGGCGCTGGCGGTTGCACTCGAAGCGCAGCAAGCCGGCCTGTCGGAAACAACGAGCGACGTTGAGCTGGAGAAAAGGCTGGCAGACAAGATGTGGCAGCCACACTATTTTCCGCTAAGGCGCGTGGCTTCTTAGGTGAACTCCCGACCCCAATTAGTCGTCTGAGAAATAGCCCAGACAATTCAGTGATTACTGATCTTATGGCACTGGACCCTTTTGGCTTTGGCAGAACGTGCGGATCTTATTGTGGACTTCACTAACGTTCCGGAGGGCAACTACGTGCTCGGCAACCTCGGTCCTGATGAACCATTCGGCGGAGGCGTCCCTGGTGTAGACTTCGATGCTGCAGATCCAAACTCGACCGGGCAGGTGATGGAATTCCGCGTCGAGCCTGCACTTGGGCCAGATCCCACGACACCTCCGCAGTTCCTTGCCCTGCCGCCCATAATGCCACTTCCGGCCGAATCAGTTACGCGACCGCTCGCCCTTCTGGAACTTGGCGAGGTGTTACCAGAAATTGGATTCGACGGGCCGATTGAAGCCACACTCGGCAATGTGGATGCGAATGGAAATGCTGTACATAAGAAATGGGCCGACGAGGTGAGTGAGAACCCTGCTGTGAGCGCTACGGAGGCCTGGGAGTTCTTTAACTTCACTGCTGACGCTCACCCAATGCACGTTCACGAGGTAACGTTTGAAGTCGTGAACCGAGAGGTCCTGGTTCTTGATGAGGAGTCGGAAGAGCCAGTACAACCCGTGCAACTTACCGGGGATGTGCGGCCGCCGGAGGCTTTGGGAGTCTGGTTTCAAGGACACAGTTGTCGCGTACCCGAGTGAGGTCGCAAGCTTGCGAGCAAAGTTTGACACGCCCGGTCAATTCGTTTGGCACTGCCACATCGTCGAGCACGAGGACAACGAGATGATGCGTCCGTATCGCATCGGGCCAGTCCAGCCTGGGCAACCAGACTAACATTCGCTGCGACGGGACGATTCTCGAAAGATCCAGAGTCGGTGAGATTGTTTGTTCAACACTCGAGGCATGGCAGTAGCGCTTTCTCATGGAAGATCGAATACGGCAACTCGATCATTTGATCGTCGCTGACATCACTCTAGGACCAGCGTTATTCGAACAATTGCGAGTTGCCCAGCGTGAGCTTGGACTACTTCAGGGTAACCGTGCCACTTGCCCGGTTCTGCGGCCTCATATTATGCCTCGCACTCAGTATGAAACTATAAAACGCGCGGCCGAAACGCTTGCGGGTGCTTTCGAAAAGATTGCGATCGCTGCTCTCACCGATCAGGCTCTCTTGGCCTTTCTTGATCTCACACAGGCCGAGGAGCAGGCGGCGCGCATTAAGCCGGGCTATTCCCGATTGTGTGTGAGCAGTCGTCTCGATGCTCATCTGAATGCGAAAGGCTTTCAGTTTCTGGAGTACAACGCCGAATCGCCCGCAGGTATCGGTGATCAGATGCAGCTGGAGAAAATTCTTTTCCGCTTACCGGCATTGAGACACTTTCTCGAAGCCAATTCTCATTGGTTGCCTCAGCCGCATTGCGCGCTACTAATGTCGCTGCTAAAAGCGTACCGCGAGTGGGGCGGAGAAGAGGATAAGCCTCGAATTGCGATCATCGACTGGAAGGGTGTGCCGACGAGTGGTGAATTTCGAGTGCTGAAGGACTATTTTGTCGCCGAAGGATATCCTGCGCTAATCGCCGATCCACACGATCTCGAATACAACGGTGATTACTTGTCCGTGGACGGATTTCGCATCGACATCGTTTACAAGCGAGTCATCATTCATGAATTTCTTAGCGAGTTTGGTCTAGACCATCCCCTGGTCCAGGCATGCCGGCAGGGTCGTGTGTGCATGGCAAACTCGTTTCGCACAAAGCTCGCACACAAAAAGTCTACGTTTGCGGTTCTTTCAGACCCGGCTTACCAGTATCTGTTCGACTCGGGCGAGCTTGAGGTGATTCAGAAACACATTCCATGGACCCGTTGGGCGAGACCTTCGCGAACAGTTTTTCATGGTTCAGAGTTTGACTTGGAGACACTAATTTTGAATGAGCGAGGACAGTTTGTGCTGAAACCTAACGACGCCTATGGGGGCCATGGCGTGTATCTAGGTTGGGAGGCTGGCAGACAGGAATGGCATGAAGCGGTCAAAGCTGCGTTACAAAAGCCATCTATAGTCCAGGAAAGAGTAGTATTAGAAAAAACAACGATTCCAGCTTATTCGGATCGCGTCTATCTCGATCAGTTGTTCGTTGACTTCAATCCGTTTCTGTTTCAGAACGAAGTCGAGGGAGCGTTAATTCGTTTGTCAACGTCTTCACTGTTGAATGTTACTTCAGGTGGGGGAGAAACGGCGTTGTTGGTATTAGAAGAATGAACAGATATGAGGTTCCTTCCAGCAGAGCGATAAATGAGTTGGATAATTCGCTCAGTTTCTCGTTTAAGTGAAACGCTCTAGGCCGCGGGACAGAGCCCGATGCCTTGCAAGAACACATCCCACGTCTCATGAGGGCTCAGTTGCAAAAGTTCGAGCGTGGTAATCGCGGCTTGCGCGATGATCAAAAAATAGAAGCAATCTACGAACGCGGCATCATCCGGCCTGGGCTTTGCCTTAATAACCGTGTCTGCCTCAAAAGATCGCGTCTGCCTCAAAAATCAGAATGACCGATTGAAAGTCAGAGGAAGGTTCACCATCTTTCTAAGACGCGGCGTTTGGCGGTTTCAAGCGGAACAAACACGCCGCTATCGTCGCGCACAAGAACCCGTTGCACGAACTGAACATCACACCGGAGTTTTCTAATGTCGCGGCATAGCGGTCAAACTCACGATATAATGCAAAACGGCTTTGGCTAAAAAGTTTCGAGCAAGCCGCCCCGTCCCCTACCCAACTGACAATCCGAAATCGCAGAAAGAAGATGAAACAACAAACACAATCAGCGGTCCCTCTCTGGTACTGGGTGATCGCGGCTGTGGCGCTCTTGTGGAGCCTGCTGGGGTGTGCCTTCTTCGGGATGGAGCTTTTCGCCCAGGAAGCAGCCTTCTTTGAGCCAAAAACGCTTGAGTTGTGAGTAACGTTCTTGGGGAGTTTAGCGAAGTCTTTGGGGAACTTTGCGCAAGAGTTGGTTTGCCGGAACAATCGTTAGCCACCTTTTCGGGCACGACTTACAGGCACACTGTTTGCCCTGAAAGGTCCACAATAGTTTTTCTACAGGTTTGCAGTAGTTTTTGGCCCGAGGTGATATGACTCCTAAGTGAAATGTCCGTTCAGGCTCTAACGCGGAGGATAGTAAGATGAAAGTCACACCTGAGATGAAAATCAAAAAAGCGTTGGACAGCAACGAGCAAATGGTTGATGCCTTTAGACGGATCTCGCCGCAGATACGCCCAAACGATCCCGATTACCGACCTGTGGATTCGGCAAGGCCACGCGAACTATGGGGACTGAGAGATGACGACCAGCACGTGATCTTTGTCGATGTCATTCTCAGCGTTCAGCGGAACGAAAATCCGTGGCCGGCAATCATGCATGGACTGACGGAACTTCGCGATTACGAAGATGTTCTCCTGCTGCGGCATACTTTTAACCCCGTTCCGCTACGCGAGAAATTCGCGAAGTGTGGTTTCGCAAGCTGGGCCGAGGAGCGGCGGGTGAGTGAGTGGTACATCTACTTCTACAGACCCTCGGCCTCTGCTGGAGCGGTCGCTCAGCCAGCGTTGGCCACTGTTAATAGTAGTCGGGCGGCCGCTGTAGCTTAGTCGGGCTTGCATCTTATTGAATCAACCTCAGAGGGATCTCGTTTGTTAAATAGGGTACTAGTCGCCAAGAAAGGCTGACTTCCAATGATCATCCAGAAGTTGTCCGAGCAGGAGTGTCTCAACTTCCTGAAAGAGATCAAGTTTGGACGTCTCGGCTGCGTGCGCGAAAAGCAGCCGTACGTCGTCCCTATCTATTTCGTCTCTGACGAAAAGCACATCTACGGGTTTACTACACTCGGCCAGAAGATTCGCTGGATGCGCGAGAACCCACTGGTCTGTGTAGAGGCTGATCAGGTAATCGACCATCTGCATTGGACCAGTGTTGTGGTTCTCGGTAAATACCAGGAGCTGCACGATAAGTCCTCCTTGCAAGGTTTGCGCGAGTATGCGCTTGAACTGCTACAGCATCGCACCATGTGGTGGCAGCCTGCAGTAGTGACCACTCGCGATTCCGAACCTGCTGGGACGGCCCCGCACATCTTCTATCGCATCCGCATTGATGAGATCAGTGGTCACCGCGCCGGGCCAGATTCACTCGCCGAAACTATGCCGCAACCACTCGAACGAAGTGTTAAGGACACTCTCCAATCTGCCGTTACCAGGGAGTGATCCAAGGAGGAAAGATTAATCCGGTCCGCATGCTTCGCCGTTTTCGTTCGCGTCTAGACGAACCTCCAACCAGGCAGCAGTATCTCAACACTTTGGTATCGGATAGTAGCACTGGCAGAATCACCGCAGGAGCAGCATGGAAAGATGCGGGCGACGCGAATGGCTCTTATTGATTTAGATCGGAGGTATCGATGGCACGCGAAATTACGCGTACGAATCTCTGCGAATTGATTTGCTAATCATCTTGATTGGGTTGCCCGCGTCTGTTTGGGCGCAAACCACTGGGCCAAGGGTTAAGACCACCAAAAGCCGATATCGGATGACGTAGAAACTAGTAGGATGAAGTTTGGCGAGGACTGTCTCGTCTTAAATATATGGCGACCGGTGGCGCAACAGTTCAGTACCTATATTGGAAACTTTGTGAAAACAGGAAATCCTAACGGCAAAGACTTACCCAACTGGCCCGGATTCAACCCGACTCGTTTCGATTTGATGGATTTCGCGCTTAATGGCCCCGTCTATGGTCCAGAACCGCGATCTGGAGTTGCATTCGTGAAGAAAGCCGCAGAAACAGGTACTACTTCGCAGAATGCGCCGGCAGAACTTGGCGGTACTTCATGGCAGCTTGTCAGGTTTCAAGGTAGCGACGACTCATCACTCACGCCTGATGACAGAGCGAAATACACAATTGCATTCGCGACCGATGGTAGACTGACCGCGAGAATTGATTGCAACCGTGGCAGGGGAACATGGAAATCGTCAGGACGAAATCAAATCCAGTTTGGTCCGCTCGCGCTCACGCGCGCGATGTGCCCTCCGGGATCGCTTCACGATCAGATTGTAAAGAACTGGAAGTTTGTCAGGTCGTAAACCATCAGAGATGGACATCTTTTTCTGTCATTGATGGCAGACGGCGGCATTTACGAGTTCGAACCCATTGGCGGTTCGGAACAATAAGGCTGCGTGGAAACACGATGAGTCCAGAAGCGAGACTCTGAGGGTGCGCTTCAACGGACTGGGTTTTCGGGATATCACGCCGAGGTCAGTTGAGAAGTTCATCGGTCTATAATAAAGGACGCGCA
The DNA here is from genome assembly GCA_046725195.1 of Acidobacteriota bacterium. Classification (GTDB taxonomy): domain Bacteria; phylum Acidobacteriota; class Blastocatellia; order Pyrinomonadales; family Pyrinomonadaceae; genus PSRF01. The sequence continues at coordinate 37,595 of JBKOYD010000075.1, read as the reverse complement.
GTTTACATAGTGGAGCAGCGGATGGAAGCGACACTCAACCCCGCGCCGTCCGTAGTACTTTCGATGGCTTTCGCCAAGGGCTCTTACTTGTACGTTCTAACCTCTGGGAAGATTTCTAAATAGGAGAATCAAAAGGTCGTCACCGTAGGTCCGCATATCTCCAAGTCGACTTGGACCACCCGCTCACACGTGCGTGGGACGTGAGGGCCTGCGTATTGCTCGACGCAAAGTAGAAATTTCGCCGATTTCTCACTCTTCGCCACATCGGCTTGCCTTCGATTACTCGAGCCATACGGATTCTTCTGACACAAGTTTGCCACGTCAAAGAAAACGGCCACCGGGAACGGTGGCCGTCAGCTATTGATGGTATTAGATTTATGGTCGGGACGACTGGATTCGAACCAGCGACCTCACGCACCCCAAGCGTGCGCGCTACCAGGCTGCGCCACGTCCCGTGTCCCTGAGTTAGTATCCTGCCAAAGAACAATTGTCAAACGCAGCATAGTCTGTAACGAGGGCTGGCACCACATTCAATTCCGCATTTTCGCAATTCGCAATTCCTACTTGGCCCGACCTTGGTTTTCTTTCTCGAGTAGACTAAGCAATTCGCGAAGCTCAGATGCCAGCTGTTTTAGTCCCTGGCGTTCCTCAGCTGTACGCGGCGCCACACCAGTGCGTGTGAAAGCCGTAGTCTGTGGAAAACTTCCCTCCTCCGAAACCTCATTGCCGTTAGCGGAGTCAGATGCATCGCCCTCCGAGCCAACAACCTTCAGTTTTCCACCACCGCGAAGATCATTTGTGAGGCGTTTCTTCGCACCGGCGATCGTATACTGATCTTCGTAAAGCAACTCTTTGATACGCAGGGCCATTTCGACATCACGTTTTCGGTAGACACGTTGCCCGGCGCGATTCTTCTGCGGCGCCAGCATCGGAAACTCCGACTCCCAGTAACGCAACACATGAGCTTGGACACCAGCGAGCTCGCAAACTTCTCCGATCTTGAAGAAAAGTTTTTCGGGAATGGCTACAGCGGGACGACTCATTTCGAGTAAAGCCTCATTTTGGACTTGCGGAGTTGACGTTTCTTGTCGGGCTTTGAAGTTTGGAAATTAGGGCGAGTCGCCACTCACCCCCTGAGACGGCCCACATGTTACTCGTGGGGAGTTTGCCGTGTCAATACTTACACTTAGGGCGCCTCACTTAAAACTTTTTCTTAAAAGTATCTTCTTAGGGTTCCGACTGTGAATTACGCCTTACTTTAGTACTCGTTTAAGTTCGCACAAGCGACTTGCACACAAACCCACACGGCCAGCGAAATAGTTCTAGCCGGGTTCGAATGTCTTCGTCCATGACCGGCGTTTCAACCCTTAATCGACGACTCGCAATATGAGGTCACTACCGTCACGCGGTAGCGTCGGGTCGACTTTGCGTAACCACGTTCTCGGTGTCATCAAGTCAGTATCGGTAGTGACTTTATGCCACCGCGTGTCGAGATGTGGATCGTGACCCGACGCTACCGCCTGACGGTACTGACCTCATTGCTGCGCGGTCCGGTTATTTACACAGTCTCTGCGGCTGGAAGTATTCTCAAAACTGAACCAGTGCCGAATGTTCACCCGTTGGACTGACTAATAAACCGCACGTTATAATCGCCTTCCCACGCACAAATCCGGGAGGAAGAATTCCAACAAGTGACAACTTCGCCGACGGTTTTTCGACTGGCTTCGCGACTTCAGGAAGTTGGTTTTTCTGACATCGTGAAGATTCGCAACCGGATAATGGAATTGCGCACGCAAGGCGTGACGGTCTACCAATTTGAAGGTGGTGAACCCTTCATGCCGACCCCCGAACCGATTAAGGAAGCGATGATGAAAGCCTTACGCGAGAACAAGACTCGTTATGCGGCTTCCTCAGGTGTTCCTGAACTCCGCGCCGCAGTTGCTGAGAAGTTACGTAGCAAAAATCACATCCCAGCTACAGAAAGCGATGTCATTGTCGTTAACGGCGGGATGCAAGGTCTGTTTGGCGCCTTTCAGTCAGTAATTAATCCTGGCGATGAGGTGCTTCTCTTTTCACCTTACTGGACACCAATCAAAGATCTCGTCGCGCATTGCCAGGCACGAATCGTTCTTGTTCCCACCGCTGAAGCTCGCGATATCGGTTTCAAGCAAACACTCGCACGCTATTCAAGCGAGCGGACAAAAGCGATCTACTACAACACACCTCAGAACCCGAGCGGCGTGGTACTCACAACCGAGGAAGCGAAGGTCGTTGCGGCATTCGCGCAAGAGCGAGACCTGGTAGTTATTGCTGATGAGGCTTACGAAGACCTCGTCTACGATGGCGAACATTTCTCAATCGCTTCGCTCGAAGGGATGTTCGAACGAACAATTACTTCGTTTACGTTCTCTAAGTCGTACGCGATGACCGGGTGGCGACTCGGTTACGCAGTGGCGTCCGAACCATGGATGACTGGCCTGAAGAAAACTACACTCTATTCTTCGAACGGAGTTTCTACTCCAACACAGTGGGCCGGTCTTGCGGCGCTGAATATCGATTCGGAGATTCGTGAGAAAACGACGAATGAGTATCTCTTGAGACGGAACTTACTCTTGTCAGGTCTCAATGAGCTCGGCTTGACCTGTGAGAATCCTGCCGGCGCTTTTTACGCTTTTCCCAACGTCAGCCGCATTAGTCAAGATAGCCGCGAAGCTGCTGAGATACTGCTCAATCGCGCGCAGGTTGCCGCCGTGCCGGGAATTGTTTTCGGTGTGCACGGCGAGAGCCACTTGCGGTTTTCTTTCTCCACTTCAATTGAAACAATAGAAGCCGGCCTTGATTCGCTTCGTCGCAACCTCTAAGAGGATGAAGGATGAAAGATGTCGAAGAACAGAAACGCAGCATCAAAAACTCATCCGACTCCTCTTCCCGCACTGTCCTTTATCGTAGCGAGTTTGATTTCATAAATTGGCTCCGCCAACGAACAACTGGCGAGAGTGCTTCCTCATCACTCGTCACAGGTATCGGTGACGATGCCGCAATCGTTCGTAGCACTAGTGGCAAGGAGACAGTGATTACGTCTGATTTGCTGGTTGAGGATGTTGACTTTCGTCTGTCAACCACACCCGCTTACTTATTGGGCCATAAAGCTCTGGCGGTGTCGCTCTCTGACATTGCCGCAATGGGAGCAAGACCCTGCTGGGCCCTCGTTTCAATCGGTGTATCTCAAGACGTTTGGCAAACCGACTTTGTGGAGCGTCTGTACAACGGGCTGTTGGAACTTGCCGGTCGCTACGACGTGAAGTTAATCGGCGGAGATATCTCAAGGTCAGACAAGGTTGTCATCGACTCGATTGTAGTAGGTGAATGCGCTGTCGACTCCGCCGTCAAACGTTCCGGCGCCAAGCCTGGCGATCAGATCTTTGTTACCGGCTCTCTTGGCGTCGCCGCTGCCGGTCTACGGCTGATCGAGCGCGGTGCACACCTGGCCGAACAAAACTTCGCGGACGACGATTCGCAAAAACTGGATCACTTGCTCATTCGTCACCTTCGGCCGGAACCCCGCGTCGGCTGGGGACTCGTGCTCGGGCAGGAAAGACTCGCAACTTCAATGATAGATCTCAGCGATGGATTGTCGTCCGATTTAAACCATCTCTGTTCTGAAAGCCAGGTGGGAGCGCTAATCGAATCATCCCTGTTGCCGATCGATATCCACGTCTCTGAATTATGCGGTAGACGAGCATTAGACCCGTTGCAACTCGCGCTCGACGGTGGCGAAGACTATGAGTTGCTCTTTACCGTAAAACCAACCGAAGCGAACCGATTACCGCGCCGCGTCGACGGCGTAGGAATCACGCGCATCGGAGAGATAAAAGCCGCATCTGAAGCAGTCCGGATTTCTGAGGGTTCACGTGTCTGGGAACTCAAGCCCGCCGGCTGGAAACACTTTTGACATTCCCGATTTCCAATTGCTGATTGCCAATTTTGTTCGGTCATTTCCTTCATGTACTTCGTATAACCAGACAAATCGGCAATTAGCAAATCGGCAATCAACAATCTACTTAGTTGGCAATTGGTAATTCGTCATTTATCCTCCAAGGCCCATGGTTAGATTCCGCAATACGCTCTCCGGCCGCATCGAAGAATTTCGTCCCATTAATGAAGGCGAAGTGCGCTTTTATTACTGCGGTCCAACCGTTTGGGACTATGGCCACATCGGCAACTTCCGCAGTGCAGTGGCCGCCGATATTTTGCGCCGTTACCTGAAATTCAAAGGTTTCAAAGTGACCCATGTGATGAACATCACGGACGTCGAAGACCGCATCATCGCGAAGTCTCAACAGGCCGGGCTGACTATCGACGATTACACCGCCAAATATATCGACGCGTTGTGGGAAGACTTCGACGCGCTCGGTTGCGAACGACCCGAGATTGTTCCGCGCGCAACTCGTCATATTCCGGAGATGGTGTCGCTGATTGAGAAGCTGCTCGCTACTGGTCACGCCTATAAGTCAGATGGCTCGATCTACTACCGCATCTCCTCGTTTCCGGAATACGGGAAGCTTTCGAAGATCAACTTCGCTGGAAATATTGCCGGAGCCAGCGAGCGCGTCGACACTGACAAATACGAAAAAGAAGATGCCCGCGATTTCGCGCTTTGGAAAGAGCCGGCAACCGAAACCGAACCAGCTTGGGATGCGGAGATTGGTCGCGGCCGGCCAGGCTGGCATATCGAATGCTCCGCGATGTCGATGAAGTATCTGGGTGAGACATTCGATATTCATGCAGGCGGTATTGATTTGGTGTTTCCCCATCACGAAAACGAGATCGCGCAAAGTGAGGGCGCGACCGGAAAAGAGTTTGTCCGCTACTGGATTCACTTTGAACACTTGAAAGTTGAAGGCGAAACGATGTCGAAATCGAAGGGAAACTACTACACGTTTCGCGACATAGCGGCTAAGGGCTTTTCACCGGCAGCGATTCGTTACTTTTTGCTGAGTGTTCCATACAACAAGCAACTCAACTTCACTTTCGATGCGCTTGCGGGCGCAGAAAAAACGGTGGGAAGTTTGCGCGACTTTCGTGCTCGGCTGAGCGAGGCGAAGACCGAGCCTGGTAGAAATGATGCGTTACACGAAACCGCGGAACGTGCTCTTAAGGAATTTGAAGAAGGTATGGACGACGATCTTAATACGTCGATAGCCTTGGCCGTCGTTCACAATCTTTCGCGTGAAGTGAACTCAGCTTTAGCGCGCAAACAAGTCAAACAAGACGACCAGCGAGCGTTGCTTGAAGTTATTGATCGCTTCGACGCGGTTCTTAACATCTTTGGCGACCAACAGCGCGAAATGCTCGACAGTGAAATTCAATCTTTGATTGATGAACGCCAGGAAGCTCGCCGTCGCCGTGACTTTGGACGCGCGGATGAGATTCGAATCCAACTTGCTGATCGAGGTATTGTCCTTGAAGACACCAAAGATGGAGTGCGTTGGAAGAGGAAGTAAGGCCTTTGGCCTTTGGTCTTTGGCTTTCGGCCTTTGAGCTTGACGTTGTGCTTGAGGAGATTGCCGAAATGTAGAACAAAGCACAGTGGCTAAAGTACCAAGCAAAAACCTAAGACCAAAAACCTAAGACCAAAGACCCAAAAACTAATGTCAGAAATCCAATTAGAAACAGATCGTCTCCTGCTTCGCATGTGGCGGCTGGAAGACTATGAGCCATATGCGAAGATGTGTGCCGACCCTGAAATAATGCGTTATCTCGGTGGCAAGGCTTTTGATCGACTCGAAGCCTGGCGTCACATGGCTTTCCTCGTTGGCCACTGGCAACTACTCGGTTATGGACATTGGGCCGTCGAAGAAAAAGCAACTGGGGCATTTGTTGGTCGCATTGGCTTTCTTAATCCCGAGGGTTGGCCAGGGTTCGAAATCGGCTGGACCCTCGGTCGCCAGTTCTGGGGCAAAGGCTACGCGACCGAAGGTGCCCGTCGCGCATTACAGTACGCTTTCAATGAGCTCGACAGAGATCACGTGATTAGTTTGATCAACCCGGAAAACCGGAACTCAATTAGAGTCGCTGAACGACTCGGCGAAAAACTAGAAGGCAAAACAGAACTGCTGGGTCACTACGCTTTGATCTATGGAATCGACCGTCCAGCAAGATCATAGAGCCAAGTTAATTGCTATCCTACAGCTTGCATACTCAGGTGAGCTGGCAGCGAGTTACGCTTATCGTGGTCATTGGCAATCGCTAAGTGACACGGAAGAGCGAACACAAATAAAGACAATCGAAGACGAGGAGTGGCATCACCGCAAACTGGTTGGTGAGATGCTCAGTAGTTTGGGCGCCCGACCAAATCGACTGAGAGAAGTGCGGGCCACCTTGCTCGGACGAACACTTGGCTTAATGTGCCACGTTGCCGGCTGGTTTGCCCCAATGTACGGTGCAGGAAAACTCGAGAGTGGAAATATTGTCGAATATGAAACAGCCGCTCGTCATGCTCGAGATTGCGGCCGCGCTGATTTAATCGATTGTCTTCTAACAATGGCCGAAGTTGAGTGGGAACACGAACGTTATTTTCGTTCGCGAGTTTTACGTCATAGGTGGTCTAAACGCATTTCGGTGTGGCCCGAGCCGGCACCGAAGGAAAGCATTCGGGCTCCAATATCCGATAAGCTTTAGTTTGTCGTGTGGCCAAAAAATAAGCCATAGATAATCATGACTAAAGTGTTACCACTTCTCCTGCTCTTGCTCCTGCCTGGTTCCTCGACGGCTCAAGCACCAAATAGAGCAAAACTCGCTGCTGAAGTGAAAGTAGAGTTTCTTCATGCATGGAACGCTTATAAAAAATATGCCTGGGGACATGATGACTTAAAACCACTGTCCAAAACTTATCGCGATTGGTATGCGCAGCCTCTCTTAATGACGCCGATCGACTCGCTGGACACGATGATCCTGATGGGAATGAAGGAGGAAGCAGCAACAACAAAGCAATACATCATCGACAATCTTTCGTTCGACAAAGACATGGACGTTCAGAATTTCGAGATCACAATCAGGATTCTCGGAGCGCTACTGACTAACTATCAACTTACTGGTGACAAGCGTCTTCTCGATCTCGCGGAAGACTTGGGAAACAGACTCCTGCCGGTCTTTGATTCACCTACAGGCATGCCCTATCGCTACGTCAATCTGAGAACTGGTAAGGTACGCAACCCTGTGAGCAATCCAGCTGAGACGGGTACTTTACTGATTGAGTTTGGGACGCTCAGCAAACTGACGCGCAAGCCAATCTTCTATGAGAAAGCAAAACGCGCGCTCGTAGGGACATACAACCGGAGGTCAACGATCGGTCTTGTTGGAGAATGGATCAATGTTGAGACGGGCAAATGGACGAACACTGATAGTCACATTAGTGGCGCGATCGATAGTTACTACGAGTATCTCTTGAAGTGTTCGCTGTTATTCGCGGATCAGGATTGTAAGCGGATGTGGCGCGAAAGCATCGGGCCAATAAACAAATACCTCGCCGACGAAGTGAAGCGCGATGGTGAAACAAGTTTGGGGTCAGCGGGTTCTTCCGAGCTGTGGTACGGCCATGCCGATATGAACAGCGGTACACGCGGGGCTTCCACGTACGGGGCTCTCGATGCATTCTTTCCTGCCGTGCTCGCACTCTCGGGCGATCTGAACCGCGCGAAACGCCTGCAAGACTCTTCGTTCACAATGTGGAAACAGGCTGGTATCGAACCGGAAGAATTTGACTATCGCAAGATGAAGATTACTTCCGCTGGCTATCCCCTGCGACCTGAGATCGTTGAATCGACTTACTACCTTTACCACTACAGCAAAGACGAAAAGTATCTGCGCATGGGCGAGCAACTTTGGAAGGATTTTGTAAAGCACTGTAGAACCGATGAAGGGTATGCGGCGCTCAAGGACGTGGTAACGAAGGAAAAGTCCGATTCGATGCAGAGTTTTCTCTTCGCTGAGACGTTCAAATATTTCTACCTGCTCTTCTCACCTCCGCAAGCCCTCGACTTCAACAAGGTCATCTTCAACACCGAGGCACATCCGATCAAGAGGACTTGGTAAAGGAATCCTGTCAAAAATGAGGGTTGATTAGGACAGTTGGAAAGGGGTTAAGCGGCAATCTCAAGTACCTCACCAGAATCGGACAGTTAAGAAGGGGCAAGCGGAACTAAAAGGGATCTCACCAGAATAGGACAGTAAGGAAGGGGGCAAGCGGTCATTAAAAGTATCTCACCAAAGAAGTCACTGAGCGCGCCCCCGCTGGTTCAGTTCAAGCCTCTTACATCTCTTCAAAATATGACCAGCTATTGAGGTTGGATTCCTGGGGCCTCTAACTTGTCTGATGTGGACCAAGCGGGGGCGCGCTCGGTGACTCCTTGGTGAGATACTTTTGATTGCCGCTTGCCCCCTTCCTTACTGTCCTATCTAACGTGCAATGTTGAATGTGACAGCACTCGATATGAATCGGTTTAGGTTTAGTTGACAGCCGACGAGGACAACGCGTAGTTGCCCCCATCCCAGTTCATGTCTCATTCAGCGTTGCATTAATCAAGCACAATAACTACTTGTAATCCACGCCGAGATTCTCAAACAGAAACGCGTAAACATCCCGGGTCTGCTCGATCGATTTCGTGATGCTGCTCGCTCCGTGGGCCGAGTTTGTATCAATTCGAATGAGAATCGGATTGTCACCGGCTTGTGCCGCCTGCATAGCGGCCGCGTACTTGTAGTTGTGAGCCGGTACGACTCGGTCGTCGTGATCTGCCGTAGTGATAAGGACGGACGGATACTTCGTACCCGGCTTCACATTATGAATCGGCGAATAGGCGTAGAGTGCTTTGAATTCTGCCTCATTGGCTTCACTCGAGCCGTAATCGGCGATCCAATTCCAACCGATAGTGAATTTTTGGAAGCGCAGCATGTCCATCACTCCCGCTTGTTCCACCACAGCTCGGAACAACTCCGGACGTTGATTTGCAACAGCACCTACCAGAAGGCCGCCATTCGAACCACCCTGTATGCCCAACTTGTTTGACGAAGTGTACTTGTTTGCGATTAGCCATTCGGCTGCTGCAATAAAGTCATCGAAGACATTCTGCTTCTTCAGTTTTGTTCCAGCTTCGTGCCATTTCTCGCCATACTCACCGCCTCCGCGCATATTTGCAGAGGCATAAACAACTCCCTGTTCGAGCAGGGCCATGCGGAGTGAACTGAATGCCGGCGCGGTTACAGAATTGAAGCCGCCATATCCGTAAAGCACGGTCGGATTGTTTCCGTCGAGCTTGAGTCCTTTCTTGTAAACAAGAAACATCGGTACTCTCGTGCCGTCTTTGCTGTTATAGAAAATCTGCTTCGTTTCGTAGTTCTCGGGCTTAAACCCGGGAATATCGACCGTACGAAAGACCGTCGATTTCTTTGTGGCGATGTCGTACTTGTAGATTGTTGAGGGGAAATTGAAAGACGTGAAGCTATAGAACACATACTTGTCGTCGCTCAGGCCGCCAAAACCTGCAGCGTTTCCTAGACCAGGCAACACAACTTCATCTTCCAACTTGCCAGTGAGGCTGAACACATAAGCGCGTGTGGCAACGTCCTTGCGCCACGAAGCGAAGAGTTTGCCGCCGGCTGTACCTACGCTTTGCAACGGTTCGGTTCTTTCAGGCAAGACCTCTTGCCAATTTTTTTCATCTGAGTTTTTCGGATCCACTAAAACGACGCGGCCGTTCGGCGCATTCTTGTCTGTGCGGATTAGAAACTTATCGCCGACGTTATCGATCACGCTGTAGTTACTATCGCCGATTTCGGCAATGATGGGAGAAAAGTTCTTTTCGCCAAGCGAAAGGTCTTTGTAAAAGATGGCATTTCCTTTCTTTCCCTTTCCCCTTTCGGAAATGCTTAGTAGTGCAAAGCGCTCATCTTCAGTCGTAAAGACGTTTTGAAAGCGCTGTGGGTGTTCCTTATCCTCGTAGACCAGGACGTCTTCCGACTGCGGAGTTCCGACCTTATGAAAGTAGACAGCCTGAAACTCATTCCTGGTCGTGAGTTCCCTACCCTTTTCCGGCGCAGGATAGCGGCTGTAGTAGAAGCCATCGCCCTGCCAGGAAACGCCTGACGCCTTTAACCACTTAAGCTCATCAACAAGCTTGTTGCGCGTGCCAACTTCCATAACGCTAATGGTCACCCAGTCGGAACCACCTTGCGAGACGCCATAGGCTACATACTTACCATCCTTTGACAGTGAGAATGCGCTCAGAACAGATGTGCCGTCAGTGGAGAACTTATTGGGATCGATAAAGACTTCCGCTTTCCCATTCACGCCTTTCTGAATGTAGTACACGCTTTGGTTCTGCAGCCCATCGTTCTTAGTAAAAAAATAGGTATCGCCGCGGCGAAATGGAGCTGAGATACGAGGGTAATTGTAGAGCTGAGTCAGCCGCGCCTTGAGCTTTTCTCGATATGGGATTCTGTCGAGGTATGCAAAGGTCAGCTTATTCTGATCCTCAACCCAGGCCTTCGTTTCGGATGAGGTTTCATCCTCCAGCCAGCGATATGGATCTGGGACTTTTGTACCGAAGTAGTCGTCAACATGATCGACTTTCTTGCTTTCAGGGTACGTAAGCTTCGTGTCTGATCCAGAACGATTTGCTGCCGTCGCGGGCCCACTCGGACCAGCACTTTGCGCTCGAGCACGATTGACAACGGGCGCGATTGCGGCAACAGCAAATAAAGTAGCGATCACAAAAGCAACAAAGCTGGGCCTCACACTGAGAGCGGTTTCATTAGAACCTTTATTCATGACTTGTCTCCGAAAGGTAGGATGCTTTTGGGGGCATACTTTAATGGAGTTACCCTGAAAGTTCAAAGTCGCTTTTTTGAGACAAAGATTCCACGTATTATCTCGCCACTCAAAATGAAAGCAGGAGAGCCCAATGACAGTTGATGAGATTGCACCCGACGTTTTCCGTCTGTCTCTCTTCATGCCCGAGATGAATATTCAGTTCAATCAGTTTCTCGTACGCGATGAGGAACCACTTTTGTTTCACACCGGTATGCGCCAGATTTTTCCTCAAGTGCGCGAGGCTGTTTCGCGCGTTATTGTTCCCGCGAAGTTGCGTTGGATCAGTTTCAGCCATTTTGAAGCGGACGAATGTGGCTCATTGAATGAGTGGCTAAGTGAAGCACCGAATTCTACTGCGTTGTGCAGCTTCGTCGGAGCGAATGTAAGTCTGAACGACTTTGCGATTCGTCCGACACGCGCAATGAATAACGATGAAACGTTCAGTACTGGTAAGTATCGTTTTCGGTTTCTCGCCACACCACACGTACCGCACTGCTGGGAAGCAAGCCTCCTATTCGAGGAAACCTCAGGCACACTTTTCTCATCAGATCTCTTCTTCCACTGGGGAGACGCTGAGCCTCGAACTGAGTCCGACGTCGTAGAGCGTTTCAAGAAGGGGTTGATTGTCGACCAACAAGGTCCTTTTGCAAATGCCTACCTACACGTCGCAGACGGATGCTACATTGCAGCGACTGTCATCACTCAAGCCCAAGACAATTGCGTTGATGCACGGATCCAGTTTCACAGGCGACGGTGAACAAGCGTTGAAAGACCTGGCCGTTGTCATGCGCGAAGTGCTCGGATGAATTGATGACAGTTTACGAGACACGCAAACCAGTGTGGCGGTGGCACACCGTGGCCACCCTGGGTCAGTTTCAAGCATCCTTGATGTTAGACGAATGATTTACGGCGATTGTTTACCCTCTACATCCGTTGGAATGACGGACGGGGGTCCACCGCTTACAAACTATGGAAGGTATCATGCGAGCACAGACACCCGAACAAGCACACGCACTCTTTGTACAGTTCTTCAATGACGGAGACGTTGACGCGATTGTCTCGCTTTATGAACCCAACGCACTGCTGATTCCATTCCCCGGACCACCAGTACAAGGTCATCATGCGATACGAGAAGCGATTCAGGGCTTTCTGTCACTCAAGGGACATATGACATTGATAGTCGACAAGGTTTTTCAAACTGGCGATGTCGCACTGCTTTTCTCTACCTGGGTGCTGAAGGCGGTGGGACCGGATGGAAAGCCCTTAGAAATGACAGGACAGACTTCAGACGTGGTTCGGCGCCAGGCAGACGGTAGTTGGTTGTATGTGATCGACAACCCTCAGGGGGCGGCGGCCGCTGCAAAAGCTGGCATGTAACCATTGCTGCTATGTTCTGGAACCTTTCACCGAAGTCATTGGCTAATTTCAGCCTAATGTTGGAGCGCTGAGCGCAACAGCCCTCGGTTAGAACAGCCTTCAGACCGATTAACACGGAAAGCGTTGGTCTAATTTCCGTTTGTCGGAACAAGGCGCAACGCCTTCAGCGTTAATGTTCTGCATCTCAAAGCTGAAACAGCACCCTCACTATCGTCAATTGGTAATGGCGCTCAGGTCAGTGATAGAATTTAGTAGTCTTAATGACGCCATGTTCAACCCACAACCATTACATTACCGCCCGTTGGAATCTCGCGCGAACCTCTTCGCTGACTAGTTCTCCTGTCTTCTAAAACCCTTCGAACCTTGAGGCCGAAAATCTCGAGTTTTGGCTTTGTGACAGGCGTTTCTGGTTCCGTCAAAAGAACCGGATCTTGACGAGGAGTAAACAAAATGTCGACCAGCGTAATCGCACCACCCAGGCGTCCGGAAATCAAAACGGCGCTGCCAGGCCCCAACGGCAAGAAAATCATCGAGGCCGATACCAAGTTTGTTAATCCGGCTTACCCCCGTCCATCGTTCAAGCTTGTCGCTGAACGCGCAAGTGGAGTGTGGGTCGAAGATGTCGATGGCAACGTATTTCTCGACTGCAACGCTGGCGTCGCAGTCTGTTCAACGGGTCACTGCCATCCGGACATTGTTAAGGCGATACAGCAACAGTCTGAACAGTTAATTCATATCTGCGGCACTGACTATTACTATCGCCACATGCCGCAACTCGCGGAAAAACTCGACGCAATCGTTCCGGTTCAGTCGCCTACGAAAACCCACTTTGCCAACAGCGGGACCGAGGCGGTTGAAACTGCTTTGAAGCTCGCGATGCACGCAACCGGACGTGAGAAGTTCATCGCTTTTTTCAATAGTTTCCACGGACGAACATTGGGTTCGCTTTCGTTGACTTCATCCAAGGCAGCTCAGCGACGCGGTTTCAAGCGACAGGCACTTGATGTCGTTCACGTGCCTTATCCGAATGAGTTTCGCAATCCATTCAACGCAGCCGACTGCGGTGATGGCGGCTCGGCCCAGGGCGCACTTAACTGGATCGAAGAGCGTTTGTTCAAAACCACGACTCCACCAGACGAAGTCGCGGCGATTGTCGTGGAGGCGGTGCAAGGCGAAGGTGGTTACGTACCGGCGCCTCAGGGGTTTCTGCAGGGACTGCGCCGCATTTGCGACGAGCATGGCATTCTGCTGATCGTCGATGAGGTCCAGTCAGGAATGGGACGAACCGGCAAGATGTTCGCATGTGAGCATTATGGCGTTCAGGCTGACATCGTCTGCATTGCGAAGGGCATTGGCTCAGGACTGCCAATCGGTGCTTGCGTCGCACGTGCCGACATCATGGATTGGAAACCTGGTGCGCATGCGTCAACATTCGGTGGCAATCCTGTTTGCATCGCAGCTGCTCTAAAGACAATTGAGTTGTTGGAGAATGGTCTCGTACAGAATAGCGCCGACGTCGGTGCTTATCTGAAGGCCGGACTGGAAAAGTTGAAGGCTAAGTACGAATGCGTTGGGGACGTGCGGGGGATGGGTCTGATGATCGGCGTTGAGTTTGTTGAGGACAAGAACTCACGAAAGCCTGCCCCCGAATTGCGTGATCGCGTTGAGGTTGCTTGCTTCGAAAGAGGACTGATAATCCTCGGGGCGGGCACGAACACTATTCGCTGGTCGCCGCCATTGATTCTGACGAAGGAAAATGTCGACGTGGCGCTCGAGATTTTTGATCAGGCTATTGCAGCATCAGTCTAGGGTAGGCGTTGGGGCTTTTGGGGCATGGGGCTTTGAGCTTTGTACTTGATTCCGCGCGATTAAGAGCCAGCAAAGTACTAAGCTCAAGCACCAAGTTCAAGCATCAAGCTCAGCTCATCAGTATCTCTGCGGCGCACCTTGCACACACCTCACGGTGTCTCGTGCGATTAATAGTTCTTCATCGGTCGGAATCACGTAGGCTGACAGCCGGCTGTCAGGCGTGCTGATCCGTCCTTCAAATCCATGGGAAGCAACCGCGTTTCGTTCCTTGTCTAGTTTGAAACCCATCCATTCCAACCCGGAGCCGATACGAGATCTAATCTCAGGTGAGTTTTCTCCGATACCACCTGTAAAGATAAGCGCATCGGCGCCACCCACAGCGGCCAAAAAAGCACCGATGTATTTCCGAGCCCGATAGCAAAAGACCTCGATAGCAAGATGCGCCCGCCGGTCGTTGTTCTCACGCTCTTCATCCAACAGTTCACGCATGTCGTGAGTTAGTCCGGAAATTCCCAACAACCCCGATTGTTTGTTCAGTAGGGTTTCCACTTCGCGAGAACTCAATCCTTCTTTAACACTGATGAAGTCAATTATCGCCGGATCGATATCCCCGGAACGTGTACCCATTACCAATCCTTCGAGCGGTGTCAAACCCATTGATGTATCCTGCGAATTGCCACCACGGATACCTGCGATTGAGCAGCCGTTGCCGAGATGAAGAGTAATGATGTTTGTCTGGTCCCGCGATATGTTGTGTAATTGGCGATAGCGATATGCAACATAGCGATGAGATGTGCCATGGAATCCGTAGCGTCTAATTCGATAGCGACGATAGAGTTGATAGGGAATCGCGTAGAGATATGCGTGTTCCGGCAGCGTCTGATGAAAGGCAGTGTCAAAAACAGCAACCTGTGGCAAACCACTACCAAACACTTCTCGCGCCGCTTGAATGCCCTTGATGTTGGTTGGATTGTGCAACGGCGCTAACTCAATGCAGTCTTCAATCGCGCGGAGCACGGCGTCGTCAATCATTACCGATTGTTTGAAATGCTCGCCGCCATGAACTACGCGATGGCCAACTGCGTGGATGTCCGCAACGCTTTCGATTTGCGTCGGACCATCGCTTGAACAAGCCCAACGTACTATTAGTTCTACCGCAGCGCGTGTGTCTCTCAACGTCGCCGTCGATACTTGTTTCTCACCAACCTCAGATTGAAGAGTCACGATTGCCTCGCCACCAATCCTTTCAACACCTCCGCGCGCGAGGCGTTTATCGGCGTTGGAGGAGATCAACTCCAGATCTGTGGCAATGATTTGAAACTTGACTGAAGAGGAACCACAGTTGAGAACGAGTATGTTCATCGGTGGCGCTTTGGTCTTTGGTCTTGGGCCTTTGTGTCCCGCGAATCAATATTCTCTTGTAATTCGTCAGCTGGCAGCTGGCAATCGCCGCCGCAGGTCGCCACTCAAAAGGAATCTAGTTTATGGCGAATCTCGTTCATCCTTGCTCGCAACCGCTCTTCATCAACGGCGGTTACATGTCCATCGCGAAAGACTTCCTTACCTCCGATAACCGTCAACAACACGTCGCGTCCGCACGAAGCGAAGATCGCACTTGTGACTGGATCATAAGCCGGCACTTGATGAGCGCCCGCCGTAGATAAGACAGTTAAATCGGCATGGGCGCCTTCGGTTAACTCTCCGATTTGACCATGCATCCCCAGGCACTCCGCACCGCCAAGGGTTGCTGCTGACAAGGCCTCTTGTGAACTCACGAATCTACTCCCAGCGTGTTCTGCTTGTAACGTCCGGGAAATCAAAATCGCGAACCTTGCTTCCTCCAGCATGTCGCACGTATTGTTGCTTGCAACGGAGTCACTTCCTAATCCTACGGCAATTCCTTCATCGAGGAACCTTGCGAAAGGCGCGCGACCGTGTCCCAACTTGGCGTTTGATTTAGGGCAATGCGCAATCTTGGATTGAGCCTCCCTTAACGTTTCAATATCGGCCTCGTCTACTCTTATGCAATGCGCCAGTAGGGGCTTCGTGTCAAGCACGCCGGTCTTTTTCAGATACTGGATGGTTGAAGTTCCTGGCGTCTTCCACGGAATAGCTCGTTTCGCAAGTCCGTCGGCAAACAGTCCCCCTCCCTCGCGTAAAAGTGCATCCTCTGCCGCCGACTCAGCAGCATGCATCATCAATGGCAGGCTATCTGTTTGGGCGAAGTCCGCAATCAGCTCGAGTTGCGGGCCGCAAACAGTGTATGGTGCATGCGGAGAAACACCGGCCTTCACAAACTCGCTCTCAACTTGTCGCAGCTCCTGGACCTTTGTTTTTAGTTTCTCAAAATTCTCTTGCGCCAGACGTGGATCAGGCCCGAACGATTCTTGAAACACGACACCGCGCAGACCGACGTCTTGTAGAGCCAGCATACTCATTACTGCCGAATCACTTGCATCGGCCACACAAGTTATTCCCGCGCGTATCGCTTCGCAGGCACCCCACGTTGCGGAATCGCGAATATCCTCCGCCGTCATGCGCTCGAGGCGCGCCAGCGTCAGCTTCCTCAGCCACGCGAAAAAGGCAGCTTCTTCATTCTCGAGATAACCGCGCATCGCGGTTAGCTCAAGATGGGTGTGTGTATTGATGAGTCCGGGAAGAATTATCGATTGACCAGGACTTTCGAGCCGCGCGCCGGGAAATCGATCAGCAATTTGCGCACGACGGCCAACGCCAACAATTCTTCCTCCTTGGACGGCTACCGCTCCGTCCTCGATTGGTGGCGCTGAAACCGGCAGGACCCACCCAGCGGCGTAGATTGTTGTCATTTACTACATTTCCAAAGTTAGCAACTCACCGGACCTTGTGAAGTACATCTGGTCCAATCTAGAGACTGTCTCTGCGCGAAATCTCGGCAGGCTCTACGACTCGCCGATTGCATGAACCAAATAGAGTGAGTTCCACACCAGGCGCTGCCTGAAAACACCAAATGAAAAATGTCTAATCTCATATGGAAAATGATCTCTGTCTTGTCAATCAACGTGTTCCTGGGTCGAGGTGCGCAGACCATTTCCCATATTTCGCAGATTTCGGAGTAGGCGTCGATTTCCTTCAAGAGAGGTAACAACACTCACCTTAACTTCATGAGCATCACCAACACGATCCCTTACATCAAAATCCTCCAAGTGCATGTGCTCCCTTTCAAGCATGTCCAGCAGACCATCAAGGAATTCAGCAGGCTCTCGCGTTGTTAGCGTGTAGTGAAATAAACGCTTGTGTTTGATAACGCTTCGCTCCACCTTCCGTAAAACAACGAGGACGACAATAATCAGCAACGTCGAGGAAATGGCCAAACCGAACATTCCTTCGCCGATCGCAATGCCCACAGCTCCAACTACGAAAATCGTAGCGGCGGTCGTGATGCCCGTTATTGATCCCCGCGATTGCAGAATTACGCCGGCGCCAAGAAAGCCGATGCCCGCGACGACCTGCGCTGCCAGACGTGCCGGATCTGTGTAGGGCGCCCCGCCACTGATATGGCGTGAAATGATCATGTAAAGGGCGGCGCCAATGCAGATCAACACATTGGTGCGCAAGCCCGCTGCTTTGCGACTCAGTTCACGCTCGAAGCCGATCATGCCGCCGCATAACATGGCCAGCAACAGCTTGAACGCGATGACAAATGGAAGCCAGTTCTGAATAGACACTATTCTTCCTAACACAGCTCAACGTTTCTCTTGCGAGGAATTCTGCTGACTCGTAGCGCCTGGCGCCTTTGCAACCTTGAGCTGACGGTAGCGCTGTATGACCGAGAGCACATATGCCTTCGTCGAAGGAATGTCGATCCTGGTGATGAACTCCGCACCAGACTGGCTCTTTCCCATTGGATCGACGCGACTCCATTCAACAGCGCGACTTGGTCCTGCATTGTAAGCCGCAACCATTCGCAATTCGGCGTCAGGCTCATCCTGAAACTGCTCGTGGATCTTTTCAAGATACCAGCAGCCAATCTGAATATTGCGTTCGGGGTCGCGCAGGAACGTCTGCGGATCAGCAGCCATTTGCCTTTCGAGCTCCCGCATTCCGGTTTCCGTGGCCCACTCACGCCCGACCACAGGGGTTACTTGCATCAGGCCAATCTCGCCGTCTTTTCCCCTCTTCCACGGACTGAAGTACGTCTCTTCGTAAATAATGCTCCACACCAGATCCGGATCTACTCGGTAGATCGCCGCCTGCCGAACGATCATTGCATCGTAGCGATGGGTCCAATATTGATTAACGTAGTAGGCCGAAAGAATGAGTGTGAGGGTTAAGAGAGCAACTACAAGCGCGCGTTTCATTAAGTTTGGGAGATATCAAGACCGTGGAACGCTATCTGTCAAGCCTAATTTCTCCTTCTGAGTCCCGCCCAGAAACTTCCCCGCGAGTAAGAGTAGTCCACGCCCTCATAGCGCGAACGCAGAGCATGTTCGTCAAGCACATGGCCCT
Organism: Acidobacteriota bacterium; assembly: GCA_046725195.1. Lineage (GTDB taxonomy): Bacteria > Acidobacteriota > Blastocatellia > Pyrinomonadales > Pyrinomonadaceae > PSRF01. The sequence continues at coordinate 19,051 of JBKOYD010000075.1, read as the reverse complement.
GGAGCCAAACCTCAGCGTCAAGACTCGCTCCTATTCTTAGAGAGTCACCGCGCAGGGCACGTTGATTAACCAAAACCTCGAGCTTAATCCGTTCAAGGTCAAGATGAATCCAAAAAAGCTCTCCGCCGGAAAGCGGATTTCGAAGCGGTTTAAAAGCTATGATACGGCCTGACAAACTCCAATCATTTTCATGCGCAGCCCGAGCCGGCGCGGCCTTTTCAAGCGGTGTCCAGCGTGTTTTTGCTTTACCTCGGCGTACGCGAGCGCGATAAGCGAGGCCACAAAGCCCTATGTGCAACTCTTGCGCGCCAAAGCCGGCAGGTCCGACTTCAGTGAGATTCTGCAATTCGAATAAGACTTCGCAATCTGTCCCTTCGCGAAACCCGTGAATTACAGCCTCGCCTTCTTCGTCGTATTCGGTCAACGCCCAGGGCGCAATGGTCTGCGTGTAGCGCGCACGGAAACCTGGTCGGCAATCGGCATAAAACACATCGCCGCTTCCCGACTCATAGAGGACGGTCCACACTTCCAACCCTTCCCCTAATTTCCAACAGCGACCATGTAACACGGCGCCGCGTCTACTAAGCTGCGTGGGCTCGCCCTGGTCACCCGCACGTTCGGCGAGATAGTTGAATGCCTTTTCGCTCGAAACTTCCAAACCGATCGTTTCAAAAGTGGGATTCATGATTCCAAAATGGTTTGTAGTCAAGTGGTCCGTCTCATTATGCAGCAGTCAGATGTCAATGTTATTAACTTCGGACAACAACCGGGAATTTCGAAATTGTAAATTCTCACTTAGATTCTGCTGTTCTGTACTCCCACAATTTCGAAATTCGTCCCGGCACATTATTGCGCGCTATGCTTTCGCTGTCTATGTTTAGCCGTCTTGCCGTTAGTCGCTTCAGCGCGTGGTGCGCGAGTTTTGAAACCTCGAATGATCCGTTCGGGACCATGCGAGGGTTGTATTCCGGATCTCACCATTTCAGCAAATAAATCCACATCATAGTCTGCTTCGCGCGACATCTCTTCGCGTATGGCATGCAAGACTTCAAGAAATTTCGGTCGACGATACATGTGGTATGGGTTTTGGGTCTTTGGTTTTGGGTCTTCGTGTTTTGTACTTTGTACTTTGCACTTTGTGCTTTGCACTTAGTGCTTTGCACGCTTCTGATCAGGTACGGAGCGACGAAAACTACTCGCGACACCTCCAACTTTAAAGCTCAAAGTCCAAAGACCAAAGCGCTTTCTTTAAATTGGCAATTGGCAATTGGCAGTCGGCAATCACCCCACCTTCTCCGTTGCCTCAGACACTAAAAACTCCGGTGTCACGATCATCGGCACATAAAATCCCGCGGCTGTATTGAAGAGCCGAATTCGTGCCTGTCTTCGGACGTTCGCCAAATGTCCAAAGTTCCAAGTCACCAGATAATCAATCTTATGAAAAGAAGCAATAGCGACGTGAAGAGCATCAGCAATGTACTTGCGATGAAAAATACCGCGGGAGATGTAACCTTCAGCAAGAATCGCGGCCTCTTCAGTCAGGTCGACATGTTCCAACGCACGAATCAGTTTCAGATACGAAGAGCGATGCGGCTCTTTCACTCTTCCAAGTTCGCAGGAGACAAGCGGCGATACTACTGTGCGGTAGTCAGGCATTTCATGCTCCCACCATCTTATCGTCAGGTCGCGCCGGAATGGCTCACCATTGTCCAGATAAGCGCCAATCACTGATGTCTCGAGATAAAGGCTTTGCTTCATGGCGTAGAAACTACTTCCGGATTGGTGTTCTCCCCACTTCTTGATTTTTGAGTTAGCGGTTCCAGCCGCATGGCGCCACGAGCAAAGTCAAAATAAATGCGGAAGTGTCTGAGAAAGTTACCGCCGAGGATTCCACTTTGAGTAAACCCCGCCGTCTCATTCACTGGCTCCATATCAAGTACTGCAGCGTTAATCTTTTCGAGTTTGGTTAGACCCAGACTCAATTTTGGCAATTGCAAAAGTTTTACATCCTCTGTAACTCCCGCCGCACCAAAAACTCGCATCTTCGAAGGCTGCAATAAGTCAAGTAGTTGCTCTTCCTGAGACAACTTTTCAGACACGACCGTGATACTTGCCGCGGTGTCAATTATAAAGTTTACAGTCTTATCGAAGCCGTCAAGACCAACTTCTCCACTCAAGAAACCGCTTGAAGTTGTGCGTAAAGGGATCTCGACCGCTCCGTCGTTAGGATTAACAGGCGCGAGCGCTTGAGCTCCTTCACCGCGTCGAACAGAGGTCCATGGTTCCACGACATCCGACTGGTATTGGCGAACAAGCGACATGCGTCTTGCACCATAGTCAACCGACGTTAGGAACTTTGACACAACAGACAATCCAAGATATCCATCCACCGGAATGGCGTTGTCGAAGAATTTTCGAATGTAGACGGGAACGTTTTCAACTCTGACGCCGCCAATATCTACCGAAGTCAGATAACCATAAACGATCTCGAATTTTCCACCGCCTCCGACCGCACGGGCAAGTCCTCCCCTCGCCACGGGTTTCAAGCCTAGTCGTTTAGCCGTCTGTTCTGAGATCACTGACATCCCAGAGCCGGTATCAAGCACGAAGCGAAGCGGATCCTTCTGACCATTTACCCGAACCTGCAAAATAGGACGGTTGTCGAAAGCTTCAAACGGAACTGACGAGCGATCCTCTCCGCTCGGCACATACAGCGCGCCCTGTCGTCCGAGATACCTGAGGAAATCAATCAGTCCAACGATGCGAGCACGCCGATCTGCATCCGTCTTGGGCGCAATTAACAAGAACCTCTCGTATGAGTCCGCTGCTTCTTTGTACTTCTCACTCCTTGCCGCCGCCTGACCCAAGTTGAAAACGAAATCAGGCTCGTCTGGGTCGAGGCTCACGGCCCTGCGTAACCTAGGGAGCGCTAACGGTAGGCGATTCTCATAAAAGTCGACCATAGCAAGCCCGGCGACGGCCAATGCCTCGTTCTCGTTGAGGGCTAGAGCGGTACGAAACTCTTCGACAGACAGTCGAAACTCACCTGCTCCCAGGATTGACGCTCCCAATAAAGCGTGCGCGCGTGCTGACAGAGGATTCAACATGATTACGCGAGCAGCATTATCGTAAGCTCCCTGGAGGTTCCGCTGCTTCAATAGTGTAAAACTCAAGCCAAGTCTGGCTTCGACGTCATGCGCATCTTTGCCAAGCAGGTCCCGAAAGATTTTCTCGGCCAACGCATGATCACCCTTGCGCAATGCTTTGTAGCCTTTGCTATAAGCTTTTTTATCAGCGAAGCCCGCGGCAGTAGACCCCGCGCCAACAAGTGCAAAACAAAGCACGAAGGCGGCCACACTGAAGGCCGCCATTCGGAGAAAAGACTCTTTGTTATGAGACTGCATGATTCACAACCTTTTGAGTGAACTTCCGATCCAGCGGCACTTATAACTTGCGGATTACTTCAAAATCTCACCTGTCTTCATCGACCACAAAACTAGATCGAGTTCATCGAAATCAATTCTGATTTCCCGTGCAAATCTTAAAAACTGCTGCTCAACGTCCAAGTACCTCTTCCGATTGAACGGTGGCTTAGCAGTGTCGATCACGCCCACTTCGGCCAAACATCTCATGACGTGTTTATCAAGGATCGCGTGACCTCGAATCCCAATGTTTCGCAGGAAATGACTTGCCTCTTTGTATCCCAGACCCTTGACCTGCTTTTCCTGGGCTAACCAATCGCGACGCTCGAATGGGCATTTAAAGCTGCGCAACCGCTTACGCAGCGCCATTCCAAAGTCGGCGCGAAAATAATTTCTGGTGGTAACAATGTAGCGCGGCCTGGCCACGGGAAAGCGATGTGCACCGGCTTTCTTCAAAGCCGCCGTCATCTCTTCAGGCTGGCCATCCAGAAGCAGCGACCTCACCGCGTCAACGGAATTAAGTCCCATACGAGCTGAGGCGCCGGCCGTAAAAATACAGTAAGCCAGTTCTTCCCAGAGTCGGGCGTCCGTTCCTTTGCGCCAAACTTCCTCAAACTCACCGAGCCTTTTCTGAATTTCCTTGCGTCGTGCTCTGTGAGTGGCAACCACTCTTTCAACTGTGACGGGTTCTTGATTGCGTTGCACTGTAGTTTGTCAATGAAGCGATTCTATGAGTGTGTCGGAAACATTGTCAACGAAAGCAGATTGCACAAAGTCAGTTCTGTTTAAGCGGCTCAATCAGTTCCAATGGGAGCGTTCAGCCATAGGTGTGGCACCCCCAGACCTGTCCAACAGAGATTGGTTCCTCAATCTCCGAGAACTCAGTTATGATAGCCCCAAGGGGTCCGTTGACTGACCCCGCTGGGCCAGAACATCTCCGTTTGGCCACGATGCATCAAATATGCGCTCCCTCACAATCCCTATATGAATTGGAAATTGCTTACAGAAAATATCGAAGGCCGATCGAGACGGCTGATTGGCTGTATTGCCTTCTCTACGTTTGTGCTGTTGGCGCTGTGCTCAATGTCTTTTGGCCAGGGAACCGTCAAGGAAACTGTTCAGCCAAAAGCTGAACCGGTTCCCCAACAGCAGCCGCAATCATCACCTGAAAAATCGCCAGCCACCGAGGAGGCTCGTCCGGTTTATGGTCTTCAAGGAGTGCTGGTTGAAACTCTGGATGGCAAGGTTGTTTCAACTCAAGCCGAAAACCAGCAATTCAATCCAGCGTCAACACTAAAGCTGGCAACTGCGCTCGTCGCACTGCGAACTCTTGGTCCACAACACCGTTTCGCCACAGGCATCTGGAGTGACGGTGTGCTGGATAAAGCCGCCGGCAGACTTAGCGGAAATCTCTACATCTCCGGTCGCGACCCTTCTTTTCACTACGAACACGCCGTATTGCTCGCTCGCGAACTTAATAGTCTGGGCATCAAAGAGGTAAGCGGTGACTTGGTAGTTGCTCCCGGTTTCACAATGAATTTCAGTGCCTCCGCTCGACATTCAGGCGAGCAGCTTTACGACAACCTGGATTCGACACTCCGGTACGGCGAGGCAATAAGGGCCTGGAACTACGAACGAACACTTCTCAATGACAGAGCGAGTTTGCAGACTGTTCCAAGCGTCGCTGTGATGGGTGAGGTCATAGTTGCTCCAGTTCCGCCATCGGCGAAGCTGTTGTTGACTCAGAAGTCGAGCAAGCTTGTCGACATACTCAAAGTGCTCCTGTGCTACTCAAACAACTTCATGGCGGATCGCATAGGTGAAACGCTGGGAGGTTCGGATTCTGTACGCCAGCAATTAACGGATAGCCTGGGTCTTGCACCCGACGACCTGAAGATAGCGTCTCTGAGTGGACTCGGCTATAACCGTGTTTCGCCGCGCGTAATGATGAAGATCTATAGGGCGCTCCGGGACGAGCTGCAAAAGTACAAACTCTCACCATCGGCAATTATGCCTGTCGCCGGAATCGATCCAGGTACACTCGAAGACCGATTTAACGGACTCGCATGGCGTGGCAGTGTCATCGCAAAAACAGGTACGTTGGTTAGAACAGACGGTGGTGCAAGCTCTTTAGTTGGACAGATGAGAACTGCCAACGGTGAAGTCCTGCTTTTTGTCATTATGAACCAACAAGGGAGCGTGGCTCGATTTAGAGAGAACCAGGATTATTTTGTGATGCTGATTCAGAATTCTCGTGGTGGTCCAAAAGCTTTTGAGTACAAGCCGTTGATGTTGACGATGCAACTCTCACATACAGAGAGTACGGTTGCATCGAGTGACGAATACGAACCCAAATCTAAGTCACAGTAAGCAACAAGGCCTTTGGTCTTGGGTCTTACGTCTTACCTCTTGATTTTGCGAGCAGAAATCAAAGACAAGACCTAAGGCCAAAGACCCAAGCCCACTTCAAAGAATTGCGCCCCGACGGTCCGAAGATCGTCGGGGCGCTTTACCGTCCATCCATTGCGCGGCGTGCGGCACCGCAACAACAGCGGACGATGCTTTGAAAGCGACGCGTTTTCGGGGGATGACGCTCGAAGGCTGCCAAATAGATCTAAAGATCCAAGTCGACCTAAATTCCTAAATGGCCGATTTCGAGCGTTGGCCGGGTGTGAGTATCTGTGGGAAGTCCTTTTCCTTGGCTGTAACTAAAGGTAACGGGGAAAGAGAAGCAGCAATCAATTTTGGACAAAAACGGGCGGATTTCGGCACGAAATGAAGGCGGCATGACTGTTGCGGAGGAAGAGCGTGCGAAGACAGCTTCGCTCACCGTTCGGACAAGGCACTTGGAGGTAAAAGACGAATGTTCAAAACAAACGCCGCGACATCAAACGCCCGACGGCAAGAGGGGTTCACCATAGCCCAAATGATCGTCACGGTCGCGATCATTGCCGTGATTACTACGTTTGGTGTCTTGGGAGTCAAGAATGTACGAGCCGAGTTGAAACTTCAGAACTCTGCACGACTGTTCGCCATTTACCTCGAAAAGGCACGCGCCGACTCTATACGGCGGCACGCGGCGCCCGGGGACCAATCGTCGGTCGAGAGCTTTGAGCCCGGGACGAGCAATTACGCGGTTACGATGGACTTTGGGACTGGCACTGTAGAAACTCGCAACTTCTCGCTAGAGCCGGGTGTGACCTTCGACACAAGAGGAATGAAGACGGCGTTTGATTGGCGCGGTAGAATTCCAGAGAAGTGGGTGTTCCAGTTAAACAACGGCACTAGAAGCATTCCGGTAGACGTCTCAGGCTCGGGTGACATCACAGTCATGGACGAGCACTTCCCCGATGACTTGATTCCCGACGTCGAGTTAAGCAGCGTCACAGGTGATGTAATCCCCGCGACGCCAACACCTACTCCGGATGAATCCGCAACCCCGCCGACTGGGACTGAAACTCCTACACCCGACCCAACTTCGACTGAAACGCCAACTCCAACTCCGAATGGTAATGGCAATGGTGGCAACGGTAGCGACGGCAACAACGGTAACGATCCACATGCGACGCCAACACCCACGCCGCTTCCGGATCCGACACCTCCATCAAGCGGCGGCAGCCCTACTCCGACCCCAACCCCACTTCCGCCACCGCCGTGTGTTTCGTCTCTCAGTTCGAGCAGGCTCGACTTGAGTCAGAGTATTCTCGGTCTACAGTCGGGAACGGTGACGTTCACGATGGCCAACGCCTCGGGGCTTCGAATAGTCAGCGCGGTACAGGCAGGAAATGGGAATAGTTTGATCATTGGTCTATCACAGCTAAGAATCGACGGGAACGGTCATTCCGACATCACGATCACGACAAAGCATGGTGCTGGGAATCGAGGCGACTTTTTAGTCAATATCTCAGCTACTCCGTCCTGCGGAGTTGTCCAGCAGTTGATCGTATCGGTCGGAAATTGAAAGGTAGCTTAAGAAATGAACCTGCTCAAGAAAACTGAACTGGAGCAATCAATGACTGGCAGAGACTCGTCAGAACGCGGGTTCACGCTAATGGAGACTGCGATCTCGCTGGTCATAATGATGATCGTAGGCTTGGGCGCCGCTTCTTTATTTGCTTACGCAACCAACGCAAACCGTGGCGCCGATGACCGTGAAGTGGCGATGGCTGTGGCCCAAAAGAGAATGGAATGGCTTCGAACAATCCAGTTCACAACCCAAACCCGGAACCAGGAGTATTCCTATCCGAATGGCGGTCTAGCCCAAACGAGTACCGCCGGTGTGGAAGAGACGGAGACCAGCGCCGGCCGGCAATACACGGTAAACACGATTATCCGAGATCTCAGCTTTGTTCCTATTGCTGATCCAGACGGTGGCGCACCAACCGTGAAATCTATTGAAGTCTCTGTGACGCCTCAGGGGACGCGGCTCGGCTCTGTGACACTATACACGCAACGTTCTACCGGGGTCCCGGGCAAGTACTAAAGATTCCGACAAAGTGAGGCATTCATGCACTCGCCGAAAAACCACAACAAGCGCTCGAACGGCTTCTCGCTCCTGGAACTCATTATCGCAATGGCAATCACGTTGACGATCATGACAGCCACAACGACTTTGCTCGCGAGCGCTTTCCGCATTCGCACCCGTGAGAATCAGAAATCCGATGGCTTGGCCGACGTCCAACGCGCGCTCAACATAATGTCTCGCGAGATTGCGGATTCAGGCTTCAATCTCAGTACGAATGGCATTGTCGACGCTGAATCTGGACTGCATGCGATTCGCATAAGGTCCAATCTCAACAAGTACGACTTCAGCCCTGGCGTCTCCGATGAATCGCGAGCAAACGTGCAGGACAAGGGAGAGGACGTCAGCTACTTCATCAACGCCGCGGAAAAAACAAATTACCTCGCGCGCCACGACGCATTTGCCCCAGGCCCTTACAAGAGCACCGTGCTGGCAAATCGAATCGACCATTTCAATATTCATTACTACGCGCAGAAAGTGACCTATACATCGGCTGCTGCCGCTGACGACATCGAGAACGCCTCTGCTACAGAAGTAACGCCATCAGCCGCGAGATACATAGTTATAGCCGTGTCCGTGAGGTTGAACGAAATTGGCAGTCCCGGAGCGCCAGGCTATCAGCCGCCGTATTCTGTCCTTCTTTGCTCGGATGTAATGCTGCGCAACAGCGACCTTTGGGGTTATTAAATCGACACAAGCTTGTTTGGGAAAAGTTAGGAGGATCTCTTCTCATGAGACGCCAAGTGCCAACCGACCTGTCAGTAAAACGTCATGGCGAACGAGGGGCTGCGCTGATCACAGTAGTTCTTCTTTCATTGTTGATGCTGGCGGCAGGTGGGACCTTGATCTTGACCACAACCATGACGGGAACCACCGCAATTGACTCGACTGCGGAGATGCAGGCGTATTATGCAGCGGAGGCTGGCGTTGCTCGAACATTGGAGGTAGTGCGCGGCAATGTCGAATCTACTCCGACGGGAACTCAAGCTACATTTCGAAATATCCTGACAAACAAAAATCTCTGGACTGTCTTTTCCGGAAATTCGATTAACGTCGCGGCAGACGGTACTACTACCTTCCGAGTTACATCCATAGTTGATCCTGATGACGTAGATGGTATTAAGCGGACGGCCAGCGCATTGTACAAACCTCGACGCCTTGCAATTCAGGTTGCTGGTTTTGGTCCCAAGGGGTCTAGAAAAAATATGGAAGTCGTAGTGGACCGCTTTACACTCAACTATCCAGTAAAAAGCACTGTAACTTTGCCAAATGGATCGGGCGACCCAATCGCTTTCGACTTGGGAATGAGCAACCCCACCACCTATTCCGGCGAAGACATGGACGGAATCGAGCCCACCATTGCAGCATTCGCGTCAAGCAATAGCGACCACAATGTGGTTAATAACGTGATGGATGGCTGTCTACCGGATGGATCCAATTGCACCGGTAACGGCGCAAACGTAATGCCAGTCGACCCGTTGGTGTTGACACCGACCAACACGCCCAGTTTTCTTCAATCAGTTGCTACAGCGCGGGAGTTTATGTACGGGAGTGAGGGGATGATGCAAGCGGCCATTAACCAGGGACGCTATTTCACCTCGGGCGCAGACGCGCTTGCTAGCTTACCCGGCATCGGAGCAAACCATCCTGATGGTGCCTTCACATTTGTGGATGGCGATTTCGTGCTGGGACCTGGCAATCCGACGGGTCAAGGGACATTGATAGTAACAGGCACACTTACTCTGGATGGAAACTTCAACTTCAACGGCGTGATCATGGTACTCGGAGCGGGACGCGTACTCCGCAGCGGTGGTGGCCATGGAAACATTTATGGCGCAATGTTCGTTGCCAAGTTTGATCGGGCGGGAAGCAGTAGTGATGTCTTTCAGGCACCGACATTCAATACCAACGGCGGCGGCACCGCCAATATTCAGTACAGCTCGTTTCAAATCGAGAAGGCGAAGTCAGTCGGCGGTCACGCGGTTATCGGCGTGCGCGAGCTCTAAGGACCTTATTCAGCTCGCATTAGGGATTCCAAGGCAGCAAGTGGCAGGCGTTTACGGTTCTGGATTGTTGATCGACGCCTAAAACCGTAAGCCAGGTAATACTCGTCACAATCAAAGTCGATTTTGGCGTAGGCTTTAGTAGAGCCTGCGCCTTTTTTGTGAAATAACGTGCTTGACACCTTCGACGGAACAATTAATCATGAGACTCGCTGCGAATTGAGCACGACTGGCTCAAACCGCCCGCTTCATTATGTCCCTTCGTCGTTCCGAATCGCCCATCCCAGAGTCTTTTCGACATGTCTGACATCCTGTTGGTTGAAGACAAGGAGAGTCTGCGTCGCGTCATGAGGCTGACGTTGGAGAACGCAGCCTACACTGTTACGGAATCGGCAGACGCCCGTTCTGCAATCAATGAGATTTCGACGACGCGACATCGCCTCGTTCTTACTGACTTGCGCATGCCCAATGGCTCAGGTTTGGACGTACTGCGTGCGGCGCGGGCCGCCGATGCGGAAGTCCCTGTCATCGTCATGACGGCTTTCGGCTCAATCGACGAAGCCGTCCAGGCGATGAAGGACGGCGCTCATGATTTTCTCCAGAAACCAGTCGATTCGAATCATCTGCTCTTGCTGGTTGAAAGAGCGCTTGAACAGGCAAGACTTAGAACAGAGAATATTTTGTTGCGCGAAGAGTGGTCACGTTGGTACGGGTTCCCGCGGATCCTGGGTGAGTCGGACGTTATAAAGAGAGCGGTCGGGGATACACAGCGCGTGGCCCAAACTGAGGCGACGGTTCTGCTGCTCGGTGAATCAGGTACTGGAAAAGAACTTTTCGCACGAGCTGTTCACCATCTTTCCAGCCGTCGAGACAGACCTTTTGTTGCGATCAACTGCGCAGCGATTCCTGAGACACTCATCGAAAACGAATTGTTCGGTCACGAGCGAGGCGCCTTCACGGGCGCCAACGATCGACGGCAGGGAAAGTTTGAGTTAGCGTCGGGTGGAACCGTTTTTCTGGATGAGATTGGAGAGCTACCGTTGGCGGTTCAAGGGAAACTCCTCCGAGCGATTGAGGAGAAGGTCGTGGACCGCATCGGCGGACGTTCGCCAGTTTCAGTTGATGTGCGGGTAGTGGCAGCAACCAACAAGGATCTAAAGGCCGCCGTCGAAAGCGGCGAGTTTCGTGGTGATCTCTACTTTCGTTTGGCAGTGTTTCCTCTGGAGATTCCTCCACTGCGAGAGCGTGGTGATGACGTCGTTCTTCTCGCCGGCCACTTTGCGTCGCAGATTGGAAAGGAACTACGCGGCCGTGAAGCGTGTCTGAGCCCAGAAGCAACTACAGCGCTGCGCCTGCACCGCTGGCCCGGAAATGTTCGTGAACTCGAGAACGCAATTGAAAGGGCCTGCATTCTCACTGACACGATGGTTTTGACTTCAAAGGATCTCGGTTTGGGCTCTGTAGACGCAACGGAGTCTGAAACTCCCCAGCAATTTGACTTATCCGGTACTCTTTCAGATGTAGCGCATCGAGCCCTAACCATTGTTGAGCGTAGGAAAATCATCAATGCGCTCGAAGCCAATGAGGGCAACAAAAGCAAAACTGCCGAAGATCTTGGTATCAGTTATAAGACGCTCCTCAACAAGATGAAGGACTACGCTCTCTGACACACAAGATGAAGGATTCTTCAAACTTCGACGGTCTCGGCGATACATCCGAAAGCAAGCAACCCGCCAAAAGTGAAGTCGCCTCTGCAAAAAATAACCAAGCGAACCTCGTCGCAGACGCCGGGGTAATTGCCGGTGAGACACTTGAACAAGTCGGCGCGAGCACGCTGGACCCGGACGGCAAAAAGCCAACTCGAGTAGAAGCGAGCACAGGAAAGTCAGCTTTCCTCGTTGGCGCAGGCATCCTGATTAGCCGGATCGTTGGTCTGGCTCGGCAGCGAATCTTCGCACACTATTTTGGCAGTTCAGGTGAGGGCGACGCGTTCAGCGCCGCTTTTCGCATCCCTAACTTTCTGCAGAACGTATTCGGTGAAGGCGCACTCTCCGCTTCCTTCATTCCTGTCTATGCAAAGTTGCTCGCCCAGAACGACGAGAAAGAAGCGGCGAGAGTCGCTAATGCTGTCTTCGGATTGTTGGCACTCGTCACAGCGGTTGTTGTGCTCGTAGGCGTACTTGGAACTCCTTACATTGTTTCTGCAATTGCTCTCGGCTTCGAGGAAGAACGAAGAGAGTTGACGATCAAACTGGTGAGAATTCTTTTCCCGGGTGCAGGGATTCTGGTTATCTCAGCCTGGTGTTTGGGTGTTCTGAACAGTCATCACCGGTTTTTCATTTCCTATACGGCTCCGGTGGCATGGAACGTCGCGATGATCGCGACCCTACTCTTTTATGGAAACCGGTTGGACCTCCCACATTTGGCTCAGGTTACCGCGTGGGGCTCCGTGATCGGCAGCGGCCTTCAATTTGGCGTACAGTTTCCAACCGTGCTTCGTCTGCTTCCACGCTTTCGTCCGATTTTAGATATTGCCAGTTCCCACATAAGGGAGATCGTACATAACTTCTTTCCTGTCTTTGTGAGTCGTGGGGTTGTTCAAATCAGTGCATTTGTCGACGCATTCCTGGCAAGTTTTCTTGGACAGGGCGCGGTGGTCGCGCTCAACTACGCACAAAGTCTCTACACACTTCCGGTTAGCCTCTTCGGTATGTCAGTTTCGGCAGCTGAGTTGCCAGCCATGTCGAAGACCTTAGGCGAGGCGAAAGTCGTCGCTGAAACTCTGCGTCATCGCCTCGACAATGGGCTACAACGAATAAGTTTTTTCATTGTTCCTTCAGCTGTCGCCTTTCTTGCACTGGGCGACATTATCGCGGCGGTTCTCTATCAAACCGGCAAATTCACTCATGCAGATTCGATCTATGTTTGGACGATACTCGCGGGGTCGGCTGTAGGGCTCCTTGCATCGACGCTTGGTCGACTGTACTCATCAACCTATTACGCGCTACGGGACACTCGCACGCCACTTCTTTATGCGGTGCTGCGGGTTGGTCTAACTACGGTCCTGGGCTACTTATTCTCGATCCCCCTGCCCCGAGCGTTAGGAATTGATCCAAAGTTAGGAGCAGCCGGTCTGACAGCGTCGGCCGGTATTGCTGGTTGGGTTGAATTCGTCTTGTTGAGGCAGAGCCTTAATAAGCGAATTGGCCGAACCGGACTAACGGTCTCGTATACAGCAAAACTCTGGCTCGGCGCTCTAGTAGGCGTTGTCGTGGCATGGACTCTGAAGCTTCTTCTCCTCGATTGGCATCCCATTCCACTTGCGACGGTGGTTTTGGGCGCATACGGAATATGCTATTTCGCAGTGAGCTTTCTATTTGGGATTCCTCAAGCCCAAATCGTGATCAACCGCATTTTGCGCATACTCCGAATAAACCGAACCCAGCCTAAATAAAAATTGGAACCTCATGTCATTCGGCATATCTATCCTTAAGCAATTCAGTTAGCACCGCAATTCGCGAGAGTTAGGCGTCCCTCCGAGCCTTCCGACTAAGCAATTGGAAAATTGGCTCAATTGAACCTCTTTTCAATAGAGTAATTGCGAAATAAGACAAGGAGCCCAGAAATGCCCCATACACTCAACCTTAAACGGCTGTTGCTGACGTTTGCAGCATTTGCAGTGCTCGCTGTAGCTTCATCCACCGTGTTGGCCGACCCAATCTCGATCACCGTAGGAAATCCTGGCAACCAGGATACCGATAACGTTCTGTTCAATAATCCAAGTTTGATTCAATCCGGACTCCTGGTCCAAGGAGACTTCAATGGTTCGGGCGCAGGCTTTATCGTGGATTTCACGTCAACCTCTGGAAGCGGGTTGTTAGGCGTCAGCGGCGGTCAAGCCGTTCTGGTTGGCGGTGCGGGCAATAGTCCCTTTTCCAATGCTACGGTACAGCTCGAGAATGGGGCGACCTTTACCAAACTGATTCTGAACATCGACGTGACGGTAGGCTTAACCCCACCTACACAGGTTCAGTTCACTGTTAACTACACCTTGGCGGGTGGCCAGGTTTTCAGTCAGGTCTTTTCAGTCGATACGAATGGGCAGAACTTCTTTGGCATCGAGGCGGCCAATGGCGCTGTCATTAACAGCGTTACAGTGCAAGGTCTTAGCGGTACAACCTTTCAGGACATCAACCAGTGGCGATTGGGCGGCTTCGCACCAGCTACAGCTCCGGTTCCCGAGCCTGCCAGCATGATTCTCCTTGGCACCGGACTCCTCGGAACCGCAGGAGCAGTACGTCGTCGACTAAAAGGTGCAAGAAAGTAAATTCCAGCCCGGCTCTGAAATATTCGCTCGACCAGGAGACCAAACCGCTATGTACACGCAGCCAATGATTCTTCCGCTCGATTCAAATGGCGACGTTTATGTCTTGCAAGACGAGAAGGGGCAGGTTGTTGGTACTGGCTCACGGGAAGTATGTGAGACCCTAATGTACATAATCAACACGGGATTCTCGCTGGCAAACGACAATCCCGCTCCTCTAGCTCGCAGTAACGTCAGGGCCGCCATAACCATATAACTGGTAGTTGGTCCATAAAGATTCGCAAACCCTTTTCTGGAATACCTTCAGCGGTATTCCAGAAAATATTTTTAAGGGAATTTCTGGAGCATCGGGATCATTAGGCATTTACCTTAAGTATCCTGGAAAACGGTTGGTGCAGCGGCAAGCAAGGCGGGGGAGGCGGCCACGAGCCGCCTGTTTTTATGTATGCCGTGCGACTCAACTGGCCCACCCTAATCTATTACAAAGTTACAGGCCTTTACTCGCCAGCGGAACATTAGAATTGACCCGGTAGTTCAACTCTCCATATCATCCTGACGTGCAACCAGTAGTCTTCGCAGAACAAATGCGGGAGATTGATCGTCTCACCACCGAGAATTATCACATCCCTTCCCTTTTGCTCATGGAGTCTGCAAGTGGAGCCTGTCTGCAGACCGTCTTAACGCTTTTAGGCGGCGATTTGACGGGCAAGAAGGCGCTCATCTTATGCGGCCCAGGCAGTAACGGAGGTGACGGCGCTGCGCTTGCTCGAGGCTTATCTCGAGTAGGTGCTCAATGTGATCTCGTTCTATTCGGAAAACTATCCGAAACAAAAGGTGACGCGCGCATCAATTTCGAAGCGGTGACCCGACTTGCGAGCTTCGAGGCGGGCTCCGCCGACTCGCCTGCACCGTTGACTGTTACAGAATGCGACGGCGTTGGAAGTTGGGAACAGATCGCCCCACGACGTCGCACGTATGACCTGATAGTCGATGCGCTTTTTGGCACTGGTCTTAGTAGACCTCTCGACGGGATTTATCTGAAAGTCATCGAACATTTATCGTTACTCAAAGAGGCGCGAGATAGCATTTCAGGAGCACGTCCCCTGGTCATTTCCGTCGATATTCCCTCCGGCCTTAATGCTGACAAATCAGACCCCATCGGGCCGGCTGTTCGGGCCGATGTGACTGTAACATTCACCGCTCCCAAACCCGCGAATGTTCTCCCACCCGCTTGTGACTTTGGCGGCAAGTTGATCGTCGCAGATATCGGATCTCCATCTTCCTTAATAGAAGCAGGCAAGCCTTGGCTATTTCTAACTGAGGCCGACGATGCCCGTCATTGGCTGATCGGCACTCGCTATACTCCAGGGTCGTTCAAAAACACGCACGGCCACGTTTTGATCGCTGCCGGCTCGCGTGGATACACCGGCGCCGCAGCGCTCAGTGGAAATGCAGCAATCCGATCTGGCGCAGGCCTCGTCACGATCGCCACTCCTGCATCAGCTCAGACATCAGTGGCTAATAGTGCAATGCCGGAAGTGATGACTACCGCTTTAGCGGAAACAGATCGCGGCGCGGTAAGCGACACGGCTGTGGATCATTTCCTTCAGCTCGCTGCGAAAGCTACGGTCGTTGCAATTGGACCGGGCCTCACATCTGACGATGAACGTACGCGTCGATTCGTTCGCAGTATCGTAGAACGCCGCACGACGCCTTGTGTAATCGATGCCGATGGACTGAACTGCCTGGCGCCGTGGCCACCAGGCTTCGGTGGTTCGGAAGGAACGAATCCGTTGGTGCTGACACCGCACCCGGGCGAGATGCTGCGACTGCTTGGCACCGACAACAGATCAAGACTTGCTGACCGCACAGCCGTTGCCCGCGACTTTGCTACCTTTAATAAAGTCTTTCTCGTTCTTAAAGGCTCTCGATCGATAGTCGCATCACCCGAAGGCCAAGTGTTCGTTAATCCGACGGGCAATGCGGGACTCGGAACGGCCGGCGCAGGAGATACCCTTACCGGACTTATTGCCGGCTTCCTCGCCCAGGCTTTCGCTACACTCAAGCTGGAGGCTGATCCGCTCGCAGCAATCCTCGCCGCGCTATATGTCGGTGGTTTGGCCGGCGACTTTGCTGCCCGTAAGTTAGGAATGCGCACCATGGTCGCTTCAGATATCCGCGAGCACATTAGTGAGGCGGTTCGTTTTCTCGATCCTCAAGGAGAACAGCCGCCTTTAGCAAAATGAGTTACAAAGCCGCGAAAATTCCTGCCGGCGAGTTCATCAGTTCTTCTCCTGACGAAACTTTTAACTTAGGGCATCAAATCGGCGCGCGTCTGGAAGGTGGCGAGATCCTTCTGCTGAGTGGGCCATTGGGTGCGGGAAAAACAATCTTTGTAAAAGGCGTTTGCGCAGGGCTTGGTATAGAAGAGGAAGAGGTCACCAGTCCTTCTTTTACGCTGGTGAATCCTCATGCTGGCCGGTTGCTGCTGTATCACCTTGATCTTTATCGGCTTGATGAAGGAGCGAGCGCAGCGCACGCTGTCGATCTGGATGAGCTGCTATCGAATGAACAAGGAGTAATCATAATTGAATGGGCCGAACGAATGGGAAATTATCCGTTGCCGGAGAATGTCTGGCGAATTGCAATTACGGGCGACGGAGATGACCCTCGCAAGATTTCGATTAAGAGAGATTAAAAGATCTTAATATGTTACGATTTTGAAAACATTACCAAGGAGATTCGAAATGCCATATCCCGAAATCATGATTCGCCCGATGCGTGAAGACCTGACTCGACTCGGTGTCGAAGAACTCAGAACCGTCGAGTCTGTTGATGCGACTATCGCGAACAGCAAAGGCACGTTGATGGTTATAGTAAATTCGATCTGTGGTTGTGCTGCCGGAAAGGCTCGTCCTGGAGTGGCACTTGCTCTTCAGCATGAAGTGAAGCCGGACAAGATTGCTACCGTCTTCGCGGGCGCAGACATCGAAGCTACAGAAAGAGCCCGAAGCTACTTCACTGGATATGGACCCTCATCTCCGTCAATAGCGCTGCTTAAGGACGGGGAATTGGTCTATATGTTGGAGCGGTATCAGATCGAAGGCCGCGACGCGACTCAAATCGCCGCGGAACTCACAAGAGCGTTTGACAAATTTTGCATGACAACGCAAGAGGTGTCTTGACGTGAGTGGTTGTTCTTTGAACTTTGTGCTTTGATCTTTGTACTTTGACTTCTCATCGTCGTCAGAAGAACAAAGCACCAAGTGCAAAGCACAAAATACAAAGCACTACTTCCCAAATAACTTCATCAACTCCGAATGCAGCAACACCACATCGGGCGACTGCTGCAAGGCAAGGAAGTAATTCTTCTGGAACTCACTACCGGATTCCGCCGGTGACAACAGGGTCTTCGCCCTTTGCACCAATGCGTTGACGTCTTCTTCTGTTGCTTCAGCCTCGGACTCCCGCGTGTCCAATGTCTCATCAATCTGTACGATCAGTTCGGAAAGGCGATGCAACCAGTCGAACCACGGATCTTTCAGCACCAGCTGCAAAAACTCGTAACTGTTATTGATTCGGCCTCGGGCTCGTTCATAACCCCTGCGCTCTAATTCAAGCAATGTCTTGTGAAGCCGCAACAATCCCTGTCGCACTTCCTTGAGAGCGCTGCGGGTCATTTCGGATGCACTGTTTGCCATTTGGTTCTTAGGGGCTCTCTCTTTCGAGTTCGTTTATCAGAGCCTCTGAATCTATAACGCTTCGATGGAAGCCTACAGCCGGGGCTTTGAGATTGTACATCCTGATTCGTTGATTGAGCTCATTCGCTATTGCGCGAAACTCTTTCGCCGCTCGTTGCCAGTGAACGTTATTCGCAAGTTTTCCTTCACGTCCATAAAGATTCTTAGCTCGCAGTAAGGTTGCTCGCGCCCGCTGAAACTCAGCATCGATGTCCTTTCGCTCCTCGATCCATGCTGGCGCAAAACCGGCATTGCGCAAAAGCCTGTGGGCCGTTCGCATGTCGGGATCTTCGAAGGGATTTTCTTTCAGATCGATCGGCTCACCACTGCCGGACAAGTTATCAAACTCGCCCCGCTCCATTGATTCCCTGATGATCTTATCTATCAGCGGTTCCCATTTATCCATAGCGACCACATCCTCGCTGTGGCATTAACGAAGGTTAAATTTCAATCAGCTCGCATCAGCCTCCATTAACAATAACGCCCGGCCGTTCTATCGTGTTCCCTTCGCTATGCTATGATCTTGTTGATGCCCAGCGCCATCTCCCTCAACACTCCGATTGAGGATCTTCACAACTTCCGGATTGCGCGGTTAGGTCAAAATCTTTCGCGCAAACTTGCGGCTGCGCTCGCCACTCACGCTAATAAGAAAAACTACACCGAGGCCACTGTAGAAGATCTCCTTACTTACTTGCCAATGCGTTACGAGGATAGGTCCCATCTGGCGTCCATAAAAGATCTCCAGGACGGCATGGAAGCAACGCTCGAACTGACTGTGAAACTTGCGGGTGGATACCAAGTAAGAAACAAGCGCAACTTTGGGAAATCGCGGCTTTTCATTTTTGAAGTGGCCGGAGTGGATGCCGCTCGAACCGGGCGAGACGTGGTTGTGTGGTGGTTCGTTTCAGGGCGTCACGCTTACGAGATAATTAAGTACTACACAAACAAACTGCAGCGTGGGGCGCGCTTCATCACGTTTGGACGCTGGGAGTGGGATTCAAAGCGTGGGACCTACGCATTGCGCTTGCAACGGCCGGCGG
>JBKOYD010000018.1:0-64960 GCA_046725195.1 Acidobacteriota bacterium | reverse complement strand
CCCCCGCTTTAACAACTGTCACCATTAGGTGCCGCTGCATTATTCGGTATTAGCAACCGTTTCCGGTTGTTATTCCCAATCCAAAGGTAGATTACCTACGTGTTACTCACCCGTGCGCCACTCTACTTGTCCCCCGAAGGGAACTTTCGCGTTCGACTTGCATGTCTGAGGCACGCCGCCAGCGTTGATTCTGAGCCAGGATCAAACTCTCGTTAAGAATTTGTTCTCTAGCAACATTATCTATTACTGGTCTTTCTGTTCAGTTTCGATAATGACTCTTTCGAGTTTTGACGCAAGCTTTATCGCTCGCGTGTTGACTCTCAAAGGTCTTGAAACGGACACGCTCTATCTAGTTTTCAAACATCGACTCCAAATTGTCTTTGGATTGCGTCACAGACGACTCAAACTCGCCCCAAGCAAACGGGGATATTAACCAACGACCCCAACTCTGTCAAGCGCGCGTAAGTTATTCTCCACCATTATTTCCGGAGAATAAAAAGTGCCGCGCCTCCTAAACAAATTCCCGGAGAAAAGCGGACACTGTCAGTACGACGCTTTGCTTTGCTTCCCCGCCACCCCTGTAAAAGAGGAACGGGCATTATAGGGACAAAAATTTACTTGTCAATAACAAAACCTGACCGCAATAAAAGAATCCTAAAACCATTGCGCGAGGACTGTTTTTGCGAGCGGGGTTAGAAGCGATTCATGCAGATACGTTGCCTGATTTTGAATAGTACGCGCCTTCACTACAAGCGCGACACAACGAGCTGCCGTCTGCCCTTTTTATTTCTCTTCCGTCATTGACGCCCTCACCACAAACAGAACAGATCACTCGAGACCTCGGGCTCCCCGGGGCGTCCAATTCGCCTAATTCCACGGACACAAATTCAGCCTTAAACAGATCGGAATCCGTAGCTTCAGAATAAGCGCGGAATTGACGATCACGCTTATCCTCGATGTGCGAATAGCGTTGATCAGCCAGAGCGCGAGAATTTTCCAGCGCAACAATTCGAACAGCCTTGTTGACCTCTGTATTAAGGAAAGTTGCAGCAACCTTCCCATAGTCAACGTACTTCAAGGTCCGCTTTCCAAGCCTCACACCGGTCACTGCACTGACTGCGTCGGCCATGCATCGATCAATCTCGACCCACACGATTAACTTCTTTCGATCAGCACCGCGTGGATCATTGATCCCTATCAATTGACAGCCAAGAACTGCCATCCTTGCACCAAGAAGCTGTCCCGCACACATATGTCCGTGCAGGGCTTCACATGTCTTCAATAGTTCGTCGAGAGACTGCAAGACTCAAATACTTTCTGCAGGTTTGGTTAAATCGCCACTCCCGAGATCATTGCGCGGAGATGGTCCATTAGGAAGGGTAGATCGGATCGCGTAAAAAGTGGAATGGCATTCTTGTCGGACTTAACATGCGTTTGAACCGATCGACAATCCTCCGCAAAATCTTGATCCTCGATATCTGATATATAAATGGCCGATGCTTTTTCAATAATGTTTCTCGCTGAGCGCTTAATAATGTCACTCTCGCTGCGCCTGACCATCACAAAATAGTTTGTAGGTATAAACTGAGAGAAACTATTTCCTTCAATGAACACGCCTTCAGATGTTACCCGTTCGAGGGCGAGCTTGATGCCCTTTTCGATCTGACTATCAGTAGCGATCAACCAATGTACGTTTGCTGCTCCCGCGTCCCAAAAACGACCGGTGTCTTTGCCTGCTTCATATGTTTGCTCCCGACCTGATCGAATCAATGGCTCCTCAGCTAACAAATGACTGACACAACAGGCTGCCGGATCCTTGCCGCAGGATCGATAATGTCCACGCGTTGTCTTGATCGCTTCCCAGCCCGGAAAGGAACGCAGCAATTCACATAGCAACGTCGTTTTTCCAACGCTGGAAGTAAAACCTCCAACTCCGATAACAAAAGGCTGCTGCATGTTCGGTCCGATTACTTTCTGCGCCTGTCTCTCGAAACAACACTCGGAGCGTTCACCTTTAAAACTCCGCGAGCATCCTTGTATAAGCTGTATCGAATGTCTTTCGGCGACCCGCCTTCTTCCTCTTGCAGTCGTAACGTAAATGTTTTGTTGTCGCCCTGCCCTTCAATTTTTGCCGGCAGGTAGCCCTTAAGGTCAGGGCTGCGATAAGCAGTGTAGTGTTCCTGATTGCGCTTGTCATAACCAAGAACGTAGATGCGATCGAAGTCTGGTTCATCAAGCGAGTGAGGTTGATTCGAACCGCTCTTTTCAAGTATCAACCAGCTCCCGGGTTTCGCTTCTCGGGCAGCATCTTTATCGGACGTTGTACTGCTGTCTTTAACCTCACCGTCGAGTCTTTGCCAGGCAACAAACTCGCGCCCAGTGCGATAAAAAATAATGTCGCTTGGCACTGTAAGTTCGACCTGTTTACCGTAGATCCATCCTGCAGGAGCAGGCGATGTAGAGATAGGAAGGCGCACCCTATACCAAAGTTCGTTAGTCTCTTCAGGCTCATTAGCCTCATCACCCGGACGGTTAACTCTAGCGTTTCCTTGTTGGACACTGCCGGCCTTGGGAGCGACGTCACTCTCAATTGCTTCAGAAGACTTTGGCTTGGGGACGCGTTTCCAGCCAACGATATCAAAGCTTGACCCGCTGTCGAGCCGCATCATTATGTTTTCGTTACCGCTCCGATCGGGAGTGAGTCGCAGGTTAGAGCTTGCTCGAAGCTGACCTGTCGCCTGCGCAGGCACACCTTTATCTTCTTCCGCTAACTTTTTCGAGGCGTCCAGTACATCCTCAGGCATGACGTTCCGCGACTCAATCCAACCTTCAGTCGCGTCCTCGTCACGCGCTTTCACTTGGAGCCACCTTTCTTTCTTTGTATTGTCGCTCGGATCAACAACGTCGGTAGAGTCAAGTATGTCGACCTGATCCCCGCGGTTTACTTGTAACAAGTCTGCGGCTACAACAGCAGTCGAGCTGCGAATCTGCGCGCGACGCGCGACTACAACACCTGTACTGTTTCTTTGTGCAAGGGTTTGACAGCCCAGCAACAGCAATGGAAAAAAGAAAAGAACTATTGTGTTGATGACTCGCATTCTTAGTCCTCAAAAATGACTTCCGCAATTATCTCAATTACGGTATCCGAGTGAGCGCAGCAATCTTTTTTGATCTACGCTGAGGTCTCTGGCAACTCTTAGATGTGTGTTTGTGCCACCCAACTCCAACACGAAACCATATGACGGCAGCACCTGCTCAAGATCAACTCCTCTTCGACTCTCAATGTAAGACTTAGCGAAGTCACGCGTCCGCGGAGACGAACTCAGCAAACCAATTATAGCTTCATTCCCGTCTGCTTGCTCAGATGCCCATCGGCGAAACAGGTCTTTATAGATGCCAGCAACAGTTGATCTGCTACCAGACTCCTCCCGCACAATCAAGTCATATATGAAGGCTACTAACATTCCTTTGTCGTAAACAAGCGGAACCGAGGTCGTCCAACGACGTTCCGATGCTTCAAACAACGTAAGGTTATCTGCATAGGAAAGATAAGAATCGTACACGCGTGCCAGCGTATCGAGATACT
Source organism: Acidobacteriota bacterium (assembly GCA_046725195.1). GTDB lineage: Bacteria > Acidobacteriota > Blastocatellia > Pyrinomonadales > Pyrinomonadaceae > PSRF01. Next base: position 61,374 of record JBKOYD010000018.1, on the reverse strand, counting down.
CCTGGAAATTTATGAGTTTCAATTCGAGAGCCGTCAGAAGCGCCGCATAAAGTGTGAATCCTTCAAAGAACCAGTCGTAGTCGCCTTGCAAGCGCAGGGAGTTAGGAACCCAAAGGTGTAAAAGCTCGTGGGTGAAAATAACTCCAAGCTGACCAATCCAATTGTCGATCTTTGCTGCCGGATCCATCAGCAGAATAACGGTTGAACCTCGAGTTTCGGCTCTCCATTTGATGGTCCCAACAGCAACTGGAACGGGGGCCATCATTATCATCGGCTTTACGCGCAATCTAAATCCGGTGAGTGAAAGATACTTTTCCGCTACTCTCGCCGCTGCTCTTGACGCCTGTGCATCTGGAAATGGCCAATTCCCACTAACAACAGTTTCAAGGGACATTCCGTCAACGACTTGACTCGTCTTGCGAAGTGAGCGTCCAACAAAGAACACTGCTCTGTCAGGGTCCAGGACTTTGTATTCGCCTTTGGGGTCAGGCTCCAGTGATGATTCCAGCATCCACCCGGACGGAAGAGTGAACTCAGCAGAAACGCTTCCAAGTTGCTGCGGCAACAAATCTGCGAACATCAGGACGCCATGTTCTATTACGATCCAGCTGACGTGGGCCACATCAGCCGCGCCCGGCAACCCAAGCTTAACAACGTAACTAATCTTTGAAACGTAATTGTCGGAACGAAACTCGCCAGCGGTCAGTTTTCTTGTGTTCACAATCTCGCCGTCGCTTCCAAACGCCTGAAACGCTTCGACTCTATCCGCGAGGCCGAGAGCTCCTGCATAAGCATTCCGAAAGGACCAAGTACGACCTGGTGATGTCTCGACCTGAATCTTAACCTCCGCCGGTGATGACATTAAAATCCTCACCCGACTGGGAACCTGTCCCTCCACGTCGACCGGAATCACCCAGACTGATAGAAACACTACACTTGCGACTTTTGGGAGCAGCTTTTTAAGGAGATCCTTCAAGGAGTGCGACATCAGAGAGCAAGGTACCTCAGGATTGCGTTTTGCGAGTCCCAGTCAGTACAATTCCGAGGGTTTCCGATATCCGGACTCTAGCACAGCAATTCAGACAGTGACCAGCATGATTACTCGAGCTTTCAAACACCAAGGCGCAACACTTTCACGTGCCGTGGGTCTGTTGCTCGTTGTCTTCATACTGTATGGGACGACGGTAGAGACAGCGCACCGTCATGGTCGTTTCCTCCCGAACTCCAATAGCACTACCTCGTTTGTCGATGCTGGACTTGCACAGAACCTCACCAGCGGCAAGTTGGGTTGCAGCGACTGTCTTATCTGTCAATTGCATCAGAACTTCTCGACCAGCCTTATAGCTTTTCGGCAGATTGATCCACCAAGTCTAGTTAGGATCCAGTTCCGAGCCTCACCAATCCGAAGCTTTCTTTCTCAAGCGAATACGCCTCAGCGTGGACGAGCGCCGCCTTTTACTGCCTTGTTCCATCTCTCCTAATACACGGGAGTAAGTCTCCCAAGACGTAGCAAAACCGACGTCTCATGTTGTCCGTTTAAGACCGCATTTAAAGCGGCGCTGAACGGTCAAGATGGATCGTTCTCATGGAGCTTAAGCAGAGAGGCAAAAAGTCATGACTCGTTTAGTTAACAACGTAGCCGCACGCGGCGGAACGCGCATGCTTGTGGCGCTGTTACTTTTGGCGTTTTCAAGCTTACTAACTTCGGCTCAATCGAATGGGACTATAAAGGGCACTATAAGTCTCGGAGATAGCGGCAAACCCGTGCATAACGTACTGGTAACCATCTTGCAATTGAAGCGAACAGTGGATACCGACGACAACGGTCTGTACGAGTTTAGCAATGTACCGCCGGGTAGGTACGACGTTTTGGCGCATCTGGACAGGGTGCCAGATGTAGTCCAAACGGTCGAGGTCAAATCGGGGGAAGGAGCAACTCTCGATTTTCAAATTCAGCTAACAGGCATACAGGAACAAGTAACGATCACAGCCACAGGCACTGAGCAAGCTGTGAGTAGCTCCATTCAATCGGTCGAGGTTCTTGGTTCCGTTGACTTGGCCAAGAAAAGCCCAGTTTCACTCGGCGAAGCGCTCGACGGTGAACTCGGAATAGCGAAACGAAGCTTCGGCCCTGGAACCGCTCGACCAGTCATTCGGGGTTTCGATGGCGATCGCGTACTCGTCTTACAGGATGGTAATCGGATCGGAGGACTTGGTTTTGAGTCGGGCGACCACGCGGAGCCCGTAGATGTCTTGACCGTTGAAAAAGTAGAGATTGTCAAAGGTCCAGCGACGCTACTCTACGGCAGCAGCGCAATCGGTGGAGTCGTTAACACCATCTCCGGGCATGATTCCGCTCATAAAGGATTTAACGGCTACGTCACAGGCATCGGCAGCACTAACGGACCTCAGGGAGGTGGCAGTGGAGGTTTCGAGTACGGTACGGACAGGTGGCTGATTTGGGGTAACGGCGGCGGTCAGGGATCTGGCGACTACAACACCCCAATTGGACATGTGCAGAACTCCTTTTCGCGAGAATCCAGTGCCGCTGCTGGTTTTGGCTACTATCCAGAAAAAGGGTTCTTTAGTTTTAACTACAACTTCAACAAGCGGCGCTATGGGATTCCCTTCGATCCAGCTGAGGAAGATCCAGAGGTAGTGTTTCTAAATCCGAAACGCAACAGCTTAGAATTCAGAGGAGGCTTTCGAGGCACTCAGTCATTCATAGAAGCTGGAACGTTCACGGCCCAATACAATCACTATACTCACGGGGAAATCAACTCATTCACCAATGAGGTGAATACCGCTTTCACGAACAAGACATTTCTTTACCAGGGGGTTTTCGATCAAAAGAGAGAAGGCCGACTTTCGGGTCGCTTTGGTTTTTGGGGGCTACATCGGGATTTCTCAGCCTCTGGCGAGGAAGCACTTGCACCGCCTACGAAAGGGAACGCGATTGCCGTCTTTGGTCTCGAGACTCTGAACTTGGAGCGAATGTCCTTTCAGTTCGGCGGACGGGTGGAGAACAACCGCTACAACCCTGAGGAAACTGAACAACGCGGCATTCTGCCAAACCGAAGCTTTACTGGATTCTCGGGTGCGGTTGGTATTCGCGTCCCGACGTGGGCAAACGGTGCATTCGTTGCCAACTACTCACACTCTTATCGCGCCCCAGCACTGGAGGAACTTTACAACAACGGGCCCCACCCAGGTAATCTAGCCTTTGAAATCGGTAATCCAAATTTAAACCGGGAGCTCGGAGATGGTTTCGATTTTGGTATTCGTCACTCATCCAAGCGGGTGCGGTTCGAAGCCAATGGCTTCTACTACCACATCAAAGATTTCATCTTTTTGGCTCCAACAGGGGAGATTGAAGATGGTCTAACCGTTGCCGAGTACGTTCAAGGAGCCACGCGGTATGCTGGCACTGAGGCACGGTTTGACACCGCGCTTCATCCTGCCATCTGGCTCAACCTTGGTCTTGACTATGTGAACGCGAAACTTACAGAGAGCGACACACCGTTACCGCGGATTCCGCCACTGCGCGGTCGCGTGGGACTTGAGCTGAGATTCAAGGGTCTGCTTGTAAATCCTGAAATGGTGATGGCTAACCACCAGGATCGGATTTTCCCGACTGAAACACCAACGGCCGGGTATGCAGTTTTTAACGTTTCAGGCTCGTACTTGATCGCGCGGCAACACGCTGCTCATATCATCTCTTTCAACTTTTTCAACGTCGGGGACGCTCTGTATCGCAACCATCTTTCTTTCATCAAGGAGTTTGCTCCAGAGATGGGTCGCGGTTTGCGCGTTACCTATACATTCAGGTTCTTTTAGTGAGCGAGACATGCGGTGCAGCTTTTAGCTAAATAGGGGCTGCGTCTCCCGTTTGACATCCTGCGGTTGGTGCTGAATACGGACCGCTTCGTAACCCGTGCAGACATTCTTTAGCCCGTTTCTATAGAGGAATTTGCTGTGATTCTGGTCAAGATAGTCGTCACAATAATCGCGGTCGACTGAGTCTTCGATTCAAATAGGAGGGAACTGTTAACGAAAACGGTACGTATTCCGTCTTGTTAGTGTAGGTTTACTCCAAAGTGGAGGAAGCGCCTGAGTTCAGTTTGACAGCCCAACTCAGGCGCTTCTAGAATACGGCTTGTTTCGTAACCCACTCATCTCATTCCTTGGCCCAAGAACTTTGAGGACTTTGCTGTGAGTCTGGTCAAGATAATCGTTATCACAATAATCGTGATTCTGAGTATTCTGCTTTTCGGTCGTTTTTTTATTTAGCCGAACGGCTGATGCTCTTATTTTCCACTGCGCTTAGATCACGATCCGTGCGCGCACACCCGCGGGTTCTGTATCGAACCGTCTGTGGTTTCCTCATTCTTTCGCTTCTCACCATTACCAATTTCAGCAAGACCCAGGACCCTGTAAACGATGACGAAGTTGTGCGCGTCAGCACCGACTTGCTTCTCTTCCCGGTGCGCATCAGGGACAAGCGTGGCCAGCCCGTAAAGGGCCTTACCGAGCAGGATCTTTCGCTGAAAGACGAAGACCACTCAACGACCGGAGTGTACTTTTCTCCAGGAGCTGACCGCGTGGCTTTGGTCTTTGCACTCGACCAGTCAGGAAGTTTGCGTGAGGTAATTTCGCAACAGCACGACGCCGCGCTCGCTCTGTTTTCCCGATTCAGCGAACGATCGAGTGTCGCAGTGATTCGTTTCTCGGACACGCCTTCGTTGGTAACTCCGTTTACAAAAGATACGACTACTGCGCGAGCGGCCTTCAGGTTCCCAGCTGAAGCAAACCGCCACACAGCGATCTTCGACGCGGCCGGACAGTGTGTGAAAGTTTTTGAGGATCTGCCTAAGGTCAGGTCCGAGCGCCGAATTGTTATTCTGATCAGCGACGGATTGGACAATGCGAGCAAAGCTAAGCCTGAGAGCGTCCTGAAAGCTGCTTTGGAAAAGCACGTCTCTTTTTATGTAATTCACTTGCCGCTCTTCGAACCGCGCGATGGAAGACTCGAAGTGCGACGACCGACTAAAGGCTTCCGAGAACTCGCTGAGAAAACCGGCGGAAAGTATTTTATTGTAGGAGATGCACAATCGGCGCTCGCACCAAAACCCAATGATCTGACGCCGATCTTCAAGGCGATTGAGGACGATTTGAAAAGTCAGTATCTTCTGGGTTTCTATATCAATGAAATGTCGCGAGATAACCGCAAGCACGTTTTCTCTGTGGGTCTAAAGCCTGACGGTCTTAAGTATTCAGTCGGACAATTGGGCTACTCTCGCACGCATAAGTTCTCTGTGAATCTCCCTCCGAACACAAACAAGGTTCCGAACTAATAACAGAAAAGGCAAAAAAGCACGCAGGCATGACAACAAACAACTCCGAGCTAAGACAGATCCGACGCGCTTTGATTAGCGTTTCCGACAAAACAGGCATCGTGGAATTCGCACGTGAACTGAGCCGTTTCAACGTAGAGTTGATAAGCACAGGTGGCACAGCAAAAATACTTCGCGAGGCGGGAATAGACGTGCGCGACGTCTCAGATCTTACCGGCTTTCCCGAAATGATGGACGGGCGAGTCAAGACTTTGCACCCACGCGTTCATGGTGGTCTCCTTGCACGGCGCGACAATCCGGAACACGTAGCGGCAATGAAGCAGAACGGTATCGAGCCGATTGATATGGTAGTGATAAATCTCTACCCGTTTGTCGAAACCATCAGCCGAGAAGGAGTGACACGAGAAGAAGCCATCGAACAAATAGATATTGGTGGTCCAGCAATGATTCGCTCAGCAGCAAAGAACTCTAAGGACGTTGCTGTTGTCGTGTCGGCAGCGGACTACGGGCGGGTTATCGAAGAAATGAAGGAGAACAATGGTGCGTTATCGATTGCAACCAGAGAGCTTCTTGCACTTGCGGCATTCGAGCAGACGGCACTCTACGACGCGATTGTAAGTTCTTATCTCGAAGGTTCATTCACGCCCGACCACTCCAGTGTCACAATATCCAGCGTTGCCGGAGGCTCTGTCGGTGCCCTGACTCACCCAAGCGCCAACGTTGATGAGGAGTTTTCAATAGAAAACTTCAGAGGTTCCTTGCCGAGTAGAGCATCCTGGACCATATCTAAAACCGCAGACTTGAGATATGGTGAGAATCCGCATCAGATAGCTGCTCTCTATCAAACTACGCAAAGCAGCGGGATCGCTAACGCTGAGATTCTCTCCGGTAAGGAGATGTCTTTCAACAACTTCATCGACGCCGATGCGGCATGGCAGCTGGTGTGTGACTTCGACCAAACAGCGTGTGCAATCATCAAACACACCAATCCAGCTGGTGTTGGTTTGGGAGAAACTACAGCGATCGCCTACCAAAAAGCGTTGGCTACAGATCCTGTCTCGGCCTTTGGCGGTATCGTAGCCTTCAATCGCATCGTTGATCAGATCGCGGCGCAGGAAGTCACAAAAGTATTTACGGAGGTAGTGATTGCGCCGGACTACAAGCCCGAAGCAATCGAAATTCTGCAAGCAAAAAAGAACCTGCGTGTTCTTCGAATGAGATCAGTCGAGCCGGCGAAAGGTCTTGAATACAAACAAATCAGCGGCGGTATGCTGGTCCAAACGAAGGACGTTCACAAACTGAAGAAGGAAGAACTCAAGATCGTTACCGACAGGCAACCCACCGAAGAGGAGATTCGCGCTTTGCTTTTCGCGTGGATTGTTTGCAAGCACGCAAAATCCAACGCCATTGTCTATGCTCGCGATGGCCAAACCGTTGGTGTTGGAGCCGGTCAAATGTCGAGAGTTGATTCGGTCAAAATCGGGGCTATGCGAGCAAGGTTACCTGTCCAAGGGTCAGTGCTCGCCTCCGACGCGTTCTTCCCGTTCCGTGACGGTATCGACGAAGCTGCCAAACATGGGATCACTGCTGTCATTCAACCAGGAGGCTCGGTGCGAGACGAAGAGGTGATTGCAGCGGCTAACGAGCACAAATTAGCTATGGTCTTTACGGGAGTTCGTCATTTCAAGCATTGAACACCTTGGTAGAACAGGAGAGAACAATGCGAGGAGCATACAGTAAGGCCGCAGCGATTGCCTGTCTGATGTTATTACTGGCCACCAGTGCATTGGCACAAGCTGGAGGACTACTTAAATCGCCTAGTGGCAAAACTCAACGAGTAAGATTCGCGCGGGGTCGGACAACGGCGGTGCTAAAGGGAGCTGTCGTTCGAGGAACTCAAGATCGCTATATCCTGGGCGCTCGCGCAGGCCAGACCATGATCGTCCATATTACTTCGAGAGAGAAGAACGCCGTTTTCGTTATTCTCGGACCGAATGGGACCGCGCTGGAGGGAGCGGAAGAAGGAACTGATGCATCAGACTGGACCGGCGAACTACCACTTTCAGGTGATTACACCATCTGGGTGTCTCCTACGCGAGGTAACGCAACGTACACGCTTGAGGTAACGATTCGATAATCTCTTTTGTATGAATTGAGCCTTGCCCCAAAGCCCAACGATGATTGATACTGCCAACCAGAGAGTATTGACTTATGGCTGAAGACGAAGACCTAACCAATAACGACCCCAATCAATCAATTCGTTGTCGCTATTGCGGTCAGCGAAATCAAGTTCGTGCTGACGGCGGAGACGCGCGTTGTGGCCGGTGCCGCCTCCCATTGTCGGACACGCCGCACAAGAAATTCGCCCGCCTCGACAAAGATCAATATATCCACCCGGCTGATCGGCGAGCGCTTGCAGCATTGCGAGCAATTCCGGGAATTGACTCGGCCTTAAAGAAGCTACTGGCGGTGACGGGCGAGTCGGCCATACGAGTGATCTTTACGGCGAGCGCCGTGAAGGTAACGCCTACCCAGTGCCCTGATCTTTACGCAAAGCTTCAAATAGCGTGTACAACCCTGGGCGTCGACATGCCTGACCTGTTTGTACAACAGAATCCAATCGTTAATGCTTTCACTGGCGGAGTCGAACGTCCAGTCATTGTGCTCTATTCACAACTCATTGAACGACTCAGTGATGAAGAGGTTCTGGCCGTGGTCGCGCACGAGGTCGGGCACATTCATGCTGAGCACGTCTTGTACTTAACCGCCGCTCGTTTGATTGAGTTTCTGGCAAAAAGTGCCGTGCTTGCGTCTCCACTGACGTACATCGTGAAGGAGATACTCACAATGAGCATGCGCGCTGCACTACTTGCCTGGGCGAGACGCGCAGAATTGTCTTGCGATCGTGCTGCCCTGCTGGTCACTCAGGACGCAAACGTCATCGGTCGCACAATGATGAAATTGAGTGGTGGCACATTCGCGTCGCGCGTCGATTACGATCAGTTCTTGGGCCAGGCACGTGACTTTCAGAAGAACTATGATGAGAAGGCACTAGATCGTTTTTGGGCTGACGTTATCAATTCCGGCCTGAGCCACCCTTTCCCCGTTTGGCGAGTTTCTGAAATTCTCGAGTGGGTGGAAAGCGGCGAATACAAACGGCTAATGACTATTCCTGAAACCGCTGCGGCTTAGACCTGCACTGCAGCCGCTGAGAGTTTCCTCGCCAACTCTAGTAATCGTGGTCTGTTGTGTGTGGCAGGATGGATAACATTGACCAGCACCGCAAGTTAGTTTAGTTAACGTACTGCTAAAACAGGAAACCATCCATGCTGGCAAACAAGTTAGGTATCATTTTCGGCGTTGCTAATAAACGTTCGATTGCCTGGGCCACAGCGCAGGCCCTAAAGGACGCGGGGGCACGGCTGGCGTTTACGTATCAAGGTGATCGCTTGAAAGAAAACGTTGAGAGCTTAACTGCTGAGGCAATGCCTGAATCGCTGCTTCTTCCCTGTGATGTAACCAAACAGGAAGAAGTCGACGAAACATTTCGACAGGTACGCGAGAAGTTTGGTCGACTTGATTTCCTGATTCATAGCATCGCCTTTGCGCCACGCGAAGCGCTCGGCGGCGAATATCTTGATACGAGCCGCGAAGCGTTTTTGACAGCTCTGGAAATAAGTGCCTATTCCCTTCCTCAACTTGCTCGAGCCGCGGCGCCATTGATGACCGAAGGAGGCAGCATTGTTTCAATGTCTTATTACGGTGCTGAAAAAGTCGTAGCCGGTTACAACGTAATGGGCGTTGCGAAAGCCGCACTCGAAGCCAGTACTCGATACCTGGCAAAGGATCTTGGGCCGCGAAATATCCGCATCAATGCAATTAGCGCAGGTCCAATTCAGACACTATCGGCTCGCGGCGTTGCGGATTTTAGTACCATGTTGAAGCACCATGCCGAACGTGCGCCGCTTGGTCGAAACGTCGAGGCACGTGAAGTAGGGAATACCGCAGTCTTTCTATGCAGCTCAATGTCTTCAGGGATTACCGGCGAAGTCATTTATGTCGACTGCGGTTATAACATCATGGGCATCTAAACGTGGAAGGAAGGGCGGGGCATGGACGAAGACGACAAAAATACTGGCCGGCTGCCTCCAGGAACTACCCAGGATGAGCAACTGCTCGAGAGCCCGCGGCCAGACGAGTTTACGCACACCGACACCTGGCGCGTTTTCAGAATCATGGGTGAGTTTGTCGAGGGCTTCGACGAACTTGCCACGCTGACGCGCGGGATTTCAATATTCGGTTCAGCGCGGTCAAAGCCTGAAGATGCTGATTACAAGGCCGCGCAAGAAACTGCGGCCCTGTTGGCTCGCGAAGGATTTGCTGTCATCACCGGTGGCGGACCAGGCATTATGGAAGCAGCAAACCGGGGCGCCTTCGAAGCGGGCGGACTCTCAATCGGGTGCAATATCGAGTTGCCGTTCGAACAGAAGCCAAACCCCTACCAAACGCGGAGTCTTAAATTCAAATACTTCTTCGTACGCAAGATGATGTTTGTGAAGTACAGTCTTGGCTTCGTCATCTTTCCAGGCGGGTTTGGAACTCTCGATGAACTGTTTGAAGCTCTAACGCTAATCCAGACAAAGAAGATTAGAGATTTTCCGGTGGTTCTGTTTGGCTCTAGATACTGGAGCGGATTGTTGGATTGGATGCGCGAGACGGTGCTTCCAGGTGGAAAGATCGGAGAGCACGATATGCTTATCTTCCATATTACTGATTCACCGAGTGAGGTAGTTCAAATAGTCACCAAACGGCAGGACGCTCTCACGCAGCTGGATACAATCATTTCTGACGAGATTAGACTCTCGACTTAGTGGTCGAACCACTTTACATAGGATTAACAGTTCAACTGGCGGTCAGCCATTTCAGGTAGGAGGTCGAACCTGCCAAAACGGGAACGGCAATTATCTCTGGCGTTTCATAACTGTGGAGCGCGCGCACCTCTCGTTCCAACTCTTCAAACTTAGCTCTAACAGTTTTCGCCAAGAGTAGCACTTCTGCCTGTCGCTCTATTTTTCCCTGCCAACGATAAACCGACTCGATCTCCGGTAAGATTTGAACACATGCGGCAAGATGCGCTCCGACGAGCATGTCAGCGAGACGCGTGGCCTCTTCGCCGTTTGCAGCCGTCATAAAAACTACTATTGCTTCCTCACCGGACATAATGACCTCACTTAATCTCCAATATCCTTCCGCTCGTCGTCGTGAGTGGCGACAGGCTGAAGCTACTCCTCTTCTTCGAGCAGTCCGCCCGTCAGTGGGCTAGTGTCGTTCCCAAAGAAGGCAGTATAGATTTCAAGGGCGCGATCAGAGTCACGCTCGTCCACAAAAATGATCGCACCTTCTGCCGTTGCGGATAACAAAGGCGAGAAGGCGTCTGCGCCTCCTGACTTTACAACTGAGCGAATACCATTGTTACGCAGGATGTCATTTACCATCTCCGCCTCGGCAGGGGAACCGAGTTTGTGGAGGGGCACAAATCGCGCTTCGCTTCTGTCGTGCACGGTGTTTTCTGGAGTCAATCTTTCAACAAGCTGCGAGTTATCGTCGGGACAGCGAGTAATGCCCGGTTCGTATTCGGCCTCACAAACAGTGCAAAACATAAGGTCCACCTTTCGGTTTTTGTCAGTCGTCAGTTATCAGTAGGTCAGTGGTCCGTGGTCAGTTGTCAGTAGTCGTCACCAGGCAGTAGTCCATTGGGGTTGTCCGTTGTTCTTTTGGTGTAGGCTTAGTCATATTGATCATTCTCTGGACAGTAACTACTGATAACTGACCACGGACGGACCACTGCACTACTGACCACGGTCCCACTGACCCTACACAATCTTGACTGACACCATACGCTCAAACGGAATTTCGTCAAAGTGAGTCATCCGTTTAAACGCACGAAAGCGCTCGTTGATTTCCTCGTGCTTGAGTCGCCGCACTCGCTCAGTTCCAAACTCTTCAACGTTAAAAGATGCCATCACGGATCCAAAGATCATTGCTCGTCTCATGGCCGCTTCATCCAGCTCGTCCTGACTCGCAAGATAGCCCATGAAGCCGCCCGCAAAAGTATCGCCGGCTCCTGTGGGATCAAACACTGACTCAAGCGGGTATGCTGGAATCGCGAAATAGTTTCCAGCGGTGAATAATGCTGCGCCGTATTCCCCGCGTTTTGCGATCAGTGCTTTCGGTCCCCATCCTAGAATCTCACGAGCCGCTTTGATAAGGTTCGGAATACCAGTTAACTGGCGAGCTTCTGCGTCATTGATGATGACTACATCGACGGCTTTGATCGTACGGAGCAACGAGTCGCGAGTATGCTCAATCCAAAGGTTCATCGTGTCCAGCGCGACAAGTTCGGCATTCGGCATCTGCTCGCGCACTTCCCGCTGCAAATCCGGTTGAATGTTGCCCAGGAATAATAACCGAGATGACTTGGATGCCGGGGATAATTTGGGCTTAAAGTCCGCAAAGACATTCAACTGCGTGTCGAGGGTTTGTGCAACATTAAGGTCGTAATCATAACGCCCTTGCCAGCGGAATGTCTTCCCGCCCTCAATGCGTTCTAGATCGTGGGTGCCGATTCCACGGCTCTCAAATACCTCCTGATCGGTAAAGTCACCTCCGACGACACCTACGATACTAACGTCAGTAAAAAAGCTAGCTGAGATCGAGAAATGCGAGGCAGAACCGCCCAACATCTTCTCGCATTTGCCAAAAGGTGTTTCGACTGCATCATAGGCAACAGAACCGACGACTAAAAGAGACATGCTGTTGGGTTTCTCCGGGAGTTATTTTGTTTAGGGACTTACTTTCGTGATTTTGATCTTGTTTTGATCTTTGTACTTTGAACTTGGTGCTTTGCTCAAAAGATGGCTGTAGCATTGCTGCATCCTGCTCCTGCCTCCTGCTCCAGCTGCCTGCTCCTGCTCCTGCTCACGTGACTACTGTGGCTTCGGAGCCTCAAGTGCCCTTAGCTCCTCCTGGGCCTGTTTGGTGTATGGACCATTTGGATAATCGGTTATCAATTTGTTCAGATAATCGCGACCCATCTCTCGAAACTGTTCAGAAGTCAGTGTCCGTTTTTCGCCACCTTCAAAGCTGACATAAAGCTCGGGCTTCTGCTTTCCTTTGTTTGCAGCCAGGGAAAGACTGCTTTGTCCGGCCATATACAGCACTTCCTCTATCTTCGCGAAGTTTGGGTTACCGGCAATTATCTCTTCACAACGCTTCAACGCAGCCACGTAGGCTTTTTTCAACCGAAAGTAATTTCTCGCGACCTCGAGATTATGAAGTGAGTCCTTCTCCAAATCGGGATCGCGAATCGTTGAGGGATCTGGTCCCGAGCGCACGCCTTGCCCATAAGCCGAAGGTGCCGCAATAAAGGTTGTAGTAAGCAGCAAGAACAGTAAGAGAAACTTGATTTTCATGTACTACTCCAGAACACACCCTAAATAGATTTACGCCTGGTATTTTTTGATGATCGCCTCAAGCTTTTTTGTTGTCGCCTCTGGCCAAAGATTTGGCGCCGTGAATATGGCGTTCTTGAGAGCTGAGCTGCACTTGCAGTCGCGATCCGCTTTCTTCAGTCTCTTGATAGCCTCACGCAAAATTATCTGGGCATTCCTGACGTTCTTGTTCAAATATTCAATTACAGTATCCACACTGACTGCATCGTGCCCGGGATGCCAGCAGTCGTAGTCTGTAACCAGGGCAAGCGTGGCGTAACAGATTTCCGCTTCTCGCGCGAGCTTTGCTTCCTGCAAGTTGGTCATGCCGATAATATCCATGCCCCAAGATCGATAGACATTTGATTCAGCCACACTCGAGAATGCAGGTCCTTCCATGCACAAGTAGGTTCCCCCACGATGCGTTCGTACGTCAGCGGCGAGGCACGATTCCTCCAAAACATTACCCAGTGCTCTGCAAACTGGATGTGCGAATGACACGTGAGCCACGATACCTTCGCCAAAGAAGGTTGATTCCTTCACCCGGCCCCGCGTCCGATCAAAGAACTGATCGGGTATGACCATATCCAGAGGCGCGTATTTCTCATGAAGCGAGCCGACAGCCGAGGCTGAGAAAATACGCTCGACTCCCAGAAGCTTCAGTGCATAAATATTTGCGCGAAACGGTACCTCAGTGGGTATGAGGCGATGTCCGCGCCCGTGACGAGGAAGAAAAGCGACACGCTCGTTTTCAAGAGTGCCGATGATAAATGCATCGGACGGAGCTCCAAAAGGCGTTGCGACACTGACTTCTTCGACTTTCGTCAGCTCGGGCATCTGATACAAGCCGCTGCCGCCGATAATTCCGACTCGAACCTGAGGATAAGAATTCATTTATAGTTTTCCGAAGATGTATTGGCGTCTTCTCTAAATTTAAACGGGATGGGCTTAATCTTTTGCTCTTCCTCGATTAACTCACAGAGCGGTTCATCCGGATCGTGATAGAACAAACACACCCAGTGTTCTCTCACTGCCTGAGGTAACAGCTTCTTCTTCGCTTCGAGAGTTTCTACGGGATAAAGGTCATAACCCATGATCCAAGGGAACCGAACGTGTGCCCTCAGCGGCACAAGGTCAGCAAATCCGAAAATCGTTCGGCCACCATGGTCCAGACGCCAACACTGCATGGACCGATTGTGTCCAGCAAACGTTTCCATTCTGAGTCCCGGTATTACTTCGTAGTTAGCGTCCTTGCCCTCGAGTTGACCCGAGTCCAGCAAAGGTCGCCAGTTCTCAGGTAGATAGCTTGCGCGATCCCTCTCAGTCGGATGCTCTGCATGTTTTAACTCATCGCGCGAAACGAAGTAACGAGCATTGGGAAAAACCGCCGTAGCTTTGCCCGCAGCGTCGAGCCTGGTATTGCCACCAGCATGATCGAAATGCAAATGAGTATTAACGACGATTGTGATGTCTTCGCCGGATGCTCCGGTCTTCAAAAAAAGCGTCTCGGTTAGCGGCCTTGCACGCTCGATTCCGTACATAGACAAGTGCTTCGCGGACCACTTGTCGCCAATGCCTGTTTCGATCAGAATTTTTTCCGAGCCCGTATCAACAAAAACACAGTTCATATTCAACCGAATGCGATTCTCGGCATCTGGAAGACAAACCTGCGACCAAAGGTTGCGTGGGACCACTCCAAACATCGCACCTCCGTCAAGACGGAACTCGGTGTCCTGAATGATCTCCAAGCGATAATCGCCAACTTGCACGGGCTCTTATTTGTTACTAATGATCTCTCAAATGCAGCTCACTTATGCGTCTGCTTGGGCTGATTCTTCGTTGCCGGCTGACTCGCGCTCGGTTTTGCTGGAGATGGCTCAGCTGCTGGAGGTTCTTGTGCGCCGGGAGCAGGAGCGAAACCGGGGGGCAAACCTTGCATGGGCTGTTGTTCTGGCGCCTTCACCTGATAGTTGTCAGCAACTTTGACGTGAGAGCGGCTCACAATCTCATCCAAAACCTTCTTTGCCTTTTCCTGTTCGACTGCCGCCCTCGCCTTCTCACGAGATGTCTGCGGTGGACCAAAGGGATTTCCCCCAGATTCACTAATCAGAATATGGCGGGCGTGAACCTTCTCGTCCGTTTTGCCATCCTTTGTCTCAGTCTTTCGCTCTTCGAGTTTGATGATGTGAAAGCCGAACTTGCTTTGAACAACGTCACTAATCTCACCTGGCTTCAGTGCGTAAGCCGCTTTCTCAAACTCAGGAACCATGTCGCCATGGCCAAACCACCCCAAATCCCCACCTTTGTCTTTGCTTCCGTCGCTGGAAAACTCTTTTGCAAGTTTCGCAAAGTCTTCACCGGCGCGGGCGCGTTTGAGAACTTCCTCGGCCTGCGCACGTTGTTTCTTATCGGTATCGAGTTCCGGATGACTTGTTAGGTACGCCGAAACTTCGTCTTCGGTCGCTTTCATCTTCTCTTGCAACTGGTCTACAGCGTATTTCTGTGCAACGACACGTGCATGTTGCAACAACACTTGCAATTTGACTTGAGGCTTTTTGTCCAGGCCTTGTTCAATTGCCTTGTGCTCGGCGATGTAGATTCGCCCCAAGCGCTGCTTGAGCATATTGAGCTGTTCCTGAGGAATCTCCTGGTTCCCCACTTGAGGGTTATTCTTTACATCGGCAATAAGCTGATCAAATTTCTGCTGGTTGACCGGTTGTTTGAAAAA
This sequence comes from Acidobacteriota bacterium, assembly GCA_046725195.1. Lineage (GTDB taxonomy): Bacteria > Acidobacteriota > Blastocatellia > Pyrinomonadales > Pyrinomonadaceae > PSRF01. Next base: position 45,802 of record JBKOYD010000018.1, on the reverse strand, counting down.
CTCATCGACCTCCTTATCAGGAATGTCGGGTCCGTTTTCACCTTGCTGCTCAAAATAATATTGAGCAATCACGCTGGCTCGCTGAAATTCCAGCTGTCGCTTGATATCAGGCGCCTTGTCGACACCGTGTGCCTGCGCTTCTTCCGCAACAGCCAACAATCGACGAACGTCTTGTGCAAAATCCTTGCGTGCTGCCTCGTCCGCGGCCAATCGAGCCCGCATCTGAGCAGGCTGGTCTTCGGCGATCATTGCCATGTCTTCGGCTGACAATTCGACCGGCCCCGTCTTTCTCGCCTTAACCTGCCAGAAGATCAAACCTGCGGAAAAAAGTATCGCTACGGCGGCCGCAATTAGGGCCTTTCTTGTAGAAGTCAAAATACTGTCCTTTCTAAAACTATTGATGCTGCACTAGCTCGATCAGCACTCCGTTGGCTGTCGACGGATGAACAAAAGCGACCAAACAACCGCCCGCCCCTACGCGCGGTGTTTCATCAATCAGTCGCGCCCCCTTGCGCTTCAGTTCAGCGAGCGATGCGCGTATGTCACTCACTTCAATTGCAATATGATGAATTCCGGGCCCGCGTTTTGTAAGGAACTTTCCCACGGTTGACTCAGGCGTAAGCGGCTCCAGCAGCTCAACGTGGGTATCACCAATTGCAAGCATAGCAACCTTGACGCCCTGTTCAGTGATCTCTTCCGTGGAGTCCAGCCGCAAACCAAGTGCATCTTGCCAGACGGCGAGTCCATCCTCCAACTGACGAGTCGCAATTCCTATATGATCAACCTTCATAAGTTCGTTGTCAGTGGTCAGTTGTCCGTTGTCAGTTGTCCGTTGTCAGCTTCTAACTCGTTCCTCTCTAAAAAATGCAATTCAGATCCACAGATTACTGACCACTGACTACTGACCACTGACTACTGACTACTGACCACTGACTACTGACCACTGACTACTGACCACTGACTACTTCACCGCCTTTATCAACTCATCTACCGCAGAATAAGGGTCTCTTCGCCGGGTTGCAACTTCATCCGCGAGTCGCTCAAGCGCGGCTGCCGCCGAATCCGACGCCAGCACCCTCGTCAAAAGGCGTTCACGCAACAATTCCACGATTCGCCACCGGGCTATCGCTCGTCGGCGCTCGCCACTTACGTTTACTCCTCTTTGTGCCTTATAGAAACTGTCGATTGCGTTGGCAAGCTCCGAAATCCCCTTATTCTCTGTGGCGACTGTTTTTATGATCGGAGGATCCCAGCCATCGTCCCGTGCGGCTAGCGACAAAAGCGATTCAAGTTCCTTCTCCGTAGCATACACACCTTCTCTATCGGCTTTATTGATAACAAAGATGTCACCTATCTCCATTATTCCAGCCTTAATGGTCTGAATATCATCCCCCATGCCCGGCACTAGAACCACGACGGAGACATCAGCCGCCTTCACGATCTCAACTTCATCCTGGCCCACTCCGACCGTCTCAACAATGATCTTTGAATAGCCCGCAGCGTCCAGGATCGCGACTGCATCGACTGTTGCCCTGGCTAGTCCGCCAAGGTTTCCTCGAGTGGCCATTGAGCGAATGAAAACACCTTCATCCAAACCCAGCGTCTGCATTCGGATCCTGTCGCCGAGGATGGCTCCGCCGGAGAATGGGCTCGACGGATCCACGGCTACAATCCCGACTCTCTCGCCACTTTGACGGTATAACAGTGCAAGCTTGTCAACCAGCGACGATTTACCGGCACCTGGAGCACCGGTGATGCCAACTACCAAGCCGCCGCGCGAAAGCTGGTAGATCTCCTGCATCAACGCCGAGGCTTCACCTGAGCCGTCCTCTATTTTAGATATGGCCCGCGCGACGGCTGCTGTGTCGCCACCTCTAATGCGCTTGCTGAGACTGTTTGCAGACGCCATCTCGGATTTCAGTCAGGCAAGACTCCAGATCAAATCTGCCGAAGAACTTCACGAGCGATGATGATGCGCTGAATCTCGGAAGTGCCTTCTCCAATCGTACAAAGCTTAGAATCGCGCCAGTATTTTTCAGGCGGGTAGTCTTTTGTGTAGCCATATCCACCATGAACCTGGATTGCCTCTTCGCACACCTTGACACTGACTTCTGAGGCAAACAACTTCGCCATTGACGACTCTTTGGTAGTTTTCTTGCCCTGGTCCTTCAACCACGCAGCTCTGTACATCATTAGTCTCGCTGCGTCGATCTGAGTTGCCATATCGGCCAACTTGAACTGGATTGCCTGAAACTCGGAAATAGGTTTGTTGAACTGTTGCCGTTCTTTTGAATAGCGGACCGCTGATTCGAAGGCGCCCTGGGCAATACCAACTGCCAGTGCCGCAATGGAGATACGGCCGCCGTCGAGTATCTCCATCGCGTTTACAAAACCCTCTCCTTCTTCGCCAAGCAGATGGTCATCAGACACGAAACAATCCTCAAAAACGACGCTGGCTGTTTCTGACGCACGTAAGCCTAACTTGTTCTCTTTTTTGGAAGGTGAAAATCCTTTCATCCCCTTCTCAAAAACAAACGCCGATATTCCCTTGCTGCGTGCTGTTTTGTCTGTGACAGCCACCGCAACGCAGGTGTCCGCATGGATTGCGTGAGTAATGAAGTTTTTGGAGCCGTTGACAATCCATCCACCCTCGGTGCGCACTGCCGTTGACTTCGTTCCCGAAGCGTCAGACCCTGCGCTCGGTTCTGTCAGTCCCCAGGCGCCCAAGTGTTCACCACTTGCAAGGGGGACGAGGTATTTTTGCCGTTGCTCTTCAGTTCCGTATTTATAAATGTGGTTCGAACAAAGTGAATTATGGGCGGCAACTGAAATTCCCACAGACCCGTCCACGCGGGATAGTTCCTCGATGATGGTCGCATATTCGACATAACCCATCCCCGCGCCGCCGTACTCTTCTGGAAATATGACTCCCAATAGACCCAAGTCTGCGAGCTTTGGTTTGAGCTCAATTGGAAAATGCTGAGCTTCATCCCACTCCATGACGTGGGGCGCGATCTCCGACTCGGCGAATTCGCGAACGCTCATTTTGATTTGTTGTTGCTCTTCGCTTAACTCAAATTCCATAGTTCTTCTTTCGGCAAATCGCTTCCTGACAAAACCTAGGCATTTCTGCCTGTCTAGATTCAAATGACAGACTAGAAATGCCGTCTGGCAACCAAATGTCCGACAAACTGGAGTTCGTCGGACACGTTTGATTCTACCTGAATGACCTCGCTAACCGTGACTCGCCACGCGCGACTTTGCCTGCGCTCGCCCTTTCTTTTGCGTCTTCATCAGCCTGGCGACTTCCGCTTCCGACAGTAGCCGCCAAAAGCCAGTCTTGAGATTCTCATCCGTCAAAGAACCAATCCGCACCCGGCGCAACTTCAATACTGAGTGCCCGATTAGTTCAAACATTCGTCTGACTTGCTGGTTGCGCCCCTGATGGAGCCAGACCTCGTACCACGCATTCGTTGCAGTCTCGTCAAGCTTCTTTATCCTTGCGGGCGCCGTTCGAGTGCCGTCTTCAAGAGTAACCCCGCGCCTCAGTCTTTGCACAGCCGATTCGGTAGGCACCCCCTTGACCTTAACCTCGTAGACCTTTTCAACCATATTACGAGCCGACGTCACATAATTAGTTAACTCGCCGTCGTTGGTAAGCAGCAACAAGCCCTCAGTATTGAAGTCGAGCCGGCCTACGGGATGAAGTCGCCCTAACGATGGTGGCAACAGTTCCACAACCAATGGCCGCCCTTCCGGATCGGAAACGCTGGATAGGTAACCTCTTGGTTTGTTTAGGAGGACGTAAACCTTTTCGCGGGACTTAAGTTGAGGATTGATAAGTTTGCCGTTTACTTTGATGTGATCAATCGTTGGATCAGCCTTTGTTCCAAGTTCGGTAACGACTTTTCCGTTAACGGTTACGCGCCCGTCGGATATGAGGTCTTCAGCATGCCGGCGCGACGCGATTCCTGCGGCGGCTATAAGTTTTTGCAAGCGCTGCTCCATATTTAAAACACTCGTCACGAAAACAGGAAGCAGCGAAAAGTCACTTTCGTCGGCCGTTCTGCTTTGTGCCCAACCTAATCAAGATCCGCCAGTTAAATCGTGGAAGTCTTCGACGCTAGGTAACTCCGACAAGTCTTTCAATCCAAACTGAAGCAGGAACTCCTTCGAGGTCCCGTACATCATTGGCCGGCCGACAGTCTCTTTGCGGCCCTTCGCGACAATCAACTTTTTATCCAACAGAGTCTTGATGGCAGATGGCGACTGAACTCCGCGAATCTCCAAGATCTCCGGAACCGTTACAGGTTGTCTATAAGCAATTACGGCCAGCGTCTCCAGAGAAGCAATCGTAAGTTTGGCGCTCGGTCTGGTTTTCAAAAACGCGCGAACATGCTCGTGATACTCGGGCCGAGTAGCAAACTGCCAGCCACCGGCAACCTCGCGCAACTGTAAACCTCCATTTCGCGCATTGAACTCTTCAACAAGAGCCGCCAGGGCTTCGTTGATAACTTCCTTATCTTCCTTCAACACGTCGGCAATTGTTTTTGTACTAAGCGGTTCGTCGGAGACAAAGATTAGCGCTTCGATCACGCCTGCGCGTTCGGCGCGGGACTGAGGTGCGTACAGTGGCGCGTCGTCGGTTCCTTCGTTCTCGGCGGCTGGCGAAACAAACTCCGCCTCTGCGACCATTGCAGCAAGTTCTCGACTCGCTTCTTCATTCAAAGCCGCCTCGTCGATAGTTTCCAGAATCTCTTGATTGTTGTTGTCGTCGTTCATTGTCGTATCTTTTAACCTGCCACCCTCGCGACGATATCACCAAAAGTTTCTCGCTGGAACAACCTGATCTCTGTCGTCCTTACTAATTCCAGCACGGACAAGAATGCGAGCACCAGTTCGCGACGAGATCTTGCCCGCTCAAAAAAGATGCGCAGGTTGAGTTCGCTTGCGGACATCACCATGTTGCGCAAACGCTCGAGCATTTCCGCCATTGATATTTCTTCGCGCTCAATCTCGAGGAGAACTTCCTCTTTGTGCCTGGCTAAAATGTCCTGGAAAACTTTCAACAGATCAAATACACCGACGGCCACTTCAGGATTGTTTTTGTCTGTCTCTAGTTCCGCACGCTTGAAAACAGCTTGCTCGACTGTTGCGCGCGACCAAAGCATTTCTGCGGCTGCTTTGTATTTCTGATACTCGAGCAGTTGATTTACCAAATCGGTACGCGGATCCTCATCTTCCTCTTGAGCAGCCAGCGGGTCGCGCGGCAGCAGCATCTTTGTCTTCAACTCAATGAGCGTCGCAGCCATAACCAGGAAATCACCCGCAACTGCGATGTCCATCTCCTGCATAACACGAAGGTACCGCAGATATTCATCGGTGATTCTCGCTACCGGAATATCATAGATACTGACTTGCTCCTGACGAATGAGATGCAATAGCAGGTCGAGTGGACCCTCAAACTCGCCAAGTAAAATCTTCAGGTCATCCGTCACATCATCAGAAACTATCTGCGGTACGGCCCCAGCGACATTGAGTGGGCCGGAAGTCTGTTCAGTTTCCAATGACGTTTCAGGCGTGTCGTCGATCATCGCGATCTATTGTTTCCCCGCTCCGCTTAAACCCGCTCGCTCAAATACCTGTTTCAACGTTGGTGCCGCAATCCGTTTTGCTTTCTCGCGGCCCGCGCTCAGAATGTCATCAAGTCGCTCGTCAGTAATTTCTCTGACGCGCTGCTGAAAGGGATGCAAAAACTCGACTGTAGCTTCAGCAAGTTGGTCTTTCAATTGTGCGTAACCCTTACCTGCGAAATGGTCTTCAACCTCAACCTGACCCTTCCCCGTAATGAGATGGTAGATTTCCAGGAGGTTGTTAATAGCCGGACGGGATTCATCAAAACGAATCTCAGTTCCAGAATCAGTCACTGCACGTTTGAATTTCCGTTGAACCGTGTCAGCGTCGTCCATCAGCATTATGCAGCCGTTCGGATCATCGTCTGACTTTGACATTTTCTTGGACGGATCTGATAAGGACATTATCCGCGCACCAAGTTTTGGAATGTAAGCTTCTGGGACGCGAAATGTCTCACCGAAGTCTCGGTTGAAGCGGATGGCAAGGTCACGCGTCAACTCTAGATGTTGTTTCTGATCATCACCCACGGGAACCAAATCTGTCTGATACAGCAAAATGTCAGACGCCATCAAAACCGGGTAATCAAATAGACCAACTGAGACATTCTCCCGCTGTCGCCGGGCCTTATCCTTATACTGAGTCATTCGTTCCAGTTCGGACATGCGTGAGATGCAGTTCAAGACCCAGGTAAGCTCCGCATGCTCGTTGACATCAGACTGAACAAAAACAGTAGAGACCTGCGGATCAATTCCTACCGCCAGATAGATACGTGCCAGGTCCCTGGTTTTTTCGGCCAACAGTTTGGGGTCCTGAGGTAAAGTGATCGCATGAAGATTCACGATGCAAAAGAAGCTTTCGTATTCGTGTTGCAGCGCCACCCAATTGCGCAACGCTCCCAGATAATTCCCGAGATGTACGTTGCCGGTTGGTTGAGCACCACTAAAGATTCGCTTGCTCATGAGTTCTTTAAAATCAGCTCTTATCTCTGCACTCCGAGAAACAAGAGGAAGTAGACGAAGGTCATTACAGGTCGAATGATGGCGTTGAAGAAGCCGACGTAAATCAAAACCATCAAAATTAAGTAGCCGTAACGCTCGAGGGTCTCTAATACGGGCTGCATACTCGCCGGAAGGAAAGTTTCGAGAATCTTACTACCGTCGAGCGGCGGGAAGGGTAGAAGGTTAAAGACCGCAAGCGAAACGTTCATTGTTAAAAGATATTCCAGAAACAGACTCACCGGCTCTTGCAGGGTCTCAGGAATGGCGTCAAAAAGACGCGTCATCAGAAACACCTTAAGAATCGTGAAACCGACAATAGCGATTATAAGATTAGCCATGATTCCGGCGGCGGAGACCATGACATTCGCGAGGTCTTTCTGTCGCCAACGCAGCGGATTGACGGGCGTCGGTTTGCCCCAACCAATCAGGGGAATCCTTCCACCTCCCATCGTTCCCACTACGAAACTTACAATCGGAATTAACAGTGTTCCTATTGGATCCGTATGTGCGGCTGGATTCAGTGTAATGCGCCCAAGTAGTCGCGCGGTGTCATCTCCAAACTTGTAGGACATCCAGGCATGCGCTGCCTCATGGGCCGAGATTGCTAAAAGCAGCACGACCATGTAAATGACAAGTTGGGGAATTATTTGTTCAGGACTCAATGAAGCACTCGCGAAAGTAATAAGAAGGACTCAACAGAGCGGTCAACTTAGCATTCTGATCAGTGCCTGTCAAAAGACGATAACCCGCTTCTGACGTCTCCTAAGTGGGCAAAAGCACACCCTTAATCTGCGTCGGCAAACTATAGACTGAATCTATAGAAACCACGGCCATCTCTCCCAAAGCACTGAAAGCAAGACCGACAAGGTTTATTCCCGCTACAACTATTTGAGCGTGACCGTCACGCGTTATCCGAACAATCCCGCGCCGCCCTCGAAGTGAAGCTGCAACGTAGAGGTTTCCATCTCTATCAAACGCAAGACCCTGCGGGCGACCCAAACCTTTGAAAAAAACATCGACCTCGCCATCACTATTGATTCGCCAGATTGAGTCAAAACTTGTTACGGACGGGCCGCTTACGTATAGCGATTCATCCGGCCCGAAGGCCAAATGGTACGCTGAGACCGAAGGTTCTAACTGAGTCCAGGCCTTTTCTTCTCCGATGCCGTTTATTCTAAAGATGGTGCCTGTCCTATCACCCACATGCATGCCACCCATGCGATCGAACGCAATGCCAGTGGCGACACCCAAATTCCTCGCAAAGGAAACTGCTTCATTGAAAGCGTTCAGCTTGTATACAACGCCATCGAGTCTACTCGTAACGAACATCTCACCGTCGCCACCAAATGCGATTCCAGTCGGGTTCGGAATATCACCCGAGAACTCTGAAACTTCCCCACCTACATCTATTCGAAAAAGGGTGATTGGCAACTCCTCCCCTCGCGATCCTGAACGTGTCACAAAAAGGGCTCCATCATCAGGATTGAACGCGGGATTCGCGACCGGGTGAAGATCTCCGGCAAGTTTCCGTGCGACAACCAAACGAGCTGGCTCGCTTAACTGGTCTTCTCTCTGTAACCTGACTTCAAGCTCGCCCCCCCTTGTTTCCGGCACCACTGCCAGAATGCGGCGTGGGCCAAGCGCAATCATTGGGGCTGGAGTGTCACCAATTAGAACTGAACAAATGGCTGGATCACTAGTATCAACGTCAACACAGTCAATAATGATCTCTCCCCCAACTATCCCGTACAGCGGATCAATATTGACAATTCTTCCAGGCGAGCCCATAAGCAAAATCTGTCCTCTACAGTACCAACGTCACCGTCGTGGATTTGATGCAGCGAAGGTGTCAATCTTTCAGCTATGCTCAAAGCCGTTCATGATACGACGCCACCCTAGTGATGTCTATTTGCGCATGTTCCTGAGTCCGCGAGATTTAGCAAGCCACGATGGGCCTTCGGGTCGACACCGGCGCCCACCACCTTCCACGCTAGTTACTGCTCGCTGATTAGAACGCTATGCTATAATCGCGGCCCTGAACAGGATCGGTGCGGACTCGATTATTCAATCTCCTGCGGCCCTCGCTATCAGGAAAGTTTCGCACGGATAGAGATTCTAATGCTCAAGCGACTCGCGATTTCGCAGAGCAATATCACAAGAGTTAGCCCAGCGTACGAAAGCCACCGCTCGCGACACTCCCCCTGTAACTCTAAGCCGCCATACCCACCTCAGATTCCGCGGATAAAACCTAGCGACCATGGGAGGACACAGCTATTACAAGCGTTCTAGGCAATACTCTAGGATTAAAACCAAATCAGCTTCGTCGCATAGAAAAGCTTTACACGCGACGCATACCTCCAAATCAAATCGTGACGGCGGAATTTGCCAGACAGTTGGGCGAATTATCCCACGAGACTCGCAGGCAAATCGGTGCACTTATCGATCGAAAGGGCCATGTCCAGTACGTGATGGTCGGAGACAATCGCAGAATCGAACTGCCGGATTTCAAACGCGTTCGTGTGGCGTCTGGTAGATTTAGAGGGCTTCGCTGTGTTCACACGCACCTTCGCGGCGAACCACTAACGCAGGATGACTTAACGGACCTTGCTCTGTTGCGACTGGATCTCATGGCTGCTATCGAGGTCGACGCCGATTCCGGACTACCCGGATTGGTTCGTGCCGCGCACTTGCTGCCATTGCATGCGGGAGAATTGGAGAACGCAAGCACGCCAGACTTGTATGCCTTCCTGGAACCGAGGATAACGTCGCAATTGGATCTCGACTTCCTGGGCCTAATTAACTCTCTCGAAGAAGAAATGGCGAGGAACCGTCGCACTGTCCGACGCGCTGAGGTACGCGACCGAACCATTCTTGTTGGTGTCGCTACAGGACCACTCGCGGATGCTGAAGAGTCGATGGCGGAACTTGCTGAGCTCGCTGCCTCCGCTGGTGTTGTTGTGCAAGACAAAATCATTCAGCGCCGGTCGGCCATCGATCCCAGGACGTTGCTTGGCCGTGGCAAACTCGATGAACTAATAATTCGCGCGCTTCAGCTCGGAGCCGACATGCTCGTCTTCGATAGCGAACTGTCTCCTGCTCAAGTCAGATCGTTGTCCGAGACTACTGATCTGAAAATCATTGATCGCTCGCAGCTTATTCTCGACATCTTTGCTCAGCGAGCTCAATCTAAAGAGGGCAAGATTCAAGTCGAGTTGGCGCAGTTGAAATATCTGCTACCTCGTTTGATCGCAGGACAAGACTCGGCGTTCTCTCGCTTGGCGGGAGGCATTGGCGGAAGAGGCCCCGGTGAAACAAAGCTAGAGACCGATCGAAGGCGTGTCCGTGACCGAATCAACCGGCTGGAAAGAGAGATCGAGCACCAACGACAACGTCGTCAAGAGCGACGCAAGGGGAGGACGCGACAAGGTCTGCCGGTCATATCAATAGTTGGTTACACGAACGCTGGTAAATCGACACTGCTCAATTCGCTGACCAAGAGTCAAGTTCATGCTGAACAGCGCATGTTTGCGACATTGGATCCTACTTCCCGACGGCTGCGCTTGCCGCGCGAGCAGGAAGTAATTATTAACGATACTGTCGGTTTCATTCGAGCTTTACCGCCGGATCTACTTTCCGCTTTTCGCGCTACACTCGAAGAGATCAGTGACAGCAGTCTTCTAATCCACGCGGTAGACGTATCGAATCCTCGTTGGCCGCAACAAATTCAAGCAGTCAAGCGGATCCTGGCTGAGCTCAACTTAGCAGAGGTACCCTCAGTCCTGACTTTGAACAAAGCGGACCTACTCGAGCCTGAAGCATTGGAGGCGTCCATTCGGCAGGCTCGTCAACTCGATGGGAGTGAACCAATAGCAATCTCGGCAATAAAAGCAATTAGCCTGAGCCCTCTACTGGAAAAGGCAGGCGCTGTATTGGCGCGTAACCTCGGGACACACGCGGGTGACGGCGTCGGGTACAAATCCGCGGCTCTGTCTCGCATCGCATAATGGGACTACGCCCACGATTCAAAACTCCTTTCAGCCAGGCGCGCGATAGGCTTGTGGCCTACGCGATTCGCCCGCTCATGCTATTCAAGCCGCGGACTCGGTTTTTGATCGGCTGCAGCATCCTTGTAGTGTTGACAACATTACTGCTTCTAAGCAGCTACACGGGCGGTCTTAGCGAAACCTACAATGACGGTGAGGTGCTCACCCGAGCCATCATCGCGCCGGCGGATATCACTGAGGTTGATCTGGCGGAAACAGAAAAGAGAAGGGCCGCCGCCCGCGAAGCTGCTCGACCCATTTTTAATTTCGACTCCAGCAGAGCTGAGACGTCTGTCCAAAGTTTTCGTGCAGGGTGGGACGACCTCAAAACACAGGCAGCGTCGAGTCCAAATAAATCCCCACAGTGGAACGGCGATGGAGGTCCCGCAGTCGCGCAAGCGATCATCTCACACAACTTTAATGATTCCGATCTCGAAAGACTCACCTCAATCCTCCGAGAAATCGGCAGCAGCTATATTTACGATGACAATGATGCAGATCGCCTAAAACAGGAGATCGTTCTCGTTGATGTTCGGAACCCGGTGGCCCAAATGATCATGCCAGCCCCCCGAACGAGGATGGTCGCACTATCGTCAGCGCGGAGAAATCTTGAACTTAGGCTTCTCAATCTTCAGGAGTGGTCTCGGGAACAGAAGGCAGCGCTGGCTTCAGCCTTCATGCCTCTCATTCGTCCAAATGTTGTTCTTGATCAAACGGCTACAGCTACAGCGCGCGAAAGTGAAGCCAATCAGATCCCTCCCGTCGTGATTTCGTTGAAACGAAATCAGATTCTCGCCCGCGAAGGCGACACTGTTACTCCGGCACTTCTCGCACAGCTTGCCGCGATTAAAAGTACCGGACATGCCGGGAAACCCTGGCACAATTTCTTTGGATTGCTGGTCGTTGTGATCGCTGTCTACTGGGCAGCTTGGAAATTCGCCGAACATCGCAGTACTGGTAGCCAGCTGACCCTCAGCAAACACAAAGCGTTCGCCTTGGTAGGTTCTGCAATTTTAGTTCAAATAGCGCTGATGAAGATTGGGTTCACATTCGGTGACAGCGTAGCAGCTAGAATGTCGCATGCTCCCTTCAATGACCCAACGATTTGGAGCTTCGCCATTCCTTTCGCTGCAGCAGCGTTGCTCGTCGCGATGTTAGTCGACACGCAACTGGCTTTCTTGACTGGCATTATTACAGCGTTATTCGCCGGTATGGTGGCTCCGACTGGAATGCAAAAGGCCCTGTTTGCAATGGTTTCATGCTCAGCTGCGATCTACGGCATAGGACGATACCGCGAACGACAATCTGTGACTCTGGCGGGCCTGCTTGTCGGTCTAGTGAACGTCGCGATGGCTTTGGCTTTAATCGCTTACGCGGAACAACCTCTAACTCTAAAAACGATTCTACTTGCGACTGGTTGTGGTTTTGCAGGTGGACTGTTGACGGCAGTGTTTGCAGCAGGCGGTTTGCCTATTAACGAGTCGATGTTCGGAATACTGACGGATGTAAAGCTTCTGGAGCTTTCAAACGCAGACTTGCCGGTCCTTGGACAGCTCGCCCTCCGTGCCCCGGGAACAAACCAGCATTCACATGCAGTCGGTCAACTTGCAGAGGACGCCTGTCGCGCAGTTGGCGCTAATCCCCTCCTGGCTCGAATTGGGGCTCTCTATCATGACATTGGGAAGCTGGCTGCGCCTGAATACTTTGTCGAGAACCAACAGGGCGAGAATCCGCACGATAGGCTTCGCCCGTACCAGAGCGCGAAAATCATCACCAGCCACGTGACTTATGGAGCCAGGCTTGCAAAGGAAATTGGCCTTCCCAAAAAGATTGCGGACTTCATCCCGCAACATCACGGGACCAGAACTCTTCACTATTTCCTGCGGAAGGCACAGGCTCAAGCCAAACCAAATGAAGTCGTCGATGAAAAGGATTTCCGGTATCCAGGGCCGAAGCCGCAGTTTAAGGAAGCCGCGATCATGATGCTCGCTGACTCCTGCGAGGCAGCGGCGCGCTCCCTTGCTCGTCCTGATCCTGAGAATATTCGGGCCATTGTGATCAAGATCGTCGACGCAGTCATCAGCGACGGACAATTAGATGAGTGTGACGTTACTTTGCAGGAGCTAACGACAATCCGAGAAGCCATGATCAGCGCGCTCACAGCTATCTACCATGCGCGTATCGACTACCCAGGATTCAATCCACCACAACCTCTCGTTACGCCTCTCGTACCTTTGCCACCGGCCGACCTCGACAGCGAGGAGCGCGGAATCAGCTATAGCAAGCCATCCGATATTCCGATAAGCCGTGGAGGTGAAGTAGAAGACGAGGCAATACAACGCAAGGTGGGTAAACGTTAACAGTCAATTCCCAACTAAAACTTTTCGCGTAATTTTGAGTACGTGGTGTCGAGGGCCTCAGGAATAACGCGGGCTTCTCCTACCGTTGTCATGAAGTTCGTGTCGCCTGACCAGCGCGGTAAAAGGTGAATGTGTATGTGGTCGACTATACCAGCACCGGCTGCGGAACCAAGGTTCATCCCCATATTGAACCCGGGCGGCGAGTAAGTCGCCTTCAGTGCGGTTTGCGACAGCTTCGTAAGATCCATGAGTTCATCCGTGATCTCTTTCGACACCGAGTCAAACTCAGCTGTGTGTTGATACGGAACGATCAGCAAATGTCCAGTGATATACGGGTAGAGATTGAGGACTATAAATCCGTGTTGCGCACGATAGAGTACAAAGTTTGTTTGATCGTTCTCCCGGTCACTAGCGATACTGCAAAAAACGCAGGCGTCGAGGTTTGAATCGACGCCCGAGGCAATGTACTTGGCGCGCCAAGGGCTCCACAATCTCTCCAATTTAATTACCTCAAATTGTAAGGAGCTTAAAGGACGGGTGGCTGACGAGTCTCGTCGCTCACAGTGCGTGCTGAGTTTGCAGGAGAGGAGTGGGAGCCCGAATTCTCGTCGTTGATTAGTTCCTTTAGCTCTTTGCCGGGTTTGAAATAAGGAACTCGTTTGGCGGGGATACTAACAGGATCGCCGGTTTTGGGATTTCTGCCACGCCTCGCGCCGCGTTCACGAACCCGAAAACTACCAAACCCGCGGAGTTCAATCTTCTCGCCTTGATTTAGCGTTTCAATGATGCTTTCAAAGACAATTTCGACTAAACGCTCAGCGTCTTTTTTTGTGAGTTCTGCCGCTCGAGCTACGTCTTCGACGAGTTCTGCTTTTGTCATGCATCACCTCGATTTGATTGAAAAAATGGTTCGCGTCAAAACCATAAGTCTTCAAAACGGAGAATCTAATTAACGTCTTGATAATAGCGAGGTTATGTTCACGGTACACTATCAGAAAACAATCTGGTCGGGCAAGACTAACAGCAACGCGATAAGGTCCTTAGAGCAAGTGAATTCGGACCAAATTGCAGCAAAAAGCCCTGCCCCAAGTTGGAATGGAGCAGGGCTTCGACTCGGTATTTTGGGTGTTACTCGTCGCCCGTGTCTGCTTTGCTAAGGCCGAAGTCAGCAAGTTCTCCCAGTGAGGCCATTCCACCCCCAGCCTCTGAAGAATAAATCTTCGTATCCACAATAGGTTCATCCTTCCCGACTGCCCTGGCGGAAAGCCCGATTTTTTTTGTATCAGGGTCAATTCGCAGAATTTTGAAGTCCATCTCCTGGCCTAGTTGGACCACATCTTCAGGCTTGGCCACTCGTTCCTCTGAAAGCTCGGAAATGTGACAGAGACCCTCGAGATTGTCATCAAGTTCAACGAAGGCTCCAAAGTTAGCAAACCGTGCGACCTTTCCGTGAACTACATCACCTGGCTTATGCTCGTTGGTGAACTTCTCCCAGGCGTTAGGTTCGAGGTCCTTGATGGAGAGCGACAACCGACGGTTTTCACTGTCGATACTCGTTATCACTGCGTCGATCTCCTGACCCTTCTTCAAAACTTCACTCGGATGCTTGATTCTTCGAGACCACGAAATGTCTGACACGTGAACCAGGCCGTCTACTCCATCCTCGATCTCAATAAAAGCCCCAAAATCGGTCAGGTTTCTTACGCGTCCGTGAACTCGCGTCCCGACTTGGTAACGTTCATGTAGCGTTTGCCACGGATTCTCCTGTACTTGTTTCATCCCAAGACTAATGCGACGAGCCTTGGGATCGACGCTTAAAACCTCGACTTCAACCGCATCACCTGGGTTTACCACTTTGCTGGGATGCTTGACGCGTTTCGACCAGCTCATTTCGGAAACGTGAACCAGTCCTTCGACACCATTTTCTAGTTCAACAAATGCGCCATAATCGGCGACACTGGCAACTCGACCGCTCACGCGCGTGCCAACTGGAAACCGTTCTTCAACACTCGACCAGGGATCCGGCAACAGTTGTTTGTAACCGAGAGAAACCCGTTCACGCTCTCTGTCAAACTTAAGCACCTTAACCTGGATATTGTCGCCGACTCTGAACAACTCGTTAGGATTCTGTAACCGCCCCCACGACATGTCCGTTACGTGAAGTAAACCGTCGACGCCTCCTAAATCTACGAAGGCACCATAGTCAGTAAGGTTCTTGATCTGTCCTTCAACGACGATGTCTTCCTCTATTTGTTGAAGCGTTTGATCCTTTCTGCCTGTGTTCTCCTGCTCGATAACAGCCTTGCGGGACAGCACGACGTTGGACCGTTTGCGGTTGAGCTTTATCACCTTCGCCTCGATAGTTTGGTTGCGAAGGCTGTCCAGATTTCTCACCGGTCTAACATCAACTTGTGAACCCGGCAAGAAGGCAGCAATACCGTCGATGTCCACACGCAGGCCACCCTTAATACGATCGATGACGCGACCCTTTACGTTCGTGCCGTCACGGTATGCCTTCTCGAGGTCGTCCCAGGCCTTCATGCGAACGGCATCAGCACGTGACAATACGGGAAGTCCGTCGGCAGTCTCCATGCTCTTGACGAGCACTTCCACTTCATCGCCGGGCTTTACGGTGATTTCACCGTTTTCGGTAAACTCGGCGGGGTTTACAATTCCTTCCGACTTATAACCAAAATCAATTACAACTCCTCGTTCGCTCAGACCAACCACGGTTCCGCGAACCACTTCGCCTTCCTCAAGGGTAGCTTGTTCCTGCTCAAATTGATCTAAGAGTTGGCCGAAGTCGACATCACCACCAGAGCGCGATTCGTCGGAATCGTCAGTTTCGGCGGTTTGGGCTACTGTCGCAGATGTCGCGGATTGGGAAGTCGCAGCGGTTGGTTGTGGCGAAGTCTCTGCCTCACCGGACGTTGAGTTTTTGTCGGCCTCGCTGGTATTCAGCTTGGGTTGTTCACTAGACATGCATACTCCTGTAGTTCCCGATAACTTTCAGCGCGTTGGAAGATCATATCGCGCTTCACGTGGCCAGAACAATCATCGCAGGTCTCGATGATTGCCAGACAGTATTTCAGCGGCTTCTTGCTTGATTGACCTTGGCGTTGTCGGGAATTGAAGCTGGCGAGGATGCGAGCCGTTTGGATTGAAAAATGTCGAGCTAATTTGTTTCGATTACCGCCCTGCCGTAGTCACCCGCTTGGTCCGACAAACACCCGCCGCTATTACCGGGTAGGGCGGCAATGTACACGGCTGTAGAAGTCGTGTCAAGGCGCGACGCGATGAACAAATACAATAAGTTGCAAGCAATTCTCAAAGCGAAACGCCGTCGAGAATCTCGACGGCGTTTTGGCGCTCTTTATTGAGAGGAGGAAAGCGTATCGATCGTTCGCGGAACGACATAGACACCGGCTGAGTGAGAGCCGACAAAGAGTATGTTCTGATCATGCGCATCAAAAGCTAGAGCCCAGATCCGCTGACTCGGCAGCCGTCGTTGCTTTGGATCGATCCGCGCCCAGGTAACACCACCATTCATGCTGCGGTAGACGCCGCCGCCAACTTCGCTGACCTGATATGCATTTCCAGCAAATATCTCGTCACCATTGCGCGGATTTATCAGAATGCTGGTGAAGTCTCCGAACGGCAGATTCCCACCGCGACGGTTCCAGGTTGCACCACCGTCATGAGACATAAAGAATGCTTGTTTGGTCCCAACGTACACATAGTCAGGACGCTGGGGATCCTGGGCAATAGTGTTGACCGGAAAATCGCGTGGAACACCATCAGCTTGACGCCAACTCTTTCCTGCATTGCGAGACACAAGGATTCCGGACGCGGCAGTGCCTATCCAGATGGTTTCCGGCTGGCGCAGGTTGGTCGAAATACAGGTTGTTCGGGGGTCAATGCTCAGGCCGTACGAGAGCTTCTCCCAACCCTTGTTTGGATCGAAACTTCTGTAGAGTCCGTTGTTAGTAGCAGCTAGAAATCCGGGCTTCTGGGTTTCCGGATCTACTGTATGGACCAGAGCGTTAACAGCATCCGCGAGGATAAGATCAGATCTTTCACTCAAAGTTGACGTGCTTTGTTTTGCCACCCCCAGCGCCGCTAAAGTAATATCATCAAGCTTTCCCGTTACGGGCAGGTGCCGATCGGCTTGAAACCTTGTCAGCGCTCCTAAGGTTATTGGTCCAGCCTTACCATCGGACTCAAGATGATATCCCGCTGCGTTTAAGGCTTCCTGCAATCGAAAAACCAGATCATCAGGTTTGTAGTTGAAAGTTTGTTTTTGGGCAGCAAGCGGTTTCTTCACTGTTTTTCTTCCGGCCGACTTCTTCTTTGGTTCCGGATCGGTTGGAGCCCACACAGGGGCCCACGACGTTCCTCGATCGATTGAGCGATAAACGCCGAGATTCGTGCCCAGGTAGATCAAGTTAGCATTCTGAGTATCCTGCAGAATTGCGTAGGTGATCAGTCGTGAAGGCATGCTTCTCATAGAAGGACGCCAACTCTCGCCGTTATCATTGCTGATGAATAGAAACCCACCGCCCGTCGCTGTATTGATCGTCGAAGCGTAGATCCGATTAGGGACCTCACGATCTGCCAGGATTGCATTAGCGAAGCGGCCGCTGAAACCGCTATTAGTGGGCACAAACGATTTTCCGGCGTCATTCGAAACCATCACTCCATAGTTGTTCGTCCCGATGTAAACGACGTCAGGACGTGACGGATGGACCGCAATGGAGTTGATTTCAAGCTGCCGCGAGGTCGTTACCATCCAGGAGTCAGCATCGCCGCCCTTTTCGGAGAGCCAAAAGCCTTCAGTTGTTCCGGCAAAGACAACTCCGGGTACGGACGGGTGCTGAAGGATGGCGCGAGTTCTCCGCGACTGCGAAGGGATACCCTGTACCTTGCGCCAGCTTTCTCCGGCGGCCTTACTTTCGTAAATTCCGCTACAGGCAGAAGCGATGATGTGGTTAGGATCGCGCGGATCAACGTCAATTGCGAAGATATCGGAATCGTCGATTATGCCATTCGCAATTGACTTCCAGGTTTGTCCTCCATCCACTGACTTGTAGGGCAAATGGAACGTACCCGCGTAGATAATCTTTGTGGTCCGCGGGTCGATTGCTAACGACTCAACATGAAGTAATCCCTGAGTGTCAGAGGTCGGAAGTTGTTCCCAGGTTTCACCTGAGTCGTCAGATCGAAAAATCCCATTGAACGTGCCCGCAATAAGAGTGTTGGGATTCGACTCAGATTGAGCAAGCGAATGGAGAGCTTCGTTCTTCAATTGCGAGCTTTCGCGCCAGGTAGTCCCACCATCAGTCGACTTGAAAAATCCTCCAGCCTCGTTGTGGCGATGCGCCCCCACATACAAAACGCGCGGGCTGCGCGGATCAACAATTATGTGGTCGACAAAGAGTCTTGGCCTGCCGAAGTTGTAAAGGAGTTGCCACTGCTTGCCGCCATCTGAAGACGTGTAAATCTGCCCATCGAGGGTACCGAAGTAAAACCGATCCGGATTAGAGGGATCCACAACCAGACCTCGGACGTCTCCGCCCGGAGGCCCCGTGGTTCGCCAGTCGTTCGAATACAGCGCCGGATCAGCCGCATCCCCGTCTGCAAAAGCCCCAACCCCAATTGGGGCTATAGCAAAACAGACAAGGGCGACAATGGACATCAGGGGGAGGTAATTAGAAATTCTATTCATCGTTATTTCATCCAGGGTCCCGTATTAACTGGAGCGGCCTCGCTCACCTATGAGACAGTTTATTACAGTTTGGTGACTTTGTGTCTAAAAGCTGGGGCGCTGCTAGGATGCCTCACAAATATTCCTTAGTTGTACCAATTTGAATCATTTGGAGGCGCTCCTAACCGGCGCAAAACTAAGCGGGCGATGTGCTCCTTAGAGAAGCCATCGCCCGCTTTGGCAAAGGTTTGGCGAAACCGCCAAGCCGCTATTGGTTACTCGTCATCTCGTCCCCGACGTCGACGCGGAGCTCTCCTACACTCCGGACATGGAGAAATGATGTTGGTGGTGTCGGCCGCAGGTGCAGTAGCGCCCTGTGGCACTACCCAGAGCTGAACTGTCAAGTCTGAGCGACATCCACCATCAATCGTTGTGATGCGTCCAGCTTCGATTCCGCGCGTGTTGACAAGGTAGTCCTTCGCACGGTCCGCTCGCCTTTGCGCCTCACCGGCACAGCTGCCATAGGCAATGATAGTGGCCGTGGAGCCCGGCTGGTTCTGCAGCTGAATCGCGTAGTTGTCGAGTCTGGCTTTCTCATCGTTGAACTTGATGTTGCCATACTCGTCGAACTTCAGCGCCTGAGCTGGCGGCGGTCTTACTGCGGTTGTGCAAGACGCGGTAGTCGAGCACGACGGATCAGCGCCACCAAGGCTGACTGTTGCCGTTACGCTTTGCCCACCAAGTCCCGCGGTATCCACAGTGATTGTGGCTGTACCTTGACCACTTGTAATGGTTCCGGCAGATACCGACCAATTATAAGTAGGCGCAAAGTTTGCCGGTCCACCGCTTACGTTAGCTGTGTAAGTAATTGGTTGACCCACATCGACCGCATCCACACAGGTCACAGTGATGTTCGGACAAACGACCGGTGGGGCACAGCCTGAGCAGTCTGCAACCGTAACGGTGGCCGAGCTGCTTGCGGTGTGCTGATTACCGTCATTTACTTCCACGGTAGCTGTGTAGGTTCCGTTAGCGACACCGGTCAAATCCCAAGTGACCGCACGGCCTTCGCCAGTTATTCGACCACCAGTTACCGACCAAGTGTAAAGCAATTGGTCGTTATCAGGATCTGTCGCAGTCGCTGTCAACTGAACCTCACTGCCAGTAGGCGTACATGAAGTTGAACTTGTTCCCGGCGGGCAAGGCCGCAGGACTGAACTCATTGACGCCGCTGCTGTCACCGTTGGTGGTTGATTCGGTGGCGGTGGTAACCCTCTAGCATTTCGTCGGCCCACCCAGAATTGGCCAATGAAACCATTAGGCTCGTCTGAAAATAGGAAACCTACCGGGAACCCGGAGGCTGTCACAGGTCTTGTTGTGCCAGCAACCGTGACCGGTCCTCTTCCAGGTACAACCACGTTGGTAACCTGCGTGATCGGTATATTGAAATCAGCAGGCTCAAAATGGTCCTGATCCTGTTGATTCAGGTGTCTGCGATATGCAACGCCGAACCCGAACCACCGGCGTGGATAGATCTTAATACCGCCCAATGCATCCACCGGATTGTTTTCGAAGGCGTTGGGAGTTCTTCCACCTACTTGAGTAGTGGATCGAACTTCTACGACAGGCTGGAATTTTTCATTAATCGGGAAGTCAAAGCCGACACCAGCGATGAGCTCATCTCCTCGATCCAACAATACAAAATCGCCACCAGCGCCTTTCGGATTACTGTTTAGGAAGTATCCGCCGTTCGCTGAAATATTTATGTGCTTGCTGAGCCGGCCATCGACGAATCCGATAATGCCAAAATCGCCGATATCGCCACCAGGACTGGCACCGCGCTGGAGTTGATTAAAGCCGGAGGCGTCATCTGCTTTGTCCGGGTACCAGCGATAGAGACCAATCAGGCCTACGCCAAGCGGGTTATTTGGTCCGGTAAAGCGAATCTTGGCGCCAGCAACGAAGTTGCCCCAAGCACTTTCGCCGTAAAGCCGATTCACGAACGGAGCCTCAGGCAAGTATGCCGGTGCAACAGTAAACGTAAGCGGCACCCTGATTGGCAAAGTCAAAGCAGTAGCAGGCAGCACCGTAGTTGCTAAGACGACGCCAGGCAAAATACTTCCGACTGGTGAGCCAACCCCAGGAAAGTTGTCAGCTGTACCGAAGGTCCCGCTATTCGGCTGGACCACCGGAGGTCCAAGTGTGGCGTTGAAGCCCGGGAAACCAAATCCCGGTACGCCCGGCAACCCGGCGGACAGACCAAACGTTCCGGCTGAACCACCAGTAAACGGAAACTGAGTGAACGGCTGATTGTTCAACGGACGAAACAACGCCAGATTCGCCAGCGTTCCAACAACTGGTCCAGACGGCGCTAAAATAATCGCAGGCGGACTGCACAGTACCGTACCGCAGAAAAGTTGCGAGTTCGGCAGATAAAAGCTGGAGAGATTCTGCGGATTGTTTACTTTGATTCCGCGCCAGCCATTAGTCTTAAAGAAAACTTCGATGTGATCATTCAACCCCACGTTAAAACTCAGCGGGACATCCGTAATATCAACGTTGCCAGGATCACGATCATAATTGCTGTAAGCAATACTGAAAGTGAATTCCCCGCGACGTAGAGTTGAACCATCGTAGATTGTAAAGAGCCCGGTTGGCCCACCCTCAGAACCACCGGTACCAACTGCTGGAGACTGGTTGCGCGGATCTTGCGCGGATCTTGGGGTCTGTGCTGATACTGCGGCACACAGCACCAACGTAGCGAGCGCAGCTATAAGCGCCCTTGTTGCGAGTCTCATCGCATTCCTCCTGCAAATGAGTATAAGAATTCTGTGTAATAGTGGCACCGCGCCCAACAAGGAGCAGACCTGCTTGTCTCGACGGAGGCCCCAACTACAGTTTATCAAACGACCGAACCGCTTGGACCAAAAGGTCCAGCGGCGGGCTCGGACTGCGATGCAAACAGAATACTTCGGCCCTTACTCGCAGTACTCTATCTTCATCAATACGCTATTCCCGAGTGGATCTGACAAGCTCATTTCTTATAGGAAATGAGCTACCCCGTGTCAATGATTTCGCGCTCAAACCTAAGGTGCAAATTATGAGAAATCTTGGCGCTGGTCCGAGTGCTAAATCATGGCAGACCATACTCTACCTTAAATTGGAAATCAAGCCCTTTTCACGACTTAGCGCCGAATATGTTTATGTTTTTTCGGTCACGCATAGATGCCTCTCATCCGTGTGTCGTAGGCCACGCGGTCTATAGCCAGCATGTAGGCCGCGGTCCTCGTATCCACAGCATGAGCGTCAGCGTAACGGCATAGGTCATTGAAGCTCGCGACCATCTTATCCTGCAGTCTTTCGTTCACTACATCTTCCCGCCAGAAATAGCCCATTCTGTCCTGGACCCATTCAAAATAGGAAACTGTAACCCCGCCGGCATTGGCCAAAATGTCGGGAATAACAAAAACACCCTTCTCGTGAAGAATTTGATCTGCAGCAGCGGTGGTCGGACCATTCGCCCCTTCAGCGAGCACCTTGCACTTGATCCGGTCCGCATTCTGGGAGTTGATCTGGTTCTCTGTTGCCGCTGGAACTAATACATCACACTCGAGCTCCAGCAGTTCCTGATTCGCTACAAACTCCACGCCCGGATAGCCTTCAAATGATCGGGTGGCCCGTAAATACTCAAGCGCGTCAGGTATATTTATTCCGCTTGGATTGTAAATTCCTCCGTGAATGTCCGATATCGCTACAACCTTGTACCCAGCTTCATGTAGTAGGCGCGCACCTATACCACCCACATTGCCCGAGCCCTGCACCACGACGCGCGTTTCACTAGGCGTCATCTTGAAACGTTTGATGGCTTCGTTAATAACGAAGAGCAGGCCTCGACCCGTGGCCTCGCGTCTGCCTGATGATCCACCTAAGTCGATTGGCTTACCGGTGACTACAGCGGTTACTGTATGACGCGCGTGCATTGAATACGTATCCATGATCCAGGCCATGGTTTGCTCGTTCGTATTCATATCCGGGGCTGGTACGTCTTTTTCGGGACCAATGAAGTCGAGTAGTTCGGCTGCATAACGTCGAGTCATTCGCTCTAACTCGCCGACAGACATTTGTTGTGGATCGCAAATGATGCCACCCTTTGCTCCACCGAATGGAACATTGACCACCGCGCACTTCCAAGTCATCCAGGCGGCAAGAGCGCGCACCTCGTCAAGATTTACATCAGGCGCGTAGCGTATCCCTCCTTTGGCTGGACCTCTTGCAAAATTGTGTTGGACGCGGAAACCTTCGAATACCTGAATGCGTCCCGAGTCCATTCTCGTAGGTATGTAGACCTTCAGCTCTCGGTTAGGAACTCGGAGCACTGCGTAGAGATCGGGATCTAGATCGAGTAGTTGAGCGGCGCGATCAAATCGCGACATCATTGATTCAAACGGATTCTGTTCTTTTATCTCCCGAATATCATCGACGTACATTGTGCTATACATGCTAACCATTGAGCCTCTCCATTATTGCGAAACTTTTGCTCCGGGTATTCGAAACGAGCGAACTTTAAAACCTCATCTGTAATGAGCGTTTAAATTTATTTGATCGAAACTGGTAATGCTTCATTCATTGATCCGCTACGGAATCCGTGAAGGTCGAGCGTGACGTACCTAAACCCGAGCTCACGAAAGCGAGCCGCTAGTTGCTCAACTACATCTTTACGAAGTGCATGGTCCATTTCGGAGGGAGCAATCTCCAGCCGAACAAGAGTATCGTGATTGCGAACTCTAAACTCCCGGAACCCTAATTCGCGAAGGATCTCCTCACCGCGATCGATCTTGCTGAGTCGTTCAATTGTGACAGTTGTACCATAAGCGATACGCGATGAAAGGCATGGACTCGCCGGCTTGTTCCACGTCGGAAGTGTCGCCCTTCGACTTAACTCGCGGACTTCATTCTTGCTCAACCCCACTTCAATGAGCGGACTGCGCACAGCATGCTGGTTTGCCGCTTGCCGGCCTGGTCGGTAATCATTGAGATCATCCACCGTTGAACCATCAACGATGTATTTAATGGCTCGACTCCGTGCAACAGATTCCAACTTCCCGTACAACTCGTCCTTACAGAAGTAACAACGGTCCACGTTGTTTGCACGGTAGCCGGGATTTTCCAGCTCGTCTGTTTGAATGGTTTCGTGATGAAAACCGAATTTATCGACGACGCGATCAATCTCCGCACGGAGGTAGACTGGCAGGCTCGCTGACTGTCCAGTGATACAAACTGCGCGTGGTCCCAGTTCGGCATTGGCGATGTAAGCGACGTAACTACTATCAACGCCACCCGAGTAGGCGACAATCACCGATCCAAGCTCACGAAAGATATTTCGTAGTCGCTCTTCTTTGGTGATCGCTTCCAGCGTAACGTCATGCGACGATTCCTCTATTGCAGTAACGTGTTCGTTCATTCCGACAACCAGATGGTAAGCAGACCGACACCTTGGCTCGCGTTATTTCTTAGCAATTTGCATTTGAGTGGACGCATGGTAGCTCATGCATCAACAGCAACGCAACCGGCATCTCAGTCAATATTTCCGCGGACTTGAGGAGTCTGTTTTTGGACTCGCTGAGTTCTCGCGTGCTACCATTCGAGTCTCCCTGGATCGCTCTTCTACGTTGTTCGAGTGCCTGTTTTTTCGAGGCGTCGTGCCTAAAATGAACACGTCATCTTTGACGAAAGTCGCGCTGATCGCGACATGTGTCGCGGTACTCGCTTTCGCTCAAACGCTACCGGTTAATGCACAAACTGAAGAAGCCTTCGGCGACAGTGCCGCGGATCCTGTGAGGTTATTCGAACGCGGACAAAGCGCACACTCGCGTGGTGATTTCGAGAAGGCGCTCGAGTTCTACGAACAGGCAATCAAGGTGCGACCTGAGTTTCCGGAAGCAGAATTCCAGCGTGGCAACGCACTCGCTTCACTCGGTCGTCTTGACGAAGCCGAAGCTGCGTTTCGCAAGGCTATTTCACAAAAGAAAAACTGGTCACTTCCTTACTCTGCGCTCGGCGCCATATTGATGCGACGCGACCGTGATGGAGACGCCGAACAAGCGTTTCGCCAGGCTCTCAATGTTGATAACCAGGACAACGTCGCGTTGCGAATGCTTTCTGAACTCCGCCTTCGAGCTGGAGATAAACAGGAGGCGCTCGCGCTTGCCAAACGCGCAACGGCGAGTACCGAAGCTCCCGCTTCAGCGTGGGTTGTCCTGGCAATAGCCGAGAGAGCGAATGGAAATACGGTTGCTGCCTCGACGTCCTTGAATCGTGTGTTGAATGATGAACCTGGAAATCTGGCAGCGCTCCTGGAACGCGCGGATCTTCGTACTGACGAAAAGAACTACGAAGCAGCCATTACAGATCTCAAGTCGGCTTCCAAACTTAAGCCAGGAGACAAACTGATAGCATCGCGTCTGGCTTATGTGTATCAACAAGCCGGTAAACCAGAGGAAGCATTGGCAGTCGCCAAAGCTGCCGGGCTGGAAGTTCAACAGTCGACCTCAGACGGAACTATTAGGGTCATTGGAACTCCTGAAGAGATCGAAGCGGCTAATAGTGATGACCCGGCCACCGCACGGAACGCGCTCGAAAAACTACTGGAAAAAAACCCACGAAACGCAATGCTGCTCGGTAAATTGGGTGCTTCATATCGCACTACCGATCCTGCGCGATCGCTCGACTTCTATCGTCTAGCTTCTGAGATTCAACCAGAGAAACCTGAGTATGCGCTTGGTTACGGCGCGGCGTTGGTCCAGGCACGTCGTTTCTCAGAAGCAGTGTACGTTTTGCGACAGGTGATCAAGGCGAGTCCCGAGAATTATGCAGCTCATGCGAATCTCGCCATCGCGCTTTACGAATTAAAGCGCTACGCGGAAGCCGTTCCAGAGTATGAATGGATCTTAACTGCAAAGCCCGATGTTGTGGTTGCTCATTATTTCATTGCCACGTCACACGATTATCTTGGAGAATACCCCGAAGCACTCGCAGCATATGAAAAGTTTCTGAGCAGCGCTGACGCAAAAACAAATCAGCTCGAAATAGACAAGGTCAAACTCCGGCTTCCGTCCCTCCGGCGCCAGATTCAATTAGGAGAGGGCGTGAAAAAGAAGCCCTAAAACCATCTCGAAATGACTCCCGTCACTCAGCGCCGGCTAATACTACTAACCCTCCTGTTGTTACTGGCCTTTATATATGCGCCATTAGCCATAGCTCAAGAATCACAACCCACTCCGCTCCCAGCTCCGCCTCCGAGAAGGTCCATCGGTAAGGATGAACGTTTGCAAATTGATCAAGCAGATGCGAAACAGCGAATACGCATGACCATCGAATTTGCTGGAATACATTTAAGCCGAGCCGAACAACATACCGCGTCAGCCAACTATGATGCCGCGTCCGCGGAGGTTGGCATTTACCACGCATTGATCGAAAACGCTCTTGTGTTTCTCAGTTCGCTCAAGCGAGACAGCAACAAGACACGAGATCTTTACAAGCGTTTGGAGTTAGCACTACGTGCTGACGGTCCGCGGTTGACGTCGATGCGACGCATAACACCACTTGAGTTTGCAGTCTGGATTAAGCAAGCGGAGGATTTCGCGCGCGATGGTAGAACCGAAGCTCTCAATTCATTCTACGGCCATACTGTCGTTCGCGAACCACAAAAATCCGATGACGACAAACGCAGCCTGAAACCAAAAGAGACCCCAACTCCGAAGAGTAACCTCCAATGATAACTCGCACCTCAATCGCCCTCGCGCTTCTCCTGTTACCGGCATCATGCTTCGTGGCTCAAGCTCAACGAGACCATTTAACTCCGCAGGAAGTGGACCTCGTAAAGGAAGCCCAGATACTCGATAAACGAATTGACGTATTCATTAAAGCTGCTGAGCGTAGATTGTTAGTGCTGAACGGCACCACCGATGCGAACGCAAAGCAGTTGAAGAAAGATTCTGAACGCTGGGGTGAACTTCCAACCGGATCGCGAGCACAATTGATCGGTGACATTGCGAAGATACTTGATGAGGCAATCACGAATATCGATGACGTTAGCTCTCGAGACGAACGAAATCCCTTGATTCCGAAAGCATTGAGGCGACTAGGGCAATCGGTTAACACAATCATGGGTCAACTAGGACCACTGCGGGCTGATGCCAAAACTGACGCTGAAATTGCAAGTTTTGAACTTCTGAATGAGGATGCGAAGTCGATTCTGGAAGCAGTCAACAAACTTCCGCCGGAGGTCGACAAGAAGACCAAGAGCAAGAACGACAAGTCCAAAGAGAAAAACTAGAACGGCGCTCCAAGGGCAAGTGCTCCCGGGAAACTTAACCACCCCTAACCACCAAGACACAGATCACAAGAACAAACCGCCGCAGATCCGCTTGTTTGGGCCTTCGTGACTTTGTGGTTGGTTGGAGCAGAGCAAAACGAAAGGCCGCGGCGTTTTTAAAAACCTCCGCGGCCTTTGATTCAGTTGATGACTAACCGCGACCCTTCTTGCGTGCCTCTGAACTGACCATTCTTGCTTCCGCGTCGATAGCTATACCAGCACTCGCTTCATCGCCTTCTTCCTTGGCGCTGGTAGATGATTGCAATCGCGGTGAACTCTCACCAACGGCAAACAATTTGAACTCAACCTTTGCCTCGGTCTTGCCCGCACCTTCGACCCCGGTCACGCGGCCAAAAACTCCCCCAAGTTTGCTCGATTTCAAGGTCGCTATGTCCGTATAAAGAATGTAATCACACTGTTTGGCCTTTGCTTCAGCCTCAGCCTCCGCCTGGGATAGTGCATTTAACGCAATCGCGCTGATGCCTGCGCTTTCAATTTGGCCAAGAAGTCGCGCACGTAATGAATCCAGCGAGACCGCACGGCCGGCTTTGTTATTGAATTGAACGACGCCAATCACTATTGATCCAGGACGCTTTGCGACGCTCGTATTTGAAGCCGACGGGCTGACCGTATTGCCCGTTGAGGTTTGCGTTGTTCCCGACATTACCGATTCCATTGACGGCATGGCATAGAGTTCCTGAGTGGTCGTGGCTTCGGTATAACCAGCGGGAACGTCGAATAACGCAATATCAAGTGGCTCACGCGAAAGCTCGACGACTTCTTTCGTAGTCATGAAAGTGACCTGACCACCTTCGCCATACATCCTCATAGTCTCGATTAATGGAAAGCCAAGTTTGCCCGTACCTTCTCGACGAAAGCGAGTCTGGTCCTGACAACCAGAGCGTGGCACTCTACTCGGTGGCACCGCCGGGGGGCGGCCCAAATGACAGTCGAGACCAACATTAAGATCGATGTACCAGCCATCTAACTCGCTTCGCATTTTGATCGCGTTGCAAGCATCCGGTGAGGATTCAATTGTCGTTGAACTCTTCACGTGACGGGCTGTGAAACCAAACATTTCTTTTCGTTCACCAGTATCAATCACACTGGTTGTGTAAGTCACAATTCCGCCTCGTCGCACAGGCGACGATGCTGCGTTAGGTGTACTGCCAGTCGGCGCTGTAGCGGTTTCACCGGTCTCGATGGGAGTAATGACGTACTTCTTCGCGTTGTCGCTGATCTGAATGGTCCGTTTCAGATCACACTGAGTGATGCTTATCGTTTCGTAACCGTATCCCGAACGGTTTTCGCTGCGTTCCCGCGGACCTTTGATCATTGTGACGCTTTCGCTGGTTTGACCTTGTCCGCCTGCAGTAGACACCGTGGTCCTATACTTAACCTTGAAATCGGTTGCGCGCTCGGCGGCCGGTCGATTGCGCGTCTGTCCAAAGAAAACCGAAACAGACACCAGACAAAACATCAGAACCAAAACTAACCTTAAACCCGAAAACCTTTTTCCCATATTGCTTCTCCTTACCTTGTTAGTAGTGAAGGGTCATAGAACTTTGGGCGTCAGACGGTCGCTAATCGCGCACTTGTTTCAGAGAATTTGTCGCACGCTTAATCGCCTCAATAATTCTTTCGAGCGATTCCTTTGCATTACTCCCGTTGCGATCGTCGATTGCCTGACGAAAATCTGTTAATGGCTGCGCGGCGTACCCAGTATAGACTCCAGGTGCATAAATCTGATGTTTGTACCAAACTCGTCCTCGCAACCCTCTGGGATCAATGAATTGTCTCTCAACGTCGATAAGCACGTCGTTGATTCTTTTAAGTCGCGATGGATCAGAATCTCGAATTGCATCCTGCCGGTTTTTCTCGACGCGAGCTGCTTCTTTTGCAAAATCCTCGATAGCTGTATTCATAGCCTTGTCGTCAAACGCACCATTAAGATTTCGATAGCCTGCTAACTTTGCTGCCTCCTTAAAAAAGTCGCGAATCTGATTAGCGTAGTCGATGTAATCAAAGGGCAAACCATCTGAGTCGGCAAGTCGCATGGCGAGCGTGCCCCAAATCTGAGCTGCGGCCACGTGATAGACAAATCCCGGATCACCAAAATGGTCCATCCAATAAAAGGAGTCATAGGCGGAATGGTAAACGCCGTAGTCACCTGCAAACCCCATGTCCGTTGAGGCAATTCCTAAGTGCTGCAGAAATGGCGTGTAGTCGGAACCTGATCCCAGCGCCGCGATGCGCGCTTCGCCACCTGTATTCTGCTCACCTTCCGGTCGACCTTCACGAGTGCGATCTTGCCATTGTTGATAGACGCTCTTGCCCGTCTTTGGATCCTTTACGTCTCGCGTAACGGCACGGATTAGCTTCCATAATGATGGCACTGATGAGGCGCCAAACTGTGCGCCCGAAACCGCTGCATCAAGATTTAGATAGGCAATCGCTTTCTCCCGCAGTTCAGCGGCGTACTCTTCTGCCCATTCGGTCGATCCAATCAGTCCGTACTCTTCCGCATCCCAGCTACAGAGAATGATCGTGCGACGCGGTTTCCAACCTTGTTTCAATAATTGTCCAAATCCGCGACCGACTTCGAGCATTGCCGAAGTTCCACTGTTCGGATCGACGGCGCCAAATACCCACGCATCACGATGGTTGCCCAAAATGATCCAACGATCCTTTTCCTGCTGTCCGTCTATCCGGGCAACGACGTTCCAGATCGTTCGAATCTTGTAGTCGTTATCAGTTTTTAGTCGCACCTTAACGTCGTCAGTACCGCCGACGTGATATGCGAACGGCAAACCGCCCTGAAACCCACGCGGCCTTACGGGTCCTTTCAGAGGAGCGATGATTGTTTTGGCGACGTCGTAGGCGATCGGTTGAACAGGTATGCGCGTCAGGTCGGTAGCTTCTTCCGGTTTCAACCGAGGCACACCCGCAATAGAAGGCTTACCGGGAGTCAACGGGTCACCTGGGTAGTTGAAAAGATACTGCACTGAACCACGTTGACCGGACGCAACTGGGCGCCATGGCCCTTTCGGATAAACGTCTCCCTGCATGTAACCATCGTCAGCCGGATCTGAATAAATGATGCAACCAATCGCGCCATGGTCCTCAGCAACTTTTGCCTTGACTCCGCGAAACGAGTTTCCATAACGAACTATTACGATCTTGCCCTTGACGTCCACACCGACTTTCTTTAGCTCGTCATAGTCGCCGGGCAGACCATAATTTGCGTAGACGAGTGGACCAGTTACGTCGTCGGTGGCACTGTAACCGTTGAAGAGCGGAGTGATCTTTGGATTGGATGAGCTTGGATCACCTGCCACTACTGCTTCGTGAATATCAAGTTTCTGGCGGCTGGTTGTTATTAACTCAAGGATACTTGGCGACTTGGGATAATTGAGCCAGACGTCATACTCCTTCAATTCTGCGGTCAGACCATAACTTCGCAACCGATCCCGAACGTATACTGCTGTAGCGTAATCTTCCTTCGTACCTGCGATGTGCGGTTCCAGCGTTAGACGTCGTAGGTGCTCTCGTGCGGATGTAGGCGTAGGTACGGCGCGGAACGCCTCTTCCCATCGGCGTTGGTCAATTGCGCTTGCAGAGGTGAAGCCATCAAGGACAGATGAGCCGTTTGAACCTTGCGAGAACACCACAGGATTTGCTGCAGTTGCGAGCAATAGTCCGCTAAGCAGATTGAAAAACGAAGACCGGATCAGTTTCATTTGCATATTGGATCTCGAGAGGTTATTGGTGACAGTCGTGACAAGGGTGAACAATGAATCAATTATTACCGTACAATGAATACGAATCCGCATTGAAAGGAAGCCGCGAATAGATGGACAGCAGATATTACCCGAGCGTAGAAGCCGACGTTCCTAAACTGAATGCGGAGCTGCGAAATCTTTTTGATAGCGACTATGAAGTGCAAACGTTTCAAGTCTCAAGCACAAACATCGTCCAGGCGCGAAAGTCTAACACGCTGCGAGACCTGACTGGCTTGTCCTCGGCGCTGACAATCAAAATCACACCGGAGCCTGGAGGCACTCGTGTGGAGATCGGAATGCAGAAGTGGTTCGACAAAGCCGCAGTCGCTGCTGTCGGCGCCATTGTGTTTGCTCCGCTATTGGCGTTGGCGGCACTCGGCGCTTACTGGCAATACAAACTTACTGAAGACGCGTGGAAGATAATCGAAGATCACATTGCGCGCAAAGCGGGCGGCTATGTTCCCCCGTTACCGGGTCGATGCGGAACTTGCGGCGCAGCTAACGTCGCCGGATCAGATTTCTGTTCATCATGCGGCGCTAATCTGAAAGTCGGTCGAAACTGTCCGCACTGTGACGCTCCACAGAAAGAATTGTCCGCGCGATTCTGTAATCGCTGTGGGAAGTCACTTTCGGGTTAAGGAAGGCCAAGCCCTCTCTAATCGTGCCGGAGTGCTCTCACTGGATCGATGCGGGCTGCGCGCGCCGCGGGATAAAGCGCAGCCAGTATCGAAACAATCAGGGCGAATAGTATCGCTCCCACCGAGAGATACAGCGGCAGCGCAAAGAAGTCGATGAACCCCGCACCCTGTGGCTTCAGGAGGAACCGGTAAGCCAGGCGGTTAGCGAGTCCGTCAATTCCCCACGCCACCAAAACTCCAATAAGACCACCAAAGACTCCGATCACAGCGGCCTCGAAGAAGAAGATCAGTTTGATTTCACGATCCTCTGCGCCGATGGCCTTCATAATTCCTATCTCGCGAGTACGCTCGAGAATCGACATGATCATGGTGTTGGCAATTCCAAACGATGCGACCAGTAGCGAGATGCCACCAAGTAATCCAAGCACCGAATCAATGATGAGGAATACGGTTCGGATTTGGTCTAGCTCGTCAACGATTGAAAAACTTCCAAAGCCCAACTCCGTAATCTTCTTTCGCACCTGCGTGAGTTGTACTGGATCCGTTACGCGCACAACTGCCGAGTCATAACCTTCGGTTTGGCCTTCGGCTAAATTACCTCCCTGTCGCGCCAAGGCTAAGGCAACCTGACTAAGGGGACCTCGGTGCTCAACGGTCCAGCTGTGGGCCATCTGCAATGGTACGTAAATACCGGCCCCGGGCATCAATCCTCGCAAACCTCCCTGGCCCGCTCCTTCCTTTATTTCAGTATTGAGAATACCCGCAATGCGCAACGTGCGACTTTCAAGTCCGGGGCTCGATTCGTCCAGCCCCCCATCGTCCAGAGGAATGCCGAAAAAGTTGGGAGTATCTTCCTCTCGACTACTTTCATCCTTCTTGTTGTCACCGGGTGCGGCGAGTAGTTCGATTGTTTTGCCCACTGCGTCGGCTGGTTTCTCATAACCAAAATCGCGGGTGAACCGTTCCGTAACCACCGCCTCATCTGCCGTGGGGGTGGAGATCATCTTCCCGGCCAGAAAATGTTGGAAGCGCGTTGAAGCGTTCGGAATATTTGCGCCTCCGACAAACTGCGTGAGCAACTTTCCATTGGAGCGAACATACGCTGGAAAATTGACGTTCGGCTCGACATACGCAACGCCTGGAATCGCAGAAATTTCTTTGAGGCCAGCATCGTCGAGAATGCGAGTCGCTTTTTTATCAGCACGCTGCCTGCCGTCTCGCCGTTCGCCTTCGTCTCTTCTTCCTGGACGATCTAAACCCGCGAGGTTGCTGAGACCACGGCCAAAAACCTGAATCTCGTTAAAGAGGTCGAGCGCCTTAAACCTGGCAAGCATGTTTCGTTGTAGACCAAGGCCAAATGAGACCATCGTCACAATCACGGCGACGCCAACCATGACACCCATCGTGGTCAACGTCGCGCGGAGTTTTGCTTGTCGCAGATTTCGAAGCGCCAAACGAAGTATGTCCAGAAAGCTCATAAGACTTGCGAATTTCTGTAAACAAGATCCACTGCTTGAACGGTCCAATCCCCCAGACTCTTGGTAACGACCTCAGCGCCGGCGGAACGAAGTTCTTTTTCGGTCACGGTGTTTGTGACGCCAAGTGTCCGCATACCCGCTGCCGTTGCAGACTGAATTCCAGGCGGAGAGTCCTCGATGGCCAAACACTCTGAAGCCAACAAAGGGAGGAGCCGCTCTCCCTGTCGCTTTTCATTTAATTTTTCGAGACCAACAAGATAACAATCGGGGGCGGGCTTACAAACAGCGACATCTTCCGCAGTCGCCATGACCGAGAAGAAGGGGGCTAACTTAGCTCGCTCAAAAACATAACCAACCTCAACTCTATTCGCCATGCTTACAAGCCCGAGTAAATAATGTCTCGACGCGCTCTTCAGAAAAGTCAGCACACCTGGAAACAGCGGTAATTCCTCCTGGATAATCTCCCTATGAAGTGAAGTCTTGGCTTCGAGCACAGATTCCAAGGCATTCGGCGCCAAATGTTTTCCAGCGCGCTGAAACATGGACCGAACGAAAGTTCTGTCGTCCATCCCCAGCGCAGCCAGGTCCATCTCCTCGGTAAGGTTAATATCGTGACCTTTCAGCACGTCTTGATAGGCCTTCATCTGGATGCTTTCGTCGTCAATTATGACGCCGTTGAAGTCGAAGAAGATCGCTTTGATCATTTCTTGTTTCTCAAAGATCAGATTTCCAAATCTGAGATCTGCGATCTCAAACCCATCCTCGTATTCTGTTCTTCAAACAGTTTCGGCAATCGCTCGCTTTCCAGGACATCCAAACGACGCAAAACTTCCGCCAAAGATAGTTCGTTTTTCAGATTAACCTGATAATCGAGGTCCGCGCGAAGCCGATCTTTCTCACCCTGACGATTCTGAGACATCATAATGATCGGCGCTTGCATTCCAGCAATCACCGCAAGTACGAGGTTGAGCATCTGATACGGGACAGGGTCGAAGCCTCGGACCAGAATGTAAGAATTGAAGATTATCCAAAAAAGTATCAGCGCGATTGACACGCCGATGAACTTCCAACTGCCGCCAAACTCCGCAATCAAGTCCGCCGCTCGATCCGCAACTGTAGCGCGTGCCCGTTCTTCTTCATTCGCATTGCGGGAAACGCGCGAGCGCAGCAACTCGTCAGTGCGTCTCAATCTGTCAGTTAATGCACTGAGCATTTCGAGTGCGACGTCCGGATTTGTACGCACGAACGAAAGAAAAGCATCTCGCGAAAGAATCGCAAGTCGCGAATCTTCGATCACATAAGCATCAGCTGATCTCTGACGGCCGTCGATAATCGACATCTCGCCGAAAAAGTCACCTTGCGCGAGTTCCGCGAGTGTTACGTCCTTTTTGTCCTCGTCGCGAATGCTGATGCGAACACGGCCGCTCTCAATCAGGTACATCGCATTGCCTTTGTCTCCCTGACTAAATAGACGAGTATTCCGGGCGACGTTCTTTTCGGAAAGCAGATTGCGCAAGTCTTTCGCTGCGTCGTCGTCGAGCGAAGCAAAAAGCGGCACCGAACGAAGCGCCTCAAGCGTCATTTGAGTAGCCGTGTTTGGCATATGGTCCTCCGGAGAAGAATTGCGAACTTGCGGAATTGCGGGATTGCGAAATTTTTTGAGCTTTGTGCTTGGAGCTCTGAGCTCTGTACTTTGTTCTTTGGGCTTTGTGGTTTGTGGTTTGTACTTTGATTTAGTGACCTTTGTACCTTAATGGTTTGTTTACCTTTGATCCATGATGTCATCAAACGACCATGTCATACATACAAACGACAAAGCTCGAGAGCTCAACGTACAAAGCTCAAAGCTCAAACTGCAAAGCACAAAGTTCCAAGCAGCAAATTTCGAATTCCGCAATTCCTAAACGATTCGCCCGTCTTTCATTTGAACAATGCGATCAGCAAAGCTATTGGCGAGTTCATGATCGTGAGTCACCATTAGAATTGTCAGTCCGTCGTGATTAACCATCTCTCGCAAGAGAGCGAGCAGTTCGTGCGCGCGAATTGAATCTAGATTCCCAGTCGGCTCGTCCGCCAATAACACCTTCGGACTGTTAGCGAGCGCTCGCGCGATGGCTACACGTTGCTGTTCACCACCAGAAAGTTCGGACGGTCGATGTTCCAAACGATCACCCAGCCCAACACGAGCCAGTAATTCACTGGAACGCGTACGTCGTTGCTGACCACGAAGGCCGCCGAATGCCAGCGCGAGCGACACATTCTCACGAGCACTCATTGTCGGAATCAGGTTGAAGTTCTGAAAGATCATGCCAACTGAGTAACGCCGGTAACGCGCCATTTCCTTCTTAGTAAAGGGACCGAGAGCCTTTGAGGCATAAAAAACTTCGCCGGTGCTGGGATGATCAAGTCCGCCCAGCATATTTAGCAAAGTCGATTTGCCGGATCCAGAAGTACCCTGGATAGCTACAAACTCCCCTTCGCCTATCTCAAGCGACACCTTGTCCAGTGCGGTGACGTTGTTGGTGCCCATCTGATAGATCTTTGAAACTTCCTGAGCTGCAAGTAGTGGGGGCATTGAAGAAATGCTTTGTGCTTTGTGCTTTGTGTTTTGTACTTTGTGCTTTCTGCGTTCCACTTGGGTGATGTGTGCTCTCAGAATTACGCAATTTCGCAATACGCAATTTCGCAATTCTTACACCTTCTTCACCCGCCACAATTCGAAGCGCTCTTCGTCAAATCCTTTCAACGACATATCAAATTCAACGGCGGAGAGGTCTGCCGAATCCAGCAACTCGCGAACCTTTGTATCTTCATGAACCGAACCCGAGATTATCACGTCGGAACCGGTCGACAGACCCTCAAGTCGCGCCGCCATGTTTACCGTAGAACCAAAGTAATCCAGACGATCGTTCAGAGTGACAGCGATGCATGGTCCTGTATGCAAACCGGCTTTTAACTGCAACGGCATACTACCGTCGATTGGCGCTGCCAGCGATCGTTGTACCTCAAGCATTGTGAGCAAAGCGTCCGCGGGACGGCGGAATACGGCCATGACTGCGTCGCCAATCGTTTTTACGATCGCCCCGTCGTGCTCGGTGATCGCTTTTCTAAGCACATCGAAATGATTCATCACACGACCAAAAGCTGTGGCATCTCCAATTTCTCTATACAGCCTGGTTGAATGACGAAGGTCTGTGAAGAGCACAGTCAATGTGCCAACTGAAATCTGTTCGCCTGGACGCAACGCCTCGGTAGAGAACAGATCCCTGAACATTTGCAGCGCAGTTACTTCTGCAGCCGTTGTCGCCTGATCGCTCCACGCCATCCGCTCCAGAATAAGTAGTTGTTCTGCTTCAGTCCTATTCTCCACTGTGAAGGAGGAGCGCTCCGCAACCTGCAGTGGTTGCTGACTCCATCCTTCGTTTGAAATAACAACTTGGGCAGAACTGTGACCGGCCGGTGACACGGTAACAGCCATTGAGCCCTGCAATTCAAGCGCGCGTAATCGATAGCTGCCGCTTTCTAATGGCAAGTTCAGAACCCGTTTGTCTCCCGCCGGCAATAGTTGCTGAGCGACGACGTGAGGCGTCCCATGTGGACTTCCAACGCAGTACTCTCGCACATCCACACGTCTCACTGCTGGATTTGGACGAAATGTCAGCTCAACAAACCGGTCGAAATTGACGGTGAAATCAATCTTGCACGTGCTGCAATGAATGTCTGAAGTAATATCTTTCAACGAAAGACCCGACTGTTGAGCGCCGCGACACATCGGACAAAGCAAATCCCATTGAAAGTCAAGCAATCCGATCCGCGTCGCCCGCAGACAAATCTCGAGCACCAACTTTCTGGGTTCGTGCCAATCGTCAGCCAACTTGTAGGGTCGAACGCGTACGACCTCGAAATCGTCGCCGTGTTCAACAAAATCGACCAGGCGATTCACTATGGCGGATTTCTGCACAGCCATTTCCGTACTCTCGACATCGCCAAGGAGCTTTTGCTTGAGGAGTGCAAGCCGTGGAAGATCAAACGAAGATCGTGACGTATCGGACCGACTTGCTTCGGCGTTGGCCCCGGCAAAAGCCAGCGCGTCGTACTGATGAAGGGCTTGGCGAAACCTGCGCGAAGTGACGAGGTTGAGGTGCAAAGGTATGACAGCCACACCCAACAGGTTTCTTGGCGTCGCCCAAATGTCGTACGTCATGTGGGTTCCGCCATTCGCGCCTGGTGTCAATTCGGCCAGGATTCTCATGCGAACCATTGGTCCTTTGCTATAAATGCGTTCGACGCCAAAACGCAGCGGTCTCACCCACTCGAAAGGTTGTTCCTCCCATTCGACCGGCATACCGTACAGTGAGAAACGTACCTTCCGACGGGCGTTCGGAAGGCGTTTGTTTCCCTTCGTCTCAACCTTTGGAACACCGGTATCGCGGTTGAATCGGTTGGTATCAGCAACAAAGGGCCACAGTGTCTCGGCGCTCGATCTGAGATCAAAAGTCCATCGATAGTGGTACTCACGAAACGACATTAGCGATCCAGTCAGAAGTCAACTGATTTGTCTAAGTGGACTTGGGTAACTCTACGTATTGTGATTGGGCATTCTACGGTTTCGAACAACCTCGGCGAGACTGCGTCAAGATGCGTATAGTGAATACTCCTCGGCTGAGACCTCGGCGTCTAGACCTCCTTATATTCCGAGTCCACATCTTCATGCGAGAAAGCGACGCGGTAGTTTTTCGATTGCAGTTGTTTAGTAATCAGCAAGTCGTCTTTGGTCTTGAGCAGATCTGCGCGACTGTAGACAGACAACTCAAAATTGTAGCCATGAGTAATAGCGTCCTTCGGGCACGCCTCGACGCAGTAGCCACAAAAAATACAACGACCGTAGTCAATATTATAGATTTCCGCATAACGCTCATCGACGCCAATTCGTTCTTCGGGCGGTCGCGGATCGTCAGCGGCAACGATGTAAATGCACTCTGAAGGACAGGCTGCCGCACAAAGGTAACAGGCCACGCATTTTTCTCTGCCGAGCTCGTCTACGTGAAGCAAATGTTGGCCACGATATCGCGGCTGTACGGTGACCGGTTCGTCGGGGTACTGAACGGTCCACTTTCGTTTAGGTATATAAGACAAAGTGACGCCCATTCCCTGGATGATCGCTTTGGTAGATTCGATTACGTCAGTAATGATTGACATGATTGCCTCGCAATGTGCTTTGTGCTTGGTGCTTTGTGCTTGGTGCTTTGTTCTTTCCAACGCTCGAAACGTCAAGATCGCTTCTCAACCGCCATTAAATTTCGCAATTCCGCAATTCCGCATTTTCGCAATTCTTCACTTTTTCAATCCCACTTCCGACCCTGTAGCCTGCCATCTTCCGTCTCGCCAAACGAATTTATCGGTGAAGTCAAAAACATAGTCGCCGTCCTGTCTCTTGAACGTTACCTTGCCCGTCAACGTGGCCCGATCCCCGTGCAGGGTTAATTTTAGATCGTCAAAATCCCACTTCTCGACCGTTGTGTCGCGCTGGATTGTGGCGATGTACTGAGCCTTGCCTTGCGGCTGTGCGCCTTCTCCCGCACCAACATAGTCATCGGCAAGAATGCGATCGAGTCTCTTCTTATCAGCATTTAGGTTTGCAACAGTCCACTCATGTTCGATTTCAGTTAGCTGGGCAAGTACTTCATCCTGGTCAGTAGGCGGTGGACCGTTGTCAACGTCGCGATTCGCCGCGTCGTCCCTTATGTTATTTGAATTCTCACTTGCGTGTTGGTTGGTATTGTCGTTCTTCGTAGCGACAGAATTAACATTCTGTCTGGAGCGCAGCAGACGTGGGAGAACGACTGCCCCAACAACCAGGAATCCGATAAGTGCAGCAATAAGGACTCCGACAATTCCAAAAATGAAAAGTCCAGTTCGACGTTGCTTTACTTCACCACCTGGAGGTACGTAAGAGCCTGGTGGTCGGTACGGAACTGCGTTCCAATCCTGATCGCGTGCCGCATTTGAATAGTCAGAGCCATGGCCCGACACAACTGTTTTATCTGCAGGCTCGGCTACCAGAGGAGTGCCGTCGTCCAGACAGAAGCTCAGGTTTTGATCTGAAAAGGTCTTACCGCAGGAAGGACAGCGTTTCATCACAATTGAATTTTAAACCCAGCTACACACTATCGACCAAATGCCAACGCAAGAATAAACCAGATGAAAAGCACGACATAAAAAAGGATGCTCAGACTGCCTGTGACTATTCCGATGATGGCTAGCGGTTTTCCTGCGGTTGTATTGGGAGATTTCTTCATCTGCGAGAGAGCAACCATACCAAGTATTAGCGCGGCAATTCCCGGAAGGGGCCCAAAACAACCAACGAGCAGCCCAAGTACTCCAGTGATCATCGATGCGATGGCCAAGCCTTGACTCGGTGATCGCATGAAAGCCGGAGGCGGTGGTGGAGGTTGCCAGGCGGGTCTCATTGGTGGGCGCTCGTCTGGCGCGACCCAACCTCCCGGGACTGGAGGCTGTCGTGGAAGCCACTGTGTGGCCTGCTCCGATGGACTATCAAACTTCGGTTCGCGAATCTTCGGATCCCAATTTGGATCTACAGGCGGAGACAACTCGTCGATCAACAGCGTACCGTCTTCCGAGCAAAAGGTTATCCACGTATCGGTAAACTGCTTGTTGCATTCAGGACAGTACTTCATTGGAAAGCCCGCTGCTTATTGAAGTCAACACACCTTGCCAGGGCCTAAACGGACTTGAGGTGCACAGCATCGCGAGAGTGGGAAACAGTTTGATGTTATTTCAGACCAGTTCCAGTTGACTGAAGAAATAGGAAATCTCGATGGCCGCATTCTCGTCCGAGTCGGAACCATGGACGGCGTTTTCACCCACTGAACCGCCAAACTCTTTCCTCAAAGTCCCTTCGTCCGCCTTGGCCGGATCAGTTGCGCCCATTAGATCTCGCCAGGCCTTTACCGCACTCTCTTTTTCAAGGGCCATCACAACACAAGGCGCGCTAGACATAAACTCGGTCAAGCCTGCGAAGAATGGTCGCTCGCGATGCACTGCATAGAAACCTTCCGCTTCCTGACGACTCATATGAATAAGTTTTAGTCCACGGATCTTAAAACCATTGTCTAGAATTCTTTGAATTATTGATCCTGTTTTGTCCGCTCTCACTGCGTCGGGTTTGACGATTCCGAAAGTTAGATTGCTCATTGTTCTCACTAATTGAAGTTTTAGTCTTAGTCTTTTCTTTAGCCTTTGGCTTTTGGTCTTGGGTCTTCGCCGCGTTGGCGATTATCACGTGTCGCTATTTCAAAGACCAAAGACCCAAGGCCCAAGACCCAGTCTTACAGCGCTGCTTTCATCTCCCGTCCTATGTCCGCCGGTGATTTCACAACGCGGATACCAGCTTGATCGAGTGCCTTCATCTTTTCCGCTGCGGTTCCCTTTCCTCCCGCGATGATAGCTCCAGCATGTCCCATTCGCCTTCCCGGCGGTGCGGTTTGACCAGCAATAAAAGCTACAATTGGTTTGGTGACATTTTCTTTTGCGAACGCCGCAGCTTCTTCCTCAGCCGTGCCACCGATCTCTCCGATCATCACGATACCTTTAGTTTCGTCATCGGCCTGAAACAATCGAAGAGCATCGACGTGCGTCGTGCCTACAATCGGATCACCACCTATGCCTATTGCCGATGACTGACCCAGACCAAGCGCAGTCAATTGGCCCACGGCCTCATATGTAAGCGTTCCTGAGCGCGAAACGACGCCGATGCTTCCCTCACGGTGAATGTGGCCGGGCATGATTCCGATCTTGCACCTTCCGGGCGAGATAATTCCGGGACAATTTGGGCCAATCAGGCGAGTCGGCTTGTCGCTCAGGTATTCTTTCACCTTCACCATGTCGAGCGTCGGAATTCCTTCCGTAATACAAACCACCACCGGAATCCCGGCGTCAGCCGCTTCCATGATCGCGTCGGCAGCAAAGGGAGGTGGAACGTAAATCACAGACGCATTCGCGCCTGCGCCCTTCACGGCATCTGCGACAGTATTAAAGACGGGAATGCCTTCATGCGTTGTGCCGCCTTTTCCGGGAGTTACTCCGCCAACAACATTTGTCCCATACTCGACCATTTGTTTGGTATGGAAAGATCCTTCTTTTCCCGTTATGCCCTGCACGACAAGGCGCGTAGATTTATCGACTAGAACGCTCAATTATGAATGCTCCTTAAGAAACCAGGTCAGATTGGAAAAGTGGGAGTATAGCAACCGCCTCAGCGAAGACCAAAAAACGCTACCTATACGATTTCAAATCGCTCACCGTACTGTGGCACCTGCACATTCCAGCCGAACTTGTCCTTGATGTGTCCCGCCATTGCGTTCGCAGCTTCTGGTTCGCCATGTGTTAGAAATGTGCGACTTGGGACACTGCTCTCCATGCCCTCCAGCCACTGCAAGACTTCTTTCCAGTCAGCGTGCGCTGAAAAGCCGCCAATCTTTGCGACGCGACAGCGAAGAGGAACCCATTGTCCGAGGATCTTCACTTCGGGCTCGCCATCGAGAATGCGACGACCCAACGTACCGGCTGCCTGATATCCAACAAAGACAGTTGTCGCCTCCGGATCTGGCACGAGCCGCAACGCATGATGCAACACGCGACCGCCGGTCATCATTCCGGACGCACTAACAATCACGCGCGCTCCCTGAGCATCATTTAACTTCTTCGATTCCTCTCGCGACGACGCGGTAATCATCGACGTCGTCCGCAGCGGATGTCGTTGTGTTCTTAGAACACTGGCATAGTCCTCGTCCTGTTCTTCTTTGCGGTTTGCGTAAACGGCAGTGGTCGCCGCTGCCATCGGCGAATCGACGCTTACTGGGAGAACCGGGATCGCTTTCTCTTCTTCAAGCTCGCGAATCAAGTAAAGAATCTCTTGCGTGCGCCCAACAGCGAAAGCAGGGATCAAAACAGGCGCGTCACGTTTGGCGGCATCATTAATAATTCGAGCGAGCGCAACCTTCGGGTCTTCCGGATCGTGCAGGCGATCACCATAGGTTGACTCAACCAGGAGATAGTCACAGGCGGGCGGTGGAACGGGATCGCGAATTATTGGTTGGTCGTAATGGCCCAAGTCTCCCGAAAAGAGAACGCGACGTCCTTTCCCGTCAGGAGCAGCGTGCGCGATTTCCAAGAGGACCAAACTTGATCCAAGGATGTGGCCCGAAATTCTAAAGCTTGCGTTGATTCCGGGTGCGGCCTCAAAGATCTCACCAGTGTTGGGTACCGATTTGATTAACTCCAGCGAAGCAAATGCATCTTTCTCCGTATAAAGAGGAAGAGCCGGAGCATGTTTCGTCAATTTGTGTCGATTGCGATAGTCCGCATCTTCCTCTTGCAATCTCCCAGCATCAGGCAAGAGTATCTTCAATAGGTCGGCAGTTCCTCGGGAACAGTAAACGGGCCCATGAAAACCAAGTCTAACGAGTCGCGGAAGGTAGCCGGTGTGATCGATGTGTGCGTGAGTTATCAGAATAGAAGTTAGGGCGCGTGGATCGAATGGTGGATCTTGCCAATTGCGTTCGCGGAGTTCTTTTAGTCCCTGGAACATTCCACAGTCGACTAGAACTCGGGCTCTCTCAGTTTCGATTAGGAATTTCGATCCCGTGACAGTGCCGACGCCGCCCCAAAATGAAATGCTAGACAATGGAACTCCTTCCGAAGCTCGCGGGCGAATGTGATTCAGGCAGTCTGGTTCGTCGGTAACCAACCCAGGTAATGAAAGCGGGAATCAGCAATGCCAAATTTCTAAGAGCTGTCTTTACGCCGAGTTGACTTGCTATGATTCCTCCGAAACACCCGCATTCCAGTGGCTCCCCGTGCAGGGCATACACGTAATAGAGCGCGTAACCCGCAAAGCCAACCAGTAACATCGCTGCTGAAAGAGCGCCTAAACGAACCGTACGCGGCACTATTAATAAGACTGCTGTAATAACTTCGAGTGCGATAACAACAATCGTCGCCGGCCAGGACCAGCGTTCATAACTAAAACCTGACGCACTCAAAAGCTCGCCCATGTTTTTCACGAAGGCGTTAATAATCGCGAGCTTCGCTAAAGCGGTAAACAAGAATAAAGCAGCCAGGCCATACCGGCTGATCTGAACTAACCAGACTTTTACAGTTTGAGTGTTCAATCTGTGTTTCCGGTCCTTCACCTAAAAAATTCAGTGGGCTAGTAAATCAACCGATTCAGTTCAGGCCGTCAGTGCGACTACCTTGTCAGCCGCGTCTTTCATTCCATTCGCCACTGTGAAAGAAAGACCCGACTCACGGATCACACGTTGACCTTCTTCGACGTTAGTTCCTTCGAGTCGAACAACCACAGGAACCTTAATGCCAAGGTTCCTGGCCGCTTCCACGACACCCCGCGCGACCATGTCGCAGCGAACTATGCCTCCGAAGATATTGATCAAAACCGCCTTCACATTTTTGTCCGCCAACAGAATCTTAAAGGCGGCTTCAACGCGCTCCTGAGAAGCACCGCCACCGACGTCAAGGAAGTTTGCAGGCTCGCCCCCAGCTAATTTAATGATGTCCATCGTGGCCATAGCCAAACCCGCGCCATTAACCATACAGGCAATGTTGCCGTCGAGCTTGATGTAGTTGAGATCAAACTTCGACGCTTCGATTTCCAGCGGCTCTTCCTCATTCAAGTCGCGGAGCTCTAGAAAGTCCTTGTGTCGAAACAGCGCGTTATCGTCGAAGTTGATCTTAGCGTCGAGGGCGATCAACCGGTTGTCTTTTGTTAATAGAAACGGATTGATCTCTACTAGCGAGGCGTCCATTTGTTCGTAGGCCAGATACAGAGACTGCATAAACTTCACCGCCTGGCCAATCAACTCACCAGGAATGCCGAGACCAAACGCAAGCTTTCGCGCCTGAAAGGATCTGAAACCCACTGCGGGATCAATAGTCTCTTTCATTATCTTCTCGGGCGTCTTCGAAGCTACTTCTTCAATGTCCATGCCACCGGCTGACGAGGCCATAAATACCGGCCGGCCCGACGCGCGGTCCAGCACGATACCCAGATAGAACTCTTTATCGATTGGCAAACCTTCCTCAATTAATAGGACTCGGACCTCTCTGCCCTCAGGACCAGTCTGATGCGTTATGAGATTCATACCCAACATCTGTTTCGCTATGTCTCGCGCCTCA
The DNA here is from genome assembly GCA_046725195.1 of Acidobacteriota bacterium. Classification (GTDB taxonomy): domain Bacteria; phylum Acidobacteriota; class Blastocatellia; order Pyrinomonadales; family Pyrinomonadaceae; genus PSRF01. The sequence continues at coordinate 1,577 of JBKOYD010000018.1, read as the reverse complement.
TCAGGACTCTTTGCCAACTTGATGCCACCGCCTTTGCCGCGGCCGCCGGCGTGAATCTGCGCTTTCACCACAACAACGGCAGTGCCTAATTCCTTTGCGGCCTGATACGCCTCTTCAGACGAGCGAGCTACGACGCCACGAGGAACGGCGACACCAAATTTTTTCAACAGTTCTTTTCCTTGATACTCATGAATCTTCATCAGGACAGCCCCAGGTTGACGAACGGAATTTGTTTTGGATTGGAACGCGGTCGAGTGTAGCCGTGCGCCGGAGTTGACTGCAAGCGCCGGTTTGATTGCGATCTGCTTTGCATAAGATTGAAAATGGATTGCGTCAAAGTGCGACCGCATAGAATGGAGGAACACTCGTATGAGCGAAGTCGTTGTTACTTCACAGCAAAATCTGCGGAACGAAGTGCGCTATGGCATCGGACACGCTTTCACCACCGATGAACCAATCGGGGCGGGCGGTGAAGACGCTGGTCCAGATCCTTACACTCTATTACTCGCTGCTTTGGGCAGTTGCATTTCAATGACAGTGACGCTATATGCACGACGCAAGCAGTGGCCGCTGGAACATGTGACCGTGCGGCTTCGACAAAACCGAATCCACGTTAGCGATTGTCGGGAGTGTATGCAGACGAAGGATGGCTTCGTCCACCGAATCGAACGCTCAATCACCTTCACTGGTGACCTTACAGACGAACAGCGTGCTCGTCTTCAGGAGATCGCACACAAATGCCCGGTCCACAAAACTCTAACCTCGGAAATTGTCGTTACGGATCTTCAGGACGATGAGCAACTGGTGAGCAGCGAACCCGGAAAGTTCTTTTGAGTTAATGTGACCGTTCTCTCTGTGTTCGTATGGACGATCCCAAAAACAAAGGGCTCTCAATCATTAAAGATCGAAAGCCCTGAACTGGTCGGGACGACTGGATTCGAACCAGCGACCTCACGCACCCCAATCAAGCGGGATGCGTAAATGTAACTAATTGATTTTGCATCGAAATGCAGCCACGAGCAAAATCAAGCCTTTTTACATCAAGTGAGGTTTGGTGCCAAACGGATGTCACTGAGGGTGAAAGGCTGCGATTTAGGATTGCTTAGCATGGTTTAGGCCGTTTTTGGGCCTCGTCACACGACGTCCGTCACACGACGCGCAGCTCGCGGGCGACGACAGCGGAGATGCCTTCGCGTTAGCGTCGATTTTTGAATGGTCCAGTCCTACGATGCTCAAGCCTGTGTTCACGCCAAGTCAATTCTACTTCCATACTATGAATTGGTGCGGGCCGCACATGTCATAGCGGCGTCTGCTGACTACCAGATACTTTCCCGTCCAACGACGCTTGCGGAAACCGAGCAAGTGAAAGACCTGCAAAGGCAGGAAGCGAGCAATTTGCGTGTTGACTAACAGGCTCATGTCCTTCCCTGGATCTCGACGCACGCCGGGAAGCCAATGAACGTAATCGCCAACTCTCAGCCGTCTGAGAATTGCCGAAAGCTTGAGCCAGAGCGGCCGCACTTTCCTGCCGAGAAAGAAGCCGTCATCACCGAGAGGCTGGTACAGGGGCAGCAAAA
>JBKOYD010000034.1:0-115539 GCA_046725195.1 Acidobacteriota bacterium | reverse complement strand
GCCCACCCCTACAAACGGTGGACTTGGACTCAGCTATGAAAATGCGCAAAATTGTAGGGGTGGCACTCCGTGGCCACCCCTCCTCGCGCAACAAGCCTTTCCGGCGAAATCAAGGCACTTCCTGTCACCGCCAATTGTGTGGGGCGACGAACGTGCGTTCCTTTAAGGCCTTTGTTTGCGCGACCACGGGTGGCCACGGAGGGCCCACCCCTACAAACGGTGGACTTGCACTCAGCTATGAAAATGCGGCGCGCGCAAAGTTGTAGGGGTGGCACTCCGTGGCCACCCCTCCTCGCCCAACAAGCCTTTCCCGCGAAATCAAAGCACTTCGGGTCCGCTTCAAACTCTTGTTTTGAGATTCGGCCATCCTTGTCACTATGGAAATAACCTCTTATAGACAAGAACGCCGCCACCCACAATATATTTGAAATTGTCCCGCATGTTAGCAGTCAGTACTCCATACAGTATCAAGCCTCTTATCTGCCGCTCACTTTTTGCCGCAGCCTCTGCCGCCAGCAATGTGCCTTCGCTCGCGCCCATCAGAAATATTCGCGACGGATTGATACCGCTTTGTTTTCTGACCACCTGAACAGCGCTCAAAACATCGCGCATTTTGTTTTCCAACGTACTCGTATTGTAGATATCCCAATCAATTGCCTCGAAACGCGGTGGCTTATCTCCCATGCTGATGCCTCGTCCTTGGTAGCTAAAGAACGCGACGTTCATCTCGGGCAGTTTTTGCCGGTAGAGATCGAAATAATTGAAGGTCTCTTCCCGGCTCTTTCGACGCTTCATGTCCACGGTCATACCTTCCGCAGTTTGCACATAGATCACAACAGCATGAGATCCTCTAGATGTCGGAACAGTGAGCTTTCCTAACATTTTGTATCCGTCGTAGGAGCTGAACGGAATCTCAATAGTTTTTGAGCTTGGAATGTCCTCGAATGCAGCATCTGCGTGCGTCGAGTTCGAACCCAAAGTTAGCAGGACGCCGCTTACTGTGAGCTGGCAAACCACAAGACGCGCGTATCGCCTGTAGAGAATGTTGGACCAGGGCATTGAGAACTCCTCTTGTAACTTGCGAATCTTCTTCGGATCGTAGTACCTGGGACCGCGGGCGTCTCGCCCGCCCCATCGCTTCAGACCCGTTACGGCAGTAGGGCGCGACACCCAAGCTTCTGATCATTCCTTGTAACCTGACGTTGGCGGGCGGGACGCCCGCGGTCCGACAGAAGAGGTGCTTGGTGTAATCGTAGCCAGCCACTAAAGGGTACGATCGTTGGGCATTACTGATACTTTCCTTGGTGAGGCGCATCACTGGGACCGCATCAGGCGTCTCGCCCGCCCCGATCGCTTCAGACCCGTTATGTAAGGCGAACGTCTTTGGCGAGATTTTGTTCTCCTGCCATTACGAATTTACCTTTAAGCTCAGTCCCGAGTGCAAACTTAGAATGTCGGCCGCGCACTCTGTCGATTCAATCCAAAAACCTTGTCGAAAAAAGCTGCGGTCGCCGCGTTCACCTTAACTATATTCGTATGTCGCATGAAGTGATGAGTATCATCCGGAATGACTAGTTCCTCAAATGAGACTCCCGCCCTTTCAAGTCGCCGAACAAGATCCGTGGTTTGACTAAAGCGCACATTGCGATCGTCATCGCCGTGAATCAAAAGGACTGGCGACTTCCAGGTTCTAATAGATGAGACAGGCGACGATTGCCACGCGACATCAAGTGCTTGTTGAAGATCAGGGGCCTTCTCGTAGCGATTCTCGAGCAATGCTGCTGCCCGTTCTGCGGTCCAATTGTGCACGCCATGGATATCAACTCCGGCCGCAAACAATTTCGAGTCGCGTGCTAAAGCAAGCGCCGTAAGAAAGCCGCCGTAAGAGCCGCCGTAGATGCCGATGCGGTTTGGATCAACTTGAGGTAACCCTCGCAAGTATTCACCGCCGGCTTTAACGTCTTGATATTCTGCTGCGCCTTGAACTCCGGCGTTCGCCGGGCGGTGGAAGTCGTGACCGTAGCCGATGCCCAAACGATAATTTACTGACATGACTATATAACCGCGGCTAGCGAGATACTGGTTTTGCGCGTAGGCGTTCGCATAGTAGTCGGAGTAATGCCAACCGAGTAGCATCTGCCGGGGCGGCCCACCATGCACATAAATGATTGCTGGTTTCTTTGCCGCCCCGCCTGCGCTTTCAAACAACTGCGCATGAACCTCGAGTCCATCGGGTGCTTTGTAAACCACCTTCTTCGGCACGATTAACTGCGCCATGGGAAACTCAGAAGGAATTCGATCCTCTGCAAGCAACCGCGGCTTTCCACCTGTTGCGGCCATTACTGTCGGGAGGGGCGGACGCTGCGACGTTGCGCCAACGAATGCGATGTATTTTCCGTCGCCCGTTACGAACGGTGTCCACTGAAGTTCCTTACCTGGTGTCATCACTACGGGTTCTGCCTTGTCGACAGGAACTTTGACGATGTGGCGCCGGTCGATGTCGTCAACATCTGTGCCGGCATTTCCGGCGAAGACCATGTAGCGACGATCAGGACTGATTGAGATGTATTCCGCCATGTATTTACCTGGTGTCAGTAGCAATGGTTCGCCGCCACTTTCGCTTATTGAGTAGAGATGTGGCCAACCGTCAAGGTAGGAAAGAAAAACGATGCGTCCTTCTGCGGCCCAGTACAAGTTGGTGCCGCCATGTGTTGTTGGCGGAGAGCCACGCAATGTAAAAGGGCTCTTCCAAAGTTGTTTTCCGTTTCCCGTCCTTGCGTCTGCGGTCCAGATTGCCCAAGCCTGAGGTCGTTGTTCAAGGAGTGGATCAGGTGGTCCACCATTACCGGGTCGTCGCACAAACACGATGCGCTTTCCATCTGGCGACCAACGCGGACTTGAATCGCGAGACGTTGTTGGCGTGAGGTAGAGTATTGGTGTTGAATCATCTGTGTAGACGCCGATGAAGGAGTGATCACCGCGATTAGAGACGAAAGCCAGCCGAGAGCCGTCGGGAGACCACTCAGGCGTGTTGCTTTCACCGCGTGCGAAGAACAGACGTTTGGCCTGGGCTGATCCGTCGATAGGTACAGACCAAATAGCACGGTCTTTCCCAAACACTACTCGATCGCTTTTGGGTGAGATGACTGGATCATCACCTTCTCCAAGTAGCTTGGGCTCGCCACCTGCAAATGGAGCGCTCCACAATTGAACCTTCATCTGTACAGGACTCAGCATGGGATCAACACCAACTGAACTATCGAAGTTTGAGCCGTGGTCCCCGCCTCGCACATAGATGACATACTTGCCATCTGCTGAGATTGCGAGGCTGGTCAACTCTTGCCCATCATCTGCTTCGTATTTTGTAAGTTGCCGCGCACGAAACTCCGGGCCCTCAGCAACCCACACATTGCGAACGCCTCGCTCATTAAAAGCCCACGCTATGCGAGATCCTGTCGCCGAACACGTTAGCTCATTGGGAAATGGATAACTCTTAATCTGTTCCACCGTGAACGAGCCAACCTGAGAACGACTTGCCAGGCTGATTGTCGCAAAAATTGACGTTGCAGCTACGATCGTCAATGACATGCGTTTGAGAACTCTTTGCATGATGTTTTTCTCCAGCGTTTGGTGCTTTGGCGTGAGATGCTGCGAATCCAATCATAGCCCAAGCGTTGATGGCAAGAGCTGACGGCTGATTGTCCAAAGGGACTTACAAAGCGACGGGCCCAGCGGGCATGCAAAATTCCTTGCTCCAATTTCCGCATCGAACGTTGTCAAGGCAACAACTGCAATGACTTTACTCAGATCGCTCAAGTCGGACCAAACGTCAATAGTTTTTCCAACACCAGTCTTCAGCCGAACACAAGGTATCGGTACCGTGTGCGGGCCTTCAACGCCGTCGGAAATTCGGATTACTCGAATATCATTACCGTCCGGACATTGAGGCGATGAGACTCAGCTGATTGAGGATTAGGCTTCCTGTTCGGTGGTTTGTTCGCGCAACGGAGGACTTGCTTCCGTTCTCGCGTATTGGTCCAACCCAAAACCGAGAAAAACTGTCGCCAGAATAAACGCCGACGAGAAAAAGTATGGCGAAGACACTCCGAGTGAGTCGAAGGACCAACCAAAGAAAAGCGGAGCGATGATGCGCGCGACGCCTCCGTAGGTCTGTTGCATTCCCATATAGAGTCCCCGTTCCCTCGGAGCGATTACGCGTGACAACAGCGCCGTCACGCAAGGGAATGTGAATGCCGTACCTAACGGTATGAGTGCCACAGCAACTGCAAGCATCGCGAGGTTTCTCGACAGAGGCATTCCGACAACACCCGCCGCCAGAAGAATCAGTCCAAGACGCGAGAGCTTAGCTTCACCAAGCCAATCGACCATTCGTCCAAGCAGCAGCACTCGTGCAAAAACCGAGATCGAGCCAACGTACATGAAGAAGTAGCCGATCGTCTGCTCAGTCACTTGAAAACGAGCGTTCAGAAAGAGCGCAAGGACTGAGAAGCTGCCCTGAAAGGCGCCGATGGCAATCGCGTAGATCCAGATCAATCGCGATGAAGGCTCACCTGAGTGGGAGATCACGCGCCAGGTAGCCTGACGTGATGTGCGACGCGGCCCTTCCGTAGTGACGTGTTCGCTAAAATCACGCGACTCAGTAAGGTACCGCGCTGCAAAGGCGATATTAATCAAGCAAAGCGCGGCTGCCAGGAGACCTGGTGCTGCGTGGCCCAATTCGAACGTCCCAGCACCCGGTAATAGATCGCGTTTCCCGAGCGTGATAGCAAATGAACCCAATACAGGTCCCAACGCCACTCCAAGGTTAGTAGTAGCCGAAAGCCATCCGAGCGCTCGCGCGCGATCCTCCGGTGCCGTCGAGTCAGCCACGTAAGCCTGAATCACGCCAACCGTTCCACCACCGGCGCCTTGCACGACGCGTGAGATGAACAGAAGAAGAAGCGAGTGCGCGAAGCCGAAAATCAGATAGGCGATCGCCGAAGCGGTTAACGCGATGAGCAGTGTGGGCCGCCGTCCAACTCGATCGGAGAAGCGACCCCACATGGGGGCACTCAAGAGTTGCGCAACCGTGAAAGCAGCAATGATGAATCCAACGATAATGCCAATGCCAAAATGTTTTCCAAAGATCTCAATGCCCGAGCCGCCGAGTTCCTGCACATAAAAAGGAAGCAGCGGAATGATCATCAGCAGTCCCACCATATCGATGAAGGCCGTAGCCATCAGCGTGAACAACTTCGCCGGGATCTTCCGCACTTCTTTCCAGAGTACGTAAAGTAGTCCAATCGCGAAAACGAGAAGTAGAACGCGCACGATGGGCGAATGAAACGACTGCGCGATGTTTTGTTGGATCAGCATTTCCGTTGGTCGACGGACATCATACATTAGATTGTTGGTGCGTCACGTAGCCCCACATATGATCGGCGAACACAAACAAAAATGCCGCGACGTTTCCATCGCGGCATTCTTTGCATTGAAGGATTGTGCGACTTAGCCTCGCTGGCTGCCGCCTAACCTGTAGCCTTCCTGGTAACCTCTTGAAAAACCGGATCGGTAAACTTCAGCAAAGTTACCGAACCCTGAATCGCGGAAGTAATGAGAGCGCTGAGGGTTGTAGCTCTTGTCCTTTTTGCCGTCATCCTTTCCAGTTTTGAAACCATCTTTGTATCCCTGATTCACAGCGTCATCGCCATTATCAAAAACATACTGTCGATAGTAGCTGCCGTATGGCGACCACGGATCGTAGCCCCAGCCATATGGTGAGCCCCACCAATTTCGATAGCCAAAACCAAATGGACGAAACGGCCGGACGATCACGACTCTCCGCTGCACACGCCTTTGCGCCGCAACATCACTCGATGAAACGAACCCAAAGCCAATCAGTAACAGCACGGTGAGGGCCAGACCGCCAATCCTTTTTAAGTACCTTCCTTTCATTAAAAACCTCCTATAAACCTTAACTGTTAGACGCTTTCCTCCGAAGGTTTAGTTGCAAAATGAGCGTAGCGGACCGGGGTGGTGTTCACCTTACAAATGATTAACTTTGTTTTCACCCCTCTTTTCATCTTTCGTCCCCTGTAAAAAAAACTTAGCCGGGCACTCCCACTCTTTCTGGGGAGAGCCCGACCTACTAGTTAAGACACCGGTGCTCTGGGATTAGTTACATAAACTAAACACAAAGCCTGCGGCGAAACAATTCCACTGCAGGCTTTGTTATTCCCCCTTGATTGGAATTCTCGTCTAGTAACGCGAGCCGCCGTTGCGACCGCCGGCGCCGCGATCTTCGCGTGCCTTGGCTTCGTTGACTTTTAGCGTTCTTCCGCCCAGGTCCTTACCGTTGAACTGCTGAATTGCAGCGGCGCCTTCTTCCTTCGTTTGCATCTCAACGAACCCGAAGCCGCGTGAGCGACCGGTTTCGCGATCTTCAATCACGGAAACGCTTTCGACCGTGCCCGCTTGCGCGAATAAGGTCTGCAGATCGTTGCTCGACGTTTCAAACGCGAGGTTACCAACATAAAGTTTCGTAGACATAGTTTCTTACCTTTTCCCCTGTGGGTGTCTCACCGCAAGAGACTTCTCTTTGGCGAGTTAACAGAAGCCGCATGCGGAACATGGTAGCTTCCCAATTTGCTAAAGGACGTTGGGATTACATATCCATGCCGCCGGGCAGTGCCCGTGGCTTATCATCTTCCTGTAGCTCAGAAATAAGGGCCTCGGTGGACAGCATTAAGCCCGCGATTGATGCGGCGTTTTGCAACGCGCAGCGCGTGACTTTCGCGGGATCGATAATCCCCGCCGCGACAAGGTCCTCAAAAGTTTCAGTGGCTGCGTTGTAGCCGAAGTTCGGGTCTTTGCCAGTACGAACTTTCTCTACTATTACCGCGCCTTCTTTGCCGGCGTTCTGTACGATCTGACGCAACGGCTCTTCAAGTGCGCGCTTCACTATGTGCACGCCGATTTGCTCGTCTGGATCGCCGTTTGTGTCACCATCCTCGTTCGTTTCGAAAATTTTGAACTTGTCCAAAGCCTTCGCCGCTCGAATCAGGGCGACGCCACCGCCGGCCACAATGCCTTCTTCAACAGCGGCGCGAGTCGCGTTCATAGCGTCTTCAACGCGCGCCTTCTTTTCTTTCAATTCAGTTTCCGTCGCCGCGCCGACGCGGATAACTGCGACGCCACCAACCAGTTTCGCGAGCCGCTCCTGTAGTTTCTCGCGATCGTAGTCTGATGAGCTATCTTCAATTTGGGCTCTTAGCGTTTTTACACGAGCCTTCAGTTCGTCCTTGTTGCCCGCGCCATCAATGATGATCGTGTTGTCCTTACTAATGATCACTTTCTTGGCGCGTCCCAGGTCATCAACCATGACATTCTCGAGTTTGATGCCGAGGTCTTCACTGATCACTTTGCCACCGGTGAGAATCGCAATGTCCTGCAGCAACTCCTTGCGTCGATCCCCAAAGCCTGGCGCTTTAACCGCTGCCACTTCGATCGTCCGGCGCAACTTGTTGACCACGAGTGTCGCCAGGGCTTCCCCTTCAACATCTTCTGCGATAATCAAAATCGGTTTGGCCAACTTGGCGACTTGCTCCAAAATGGGAAGCAAATCTCTCATCGAAGAAATCTTCTTCTCGCTCAGCAGAATCACGGAGTTCTCGAGTACGGCTTCCATCTTTTCGGCGTCGGTGATGAAGTAAGGCGATAAGTAACCGCGATCAAACTGCATCCCTTCGACATACTCCAAATCCGTTTCCATCGTCTTCGCGTCCTCAACCGTGATCACTCCGTCCTTACCGACCTTCGCCATCGCTTCGGCAATCAACTCTCCGACCGCGGCATCGCCGTTGGCCGAAATCGTGCCGACCTGCGCAATCATGTCGCCGGCAACTGGCTTGGACAGTTTCCTAATTACTTCAGTCGCGCGCTCTACTGCTTTGTCGATTCCGCGCTTCAAGGCCATCGGGTTTGCGCCGGCAGCGACGGTTTTCACGCCTTCGCGGTAAATTGACTGCGCCAACACCGTGGCGGTGGTTGTACCGTCGCCGGCAACGTCGCTGGTCTTCGATGCCACCTCGCGCACCATCTGTGCGCCCATGTTTTCCAGTGAGTCTTTGAGGTCGATCTCTTTTGCCACGGTGACGCCGTCTTTGGTGATTGTGGGGCTGCCATACGCTTTACCGAGAACGACGTTGCGTCCCTTTGGACCAAGCGTAATTTTCACCGCGTCGGCAAGTTGATTAATGCCACGCAGAATTGCCGCGCGAGACTCTTCACCATGAACTATTTGCTTTGCCATAACTTTTTCTCTTTTCTCCTGAATCAAGACTGTCTGTTAACTAGACTATCGCGCCCTTCTTGCCGCCGACAGCAACTCCGGCGCGCATGATGATTCCGAGAACGTCATCCTCGCGCATGATCAAAAGCTCTTCACCGTCGATCTTGATTTCCGCGCCCGAGTACTTGCCAAACAAGACCCGATCGCCCTTCTTAACATCCAATGGTTGACGCGTTCCGTCTTCCTTGTATTTGCCCTCTCCGGCTGCGATTACCTCGCCTTCCTGAGGTTTTTCTTTTGCAGTGTCGGGGATGATGATACCGCCGCGAATCTGTTCACCTTCGTCAATGCGCTTCACGATCACGCGATCATGCAGTGGTGTGATATTTATCGTCATAATCTCCTTATCTTCCTTTTGGCCTTCTGAGTTCCCCCTGGCGTCCGGAGGTGCGGTGCCCGCTTCGGAGTGCGCCGACTTGTCACCGCTTTGGTCCGAGTTACAGATCGGAGCAGCAACGACCGCCTTAAACCCGCACTACATTGCGGAACAAACCGCAACGCTAATCCGGAGACTGCCTGGGTGAACGTTTGATGCCTTCTTGTGATTGAGCTGTGGATTATCAGGTGATCTGGAAGATCCCAGAGGAGCTGAGAGCGGAGTAAGCTGGACTCGGTTCGATTCACACCTTACGCTAATACTCTCTATATGTCAAATGCAGGATATATTTTGCATCGGAAACACTTCGCTGGATGAGCCTTGAGATCTTGAATCTGAGATCTGAGATTAGAATAAAATTGAAGTGCTTCACATGTTGGGCAAAACGCAGCGCTCGCGCAACCGTCAATGGTCAAACAGTTAACGCAAAGCTGACTCAACCCTGTGCTCGCACCTTTGCAATTATTTCGTAATTGGATCGAACTTCGAATCGCCGATGGGAACGTTTTGGCTAACCTCGGTAATCTTCCTGCCCCAGATTCGCCCCGGAAGGGACCAGTGAATTAGAAAAGGCTGCTTGACTCCATCGATCTCCCGAAAGTCCTCATAATCGGTCTGCAGCGGAAGCGGACCCAGAATGGTATTCGATTCGACGTAGCGGCGTACCAGCAGTCCTGTTTGGGTGTCGAAGAACAGTTTTTCGCGTAATCCGTTAGCAGCTGTTGCTTCGATGACGTACGCTTCAGATCCACGGACGGTGGACCTGCCCTCCACCTTGAGCTTCGAATACAGCTGGTCCATCTTGAGTTCTTTATTGAAGACCGAATCAGCCTTTAATTGGGCTAACACTTGATCCGGCAATGGCGTCGGACCCTCTTTACTGCTACTTCCCCAACCTACCTTTCCGTTGAAGCCGCTGCTGAAGACAACCGTTGGATAACTGGTGACGGTCAATATCTTGTCAGGTGCTTTTTGATAGACCTGTTCCGGAACGAGTATGCCGTCCGCGCCGATCCGCGAACCTTTGGCAACGCGGCTGGTGATCTTCGCAAGAGCTTCCGTACCACCAAGAGCGTTAACATACCGAGCGAGGATTTGTTCAGCTGTTGGAAGCTCTGTAGGAGTTCTTGGCGGTGTTGAAATGCTTGACCAGAGATTCTCTCCTATTGCAGGGATCGACACTGGTGTGGGTTTTCCCCGATGACATGTGTAACAACTAACAGCGCCCTGCCCGTTAAAGCTTCCTTTGTTCAAATCAAATACCATTTGGATCATGCGGCGCGCTGCCAGTTTTGTTGGCTTCTCGTCCTTGTCGAATTGATTGACGTGGCAATAATTGCATTTGACGCCCAGTGCGCCGGAGATAAAGGCCATGGTTGGATCAAGCTGAGCCGCGGGTAGTTCTTTGAAAATTTGAATGTTCTTGAATTTTTGAGCTGCAGTCTGGTTTGCAGGCTGCTGCGCAAGTGCAGACGACACGACAATTAAAATCAGCAAGCATGGTGATAGTCGCATGTTCGTCGCTCCTCTCAGGTTTTTCCTCATCTTTGGTCTGGTTTTCCGGCTGTGTATGGGAAAGATTCGATAGGTAACGTGGAAATATTCTTTACGAGATCTTCGCATCTGCGGCGGTCACTGGAGGCAGGCGAGACGCCTGCGGTCCCAGTGAGCTGCGGTCTCATGGAACATTCTTTAGTTATTTACCGCTCACTTTTTGTGCGTGAAGGGTCTGAGCCGACTCGGGTTTGTAGCCTCTCGACTTAAATTCAAGAGAACTAACCGTGCCTCTCTCGTCTCGCAGAAATGTCGCTTCACCATAGAACTGCTTGACGAAGAAACTGTTTTCTGACGTAGGGAACAACTCAACCTTCTGGCCAGCACATTCAGCAGTCAGCCGCCCGCCCTCATTGCGAATGACGATCTCCAGATCAGGCCGATTGTCCTCACGGTAATGGCCTGCGAAGTTGTCGTAAACGTCAGGATCAACTGGCACTACTTCTCGAAGACATTTTTCCAGGCTGACGTACTCAAGCAGGACTTCAAACCCGAGTTTTTCGTTTAGCGCACGAATCGCATTCTGACTACGTTGGTTGAAGGTTTGGATGGTTTCGTAACCGTGCGCCCGAGCGTAGAGAATCGAGCAGACTTTTAGTGCGATTGCGATACCACGCCTTCGAAATGCGCGCTTAACACCTGTAAAACCCTGCGTAAGACAACCGGGCATCGCGTCAAATAGACTGACATCAGAGATACCCACATATTCGTCACCATGCTTGGCAATGAAGTACCCATCGGGCAGCACGTAAGGCATCTCAAGCCACATCAATGCTTCTCGGGCGTTATAACTGGGTGGCGCGATTGAAGGCCGTACGGGATCATCCTGCCTCAAGAGAGTTGTTAGCTTGTAGAGTTCCTGCACGCAGTTAGGGTTGTTACGACGCTCCTCGGCGAGCGTTCTGATCGAGATACCAGAGGCTTCAACGCGCTTGAGAAGAGATAGGAAGTCAGAAGGTTCTGACTTTGGAACTTTTAACCGCAAATCCAACACCCTTGCATTTTCCTCAAAACCGTGACTCTTAAGAAAAGTTAGCTGTTCAGTTTCTGACGCATATTGGCGGCACGAGACCGTGATTGCGTTTGCTTCCCTTAAATCACTTGTAAGTCGGTCCAGGAACAATTCGCCCACTCCATGCTTAAGCCAACGCGGATCAGTTAATACGGAAAGGCGAAACCTCGGCAGATAGATTGTTTGCTCAACAACGCCGTACCCAATGATCTGTTTCGTTCGTGGATCTTCTGCAACATACTGCCTGCGGAAATAACGTGACTCGTCAAACTGCTGTCGTCTGTTGAGCCAGAGTTCATATGCAAGTCGATCATCCCCCGTCCTGGCTGACGCGATTGCGTTTACGGGCGGCAAATCCTGTTCAGTCAACGGACGTAGTCTTGTTTTCACTTTATTTGAGAAATCTGCGTCGCGCGATGGACGCTGCCTTTGCAGATCGTCTTTTAGGAGTCCGACTACGTTGGTCTTGAGTCGTTGCCGCGCGGAATACAAACGCTTGTTCACCGTAGACACTGGCACCTCTAAGAACTCGCCAATGTCGACCTGCGTGTATCCGTTAACATAGAAGAGTGTCGTCACGAGTCGCTCGTTTTCCGGCAATGCATGGATGGCTTGAAGCACTTTGGTTAAGAGTTCCTGCCTCTCAGCCGAGAGGTCTGGTCCTGGATCGGACGATCGAGCTTGCGCGCCTGCTTCGAGCGGAAGAACTTGCAGCCGCTTGGCACGCGTCAACCGATTGCACTGAGTCAGCACAATACGCTTGAACCAACCTGGGAACGCCGCAGGTTCACGAAGCTGAGAAAGCTTTTGCCAAGCGACTACAAACGCTTCCTGGGCCGTGTCTTGCGCTAGATATGCGTCGCCCAGCACAGCAAACGCACACGCGAATGCCATGTCTTGAAACCTCATCACGAGTTGGCTGAAGGCCTCACGTCTTAAAAATGGAGTACTAAGAGGATCAGCAGCTCTAAGGACAATATCGTCGATGTCTTTCACGTGATGTTATCTTCTAACAATTAATAGGAGCCAAATTGGGAGTTGGAGCTTACCAAAATACGGTCCTTTTCTTTTTTAACTCGCTAAAGAGTAGGACAGGTATTACCTTGAAGACTCATGCATAATCTGTATCGGCGCGGTGATCCCGGCGTGTAACCGACCGCATAGCTGTTGCGACGGTCAACGGGAAAGCCGCAAATAGCCCCTGAATGGACGTGAGAAGAGGGAGACACTATGAAGAGCTTTCGAAAAGAGCTTTGGTTCAATGTGCCGACGCGACGAGAATTTATCAACATAACTTCGCAGGTTCAATCGTGTGTAGATGAGAGCAACATTCAGGAAGGACTGGCACTTGTGAATGCGATGCACATAACAGCTTCAGTCTTCATCAATGACGATGAGAGCGGTCTGCATCACGATTATGAAGTCTGGCTCGAGAAGTTGGCTCCGCATGAACCGGTTGGTAACTACAGGCATAATCTTACAGGCGAAGACAACGCCGACGCTCACATCAAGAGGCAGGTGATGGGTCGCGAAGTCGTTGTGGCTATAACTAATGGTGAGCTGGATTTTGGCCCATGGGAACAGATCTTCTATGGCGAGTTTGATGGTGGTCGTAGAAAGCGCGTACTCGTAAAGATAATTGGGGAATAGTTGAGTCTACCTGCAATGATATCCTTCCCTGACTGGCTCGTCCCAATGGCAGCTACGCTCACTCAGGAGCGATTCACGGGCCCTGAATGGATCTTTGAGCGCAAGTTCGACGGCATACGTCTGCTCGCCTTCAAAAATGGAACCAACGTCAGCATGTTCTCGCGCAATCGGCTACCCCAGAACATTCCTTCCATCGTCAACGCACTAACCGCCCTACCGATCCATGATGTGATTCTCGATGGTGAGATCACCTGGAGACGAGGGAAGGTCAGCTACCACGTGTTTGACATCATGTGGCTCGATGGACGCGACCTTACTTCGCTGCCACTGGAAGAGCGTCGAGCGCTACTCAGGCAGCTACCCCTTCAAGAACCGTTACAGTGGGTCGAGACATTGGACGATCCGATGCCGTGGGAACGCGCACAGCAGGAAGGTTGGGAAGGCGTTATCGCAAAGCGACGCGACTCGGTGTACGAGCACCGCCGGTCGCGAAACTGGCTAAAGATGAAGTGCGAGGAGTCGCAGGAACTTGTAGTGGGCGGTTTCACCGATCCACAAGGCAAGCGTGTCGGACTCGGTGCGCTGCTGGTTGGCTATTACGAGAACGACGACTTCGTATTCGCCGGAAAGATCGGCACAGGATTCGACACGAAGTTACTCCTCGATCTACGCGCGCGATTGGACGCGCTCGAGATTCCGAAACCAGCATTCACGAAAGCCGTTGGACTGCCGCGTTTGCGAGCGCACTGGGTACAACCCGAGATTGTTGTGCAAGTGGGTTTCATTGAGTGGACGGTGAATGGGAAGCTTCGCCACCCACGGCTGCTTCGTATACGCACTGACAAAGCCGCACACGAAGTTGTGAGGGAGGTGCCTTGATTACTCACCCTGACAAGGTGCTGTTTCCTGACCAAGGAATCACAAAGGGTGAATTGGCCGCTTACTACGAGATGATTGCGCCCGTTATGTTGCCGCACATTCGGGCTCGTCCTATTACAATGGAGCGTTACCATCGCGGCATTAACGCGCCAGGATTCTTCCAAAAGGATGTTTCAAAGGGTTTCCCCGACTGGCTTAAGCGGGTCGAAGTTCCAAAGCACGGCGGTACAGTCCATCATCCGATTGTTACCGACGTTCGGTCGCTTCTCTGGTTAGCCAACCAAAACAGCATCACGCCGCATGTGTGGGCCTCACGTGCTCCGAATCTCTATAAGCCCGACATCTGCGTCTTCGATCTCGATCCTTCAAAAGAGGATGAACCTGAAATTCTGCGCGGAGCGGCCATCTCGCTGCGAGACCTTCTGGCAGAACTTGGCCTGCCGAGCTGGGTGAAAACCTCGGGCTCAAAAGGTTTCCATATAGCCGTTCCTCTCGACGTCAAATCTGATTTCGGTGAGGTGTCCCGTTTTGCACATCGAGTGGGTTCGTTGCTCGTCAAACGCGATCCGAAGAATCTGACGCAGGAGTTTAGTAAAGTGGACCGGGCTGGTCGCATTCTTGTGGACACAGGTCGCAACGGCTACAGTGCGACGTTCGCTGCGGCTTACGCGGTGCGCGCAAAGCCTGCCGCTCCCATCTCCGCTCCGTGCAGCTGGGACGAACTTGAGCAAGGCATGGTTGGCCCACGAACATTCACATTAAGAACAATGGCTCGACGCATCGCAGACGTCGGCGACTTATGGTCGGGCCTGCTGAAAAGCAAGCGTTCATTGCGACGTCCAATGGAGCGGTTGAGTGGCTTGAGTAACAAATAATCCCAGACCCAACGCCCTGCTATTCTTCGCCGAAGAATCTTCTTCTCACGGTTTCATCTGCGGGTAAATCTGGGCCGCTCAACAAATGATCCGGAACACGAGTCTGGTCTTGCGCGATTAAAGGCAGTGCCCGTGCTCGTTTCGCATCGGCGTCTGCTCCTTGTGCCAGGAAAAGACTGCGGAACCAGTTTTCCACTTTGCGCGCCACTCCGAAATAAGCATCGTGTTCCGCGGCATAAGCGTGACCCGCCGCGTGCCAGTCGTCGGTCTCTAACAACCGATCGCGTAAAACACGAGCATCTCGTGCGGTTAGCGATAATCCCTGACCGAACGCAGGATCGCTTGTGGCGGCAGCATCGCCAATTAAAGCCACTCCATCTTTGTAAGGATGGTCTACCCAAAATTCGCCACAACGGAATGAAGCCAGCGGGCCAATCGGTCTAGCCGCATCGTAGTATGACGCCACCGATTCGGCTCGTTTCGCCTCTTCAATAAAGCGCGCGACATTCTCATTGCCCTGCAGTCGAAAGTCTGCACCTTCCTGATACGCGACATAAGTACGTGACCGTCCCTGGCCTACGGGTGTGATCGCGGTTTCCATTCCTATTGCGGGATTGAATAGTAGATATGCATGACCCGGCGGCGCCGTCATATCAGCGAGTAATAATCCGGCAAAGAAAAATGGCTGAGGTTCTTCTGTAACTTCAAAGCCAGCCTGCTTGCGAGCCATCGATGTTCTTCCATCCGCGGCAACGACCAGACGTGCTTTAATTTTCTTTGTCTTAGCTCCAGTCTGAACCAATACTGAGGGCGAGGCTCCCCGATTGATTTGCGTAACGGTGACACCGCGCTGAACTTCGGCACCTGCCTCCTTCGCAGCCTTGAGAACCACTTCCTGCATCTCGGGGTGACAGAAACCGAGTGACGGTAGTTGTTGCGGCGTGGTCGAAGGCAAGTGCCTCGGCCCGAAACCCATGTCAACGATAGGAGCGTCGGTGCCGCACGTATCGCGTATCAACTCATAGATCCCAAGTTCGCGAGCTTCGGCAACTCCCCACGGACTCATATACTCGCCTCGCACACGGTCTTTAAATTCTTTCTCCCGCTCCAGGACAAGCACTCGCTTCCCTTCCTTCGCCATCGAGCGTGCCAATGCAGAGCTCCCAAGTCCGCCGCCAACAGTGACGATGTCGTAAGTATCGGAAATCATCTAGCTCTCCTTCCGTGTTACTCGCTCATATGATTAATGATTAGCGTACCGCGTTCTGCGTCGAAAATAAGAAGTCAGATTCTTGCGCTACGCAGATTACTTAGACTATGAACAGGAGGCAAGAGCAACATAGAAACACTCGTCTATTTTTAAAGTAAAAAAACTCGGAGTTGGAATTTCACGATGAATCTAACGTTAAAGAGGCGCCGTTGTTACAGAACAAAAAGCGACAACTTGTCGAAGCTACGAAGTCGCTGTGCGATCTACTGGTTTCCTGTGAGGTTCGTATCCTGGTGTTTTTGTGGTTTACGCCCGGGAAAATGATCATGCGAATTTGTTTCGCTGGAAGCCAATAGCAATAATTATGGGGAGACTTTCCAAATAGACCGACAATGCGAACCACGGTCACCAGCTATCTCGAGGACTTTCGATCGCGCGGGCGTGCAACCGCTTTCGCGCATCGCCGTGGCTTGCGAACAACGCGCTGGCCATATGAACAGACGGCAACGGTGGCTCATCAAATCGCGCGCGAATTGGAGGCGCGCGGGATTGGCAAGGGCGACCGCGTGCTGTTGTGCGCGGAAAACAGCCCCGAATGGATTGCTTGCTTTTTCGGCTGCCTGTTGCGGGGTGTAATTGTAGTGCCACTTGATATCCAAAGTGATCCGGAATTTGTCGATCGGGTACAAGGACAAGTTAGTGCAAAGCTCATCGTCACGAACACCTCGTCGTCGAACTTGAGATCGCTTCAGATTCTTCGCATCGAAGAGCTGACGTCACTCATCGCAAAACATCCTACGGCCCCAGTCGCTGTTGAAGTTGCCTCTCCTGACTCGTTGGTCGAGATTGTCTTTACATCTGGGACAACTGCGGAACCAAAAGGCGTCTGCATCACGCATCGCAACCTATTGGCCAATCTTGTTCCACTCGAACAGCGGATTCGTCCTTACTTGAAATGGGAGCGGCTGGTCCACCCCATACGCTTTCTTAATCTTGTGCCACTCAGTCATGTCTTCGGACAGTTCATGGCCATCTTTGTACCGCCACTGTTGCGCGGTGAAGTGTTCTTTCAGAACGAACTCAACCCAACACAAATAATGGCAACGATCAAACGTGAACGGATTTCGGTGATGGTCACTGTGCCTCGATTTCTCGAATCGCTACGTGAGAAGGTTGAAAGAGATTACGAAGAGCGAGGACAACTTGAGCGGTTTCTTCGCGATCTCAATTCGTTTAAGGACCAACATTTCATTCGTCGATGGTGGAGATTCCGGCGAGCCCATCAAATGCTGGGCTGGAAATTCTGGGCATTTGTTTCAGGCGGCGCAACTCTCAACCCTGAAACAGAAGACTTTTGGCAACGCCTGGGCTTTGCCGTTATTCAGGGTTATGGGATGACAGAAACTGCGGCGCTGGTGACAGTCAATCATCCGTTCAAAGCTGGTCGCGGATCAATAGGACGAGTGATGCATGGGCAGGAGGTGAAGCTGGCCGATGACGGCGAAATCTTAGTCAAAGGCGAAAATGTCTCACCCGGATATTGGCAGGAGCACAATCGGGCGGCCGCAAACGGCGGTTGGTTACACACTGGCGACATTGGTGAAAAGGACGCCGAAGGAAATCTCTATTTCAAGGCGAGAAAGAGGGACGTCATCGTATCTGCCGCAGGGGTCAATATTTATCCTGAAGACATCGAGCGCGTTCTGGATCGTGAGCCGGAAACAAGGGCGAGCGCGGTGATAGAGATAGACGAAGGTCATGGTCCAGAGCCACTTGCGGTTTTGATTCTGCGTGACCTTCAGACGGACGCAAAGACTGTAATCGAACGAGCCAATCAATCGTTGGCTCCGCACCAAAAACTCCGGCGCTGGTTTGTCTGGACTGAAGAAGATTTTCCGCGAACATTCACGCAGAAAGTTCGCAAGCAACTGCTGGCTGAGAAAGTCAAAGCCGAACTTGAATTTTCTCGCCCGCCTGCAGCGGTACGATCCACTCATGTTGCCGAAATCATCTCAAGAATTAACAACATGGGGCCCGGTGACATCGAGCGATCGGCAAGACTCGGAATCGATCTGAAGCTCGACTCCCTCGGGCGAGTCGAGCTGTTGAGCGCTTTGGAAGATCGCTACCAGGTTGAGATAGACGAAGCTTCGTTCGGTGAATCGACTACTGTAGAGGACGTGGAGAAGGTCATCAGTGAGCAGCATCACGAAGAAGCGGCTCGTTATCCTTATCCACGCTGGCAACAACGTTGGCCACTTAATTGGCTTCGACGCGCCCTACTTCACATCGTTGCAATGCCGATTACCAGCCTAATGGGCCGCCCGAGAATAGAAGGCCGGGAACATTTCGAAAACCTCTGCGACCCGTTTGTGTTGGTCTGTAATCATGTGACGGTGACGGACCACGCTCTTGCGCTCCTTGCCATGCCGTGGCGAATGAGAGCGCGGACTGCGATCGCCATGGATGGGGAACTGCTGCGTACCTGGCTGCACCCTTCCAAAAGCACTGCGCTTTTCACTCGCGCGATAAATTTCCTGCAGTACTGTTCGGTAGTCCTGTTCTTTAATGTCTTTTCCATGCCGCAAAAAACTGGCTTCCGCCGTAGCTTTGCTTTTGCCGGCGAAGCAATGGATCGCGGCTACAACATAATGATTTTTCCTGAGGGTGAGCGCACCAAGCATGGTGCCATCAATCACTTTAGACCCGGTACGGGTCTGTTAATTCAACAACTCGACGCGTTTGTTGTGCCGATGCGGATAGATGGTTTGTGGGAGCTTAAGCAGGAAAACAGATACTTCGCAAGATTCGGAGAAGTGTGTGTGACTATCGGTGAACCGATCCGCTATGCCAATCGACTTCCACCGGAAGAGGTTTCTGCTGATTTAGAGCGACGAGTGAGAGCTTTGTCGTGTCAATCAACTTGATTTCCCCCGACCGTATTAGTGTCTGTTTGCTACATGCATCGAATCTATTGCGAACCAACGTTGCGGCCAGCTGCTCTGCGTATCTGCGTTCTCTGCGCCTCCGCGTTAATTTAGTTCGCTAAGAGATTCCACCGCAGAGAACGCCGAGGCTCAGAGAGTTGAAGTCATCTCGAATAGGTTGGATCCGAATATCCGTAAACACGTTCCAAGAATTCCAACCTGTTCATGATTCGACGAGTGGTCCTACGACTCAACCGTGAACTTCATGTCGTTACTGCTTTCTGACAGTTTTTGGCCAGAGCCGTTGTAAGCCTCGACTTGCCAACGATAAGTGCCTTTCTGCAAAGGCTTATCAAGACGGATCGATGTTCCATCAATTCGTTCGTTTATGTATGGTGAGGTAACGCTGGAGTCTTCAGGATAAACACTGAATTTGTAATATGCCGCATCTGGATACGCATCCCACTTCAGCTCGAGGTCTTGTGCACTCACCTTCGCTGCAGCTTTAGGATTGAGGAGTTTCAAATCGTTTTTGAACAAACTGGTCGTCGACAAAAACAAGGTCTTGCCTGCAGTAACTTCATATTTTGCCGCACTAATTCCTGCGATACCCGTTGTAGCAAACACGTATGAATCAGTATCGAAAACTCGAACAGTCAATCCCTCATACTGTTTCGGTTCTACATTCGTGATCACGTATTCTCCGTCTTTGTCCGTTCGCGCCGTATAAATCTTGCCGCCACAACCACCGAGGTAACGACTGAACGTTTCGCATAACTTAACTTCAATATTTTCGACGGGCTTGCCGTTGTAGAGAACTTTTCCCTGAACATTGCCTGTTCCAGCCGCCGGCTTGACTTTCTCGACGCCTTGATTTGCGGACAGATTACCGGGCTGGCTGGTTGAAGGTTGCGATGAGTTCTCCTTATTGCAACCAGCCAATGAGAGTGCAGCAAGCAAGCAAATACAAGAAACCAGTCCTCGATAGAACATAGCGATTGTTCATCCTTCCCGGATTTTCGGACGGTTAAATCTACACGATGAGTTTCTTTTCAACCAGAAAATTCGGGACGCGGCTCGTGAACGGCAGCCGGGCAAGGACAATCCACAGATTGCGCAGATTCAGAATTAAGGTGGGCGTAATCTTGCGCAAAGGAGTTGCCGCTATCAACGGAATTCGAATCTATCCCCGCTGTTTCTCGAGGAGCACCATCATTATGAGACTTAGCAATATACGCGTCTCCTCTTTCTCGCTGAGGGCAGTGAGCTTTTCAATACTAAACTTGCCCTGGAAAAACGCCGCCTCTTTCTTCAGACGCATCACAGCCGTACCATCCTGTCGTGCAACCATGTACTCCGGGTGAAAAACATATCCGCTGAACATTCCTAGGACAGGGATTTCGGAAAACAATGAATCAAAAACTTTGGTCCAAGGATTTCTCTCCTGAATTGTCATGGCTGGACCATCACCATTGACTATGTCGTAACGTGCTTTCCACAACGATCTCATTCCTTGCCGCCTCACGGTACCAATGTGAGTTCCCTTGGTGTCAGTAAAATGGTAGCTTGCAGAAAAGTCGAGTACTCGATCAGCGTTTAGTTCATACAAGGGAATTGTTTGGTGCGCATCAGCGAAAACAGTGACCGATTCTTTTAACTTAAAAGCCTTCTGCTTCACAAAGAAACTCAAGTTTCCCGCGGCGTCGGTGACAGAGAGCTTTCGAGCTATGGACAAAACCTCGAAAGATAGTTGAAGGGGGTAGTTCATACGAGTTTTCTCCTTCCGTTTTTAGGGTAGCATTTGTTTTGGTGGATCACGCACCCGGTTTGGTTCGGATTTTCAATCGTCTCGCTCGCTGTCGATGGGTGAGTCTTGACAGCACACAGGGTCGAGAGGCTGGTATTGGCTGACTACTGTTCCTGAGAGAGTGTCATTGCATAAGGTGCGCCGAGTTACCGGCAACTTCTAAGATATCAGCCTGAAACTCAGGCGCACAAGAGGTTTCTCTGGGAACGCAGGCGGTTCCCTCTGGCAACAACCGTCTTAATCTGGGCTCTCTGCGCAACCTGGGCGTGCCTCTGCGTCTGCGGTGCCTGTGTTCACGAAGAATTTTACCGCAGCGTTGCAGAGAGACGCCGAGGTTGCGCAGAGAAAAAGTGACCCCAAATAAAGGCTTTTTTGAGCTGTTTCTTAGCAGGCAGCCGGGGCGCTTTCGAACTGCTATCTGAATTGATTGTCGTCTGCTGATGGGCCATAAACAGCCGGAACCTTTGCGCCCATCAAACGAAGATAGACGGTCATCTGGCCTCGATGATGCGCCCAATGATTAAAGGTGTCCTGAATCATAACGTACCGTGGTGCTTCCATTACAACCTGGCCGCGGGCAAGTAATCGCCAGGGCGTTGCAAGGTGTTCATCCGTAGTCTTGTCGAGAGCTGAACGTGCGTCAGCTGCGGCTTTGTCGAGAGCTGCGACGAACGCATCGCTCGTGTCCATTCGTTTCTGTTCCATCTTCGAACCGTCTGCCGGCGCCACATCCAGTTCGTTCTTATTGACTTGCATGGCGATCCACATTGGAATCGTGGCGACCATGTTCGCCAGATATCCGAAGATCATCGATTTGTCGTGCGGCTTAAAATCGTACTTACCCTCCGGAACCTGTTCCAACGCGTGACGGGAACGCTCCACTTCTCGATCCAACTCTGTTCGTAAGAACTCTTTCAGTGTCATACGCCCTCCTCGATATTTGTGTTTTGGGGCATGATACCGCCCACGCTCAAACACGTGAAGCTATGCAAGGGTGACGATACGCAATTGGTGGGTTATCTTTCGCCGATTACTAGAACAATTATTGCGAAAAGCGTAAAGAGCACCATTATGAAAAGCGCGATTTTCCAGAAGCTGTATGGGCGGTCGCCCTGGATTTCACCGGTACGACCGTTGACGACGATTTGAAACACGCGTCCCTTGAAACGGTAAGCACCGGCGTAAACCGGAAGCAGCAGATGTTTGAAGGTGATGCCGGAATAGTGCGTCGTGATGTTATGAATCCTTTGCTCATCCCCGCCGATATTACGGCGTACATCGCCCTGAATCGCGCCGGCCACGGCTACCTTCACAAGCTCAAAACCATGCGCGAGATCAACCTGATAGCGTTGTGCCCTGAACCCTGACAGGAAGGCCGGATCGTATGGTCTCAATTCCGCGAGATCCCAGGGCTCCAGGGAGTTTAGACGATTCTGCGGCAAAGAAACTGACGCCGGAATGAGAACGTCGTCGAACCAGAGCGAGACAGTGCCCGACGCGTGTGACCAACGTGTGTGGCGCACCTGACGCGTGCGCGCGACCTGATTACCCTGCGAGTCTCGTTCGTAATAGGTTTCAGTTACGTAATAATGATCGCCGCGCTGGCCCGTGTAATAACTCGTTGTGCTTGTGTCGTAGGTCCAGAAAGGGAGATAGACTCCGTGTATTGCATCGGGCTGAGAGAAATGTCGAAGTGCATTCGGTGCGAACCATCTTGATCTGAGCCACTGTCGCAGTTGCGTCCTCGCCTGTTGCTGAGTGATCCGGAAAGGCAGAATTCCTTCAGGGGCCAGAATCGGGTCGGCCGATTTCGTTTGAGCAACTATCTGTACACCACAGAACTCGCATTGGCCTGCCACTTGGGGTGGAGCAAACACTGAGATGGCTCCACAACTCTGGCACCGGACTTCCAGCGCATTCGCCGCTAACTGCCCCAGTTGTTCCGGTCGTATCTGCAGGTACTGTTCGTATGACCGCTCTTCTACCTGGTCTGCGCTAGTGGGCACTGCCTCTCTGTGTCCGCAGTAAGCGCAAGAAAGGCGACCGTCGCCAGGGTCATAAACCAGATCTGCCCCACAAGCTGGACACGGATATCGATGAATTTTTTCAGGAGAAGTGACAGGCGTTTGCACGTTTTGTTTTCGGCTGAAAGAAAATCGTTGGTCTAAGGCAAACTAAATAGCACGGGCAATGAGGTAGGTTATGGGCCGACTCCCTCGTCCTTTCAAGCGTTTTGCCCACGAACTGTTGAACTTGGGCCATTCAGACGCCTGCAGGATGCCACGCTCAGTAATTTGAAATCCCGCCAATTCGTATCTGGAAACAATGACATCATCGATAAACGTCTGCGAGAGTAGTGAGAGGCCCAGACGCTTAATTTCAGACTGATCGCGAGTGGCGTCAAGTCCAATCACCACTTCGAGCGAAGCTTCAGTCGAACAGATCCTTCGAAGATTCTGGAGAACAAGTATGTCACCTGATGCGACCGCTCGCAGGAGACTGCCCCAGGGGAAATGTACGTGAACCTCGTCTGCGACTTCGTCCAATTCCGACGGAAGATCTTCTACCGCCGACTGAATGAACAGCACGTTAGGCGAACCGTCTTTCGACGGCTTCCGGTGAATCTTCTCGGAGATCTTCTTGAGCGGCCGAGCATTCGCGTCGATGCCGATGTAGAACTTGTTCGGATTTCGTCGAGCAGATTGGTATACAAAGGTCCCGTCGCCCGTCCCGATGTCGATTACTACTCCGTCGCCGGTACGGGGCGATAAGCTCTGCGAAAGCGCTTCTATCGAGTTATCAGTTGGTGCTACCACGAATTGACTTGATCATGATTGTCACATCCTTTCGTCAATGAACAATATACTTAGTATCGAAAGCTGGAGCAATGAAGAGGTATCCGAAGTGAGTTTGAAAGACTATTTACAGATCGCCGAGCTCCGTTTGTAGTGCTGGCAGAAGAATGTTGACGGCGCTTGGTGTCTGCACTGCCAGTCGCAGGTACTGTTCGGACGACCCAATTTTGTTGCTGCATTCGCGCACCATGATGCCGTACTTCGTTATCAACCGATCCCGGAGCGCGCGACCTGAAACACCACGCGGTAACTCGACGAAAAGAAAGTTTGCTTTTGACGGAAAGACGGTGATGCCCTGAACCGTTAAGAGTCGTTCGGTCATGTAGACCCTGTCTTCCGCTACGCGAACGAAACTCGCACGATATTCGGAGGCAAAACTCGCAACAGTTTTGAGCACATAGGCTGCCAGTCCGTTAATGTTCCAGAGCGGAAGGCGCGCTCGCAGAGAGAAGGCTCGTGCATGGTTGGTGACGGCGTAGCCGAGACGGACCCCGTGCCAACCGAACGACTTACCGAGACTCTTGACCACTATAAGATTTGGAACGTTCACTACGATTTGAGCCGCGCTCTCTAAATCGGAAAAGTCGATAAAGGATTCATCGATAATCACGGCGTCGAGATCTTCCAAGCCGCGCGAGATGGCCTCAATCTCTTCAAGTTTGAACCATGCGCCGGTTGGGTTATTTGGGTTTGAGATAACTAGCGTTCGCGCTCCAACTTCGCGGACTCGACTCAAAATCTCATCAACCCCAAGCCGGAAACCACATTCACGCCGCCGCAGAATCATGTAGAGCGGTACGTGCAGTTCCTCAGGTAGGTCCGTCCAGCGGCTAAACGTGGGAACCGAGGTGAGAATAGGACCGCGCACCTGTTGACAAAGTCTGGTGATGATCTCAGTTGAGCCATTACAGGGGACAATCGTCTCCGAATCGAGCCCTGTAAGCTCGCTAATATGTTTTTGATGGGTCGCAGAGTAATCTGGATAGTATCTGAGGATCTCGCCAAGACGTTCGTGAATCAGTTCGATCATCTCGGTTGGCGGAAAATGCAGATTAACCGGGATGCAGAAGTCGAGTAGCTCGCCTTTGTATTCGGTTGTGTCCTTCACCGAAAAAAAGGATGGGTTATGCGAGCGCACGTTGAATAGCATGGCCAAGCCGTCGTTCCTCATTGGTTTCTCTCCTATAGTTCGACGTGTAAGTCTGCCGGATTCTTCCCAATGCCTTTGTCTATCCCAGACTGTTTGGAGAGAGCACTGCGAGGTGTTGGCTGTAGAGGGAACGATCAGCAGGAAAATACTTGCGTGTTGCGCAGTAATTTCTCTAGGTGGTCTCAGGTGAAGAAGTCGCAGAAATTGGTTGGGAAAGCGACGGCGCGCGGCGTATTATTTGTTCCACATAAACCGCAAACCAAAACTGTACCGGAGATAGAGATGAAAATATTTACAGTGAGCGCCCTCTGCCTGATTCTGTGCATTCAGGCATCAACACTCGTTGCCTTCGGTCAAGCAGCCAATGGTAGCGTCCCACGCTTCGATATCCCTTACGAAAAGTTTGTCCTCAGCAATGGACTAACAGTTATCGTGCATGAGGATCACAAAGCACCCATTGTAGCGGTCAACGTTTGGTATCACGTGGGTTCTAAAAATGAAAAGTTCGGCAAAACCGGCTTCGCGCACCTTTTTGAACATTTGATGTTCAATGGCAGCGAGCACTTCAACGACGACTATTTCCAGGCCCTCGAGCGCGTTGGCGCTACGGATCTGAACGGTACGACCAACGAGGATCGAACTAATTACTTCCAGAATGTACCTGTAGCGGCGTTGGATACAGTTCTTTGGCTCGAATCAGATCGGATGGGCCACTTGGTGGGGGCAATCAATAAGGAGAAACTTGATGAACAACGCGGCGTTGTCCAGAACGAAAAACGACAGGGTGAAAATGAACCGTACAGTCTCAGTGAGGAATTGATCACCAAAGCCGTATTTCCCGCCAGTCATCCGTATAGCCACACGGTGATTGGTTCAATGGAAGACCTCAACGCTGCCTCACTCGATGATGTGAAAGAGTGGTTTAAGACTTATTACGGTCCTGCGAATGCCGTTGTCGTAATTGCCGGTGATATCGACGCCAAGACCGCTCGAGCGAAAGTCGAAAAGTATTTCGGTGAGCTCGCGCCTGGACCACCAGTGGCACACTTCAACAAATGGGTAGCACCACGATCAGGCGAACAGCGACAAGTTGCTCAAGACCGGGTGCCGCAGGCGCGACTCTACAAGGTGTGGAATGTGCCCGGACTGGGCACGGCCGATAACGACTATCTCACTCTGTTATCTGACGTACTCGTTTCTGATAAGGCTTCGCGCCTCTACAAGCGCTTGGTTTATGACGAACAGATCGCAACCGACGTCGGCGCATTTCTGGATCAACGTGAGATTGGAAGTCTGTTCATTGTTCAAGTTACCGCCAAGCCCGGAGGTGATCTGGCTCCGATCGAGAAAGCCGTAAACGAAGAGATGCAGAAATTGTTTGTGACACCTCCTGCGCAGGACGAGTTGGAACGCGTTCGAACACAAATCTTCGCGCAATTCGTTCGCGGTGCCGAACGAATTGGTGGATTTGGCGGCAAGTCTGACATCCTCGCCAGAAGCCAAGTGTTTGGCAGAAGTCCAGACTCGTACAAACAGTCTCTGAACCGAATGGCTGCCGCAACAACTTCCGATCTGCAATCTGCCGGCAAGCGTTGGCTCTCGGATGGCGTCTACACACTCGAGATAGTTCCCTATCCAAATTATCAAGCGACTCAGACCGCCGTCGATCGAAGTCAGATGCCTAAGCCAGGAGAAGGCTTAGAACCGAAGTTTCCTGCGATGCAGCGCGGCAAACTGTCGAACGGAATGGAAATGATAGTTGCGGAACGTCACAGCGTTCCGGTTGTCAACATGAACCTTCTCATCGATGCCGGTTTCGCATCCGACCAATTTGCTCAACCTGGCACGGCTGCGCTGGCGATGAATATGCTTGACGAGGGTACGAAGAGCAAAAATGCCATCGATATCAGCAAGGAACTGGCCTCTCTTGGAGCAACTCTCGCTACTGGCTCCAATTTGGATACTTCTACGGTGGCCCTCTCCACGCTCAAGACCACACTCGATCGAGCTCTCAATCTCTATGCAGACGTAATCCTTAATCCTGCTTTCCCACAAGCAGATTTCGATCGCTTGAAGAAGTTGCAAATCGCGACAATCCAGCGCGAAAAATCGCAACCCATCCAGATGGCGCTGCGCGTATTCCCCGGACTCCTCTATGGGACGGGTCACGCTTACGGGAACCCGTTTACTGGCAGCGGAACAGAAGAGTCGGTAGCAAAAATCACGCGCGAGGATCTCATTAAGTTTCACAACACCTGGTTCAAGCCGAGTAACGCGACTCTCGTAGTAGTGGGCGACACGACACTTGCTGAGATGCAGCCCAAGCTGGAAGCACTATTCGTTGGCTGGAAGGCAGGATCGGTCCCACAAAAGAACGTTGCTACAACGCCACTGCCGAGCCGACCGGTTGTATACCTCGTTGACAAACCCGGCGCCATTCAATCGGTAATCCTTGCCGGTGTTTTGGCTCCGCCCAAGTCCAATCCAGACGAAATTGCAATTGAGTCGATGAACACCGTGCTCGGCGGGGCGTTCATTTCTCGGCTGAACATGAATTTGCGTGAGAACAAGCATTGGTCCTATGGAGCCGGTTCGTTTCTTCCGGCGGCGCGCGGCCAACGAATTTTTCTCGCGTTCGCGCCCGTGCAAACCGACAAGAGCAAAGAGTCGGTTGTAGAAATCCAAAATGAATTGCGTGCAATTCTAAAGGACCGGCTGATTACCGCGGATGAGTTATCAATGGCGAAAAGCAATCTCACTCAGGCGCTGCCGGGTCTTTGGGAAACAAACGCCAGTGTGGGCCAGGCTATCAACGAGATTGTCGAGTTCAAGCTAACGCCGGATTACTACACAACCTATGCGGGCAAAGTGAAAGCTATGACGGTGACCAATCTCAATGAGGCGGCGGTCAAGGTTGTGCGGCCTGACAACCTTGTATGGGTAATCGTCGGTGATCGAGAGAAGATTGAGAAAGGAATCCGTGAATTGAACATGGGCGAAGTAAAACTGATCGACGCAGACGGCAAGCCCGCTAAGTAAAGCCGGCGCCGAGGGCAGGCGGAGTCGGCGAGTCAGGAAAGAAAAAGAAAATCATTTTCCATATGACATTTGACATTTTTCCTTTGTCATTTTTGCAAAGCCGTCTTTGGTCTTTGGTCTTCGGCCTTGAAATCTCACGAAAAACCAAAGACCAAAGTCCTAAGACCCAAGACCGCTTTCAAAATGACAAATGAAAAATGTCAAATGTCATATGGAAAATGATTTTCTTTTTCTTTTCCCCTCCTGCTCCTGTCCTCCAGTGGCCTGACACTGGCGAGGTCAGTGACTTGCGGCTGCTGACGGTTGGTAGGTTCCGGCTTCTGTGCGGAAGGCAATTGAAAGCCGATTCCATCCGTTGATAGTTACGACCGCAAGACTCAGATTTACCAGTTCCTCCTCGCTGAACTGCGCGCGCGCCTGTTCATAAACCTCATCGGGAACATGTCCTTCGGTAATGAGTGTCAGCGCTTCGGCCCAAGCCAGCGCGGCCCTCTCGCGCTCCGTATAGAAGGGAGCCTCACGCCACGCATCAAGCACGTAAAGTCTCTGTTCACTTTCTCCGGCGGCGCGTAAGTCTTTCGAATGCATGTCGAGGCAATAGGCGCAACCGTTAATCTGAGACACGCGAAACTTCAGCAGGTGCAGAAGCGACGGCTCCAGACCACAGTGTCTGAGATAGACCTCCAAGCCATACATCGCCTTTAGTGCGCCCTTTCCTACTTCTTCATACTTTAATCTCGATTTCATTGCTTACTCCTCTTACGGATTAAGATAGATCGACCAATCATGGTTCAAGTTTGTGACAGATTCATCCTGATTCATCAGCGATTTTCTGCTTCTACTGACCAGAATAGTGATCTCAGTCGGAAAATTGCAGGTCGGGAGGGGTGGCTTGCCGCTGTCGCGCAAGAGTTACTTGGATTTGATGAATGATCCGGGGGAGTTTTCTTAAAATGGAGATCTCCGAGGTACCAGCGGGGGAAAGCCACACCTTCTTAACCTGCAATTATTCAACTGGGATGATTTCCACGATGAGGAGTCCTGGTTTGAATTTTCCAAGAACGGGCTACGAGAGCACAGAGCGCAAGACTCGTCGGCAACAAAGATTTAATCGTGCATACAAATCCACTTAATACGCGACTGATAGTCTGCCTCAACCCGATTCACGTCACTCTAAAATAGAAGGAAAGGAATTCTGAGAGCATGAAAACTTCTCGCATGGTATTCGTGTGTCTAGTCACCGCCCTGGTGTTGGTTGGTGGAGTAGTTGTCTCGGCAAACTACAGCCCGGGACCGAGTAGCTCTGCAACACCTTATGTTGTCCGATCAGTTCCTGGAGTTGTAACCAAAGCGATCTTGACTGTCGGCGATTCTGTAAACCTCAAACCAGATGGAGTCACGCCTTATCGAATGGTGGGTATTCCCGATGGTCTAGGCGCATATGACAATGGAGATGGCACGTTCACGGTAGTGATGAATCATGAACTCGGCGCCACTGCCGGAATCGCGCGCGAACACGGAGGTACAGGGGCGTTCGTCTCGAAGTGGATTATTCGAAAAGACGACCTCGCCGTCGTGCACGGAGAGGATCTAATTCAGAATATCGCTACGTGGAACGCTGGCTCGAGCTCTTACAATCTGCCGGCAAAAGGAATCTCGATGGGAAGGTTATGTTCGGGTAGCTTGCCGCCGAAGTCAGCCTTCTACAACGAAGACGATAGCCTGGGTTTTGATGGTCGCCTGTTCTTGAGCGGCGAAGAGGTTGGAAATGAAGGTCGGCTCTTTGCACATGGGTTGGACGGCATCAGTTACGAACTGCCTCGCCTGGGTAAGTTCAGCTGGGAGAATTCAGTGGCCAACCCCGCAACAGGCGATAAGACACTTGTGGCTAGTATGGACGACTCCACACCGGGACAAGTGTATGTCTACATAGGAACGAAAACCGCGTCCGGTAACCCGGCTGAGAGGGCCGGATTAACAAACGGAACGCTCTATGGCGTGAAGGTCAATGGGATTGCGACGGAAAATCGAACCACAGGTATTTCTTCAGGTACAACATTCACCCTCCATTCGTTGGGCAATGTCGAACACAAAACGGGAGTGACGATACAGAACGACAGTACTACTGCCGGCGTGACTGAGTTTCTTCGTCCGGAAGACGGCGCCTGGGATCCTGTCAATCCAACAGACTTTTACTTTGTTACTACCGATCGATTTGACACGGTAAAGCAGGGGACCGGAAGTCAGATCGGCCGCAGTCGGTTGTATCGACTTCGATTCAACAGTCTCAATGATCCGGCAGCTGGAGGAACCATCGATATGCTTCTGGACGGAACCGAGGCTCAGCAGATGATGGATAACATAACCATCAGCGGTCGCGGTCAGGTTATTATCCAGGAAGATCCAGGCAACCAAGTGCACATCGCCAAAATTTGGCGTTATAGCATCGCGAATGACACCCTCAATCTAATCGCTCATCACGACGAAGAAAGATTCCTTGCTGGCGGAGGTGAGTTTCTAACTCAAGATGAGGAGTCGTCGGGAATCATTGAGGTTTCAGACATTTTGGGAGAGGGCTGGTTTCTGCTTGACGTGCAAGCACATTACTCGATTGCCGGTGAGCTTGTGGAAGGTGGTCAATTACTCGCCCTGCATTGCCCCCCAGGCAGAAAATGAAGGTCGGGGCAGGTGTCTTTTTGTAGAGGTGACACTCCGTGCCACCTCATTTCCTTACAAGCACCAACCAGCAGTTAAAGCAGCGAACGAATCCAGCCGCCATCAACTTCAATTGATGTTCCGGTGATATAACTGGCGCGTTCTGAAACAAGAAAGGCGGCTAGTGCGGCAAATTCGCGAGGCTGTCCTAACCGTCTCATAGGGATCTCTTCTTCCCACTTCGCCTCAAACTCCGAAGGACTGATTCCCTGTTTCGCGGCCATCATTTCCGCAAGCTCGGCAAGCCGCTCAGTCCGCGTGTAACCCGGCATAATGTTGTTTACAGTGATTCCTTCAGCCGCCACTTCATTGGCGAGTGTACGAGCGAATCCAGTAACACCGGCTCGCAAGCTGTTCGACAACATAAGATTTTCCACAGGCTGCTTTACGGCAATCGACGTGATGTTTAGTATGCGACCCCAGCGTCGCTCTTTCATACCCGGCAAAACACAGCGTACCAAATCAATAACACTGTAAAGCGTTAGACGCGTCGCCGCTTCCCAATCTTGCGCAGTGAGCTGGTCGAACGTGCCGGCGGGTGGCCCACCTGCATTTGTGATCAGAATATCGACGCGCCCAAATCTCGCTATCCCGGATTCAACTAGGCGCTTTACATCGTTCGGGTTAGTTACGTCGGCAGGCACGGCAAGCACATGCGCTCCGCTGTTACTTGCGATGGCAGCAGCTGTTTCATCGAGCACTTTCGTGTCACGTGCGCAAAGCACCAACGAAGTTCCTTCCGCGGCCAGCTCTTCCGCGACTGCTCGGCCCAACCCGCGACTAGCGGCTGCGACCAGTGCAACTTTGTTCTTGAGTCCAAGATCCACGATGTAATTACTTGTGCCGGAGGTAATCGTCAGTTTTGTCCAACCAATCTTGTCTGGGTGGACTAAAAATATCGACGTCAAGTGTATCGTCAAGCGCTTCTGCTTTGTGCTGCACCAGCGAAGGTATATGCAATACGTCTCCGGCAAGCACATCGATTACCTGCGATTCATCTTCACCAATCCAGAATCGCAGGCCACCCTGCAGGATGTAAGTGATCTGCTCATTTTCATGTGAATGCCGGGGAACAATTGCGCCTTTCTTGAGATACACATGCGAGAGCATCATTCGATCGCCTGTTATTAACCGGCGATCCAACATGTCCGAAACTGTTTCTTTTGGCATGTCTTCCCAGCGGTAAAAGGTAACGCTTCGTTGGTCCATAGTGGTCTCCAGCTTTCTTTGATGAAAAGGTCACGCGCTCGCAGATGCCGCCCGATAGCGCGGCGCAAACTCCTCAGCCACGAATGATTCATATGAAGTCGGCGTTGTGTTTTGGGCAGAACGCTCCTCGAGCGCGCTTACGTGACCAGAGTTTATAGCGGACGCCTTAACCCCAGCGTCCTCAATAGCCGACGCAATTGACTCTGTAGTTCTGTCTTGCTCGGAACGGTAATCTTGACTAATCATGCTCGGCGGAATTATCACGTATACCGCTCGCGCGCCTGAAAAGGCCTTCGCGAGGCTCGCTGAATCCGTCGCATCACAAACTACAGCCTTCGCACCCGCTGCGCTTAGAGGAGAAAGCCGATCGGCGCTGCGTCCGATCGCTCGTACTTCCTGGCGTTGATCTAGCAAAGTTCTCGCTATGACATTTCCTGTATTGCCTGTCGCTCCCATAATTGCGTACATATCCTCCTTAAAATTTGGTGCTGTTCTCGTAAAGTTATGCTCAACAGCTTATCGCGAGTCGCGATGTCTCTCGAACTGACTAGAAGCGTAAACTCGATTAACGCTTCGTGCGTAGCTGGCGAAGTATCTCTTCGATCTTCTCTTTCATTCCAGGATAAACGTCAACTTTCGCACCTGCGGCGATCAGCATCTCGATAACCGGAACAAAGTCAATTCCCGGGTCGCCGTTTTCGGATGACCACAATGCTTGATCGAGAACTGTTCCACCATAACAATTCAATGCCTCGAGCGGCGCACCGTGATCCAGGAGCAATCTGATCATAGCCAATTGTCCACGATGTGCAGCCAGGTGCAAGGCAGTCTGACCAGTGTTCTCGCCGGCCCGCAGGTCCATCCCTTTCGACAGCAAGAACTGAACGACGCTGGCGCGACCGTATTCGCAAGCCCAAATGAAGCCAGCCTCCATCTGGGCCACCGTGGCATTTGGTTTTAGGCTACCATCATCATTGAAAAAACTCTTCACCGCGTCGAGCTTCCCGACTCCGCATGCTCCCTCCAGGTCCAATCGGGCGCCACGGCGAGCGAGAAACTCGGCGGCCTGCGGGCGATCGTTGTGCAAAGACGCGAGCAGTGGATTCCATTGTCCGGGTTCTCCATCGACGGATGCACCGTATGTCAACAAGATTTCGAGTAGTTGGATTTGTGTCCCAGACCGCTCTGGATGAATGCTGGTAGCAACCAGGCCAAGGGTGGTGCCTCTTCCCATCGCTCCTGCGGTCGTTGCATCAACATCGGCGCCAGCTTCGAGCAGCAGCCTTGCAATTTCAGGCGCATTGCCAGGAGATCTTTGCCGATAGCCTTCGAACCCGTTTGCACCAACATAGTGAAGAAGAGTTGCACAATGTTCGCGGGTCGAACGGGCTCGAATCAATTCCGGATCCTCGCGAAGCAACCGCTTGAGTGTGGTCACGTCACCACTGACAATGGCGTCGGCCGCCATTTCAAATTGTGAAACAGGAGAACCCGTGGCACTCAAGCCTTCGAGGTGTTTCACAAACTTGGGCCAACTCGTAAAACCATGGGTTCTCGCGATCACAAACTG
This sequence comes from Acidobacteriota bacterium, assembly GCA_046725195.1. GTDB lineage: Bacteria > Acidobacteriota > Blastocatellia > Pyrinomonadales > Pyrinomonadaceae > PSRF01. The sequence goes on along the minus strand of JBKOYD010000034.1, from coordinate 82,361 downwards.
AGCTTCGGTAAGAGCGCAGCTCCCGTCTGATAACTTGGTCTCCGCGAATTCAGTAAGTCGATCCGATTGGTTCTCCATCCATTCGCGCAACTGAGACGAATCATTCGCACTCTGCAAACGAACGACGGCTGTTATCCATTTCGTGGCCCACGCGCGTATGGCATCAGGGCGCTCCGACTTGCAGGCCTTAACGAGATCCTTGGCCAACTTTCTGTATTGATCTAGATCAGGACGAGGCGGGAGCGGAAAGGACGTGGCCGGATTGGGGTACATAACGAATCTCCTTTCATTACATTGCCTGGAGTCCGCCCTGGTTCAGGCTGAAAGAAGGTTCGTAACCTTCGAAACGTCTTGGTCTAAGGTGGGCACGGCCCTTTCCGCGGACTGGATGCGCCCTTCGCGCTCGGGCAAACTATAGGTCCTCAATGAAACGATTACAACGTCACGACTCATTTTTGGAGATGTCGATTTAAGAGTTCTCACCCGTCGTAGTATTGGAAAAGTCGCAACCGAGATTCTAGAAGGGCAGGAGGACCGCAGAAATGAAGTACATGCTATTGATTTACCATGATGAACAAGCCTGGAACGACCTTAGTGAAACTGAGCGGCAGAAAATGTATCTTGAGTACAGAAAGCTCCGAGAGGACATCACAAAAAATGGGAAGTTCGTCGATGGCTCTCAGTTGGCGTCAAGCTCGAGCGCGACGACGGTACGTGTGCGTGATGGCAAACAACTTACGACAGACGGGCCGTTTGCCGAAACCAAAGAACAGCTCGGTGGCTATTTCTTAATCGAAGCAAACGATCTCGACGACGCTACGGGGATCGCAGCACGGATTCCCTCAGCACGTAATGGCTCGGTGGAAGTGCTCCCCTTGGTTTAGAGGTTCAGAAGAAGGAAGAAAAAGGCAATCATTGGTCATATCATTTGCCATTTGACATTTTATAGAAGGGTCTTCGGCCTTAGGTCTTCGGTCTTCGGCCTTTGGTCCTGACCTTGAATCTCATGGAGACATTGCCCCGTGTGCTCAAGACCCAAGTCCCAAGACCATCGCTTTCAAAATAGCGAATGACAAATGGCAAATGATATATGACCAATGATTGGTTCTGGTTCCCTTCCTCCCCCAGGCTTCTGCTTCTCTGCTCCGACAAACTCAGCAGTTGACGCGTTTGCCGGCAGCGGCGCCAATCACACCTGTTTCAAGGAGAGTCTTGAGACCGGAGATAACGGCAGGCCATCCGAAGGCCACGCTCTCGAACATCTCCAAATCGTCCTTAAACTCGTCGTGGGTAACTGTTAGTCGCACGACATCCATAAACGGCTCGATGTCGTAACTTACGCGCGAAGTCCGGGCCTCGTTCCCTTCATCCGCGGGACGAGCCCACGTAACTACCAGGCGGTGCGGCGGATTGCTCTCGACCACCTTACCAACAATGTCTATAAGTTTGGGATCATCGAAGTCGCGATGTTCCCATCTCGAGCCGGCCTTCCAGTCGGACGCGTTGTGATGATTACCCCAGTATTTTCGGGTCACCTCGGGTTCCGTCAAGGCGCGCCAAACTTTCTCCGGCGTCGAACTTATGTAGCTAACGTATACGAACTTTGGTTTATCCATCTTCTTTCTCCTCAAGTGCTCTCTTCAGGTCAGTGAGCGCCTTTATCCTGTTGCGCTCATATTTGCCTACCCAGCGATCGAAGATTTCACTGATCGGCATCGGATTCAGGTAATGTAGCTTTTCGCGTCCTCGCCAGATGACGACGACAAGGTTCACCTCCTCCAGCAACAGCAGATGTTTCGTCACGGCCTGACGACTCATGTCGAGGTGAACACACAACTCTCCGAGCGTTTGACCATTGTCGGCATGCAGCATATCGAGCAACTGCCGGCGACTTGGGTCAGCCAGCGCCTTGAACACTTTATCCGTATCAGCGATCACTCTCCATTATGCAACTATTTGGTTGCATATGCAAGTAGAAAATTTGGCTTTGGTTCTGAGCAAAAAACAAAAGAGGCAGAAAGCGAAATCGCTTCATGCCCCTTATGAATCGTAAGTGCTCTTCGTTGACTAGTTCTTCTGAATCTCGCTTTTAGCTTTAAGTAGCTTGCGCAACTTCATTCGCGCCTTGTGTAGTTGCGATTTCGAAGTGCCAACTGCAACATGAAGCATCTTCGCGATCTCCTCGTGCTCGTGGCCTTCAATGTCGTGCAGCACAAAGACTGTGCGATAGCCTGGTGGCAACTGCCCAAGTGCGTTGTCGAGGGCTATGCGATCAAGCACAGGCATCGCATTTGGATTCGCCGTACCCTGCACAATTTGAACCGGCGTGTCACCTTCTTCGGTAGTCCGCTCCAGTTTCACGCTCTTCTTCCTGAAATGCATGAGACACTGGTTCACCGTCAGTCGATGCAGCCATGTTGTAAAAGCCGACTCTCCACGAAAGCTTCCAATCTTTCGAAACAGCTGAATAAAAGCTTCCTGGGCTAAGTCTTCGGCTTCGACCGGGTTTTGGGTCATGCGAAGACACAGCGAATAGACGCGGCGATTATGTCGTTGGTACAGCTGTTCAAACGCCGCCATATCGCCCTTACCTGCCGCAATAGCCAGTGCATGGTCCGAGAGTGGCGCGGGCTCACTAGTGTTATCGGCTATGGAACTGATAGCGAAGCCGGCCTGCCAAGTTGGGAAGACATCAGTATTTGCCATGCCCTCTATAGTGCAATCAGGGGGCCATTAAACATACCGTAAAAACAGCACAATTCGAGCCTTCCTGGGCTGCCTTTATCAACGAAAGCGGGTCTGCGGTACGGAAAGCGTGTAATAAACTCAGGAGTTGATCAATGAATGCGGGCGGCCAACAAAAGAAAACCGAGAGGAAGAAGTGATAGCTAGCGGCCGATAATTATCGGCCGCTATCTGCTCTCGGTTCTGTACTGATAATCGCAGCGGTTTGCTCTGTAATCCTACAAAAAGCATTTACGGCTTCGCCGATGTGGTGGCGGGCCGCTGTTGGCTTAGACCCCGGTTGATAATCATCTTCACTTCAACGCGTCTATTTTGCGCACGCCCTGCGGACGTAGTGTTGTCGGCCACAGCATCGGTCTTGCCGTAACCCATTGGCGTGACAAAACGTCGCAGTGGAATCTTATGATTGACGGCCAAATACTGAACTACCGCTTCAGCACGTTGGCGACTAAGGCGGAAATTCTTCGCCTCACTGCCGGTGGAGTCCGTATGTCCTGAAACTTCGATCATGTACGCGCGGGCATTCATGGTCTTCGCCGCAAGCCCATCAAGTTGTTGTCTTGCCTCTGGCGACAGCACAGCACTATTGGTTCTGAAAGTTACGGCGACGGATTCCTGCACGTCGTAATCGTCGAGTGCTGACACTCGCTCATTTACAGCTTTCACTTCGGCACGTGCTTCCGCTGCCACTGCGTACAACTCGTCCATCTGACCTGCAATGCGTTCCTGATTGGCTTCAACCGGATTGACGCGCGTATCGGTGGTAATTGCGGCTCTCATATCTGACTCGTTGAAACGAATCTTGTCGGCGACAATTTGCCCTTGTGAATCACCGCGGCCTTCAACTTCGACGATCAATCCGCGCAGAATGTCCGTAACAGGATACTTCTTGCCGCCGCGGAAAAAGCCGCCGTAGGTTTTAATGCTCGTATTGTCAGTAATGAGAACCTGATAGTCGCTACGAGTTCGGTCACGTATTGTGAACGTATCCGCGTCGCGTCCAATAACTACACCTTTGAACTTCATCTTAGCGCCACTCGGAACGGAACGGATCGTCGTATTCCGCTCTCTGGTAGCTTGCGTACTTGGGGCCTGCCCAAACGCCAGTCCTGCTAACGCCAACACCAATGCCAACCCAAAAACCGTTGTGAGCGGCCGAAAGCTCTTGTTAGTGCTCATTCTTCGTTACTCCTTCAGTATCAGATTAGGGGGAACGCTACAGATGCATTCCGAGAGGTTTCTGTGCCGGGCTATTACTATTTTGGGGGCAGGAGTGGGAATCGTATCAAAAGGTCGTCAAGAATCAAAGAACAGTTATTCTCTGTCACGATTATTCCTTTGATTACATAAGTTCCATCACACTGGTGGCTCACATCCACCTGGAATCATGGAGTCGTCTTACTAACTTGAAGGCGGCTTCATGCCTAACATGCGCATGTAAGTGATGATATTGCCGTAGTGCAGACTTGTGTGACCGACATTGTCAATCAGCTGACCCGGCTGTCCAGCGTTACCGCCATACACAACATTACATGTATCCAGCGCCTGTTTGAGCTTTGGAACCAGCGTCGCTTTGTCGGTACTTCCCTTCTCGAGCGGATCCGACCATTCAATATTTTTCCCGGCCGCTCGCGCGCAATAGTAGTTGTAGGAATCTGCAACATGAGCGATCAGCTGGCCGAAGGTACGCACCGTGTCCACCGGTCGATAGCTGTACTTCTCCGCAGGCACCATATCAGCTGCCTTGGTAACCCAGGCACTCACCTCGCCGAAACTTCGACGCAGATCCGCTACCACATTAGGGCTTCCGGCTTGTTGCGCAGAGGGTGCATCGGCCGGAACCTTCGCAATCATGAAAGTGCCAGTTTGATTGTCGCCAGTAACTCGGCCTGTCGCGGTGCCGTTGACAATTGTGCCTTCTAAAACCAGACGAACTACGGACTGACCTGTTATGCCTAGTTGGAGATTGATGGCCCCAGTGTTGGAATCAAATGTTCCCTGCTTCACGTCACCTGGACTGGGAAGACCCTGAAGCGTCCCCGAAACTGCCGCCTTGTCGAGCTTCAGATTTAAGGTGATCGCAAACTGCGGACTAACACCCGGCCCCATATATCCTTTCCACGTACCTGTAACAGAGTCTGTTGTGGGCGCGACCGACTGACCAACAATCGAGCCGGTTGAGATCAGAAAGGAACAAGTAATCAGAAGGATTCTCAGCTTCATAACTTTCCCTCCATCGGTTGAAGAGTCGAATGACGGATTGGGCTACTGATCGGAATAGACCTCGCAGTGACTCATACTACGACGCGTCGCACTTTCGACCAACTCTTGGTACGCGAACGGCGCATATTTTGATGCGAGCGGTCATTCTGTGTGCGTCAGTTGCGAAAGAGGATGCCAAGAGTGCGTGTTTTGAAGCAAGACAATTAAAAAGCCTCCGTTGCGTGACGCCTTAATCAAAAAGCGAGCGCTGCTTCGGCACCGCCACGGATCGACGTGATCTGTTGTCAAAGACTGAACGACCCTCGAGTGACGGAGAGATTGCATGCTCGTGCGAAATCACTGCATCAAAGTCTGCATGGGGCTCGAGGCGAGATTCAACTGTGCTTACGAAGCGCTCCAATCGGCGGAAACCATCCAACTTTTCCGTATCGCCGACCTTTGCTGCTTCGAGTGACGAGCGTAAAAAGTTTAATGACTCGTCATATGTCTTTAATGGAACAGGAAACGGATGCCGGTCCTTACCGCCATGCGCAAACGAGAAACGCGCCGGATCCTTGAAACGGCTTGGTGTACCGTGCACTACCTCAGTGATTAAAGCCAGCGACTGTAGGGTGCGCGGACCAAGATTCTCCAACAGCAAGAGTTCCGCGAAGTCATGCAGGTCACGTTCGTACGCAACAGCGAGTACCGCCCCAAGTCTCTTTAGATCGACGTTTTGCTTTCTGACTTCATGATGAGCGGGCATCTGAAGATGTCGTGCAGCGCTGAGAGTCGTTTCGGGATGTTCGTGCGTGATCTCGAGTAACGCGCCTTGCGCGCGTTTAGCTTGTCCGTCGACGAGATTCATGATCGTGCCTTGATTCTCACCGACAATTCCAGTGTGCGGGTCTGCCACGAAGTCTTTTACGGTTGCTGAGTGCCAGTGATAACGCCGAGCCATTCCGCTGCGATCGTTCAAGCCCTGCTGCACTACGGCCCATTCACCATCATTCGTCACAACGAAATTGTGCAAGTAAATCTGAAAGCCATCGGCAATCGCGTTATTGTCAACACGCGCAGTCAGACGACTCGTGCGCACTAATGCCTCACCATCGAAACCACGACGCTCCGCAAGGAATCTCAACTCGCTCGGCGTGTTTCGCGAAAACCTTCCCCGGCCGCCACAAATGTATATTCCAAGTTCATCAGCTCGTGGTGCGAGTCCGCGCTTCAATGCGCCCATGACAGATGTGGTGATACCCGAAGAATGCCAATCCATTCCCATCACCGCACCCAGCGCCTGAAACCAGAAAGGATCGCTGAGACGCGAAAGAAATAGAGAAGTTCCGTAATCGTAAATGATTGTTTCAGTAATGGCCGTGCCGAGTTTTGTCATTCGGTCAGCAAGCCAATGCGGGACACGTCCGCCATGAAGAGGAAGATCTGCGACCCCCGATCGTTTCATGCATTTGATTGTAGCTGAGTTTAGGATTGACTTGGAACGTGGGTTACTTCTTCAGAACGAGAGGTTTCTTTGGTTGACGGCTTCGCGTACGCCTCACGTTCAAAACGATTGTCCCAATAAAAGTCACCACCGCGCAGCCGGGCACAGGCACTCGAAAGGAGATAGAGCGGAATCATCAAAGGACCCCAGCGCTCGTACTGCGCCACATGGCCCGTTCGTGTCGACGACTTCCAATCAAGGAAACTTCATCTTGTGCAAGAACCACGTGTCCAAGTGTCATCGCTCCCGCGCTTCCGATCAAAGTTCCATGGTTTAGAAACTGCGTTGTAAGGCCGCCCCAGACTTCAATCACCCCGTCAACAACTTGTACCTTTCCGCCGGAGACCCATGCGAGTGGTACGAAGATCAGCCCGACGAGAGTGGCTGGCAGGGCCCATAAATATATGAACCATAGCTTCATCCGCTTGCGTTCAGTCTGCATGGGTTCGTGGGCATTCATTCGGAAAAAGTCTCTGTTCGCCGGCATTAGATTTTACGACTGACGTTCACCAAGGCAATAACATAGTCCATCCGGCGCGACGACGAAGAAAACCTTGAAAGACTTGTCTCCGTGTTTGTCGATTCTGAAATTTGCGTCTTCCTTGTCAAACCCATTCGCCTTTAACTCGGCAAAAGCTGCATTGACGTTATCGACTTCGAAGAAGCACCCATCCTGAGTAGGGTCACCTCCGTTCTCGGCTAGTCCTATCTTGATGCTGTCTCTGCTCAGGACAGCAGACTTATAAGGAGAATCGCTCTGCGAAATAACTCGGAATCCCATGATGGTTTCGTAGAAAGGGATTGCCGCTTCCAAGTCGCCTACCGGCAGATTCATTTCATCGCCCTGGTAAGGCCACGTTGTTTTGAATATCGCTTTCATGTACATCTCCTGACTTAGCGATCTGTCTGTGATGGTGCTCGATATGAATGGCAAAAAAGTCAATTGCCGTCAGTAAAGGAAGTGCACCGAAAAAGTGATGCGTGATTAGCACGTCATTCCTCCCACGATGAGACTCCATCTCTTCTTTGAATTCCTGAGCTAACTGGCCAAAACAAGCCAGTGCGTCAGACTGGCCGTCTTCAACCTGTATCGGTATGACCTCAGCAGGCGCTTGAGCGCCACCTGGAAGGCGCCGCTTTTGTAGGATCGTGCCCAGAATATTAGCGCGCTCTTCTTGCGACAGCCCGGACGGATTCTCCTGCACGCCTGGACCACCTCGAACCTGATCCAACGCAATTCGATAAGTGAGGTTTAGATGTTCGGTGACTTGAGCAGGAGACCACTTCCCTGCGGCCATAGGTCTGTACCAGGATTTTTCGTCGATGATGCGCGCCGTTGCAGCGAAAGCCGTAGCCGCAGATTGATGGCGGTCCAACGCCTCTTGCCACTTATTTGCCTTGGGTTTGCTATTCGACATTCCGTTGCAACTTGTCTCTAGCTTTACCTGGGCACATCCCTTTACGCTCAAAGAAAGCCGCTGATTGAAGACAGTATTGAGCTCGACAGCAACTATAACGCAACTTGGCTAAGGGCAGATAACTGGGACCGCGACCTCTTGCTCGCGCATTCAGCGCGTTACAGTTTTAGGGCGCCTACAGTTCTGATCGCACTTCCGGCATCAGGTTAGCGGCGCAAGAACACGCCCGAGCGGAGTTTGAGAATGCCTGACTACAAAACTACCGTTGCAATTTTCTTGCTCTTCGTAAAGCCGATGAACTAGATTATTAATGCATTGAGCCCCTAACCTCACGCCCCATCTCGTACGACCAAGGCATGACTATTCGCGATTGCTAAGACATTCGCGGTAATGACGAATTGGAGGCTGTCGAATGCTGCAGGAGTTGTGGAACACTTTCGTTTTACTGATCCCTGTGTTTTTCCTATTGACGATGATTTTCGGCGCCGGCTTTTACATAGGCCGAGTCAGCAAGAGAGAATAACTGTCCCAATAAGAACCGATCGCTTCTACGGTTCCAGCAGCCTTTTGGGCGGTTCTTGCACACAGTTATTGCTCAGCTGGGGGTGATTTTGGCCGTATGGCTAGCAGGTGTAGTTGACCAACTGGATGGGTAGACATCGCGAGTCAGGCGCATTTAACACTTTGTGTTACCGGGCGGATAACACTTTTCGTCACATTAGATACGACTATGGTTCAGTATTAAGTGCCTGGCCAAGCCAACAAATCCAATAAGGTCAGTCGTCGCCTTCAGCGCCCGAATAGGGAAAGTGATCCGCCAGCACGGCACGCATTTTCACGTGGCCATAGAGGAGCTCGAGGAAGCAGACGAAGCGGTGCAGAAGTGGTTTCGGGTCAAGATTATTCTCGATCGAGGTGATTACTTCGAGAGCTAAAGATTCGTATCCGCGCCAGTCTTTGTACATTAAAAAATGCATACTCCCATCGCGAAACTCGAGGATCCGATCGACGATGGTACTGAGGCTATCGGGGTCGGACTCAGTCTCAGCAGCTCGTACCACCCTCATGAGGGACGTCAGGTCTTTACAAAGCGCAAGTGATTGTTCAAGCCTCACCTCAGCGTCATTAAAAAGAGTAAAACCATCCAATTGGGGGTTGAAAACCTGGAGGAGGGTTATCGTCGACTGCTGGAAGCAGTTAGTCAACAAACCATGAGCGTGCATGATTTTTCCGTAGACTATCGGCGTTGACTGTTCAGTAACTCCTCGCACTAGCTCTCTCTCAAAAATCCTCCGTAAATCATGGTTTATTCCGTAATTTATCCCATCCAGGACATCGCGTAACTTGTCGCTGACATCCTCCGAATTCATCGCTTTGGTCTCTATGTAATCAGTCAAAGAGCGCGCTTCGAATTCCAGTACTTCGAGGATGGAAAGGCTTTCGAGTAGCGTGTCCAATTTGTGTAGATTGTTCTCGATCCGCGATAGCCAATCGAAAAATCGAAGCATCTCCCACAAGATACTTTGCGCGATTTCCTGTACGTGGAAATCTTCAATTCCTTTTAAAGCACAGGCGATTTCTGTTTGGAGTTTTTCTTGAAATTCGAGCTGAGTTTCACTCTTGAAATCGGCCTGAGGTTGATCAACCAGCAGAGGTAGCTGGGGATCAACCTCATACGAGATAGTCGGGAGGGGGGTGGACATCAGGGAACCTCCTTGGGGGCGAAAAGAGACGCTGGAACAATGCGGAGGAATACTGCTGAGCCGGCTTGTCAGTTACTTTTCGGGAGATAGACATTGGGGGACGACAGCAGGTTGGTCGCGTGCCCCTGGGCTTCGAACTCAGGTTGGTAAAGCAACTCACGGAAGCTGCCCACCCGCATTATGGCAATGCTTGTGCCAGCATATGCTGATTCGCTTAACAATCCGCTGTAATTTGCCCGCAGAAACTACCTATTACGATGCCCCGGTTTAGGCTAGAATACCGATGACCCAGCAATTAGCCCTCATTTAGCGCAGTTCACAAGCGAGGACTGCGTTTTTAGCTTGAGAGTGCAGGATTTCGGAGGGGCAGTACCGACACCTGAACCCTGGATCGGGAAACTCGTATTGATTGTTCATGATTGACTCAGAAGACACGACTGGCAAGCTCAAGCAAAAGACTGGAAAAAGGAGACGTGAGGACGCCTTGCCGGAACGACTTCTTCGTCGAGTTCTGGAGGGGATGGGGGACGTCGTCGATCGCAAGTTTGGCCGTACTGTTGAACCTAAGAGCGGGTTAACAACCTCCAAACTCATCGAGCGAATGAAGAAGTTGATCGACGAACGCGTACGGGATGAAGGTCCGAAGGGAAGAATCGCCCCACACCACCTGGTGTTGAAGGTTGAATGGGGCACTCACTCAGAAGCGCCCCCGGAAATTCTGAATGACTTAAAAAACGAAGTCCTTGCAGCGGCAATCGACCATATAAATGACCATCGCTATCGAACGCTTGGACCTGTCGGTGTAGAAGCAGAAGTCGACATATTCACAACTGGTATCTCGGTCGATCCTAATTTCGGCGAGTTTGAAGAAGACCTGCGCCGCCAGGACGAAGAGAAACGGGCAGCTAAGGCTGGCGTTCCTATCCCCGGCGCGTCGCCGCCCATGCCCGACATTCAAGTGATGGCCCGTGTTACACAGCCAAACGGAACACGGGAAATACCTCTAATCTTCAAACCTGGCGGTAAGCGACTCAACGTCGGGCGCGCTTCTGACAACGAACTAACATTGAATGATGCGAGTGTCTCCAAAATACATGCCGCGCTACTAATGACTTCCGAGGGTACGCTTCTCGTCGCCGATACGGGCTCAACCAATGGCACTTTTATTAATGGGCGACGCATCACCTACGGCGAGTCCCGGTTGATCGAAGACGGAGATGTGGTTGGGTTTGGAGACGTTGAGGTTCGGCTGCGAAAGAGTGAATAACTGAAGCACAGGAATATGAGCAAGCAAGGGAGCGCAAGAACAGAAACTTAAATGAACGTCGCGATCCTACTGCTGCTGTTTTTCCAATCGCCGACACCATCTCCCACGACTGTTGTTCATGTGCCGGAAAGAACTCCCGCGCTCTTCACCCTGATTTACGTCGGGGGCTTCGCATTCATTATTTTGTCTCTTCTCCTCGGTTTGGTACGCAATCGTCGTCGACCTGTTGTTACCGCAGCAATCCCGGAAGATCTCCCGAAGGAAGTTAGAAAACGGCTCGGCTCCACCTCAACCAACCGCGGTCTGCGCGCCTTGCGCTGGCTTTTCGTCTTACTTTCGCTCAGCTTGTTTTCCTTTCACATCTATTGGGCCCAATACGCCGCAGAGCGCAACGAAAAATTTCAAGAGTTGAGCTACAAAGACCTGCGCATGCGACGGCTGTCAGAATCCACACTTCGCGGATGGATTCTCGACAGGTCCGGTCGGCTCGATCAACCGCTTGCTTATTACAAACGAGATTCGAGCGGCGAGATTCGTCGCGAATATCCAATGGACAAGGCGTTGGCCCACCTGTTTGGTTCCGATCGCGGCGACCCAGGATTGGAGCGGGCCCTGTTTGGTCTGCAAAGCGGAGCGCTACCCGAGGCTCTTGAACTCGTGAGGGGCAGGGGGCAGGAATTCAAAGGAAATCAGGATGTGCGTCTGACAATTGACCGTTTGCTGCAGCAGGCGGCGGTGGACCAGTTGAAGGGGAAACATGGCGCTGTCGTTGTAATTAATCCGCAGAACGGCGAAGTTTTGGCTCTGTACAGTGAGCCTTCTTACAGTTTGAAAGAAGTGGAAGATGAAGCAACGTGGATTCGTCTCGAGGCAAATGAACGCGATAGGCCGTTAGTGAGTCGTGCTCTGGGCGCGTACTACATCCCGGGGTCGACTTTCAAAACGGTCACCATGACGGCGGCCTTTCTTGCTGGTGAGCAGGACACGGAGTTTACCTGTAGCGGCAGCGGCTATTATGCAGCGCCCGGAGCGAACGTGATTTTCGATGATGGCGGTCCGGGCGAGGTGCATGGCCGGATTAAGATTGACCAAGCCTACGAAGTTTCCTGTAACCAGTACTTTGCTCAGATGGGTGTGAAGCTTGGACCAGAGCGGTTGAAGCGCGCTGCACAGTTGCTCGGCATTGGTGCCTACGACACGCCGTCTGAAGCACTACGTGGCAGAAAGCAGACAGAGATTTGGAATGCCAGTACAGACGCTGTGAAGCGAGCGCTGGCGCCGAGGGAAGCCACGATTGTCACTGGTAAGCAAGTCACCCGATACGATCTCGCGCTTATTGGCTATGGCCAAGGATATGCCGGGCAAATGACACCGTTTCAGATGTCACTCGCAGCAGCGACGATCGGCAATATGGAAGGCAAGCTGATGAAACCCAAGATTGAATTCAACCAATCGCCACAGGTCTTCAATCAGGTGGTTCCGGCAGCGACTGCGGCACGTCTGCGTTCGATTATGGGTCTCGTAACTGGAGGTCCGAGTGGAACCGCTCGCGGTGTTTTTGCGCCTGTCAAAGCATCGGGCATTAATACTGGAGGCAAGACTGGTACTGCGCAGAAGATCGTTCCGGTCTACGATCCCAAGACCGGGGAACCTAAAACGCGACATAGGGTCGAAAGAGACAATAAAGGGAATGTGGTTCGCGAGTACGACGAAGTGATTATGGACGAAGATCATCCACGAATTGACGGCTGGTTTCTATGTATTGCGCCGCTTGAGAAACCGCAGATTGCGATTGCGGTGATTGTGGAGGGTGGCGGATACGGATCGAGGTCGGCAGCGCCAATAGCGGCTGCGTTGGTTTTGAAGGCAAGGGATCTTGGCTATTTCAGTGGGACGAGAGTTTTGACAACACCAAAATAGATCTCAGATCGTAGATCTCAGATCTCAAAAAACAACGGACTACTGACAACGGACTACTGGCAACGGACCACTAATAACGGACTACTGACAACGGACTACGGACTATCCATCGTGAAGAACCGAGCATCATCACATCTACTTTTAATCTTCATGATAATCGCTCTTGAGATTACCGGATACGTCGCGATTCATCGCGCGGGCCTGTTGCGTGGATACGAAACATCCGTGATAGGCGGCGTGCGCGACCTGATGATGTTTGTTCCTCTTATAGCACTCGTACTCTGGTTGTCGCGTAACAAACGATTCGCAGGCAATTGGGTCTTGTTCACCACTGCCATACTGCTTTTTGCATTTGGGATGCTCATCCAGTACCGGCTCTACAGTGATCCGGAATACAACGCGCGCAACAAAGCCGCCGCGCGTGAAGAGAAAATGCAGGCGCTCCGGACTCGCTACATCATGGAGAATTACGATCCAATCAAGAAGCAGTTGATGGGTCTACCGGCCACACCTGCTCAGCCAATCGATATAAATCAGCTCCCGAAGAAGCCTTCAAACTACACCCTGTGGAACGCTATAACTTCGAGCTACACCTGGATTCCAATATTCTCCTTTTTCGCCTTCGCAATCGCCTACTCCTTCTGTGTGCGAGATGGTTTTCTACTGTGGCTGCAGCGTAACAGTTTCATAATCGTATTGTTCACTCTGTTGCCACTCGCAATTGCCGTCGTAACTTCGAGTGCAGGCAAGGCCCTTGGCAACATGACTCCGTGGGAACCGTCGAAGATACCGTTTCTGGTGGGTTTCGCCGGGATTCTGACCGCACGTTACAAGGACCTCGCTGAAACCTATTGGGGTATTCCACGCGCTCGCGACATTGTTCCGTTGCTCGTAATGGCGATGCTCCCCTTCGTTCCCTTCTTCGCACTTAAAGACTTCGGTCAGATGCTCATCTTCAGCGGCGCCTATACAACGCTCTACCTGGTCGCTGTTCGACGGTGGCCCCAACTGCTTCTGTTCGTCGGATCAGTCTTACTCGTAATCGCTATTTTGGTTGTCGGCGCTTTGCCAAGAGACATCCAAGAGAAGGTGCCGCTGCTGCCGACCATTGCAAGGCCGATTAGTGCCACGCTTCCCTCTCGAATTCAACAGCGATTTCATTTATGGCTGGACGGCTTTGATCCGCCGTCGCCGGAAGTTTCGTGGTGGAAAAAGGATTACGAAGAGGCATTAAACGACGATCCCAGGTTAAAGGCACTGGCTGAGCAGAGTCCTGCAATGCAAAAGACGGTCAATGTTGACATCTGGTTTGACAAGCTAGCCTTCCAACCCGCTCAAGCTGTATTCGGAATTGCTTCAGGCAAGACGACCGGAAGAGGCTTTGGTCTTGGTTTCCCGGAAGTAATTCCGATCGCCGATTCCGATTACGTCTATGCGGCAATCGCAGAAGAAACTGGTCTCGTTGGAGGAGCTGTCATCATCCTGGCGGTCATAATTTTCGTGGTCGCGGGTGTTCGCACTTCGTTGGAGGCGCGTGATATGTTTACGAAGCTTTGCGCAGCAGGCCTTACGGCCTTTGTTGGTTTTCAAGCCCTGGTGAATATCGGCGGCATCTTGCGTGCCTTGCCTATGACTGGTATCACGTTGCCCTTTGTTAGCCACGGCGGGTTCAGTCTTATTACGAGTTTTGCGATGCTGGGAATGCTGATGGCGTTTTCAAACCGAAATGCACGTGACAGAGTTATAGCCGATGTGCCGGCTGCGAAAAGTTCTTCTCCCCTTAAGCTGGAGGCAGTGCAATGAGCGAAGACAGGAAAACCCTCAGAGTCCAATCGTCGGCGCTTACTGATCGTGGCTTGAATGAGCGGCGGCCGCTTAACGAAGACTCGTTTTTAGACGACGGCAACCGATCGATCTTCGCGGTAGCTGATGGTGTGGGCGGTGCTGAAGCTGGCGAAGTCGCGTCGCAGACAGCGATCGAGGTTCTCGACGAGGCTTTTCGCCACCAGACCGATGGCACTGACGTGGAGGATTTGATGGAGTTGGCGATTCAGCGTGCCAACGCTTCGATCCATCAGATGGCCCAGGAGCACGCGAAGTTCTCGATGATGGCAACGACGATAGTTGCTCTGCACCTTAATGGTAACGTTGCCACGTTTGGTCACGTGGGCGATTCTCGACTCTACCGGCTTACTCCAGACGGCAAGTTACATCGCGAGACTGAAGACCATTCGATCGTCGAAGAAGAGGTGCGCGCCGGGCGAATGACACCCGAACAGGCGGCGAACCATCCGAGCAAAAACGTAATTAGCCGGGCACTCGGTGCAGAAGAAGTTGTCGAGGTCGACATGAAAACGATGGAGGTCGAGAACGGTACTGAGTTTCTATTGTGCACCGATGGAATTACGCGTCACGTTTCCGACAACGAGATTCGCCACCTTCTGGTTTCCAACGAAAACCTGGAAACGGTTTGCAACGAACTCAAACAACGTTGCTATGAACGCGGCGCAGAAGACAATCTGACTGTTGTGATCGTCCGCGTTGGTGATCACATTACCGCGGCGGAGCGACTTGATGAAATGGAGCCTACGATTACCCCTGAAACTCAGCCAATCTTTGCGCCGCAGGAGAATGGCCAACAGACTGTTGTAGGTATGCAACCCGACTCAAACTTCGTTCCAGCTTCCAGGATTGCATTTCCGGGGCCACCTAGCGACGGGCAAGTATCGCAGCAACGTCTGAACGTAGCCGAGCCGAAAACCAAACAGGGGGGAAGTAATGGCGTCCGTCTCTTTGGATTTCTATTTGTCCTTGCTTTGATCGCCGGAGCGTTCTATGCAGGCGCACGTTACAAAGAGCGAATTCCCTTCCTTGCGACTCCGCCGAAGCCAGTCGAGACGCCGGTCGTCAATAATGCTCCTCCCGAAGAACCTTTTCTGCAATTCGAGCGCGCACGGCGTCAAGTCGACAAGGATCCCAAGACCTGGCTCGCAAGCGATGTCAGTAAGGAATTGTTGAATGCTGGAATCGTGAGTCCCCTGGAGTCTCCCAATGCGGAGTTCTTATATCTGTATGGTCGTGCGAATCTGCTTACTGGAAATCCAGACGAAGCGGCAAAAGCCTTCGAAGCGGCTATCGCCAAGGCCGACGCGAACCAATCGGCGGCAACGGCCACAATCAAGAAAGAGGCAATTCTCGGTTTGTCCGCCGTTGGCTTGCGGACACCAAACGATAGAAGAAAGGCGCTCGCACATTACGACGAGCTGACGAAACCTCCAGCCAGCACCAATGCCCCTTGAAAACTGTACCCTGATCTGTTTGCGTGCATCTAAGTCATGCGAATCAGGGCGAACAAATGTCGGAACTCAAACTTCAACAGAGCAGACTCGACGGCCGGTACGACATCGTTGAATGTTTAGGTCGTGGCAGCTACGCAGAAATTTACGTCGCACATGACAACGCTGCAGCTGACGGAGCTCCACGTACCATTGTCATCAAGGCCTTGAATCTGTATCTGCAGGATGAACCCGACATTGAGCTCGAGCGAACGCTCGTTGCCAACTTTCAGAACGAGGCAGTTGCTCTTGACAGGGTCCGACATCCAAACGTCATCAATCGCCTCGGACACGGAACGGCGATCGACCTGGCGGGAACCACATTTCACTACATTGTCCTCGAGTACCTGCCTGGCGGAGACATGTCCGCGCTCACTCGCAACCGGCCGCTACCAATTCAGCGGGCTCTCTTCTATTTGGAGCAGGTGTGCTCCGGCCTCGCACACGCGCATAAGTGTGGGGTCATTCATCGCGACATCAAGCCACAAAACTTATTGCTTACTGCTGATAAGCAACTGGTAAAGATCGCAGATTTCGGAGTGGCTCGGCTGGACGCTACAGAGGGAGCTATCACGCGCGTAGGCACCAGCATTTATTCGGCGCCCGAACACAATCCGTTAATGCACACAGGCCAACTCGACACGGCCACACTCACCGCTCCCCGGGATTATCTGACGCCTGCTGCTGACATTTACTCCCTGGCTAAGACCACCTACACCCTTTTGGCTGGCGAATCACCGCGTCGCTTTGCGCAACGCACGATAACGGAGTTGCCTTTGATAGTCCGTGAGGCTGTCTGGTCAACCGCGGTTATGCGAGTGCTCGAAAAGGCTACCCAAAGTCGACCCGAAAATCGTTTTCAAACCGTAGAAGAGTTTTGGGATGAGATAGCTGAAGCGAGCTTGCCGCCAACTCTCCCACTACAAAAGACTGCGGACGTTGTTGAAGCACGGCGCAAACCAAGCGAGGATCTCTCGGTCGAACCAGAAGACTTTACTGAGGCAGCACCACCTCGAGCGCAGTTTGAGACGCCTGACCAACGAGTTTCAGTGTTTGCCGGTAACGAACCAGCCAAGAGACCGCGGATTGTGGTGCCTATTAGCCTTGAAGCACAACGTCAAATGGAACTGCGTGTAAAGCAGGAGTTGAATGGGAAAAAGGCAAGCCAGAAGAAACCGACAACGGGCGCGTCGAGAGCAACCGTATTGCCACCAAGTCGCGGCCGTCGGGCGTTGGTAGCACTGGGATTAATCATGGCGTTTTCAGGAATGCTTTTGGCAACACACAAGTACGTCACTTCGCATTGGAATCCGTTGACTACGATCCCGCGACTGGGAGACACCTTTGTTATCGGTCGTGAAGGTGTTACAACCACCGACGTAAATCTGCGTCCCGTGGCAAACACAACAAACGCACCGATTGGATTGGCTGAACTGGGTTCAAAGGTAAAAGTGTTGAGCGCCGACAGCAATTGGTACGAGGTACAGGTTGTCGAACATGGCCGACCAAAAATTGATCCATACTCGTCCGACCGAGGCTGGATTAATAAGAGGTTTGTAAAGTTCAATTGAGGTGCCAAGCGCTCAAGGTTCTGATCACCTTTCGCCTTTGAACGGTACACCCCCAAAAAGGAGAGCCATAGATTGGGTCTGCTTGAATCGATTAGAAAATGGATAGACGGTGAGACCGGTGAGGATCTGCTAGAAGCAGCAGATGAACACGCGAAGCCGCGGCGCGTGTGGGAAGAGTTTCTTGTTAAGATCGCGCGCGAAGTCGAAGCCGCCATGCAACGTGAGATGTTTACGCCGCCCGGTGGTCCCACTTACATTCCACGTGAATACATCGTCTATCTAAGCGCCGACGACGACAAAGACTGGCAGGGCGACAAAAGACGCGGACTCGAGCAGGGACTCTTTCACGTGTTGTCAGAACGTGCTCGGGAATTGAGCGGATCCACTCAGCTGGCGGTCAAATCATTCGCAGTTGAATTGCGAGTGGATGGAACCTTGAATAAAGGCGAGTTTCGAGTGCAGGCGGTTTGGGATGAAACAGAGAGTGGGCACACAATGGTTACTCCGCGAGTGGATTCCTATAGGACTGCTCCGGCTTTTAGCGCAAACGATACTATTCGCGAGATTGCTACATCCGAAACCAGCGAAAGCGAACAGACAGTAGTACGAGCCAAAGCAGCGCCACTCTACTCCATTGAAATCTGGCGCAATGGCGTGCGCGAAGCGGTCGTCCCGATCATTAAGAACGAAATAACAATCGGCCGCGGCTCACGGAATATTACAGTTGACCTGCCAATCAAAGGTGACCCGGAAGTGAGTCGAGTTCACGCGGTGTTGTCGCGTGACAGCGAAGGACGTTACTGGTTAGTTGCCAAGGGCAGGAATCCAACGCTGGTCAATGGACGTGAGCTTTCGCGCGAGGACCCGACTGAAGTAGGACCCGATCAAAAGATCTCAATCTGCAATTTCGTCATTCGAATCCAACCCAGCTAACAAAAGCACCTCATAGAAATAGGACAGTTGGGAAGGGGGCAAGCGGACCATAGAGGAATCTCACTATTCAAATTCTGAGCGCGCCCCCGCGGTTTCCTTGTACCAGCGATCAGTTTGAAGGTTGGACCATTTTCAGTTGTTGAGGGCGTGGTAATGGATCGAGCGGGGGCGCGCGTTCAGAACTTCTATGGTGAGGTTCCTGAATTGTCCGCTTGTCCCCTTCCCAACTGTCCTATTCTTGTGAGGCTCTTGAGATTGCCGCTAGCGCCCTTTCCCAACTTGTCCAATCCAGTTAGAGGTCAGCAGCGCTCGACTGGCCCGAACCGTCCAGCTCCGCGATGAGACCCATAAGAAGAGCGGGAACTTGCTCGCCCTCGAGATAATCCTTCCCGAGCATCTTGATAATCCGGCGTTCCTTAGTCTCGCCCGTTACCTCCTTCAGCATCGCTCGCGCAAACGCCGTTACAACTTTTCCGTCGAACTGTGTGCCAGTGTTCTGGCGTAAATCGAGCACAACATCCTCAAATGATCGACGCCTGCGATACGGGCGATCAGTCGTCATGGCATCGAACGAATCTGCGAGTGAAACAATCTTGGCACCAAGGGGAATTTGCTCATCAACGAGTCCGTCTGGATAGCCGAGCCCATCAAGGCGTTCGTGGTGATACTTTGCCATCAACGGAATGTCGGCGTAGGGATGATTGATCGGGGCGAGAATTTCGTAACCCGCGGAAGGATGCCGGCTTAGTTCAGTCGATTGCTTAGCGTTGATATGGTAAGGCGCGTTGATTATGTCCCGGTCGACGACAAGTTTTCCCACGTCGTGCAAATAACCGGCAATCTGAATTCCCTCGATCTGTTCCTCGCTCCAACCCATTTCCCGGGCGATTACCTCACTGTACCTGCCAACGCGTTCTGAATGTCCCTGAGTGTACTTGTCCTTGATGTCGATGGCCGCCGCAAACGCTCTGACGGTGTCTCGGTAAATCGCCCGCAACTCTTCGTATAACCTTCTATTCTCCTGCGCGCGATGAGCAACCTGCTCGAGTAGACGATGCGTATGAATGCCGACCCCGATATGTCTAACCATCGCACGTATCGTGTCGAAGTCCTCGAGGGAAAAATCTTCACCACTCGCCTTCCCTCCGAGTAGGACTAGCCCTGTGATCTCGCTTCGAACAATCATCGGCAACACCAGCTCGATTCCATTTTCAGCAAGGCTGTCACGATACCGCTGCACGAAGTGGTTCGAGCTCGCCTCGTTCTTCACGAGAAATGCCGACGCCTCTCCTTGAAGGAAAGACTCTCTCTCCCCTTCATGGATTTGTAGTTCATTCACAAGTTGCTCATCGAGCCCCCAGATCGCGACGCAACTGAGCGACTCGGTGTCCACACACTCGACGACAGCACCGCGTCGAAGTGCAAGAGTTCCGAGAAGCAGGTGCATTGACGTTCGCACCATTTCCGTGAAGTCTGTTGTATTTGCGACTTCCTGGCCCAGATCGGCAAGCGCGCCAAAAGTATGAATGAGTTTCTGGGTATTTGGCTCCATGCGACCTATCAATGCATGATGGGTGTCGTACTAAAGCCGGTAAGATTAAAGAGGGCTTCCTGTGCGTCTTTTGCCAAAACCACATGTCGGGTGAGCCCGAGCATCTCAAACAGTTCGACCGTTTGACTGTTCACATCGGAGAATACAACGCGAGCACCGCTCTTTTGAGCTACGTCGATTATGCCTAGAAGAATTGAGACACCTATGCTGTTAACTAATTGTGTATCACTAAAGTCAATAACCAGTGCACGACATCCGCAATCTAATTGTCTGCGACACTCACGTTCTATCTTTTCGCCGGTTAGCTTATTGAGATAATCGCTGGCATACACAACCGCGGTGTCGCCTACACGCGAGCGCACGACCGTGCTAATTGGTATATCCATTCGACAGTCCCCTCCTGCCTCGAATGTTTCTCGTTACGAAAAAATTTGCGACTTGAATCGCGAGCGTTGAGGACCCTCCGCGACGCTCGTTAGCCGAACCGATCAGGAAGAACTATTACGAAGATACTTTGTCATACGCAAACTGGTACCGTCATCGACTCGTTCAAACTCGACCTCGTCCATTAGCGTTCGAATGAGTTTCAAGCCCCATCCGCGTCGTTCTTCTGCCGCTTCGTTTGCTTCTGATCCGCTGTTCGCCCCAACACTGTGGAGATTGGTCGGGACGATGCCACGGCTCGAAATGGTGACGACTAATCTATCACTTTCAACGCGAAAACGCTGATAAATTTTTCGATCTGGGCTCAGACTGTGCTCTGACGCATTAATCCAGGCCTCGACAACCGCCGTCTTTATCTGGTTAATGGCCTCGGGTCGAAATGTTAATCGTCTTGCAATCTGCTCGACCGTATTGGCAGCGATGAGTTCATTATCCTGTCCCATCGGCACCACCATCAGGAACTCATCCTGAGCTGTCTGTAGGGCGGGAACCCCAAGTGTTTCGCCGAGCCGAGCGCCCAATAACTCCAATTGTTGTCGCGATGAAAAAAAGGCTCCGCGCCGGACAAGCAGCCTGCTAGCGTCCTCTGAGAAGCCCTCATTGGAGATTAACCACACCTGAAAGCGACCAAAGCCCAACCTGCCGGACATTGCTTCCAACCGCTCCCACCAGGCCTCGGCTATATCAACATCGACCTCCAGCTTGGATTCAATCTCAACCGCAAGCCAAACGACTTGCTGAGCGTCGGAATAGACCCCGTCTTCAAACGTGTGCGCCACCAAACATCGGTTCTCTTCGCAAACTTGACGCAGGCCGCTATCGAACGCCAGACAACTTGCCGTATGCACCGTCTGAGGAAGTTTGAAGAGCTCTGTTTCGGAGTCGAGTCCGGCGGAGATATTCACATTCTCAGCACCCTTGTACTTTCGACTAAACGCTGCGTGATCGAAAAGTACTGCAGGAACACGCTGGCAATTGAATCGGGTTAACAAATCGCGCAACCCTAAACTAGCGATCTCTTTGTAATGTCTCGCCATGGTATGTGGCGCGCGCTTCAAAGAGTCAGCAAGCGCGTCAGCAACTACCAAAGCGCGGGGCTCATTGAGGACGTCTAACCGATAACGGATCTTCAGGTAGTCTTTCCATGCCCTTGGTCCACCCCCTGCCTCGATCGTCGTCTCATCCCAATTCACGAACTCCTGAACGTGCAATCGTTGCAAGACATCCTGAAGCTCGCTCGGAGTTATCTGCAAACGCCTTCGCCACGCCTCGAAAGACAACATTCTCTCTCCTGCGGCGGCTTCCCAAAGCAGACGTATTAACAGTTGACGCGTGTGGAGGTTGGGACAGATCTCCTCGAGCAGATCTGCAAAATGACGATGGATGTGCCCCCCAAACAGTTCGTCAACATACAGGCGCTCGCAATCCAGATACGAAACAAGCGCTGTACGCTTTTCTCTAGCCGCTTGCAGAAAGGTGCTAATGAAAAATGGACTGCCCGCAAACTGCTGCACAAGTAGATCGCGCGCTTCCTCATTTATAGCGACCTCCTTACGCCGGGCCACATGCTCTACCAGTAAGCGAGCATGGTCTGCATTCAATTGCGCCAGACGAAGGGTATCGACGAGTTCAAAGTTGCACTCGGCCTGATAAGCAGCGGCCACAATCTGGCGCCGTAAGCCAGCCAACACAAAGGTGAAACCGGCACGGCCAAACACTCGCAAAACTTCGGTTCCCATCACGACTTGGCCGTTGAGATAATCGGCCAGTTGTGCGCCGTCGATCATCAGAAGTGGTCTACCTTGTTGGGCTGGTATTCGCTGCGGCGCGCCCAGACAGAACCGCACGAGAGCCTTATCATCGTTGCTAAATCTCAGCCGCGTGTATGCCTCAACCAGTTGCTCAACCCATTCGAAATCGCCCGGAAGCGCGAGCGCCACGAGGTCCTGTAGCGTCACCGCGGCGTGACAGATGGCCGGTTCATTACGACGATGCGCGATGTATTGCTGCAGGAAGGTATTGAGAAACTCAATAGCTGCGCTGACTGAAGTGGTTTCGTTTCTTGTAAAAGCGAAGTAGATAGGAATGACTGTGGAGCGCTGATTGAAGAGCTGGTCATAGGCCTGACGTAAGAGTTCCGAAACGCCGGCCGATGGCTCCATTAGTAGAAGCAGGCCTCGACCTGCATTGCCTGGATTGGCATGGGCAAGGATCCGATTGAGCTCTTCCGTTCGTCCCACAAAATCTTGTCGGGTGAATCGTCCGAGCACACGGCGAAAGTTTTCGCTCGAGCTACTCTTCATTCTTTCGGCTAGTTTCTCCGCTCTTCCTCCAGGTAGAACTCAATCCGATCCTTCCCCAGGCTCTTCGCCTGATATAGCGCTCGATCAGCGGCTGCGATTACCGTTTCAGAGGAATTGATAATCGAGGAAAAAGTGGATACCCCAATACTAATGGTTACGCGACCCAGTGGTTGCGACTTTCCGTGTGGGAAGTGAGTGGTAGCAACACGATGCCTGATTCGATCCGCGATGGCACCCGCTTCGGCCATGCCGGTTTGTGGCAATAGAATACAAAACTCCTCGCCGCCATAGCGAGACGCGACGTCAGCCGAACGAAGTGCAGCTTTCAAACACTGAGCCGTAATTTGCAGAGCGAGATCGCCTGCCTGGTGTCCATTAATGTCGTTGTAAGCCTTGAAGTCGTCGATGTCGATCATCAGGAAACTCATCGGGTAGTCGTAGCGCTTGGAACGATTCACCTCTTCCGTAAGCCGCTCTTCCAGATAACGACGATTAGGTAGTGTGGTCAGTGGGTCAGTGATGGACATCACTTGAAACTCGGTTGCACGCTCCTGCCATTCAGCTCGCTCAAGTGCAAGCGCCACTTGTGGACCAATTATTTCAAGAAGACTGAGATCTACGTCGTCGTAGCTTCCCCCACCAGATTTATCGGTGACATTGAGAACACCTATCTTTCGGCCGCTGATAATGATGGGATAGCTAATGAAGGAATTTGTCTTGTACAGGCGTTCAGCCGGAGCAGGTTTGCGTCCTGAACTTCGCATGTCTGAAACCATCAGTGCCTTACCTGTTTCAATCACCTCACCGGAGACACCCTCTCCGACGCGCACGTGGCCCACCGAACTCGGTTCAGTGGCGAGTCCGATAGCGGCCTTAAGAACCAACTCATTGGAATTCTGATCTAAAACCAGCAGTGAGGCCCGTTCCGACTGCAGCAACTCTCTCGAGTTGCTTATGATCGAATGATAGGTTCTGTCGGGATCGTCGGAGCTTATCCTTTCGAGAAAGTGTTGAAGCGAGTCGGCGAAGCGCGAACGATATTCCAGTTCACTGCGTAAACGCTGAACTTCAAGTTCGAGATCCTCCTTGCGCTCGGCAGGTTCCAGTTGAACCTCTTCAACTTTCATCTGCCTATCTCGAGACTGTTGAGATCGAAGGACAACATCTCCATTTCGGCGAGGCACCTCGGCGGCTGTCGACGTGGCCTGAAACCGCCTTGCTAACCTGTCCACACGCTCTACAGCTGATCGAAGTCGTTCAGGTTCCGAAAAGATCACGTTCGAAAAAACTTCAGCGGAAAACAGATCTTGCAGATCGCCAGTCCGGAAACGTTCGATCAGCTGTTGATAGTCCGAGCTCTTTACAAACGCACGTCCAGCAATCACCGCCAGATTCCGTTTGCCGCCGATTTCTACCTGCTGGGTTAAACACTGCAGACCTGCATGACACTTGTACTCGACACTGCCGCCGGCCTTCAGCGTTTGTCTGTGAGCATCGCCGCAATAAGGATCGCAGAGCTTTAGATGGTCAGGTGAGGTTTGAAATGTGTGACAGATGGAATTGTTGTTTGACACCACCACCGCCGGCGGCTGATAACCATCAACCAGCAGCAGAGCAAGGCCCGCGGATGATGCCAAGCCGTCCTGGATTTCCGGCCATGAGGGCGGGGCATCTTCACGTCGTTCCTGCACAATAGGGGAAGTGGGAGGTTTCTTTACCATCCAAGCTTTCGCGCTTCTCGCTGGGTTTGACGACCGGGAGTCTTCGGTCTGGAACACTAATGCAAACGTTCCCGACAGGTCGGTACTCAGCGAGATGGATTCCAAATATATGGCCGACAACCACTTAGCTCGCGGCCATATAGAACTGAGTTAAAGTCGTCCGCACGAAAGTAGTTTACCTTACTGCTAAAACACCTAATAGCAGGGCGATTTCAACCGTTTGCGGGTTGGAACGAGGTATTCGGCTAACTGGGCAAAGCGGAATCCTTGCTTGTTTCGAGGCCCGGCGCAAGGCCGGGAGGTACGTCTTCGATACGCGGAATTGCTGGGCTAATTCTGATGCAGGCGGCGAAATGTGCAGGTTTGATTTCAACCAATGTTGGAACAACCTCTTTGCAAACCTCGATTGCATACGGGCAACGCGTGTGGAACGGACACCCCGACGGCGGATTGATCGGCGAGGGCACATCGCCTTCCAACACGATGCGCTGGCGGCTCGCTTCTATCTGAGGATCTGGAACTGGTACAGCTGAAATGAGCGCCTTCGTATATGGCATCAATGGCTCTTGATAGATAGTCTTCGCGTCTGCTAGCTCCACAAGTTTGCCGAGATACATCACCGCAACTCTATCTGAGACATGTCTGATAGCACGCAGGTCATGCGAGATAAAAAGATAAGTGAGATTCTTTTCGCGTCGCAGTCGTTCAAGCAGGTTCATGATCTGAGCCTGAATGGACACGTCCAGCGCGGATATGGGTTCATCCGCGACAATGAAATCAGGATCGACAGCCAGAGCACGAGCGATTCCGATGCGCTGTCGTTGACCGCCCGAAAACTCGTGCGGATAACGCTTGATGAAGCGTTTACTAAGGCCTACAGTTTCAAGTAAGTCTTGCACGCGTTCTTCCGCTTCTCTTCCTCGAGCCAAACGAAATGTTTCCAGTGGTTCGGCAACAATCTGACCAATGGTCATTCGCGGATTCAGAGATGCGTAGGGATCCTGAAAGATTATCTGCAGGTGCCGACGTTGCTCCCGTAGTTCTCTACCGGTGAGATGAGCGAGGTCACGGTCCTGGTACATGACCTGACCCTCAGTAGGCTCAGTTAGGCGAAGTATGGCCCGTCCCAGCGTCGACTTTCCGCAGCCGGACTCGCCAACTAATCCCAGCGTCTCTCCTTTGTAAATATCGATCGAGACCCCATCGACAGCCTTTACGACTCGTTTAACTGGGTTCGAGCCGATGAGTTGGTCTATAACGCGCCCGCCGCCAAGATCAAAATGCACCTTTAGGTCTCTAATAGCGAGCAAAGGCTCGCTTCTAAGTCGCTGATGTGGGCTTGTTTCCTGAGTGCTCATGCGCAACTAACGCTCCAATGGGTTACCACCGGATTCTTTGTAGGTCTCTCGTGCAAAGTGGCACAGCGAGTAATGATCCGCGCGAAGCTGAACAAAAGGCGGAAACTCGTGCCGGCAGATTTCTTCTGCTCTTTCACAACGTGGTGCAAATGGACATCCGGGTCCTAAGTGTGCGACGTCGGGAGGTAGTCCTGGTATTTGATATAGCTTCCCCTGTTCGGCGGTGGGATCCGGGACTGATTTCAATAAGCCCTTCGTATAGGGATTGCCAGGCAAAGAAAACAACTCTGTCGTACTGGCTTGCTCAAACACCTTCCCCGCGTACATGACGATGACTCGTTCAGTCATGCCCGCCACAACACCCAGATCATGAGTTATCAAGATCACGCTCGTTCCAGTCTCATTTTTTAACTTCTTAATTAGTTCCAATATCTGTGCCTGAATGGTGACGTCGAGAGCAGTCGTTGGCTCGTCGGCAATCAGGAGTTCAGGTTCACAGGAAAGAGCCATTGCAATCATTACCCGTTGTCGCATTCCTCCCGAAAACTCATGCGGATAGTTGTCTACTCTCTCACGCGCGTCGGGTATTCCCACAGTCTCCAACATCTTGATTGCGTGTGCATATGCCTGTGATCTTGTGTGGCCGAGGTGTAGTTCAGTCATCTCCATCAACTGTTTGGAGATCTTCATGAACGGATTTAGCGAAGTCATTGGATCTTGAAAGATCATCGCGATGCGACGGCCCCTGATCTTCCGCACCATTTCTGGCGGCAACAACAGGATGTCCTGCCCTTTGAAGATTACTTCGCCTGAAACAATTTTTCCTGGAGGTTCAGGTATGAGGCGAATGATCGAGAGGTTGGTTACTGACTTGCCAGACCCGGACTCACCTACGATACCCAACGTTTCACCCCGTTTGAGTTGAAATGAGATTCCGTCGACGGCTTTAACTATGCCGTCTTCAGTTTCGAAGTAAGTACGAAGATCCTTTACCTCGAGAAGTTGTCCATTTGGGTTGTTAGTCATTTAACTTGTGATAATTCCACAATGGCGTACGCAGCGAATCATTGGTCATATATCATTTGACATTTCTCATTTGCCATTTGAAGTCTCTGAATAGTCGATAGTCGTGTGAGTCAGTTGCTAGAGAACATAGAGAGTTGAAGAGCATTCGTTTACTTATAACGGACTAATAGAACAGAATCCTGAGCACCTATAGTTCTTCAAAATGGCAAATGAGAAATGTCAAATGATATATGACCAATGATTCTAATCTTGACGCATTACCCGAGACATGACATTAGACCGTTCGCATCTGCGGATCTAACGCGTCTCGAAGTCCATCGCCGAGGAAGTTCAATGAGAAAAGCGTCAGCGCCATCGTGACCCCCGGAAATATCAATTGCCAGGGAAAGATCGCTATGTTCTGTACGCCATCAGCCGCCAAACTTCCCCACGACGCCAACGGTGCTTGCACACCGAATCCCAGAAAAGAAAGGAAAGCCTCAGTCAACATGATTTGGGGGATCGTTAACGTCGCGTAAACAATCACTGGACCTAACGTATTAGGAACCAGATGTCGAAAGATAATTCTGGGTGCGGACACCCCGGTAGCGCGCGCCGCTAGCACAAACTCCTGGTTCTTTAGCGACAGCACTTGCCCGCGGACGATCCGAGCCATCGTCAACCAGGAAACAGAACCGAGCGCTACGAAGAGAAGAATCAATTGACCCTTTGCTGTTTGACTGCGAAACATTGAGAGCAGCACGATCACGATGATGACATATGGAAGAGAATAGAGAACGTCAACAAGACGCATCATCAAGTTATCAAGCCGTCCACCAAAGTAGCCTGCGATTGCGCCGTAGCTGATGCCTATCAATAAGGAGACAAACGTCGAGATGATGCCAACAAACAAAGATATCTGTCCGCCTTGTAGCACACGCGCCAGTTGATCTCGGCCGAAGTTGTCAGTTCCCATTGGGTGAGCCCACGAAAATTGGCCATCAACTCCGGTAAAGGGTGGGAAGGACTTTATTAGCCTCACATCGTTGGTAGGAATGTAGTCGGGAGTAAATCCGAAGACTTTACTGATCGCTGTGGGGCCGATAGTGGAAACAACTGTGATTATCGTAACGACGATCAAACCAAAAACGGCCAATTTGTTTTTCAGTAGACGACGCCACGCGTCCTTCCACAAGGAGGTGCCGCGAACAAACTCCCCTGCTTCAGCTGACCGAACATCAGCTTCGGCGATCGCCATTTCCGGTCCGACATGAATCGCGTCGGGATTGTGAGGAGTCAAGGCCGTCTCAGGTGGAGTGCCAAGTGTGCTGATTCCTCTTTCACCAGGGTGTGTTGGCGGCTTTTCGTCCATATAAACTGATTAATACCTCACGCGTGGGTCGAGATACGCGTAGGCAATATCAACGAGGAGATTCATCAACAACAAAGTTATTGCTATGAATGCGACGATCCCGATGATTAGTGGCTCATCACGATTGAGTGAAGCCTGAATAAAGTAGTTTCCCAAACCAGGAAGCGCGAATATCCTTTCGACGACCACGGTACCCGTCAATAGAAAGGCCAGTGCAGGACCCGTATATGACATCACTGGCATCAGCCCTGCACGCAGCCCATGTCTGACCACGACGTCTTTTTCGCTCAATCCCTTTGCGCGGGCAGTTCTGATGTAGTCGGAGCGAAGAACTTCGAGCATTCCAGCGCGCGTTAGTCTCGCGATGTAAGCCATATAGATCGCAGCCAGCGTCAGCACTGGAAGAATAAGATTCTTACTTGGAAAACCGCCCCAACGCGATGGTGGCAGCCAATAGAGACTGAGCGAAAAAACCAAAACCAGAATCGGCCCAAGTACAAAGTTGGGTAACGATATACCAAGCATCGCAAGTGCCATCGAGCCGTAGTCCCATTTGGAGTTCTGTTTGAGCGCCGCTATGGAGCCAGCGGTAATTCCGACAATTAAGGCAAGTAGATAGGCGAGAATTCCGATCGCTCCTGAAACCGGTAACGACCGCGCAATAATAGTATTTACTGACTGGCCTTCGTACTTTAGAGACGTACCAAAGTCGCCGTGCCAAAGAATGCTACGCATCGTCCGACCGTACTGCTGGTACCATGGTTTATCGAGTCCGTATTTTTCGCGGATATTTTTTTCGATTGCGGCAGGCAGCCTTTTTTCGCCCGAATAGAAATTTCCCGGCGCGAGTCTAATCAAGCCCCACGTGAGTGTTATCACGACAAGGATCGTTGGAATTGTGATAAAGAGACGTCTAAGAATAAACCGCAGCATCGTATTAGAATTGCGAAATTGCGAAATTGCGAAATTGCGGAATTTTATATCCCGTTATCTGGGTCCTTAATAGAGTCACTGAGGCGTAATCAATTTCGCATTTTCGCAATTTCGCAATTCGTTCGTTACTCTGCCAGACTTGGGGTTCCAGAATCCCACTTCGCCTGGTCGCGTTCGATATAAACAAACTTCCAAGGGAAAAGTGAACCAGGATTAGGGTACATTCCTTTGACGTACGGTTTCTTTACCCAATTGACTGCTGCAGTATCGATAGGGATAACAGGCTGCGCGTCGAGCATGTATTTTTCGGCTTGCGCCAATAAGTTGTATCGCTTTTGTTTGTCCAGTGTACGATTCGCTTCGTCAAGCATCGCTACGTATTTCGGATCCAGCCAGCCCGTGCCACTCTCGCCACCTGTGTAGAACAAACTTAAGAATGTAAACGGGTCCATATAATCCGCTGACCACCCACCTCGAGAGAATCCCTTGTACTCCAGCTTTGATCGGGCGTTCAGGAATGTCTTCGCCTCCATATTCCGCAGACTGACGGTTATCCCCAGATTCTGTCGCCACTGCGCCTGCATCCATTCGGCCATCGCTTTGTTTGATTCCTGAGTGTTGTAAATGTACTCAACCTGATCGACCGGAAACTTGGGACACGAAAAACTGCCATCGTCGTTACTCGTGACCGGATAACCGGCATCAGCCAACAACTGCCGTGCGCGTTCAGGATCAAATTGGTCACCCTTCGGCTGTGGATAACCCGGGAAGATTCCTTCGGGAGTAAAGGCAGTTAGAGGCTTTACTATTTTCCGCCACGCGGCCCAGGCGTTTTTGTCAATCGCGAAATTGAAGGCCTTGCGCACGCGCACATCGTTCATTGGCGGCTTGGTGACGTTGATCTGCAAATAGTCGATTCCCGCCTCAACCGCATCCATATAGTCTTTTTTGGTTCGCACCACCTCCAACCAGGCATTCGGAACTGTGTGATTCAGGACCGCGTCGATCTCACCAACCTTGTAGAGATTCATGATTGAGGGATTGTCGGACATTGGATAAAAGTGGATCTCATCCAGACGAACAGTTGCCGCGTCCCAATACATGGGATCTCGCTCAAGTACAAGCTTGTCATAAGCGCGCCATGTCTTCACCTTGAACGGACCACAGGTGATGATGTGCTCAGGCTGCGTCCAGCGATTTCCGAACTGCTCGATCGCCCTTCGCGGTACAAGCCGGAAAACCTGGTGGGCCAGCAGACCTGTAAAGAAGGGCGCCGACTGTAACAGCGAAATTCGCAAGGTGTAGTTATCAACAGCCTCTACGCCGATATCCTCGCCCTTCACAGGAACCAACTCTTTGCCAGTAACGGCAATCTTTATCTTTGGATTCTTTTCGAGAAATTTCGCCCGCGCCTTCTCGTCGCCCGGCAATGTGAGCCGCATTGGTGAGTGCATTTGTTGGTGGAAAGACGAGTCGGGGTCAGGCTTCGCTTCCTCAGCGGTGGGCCGATACTCACCTTCCTTAGCGTCAACAGGTTTGGCACTCAGCGGTTCAGGGGCACTGGTGTCGGCGAAATCCCTAGCCAAAAGAAACTGGCCAGTTTGCGGATCACGAACAAAGACGGCGAGCTCGTTATAGGCCTGGGCATATTTTATGTAATAGGCCAGATAGGCATTTCGGGAAGCGGTCTCTTTGGATAGCGCGCGGCGAAAACTGTAGACAAAATCATTGGCGTCGATTGGGTCACCATTTGACCAACGACCATTGCGGCGCAAATGGAAAGTAAACTCAGATGAATCGTTGTTTACATCCCATCGTTCGGCCATTGCCGGCATTGGCGCCAGTGTCTTGGGATTGTACTCAACCAACCCATCGTAGAGTGCCATATAAATGCGTGCCTCGGGCTGCCCAGTACTGACAACAGGATCGAGTGATTCAGGCTCATCACCTGTGACATACCGAAAGATATTTCGTTCGGGAGGTACCGTTCTACCGAAAAACGTTTCAGTCCCTGGTGCACACGAAAGGTTGGCACACGCGACCGATGCCAACGCCAATAGCACGCCTAGTTTCCATTTGATAGTGCTCATATGGAAATCTCCACTCAATGGCTCCGAGGTTCTGGGCTTCTTTAGCCAATCGCCGCATTTAACCTGCGCATCAATCTAAGCGAGTTCAAGGAGGAAAACTCGCTACATGAGGTCGTTTGGAGAGAGTCTCCAAAACTAATGAGAGACAACTGAAATTACCATGCAAAAGAAACATTAATCAAGATTGTCTTAAGTCCGATATGCTTCAGCTTGTAGTTCCTCCGCGCATCATGCTTATGCGGTCCTCTATTGAACCTCATCGACAAGCTAAAGCACATCATGCGATCTTGACCGCATAACCGAGACCATCACCTACAGCCAATACTTCAGCAAGCAACTGCGGATGGTTAACAAAGTAGCGATTGAATGCTCTTAAAGCGACTGTCGAAGATTCATCATCCTTGTCTTCCTTCGCAACCTTTCCACCCCACAGCAAATTGTCGACTATTACAACTCCTCCTGAACGCAAGAGTTGCAAGCCAAAGTCGAGATATTGCTTGTATTCTTCCTTCACGGCGTCAATAAATATCAGGTCGAACGTGGTATTCAGCGTCGGCATTACGTCCAACGCTTTACCACGCTCGATATTTACTCGCGTAAGCAGGTTAGCGCGATCGAGGTAACCTGATGCTGCGCGAATCATTTCCTCGTTCGGCTCAATCGTCACCACTAAACCGCGCTCACCCATACCGCGAGCCAGATGGAAAACCGAGTAGCCAATCGCCATCCCAATCTCGAGTGCTTTTCGAGCACCTGTGGCGCGCGCAGTAATTTCCAGAAACCTGGCCACTTCGCGGTCTGCGATTGGAACATGATGCTCGGCTGCGTAACTTTCCATCTCGCCAAGAAGCGGATCGTTGGCTAGTAATAACTGATCGAGATATTCGGCCTGGTCGCGCTGAATGATGGCATCAAGTCGAGCTTTCATCGTCCCTCCAAGTTACGAATTTTTTAGGAAGGATAACCACAAAGACGCAACGACACCAAAAGGACATCGATTTTAGTGCTGGTGAGGTGTTAATGATCAGGCTATCAGTTGTCGGAATTATCCTGCGTCTCATTTCCGACGGAGACGTATCGACGACCAAGTCCAAGCTGTCGCAACTTATGCTGAAGCGATTGCCGATGCATGTCCAAAATCTCAGCCGCCCGAGTCACGTTCCCTTGCGTGTGCTCCAGACACCGCGTGATATAGCGTCGTTCAAACTCTCTGCGATCCTCGCGAAAGTCAGCTGTGAAGGGAACCCGCAACCCGTGGCCTTCAGCGTCGTCTCCCTCAGGTCCGCTCACTGGCATACCTGCTGTGATCTCGTCCGGTAGATCACGCGGAATAACTTCATCGCCTTCAGCCATGATTACTGCACGGTCGATCGTATTCTTCAATTCGCGCACATTTCCGGGCCAGTTGTATTCAACCAAACGACGCAAAGCTGCCTGGCTAAGCGATCGATGTGGCAGTTCGTATCTCTCGGCAGCCAGACGCAAGAATGTCTCGCATAACAGCGGAATGTCCTCACGACGTTCGCGTAGCGGAGCGATATCGACTGTAACTACTCGCAAGCGATAGAAGAGATCGGCGCGAAAGTTTCCGTTGGTAATTTCCTGTTCCAAGGGTCTATGAGTGGCACTGACAATACGCACATCAACGGGAATAGACTCGTTTCCTCCAAGTCTTTCAATTCTTCTTTCTTCCAAAGCGCGAAGAAGCTTCGCTTGCACGTTGGAACTCATGTCCCCAATTTCGTCCAGAAACAATGTGCCACCGTCGGCCTGCTCAAACTTTCCTTCCCGGCGAGCAGCAGCGCCCGTGAAAGCGCCCTTTTCGTGCCCAAACAACTCCGACTCTATCAACTCAGAAGGAAGAGCGGCGCAATTAACAGCCACAAAAGAACCATTGCGACGTACGCTGTTTCTTTCGTGAATTTCGCGGGCGACCAACTCTTTGCCCGTTCCGGATTCCCCGCGCACCAGCACGGTCGCGTCCGTTTCCGATACCTTCTCAATCATCGCGCGGACCCGTTGCATTGCTTCCGAGTTGCCAATCAGGGCGCCTCGCTGAGAACGCTCAACCTCGATACGGCGGCGAAGCGAATAGTTTTCGCGTCTGAGTTGAACTGTTTCGGCGGCGTTTTTAACAACAAGTCTGAGATCGTCAACTTCAAATGGCTTTGAAAGGTAATCATGTGCACCTGCTTTGACAGCCTCAACGGCCATTCGTTCCGAGCCATGAGCAGTCACAATGATTACAAGCGGACCATTGCCGTTAGACTCTTTCAATTCGCGCAGAAACTCCAACCCACTCATTCCTGGCAGGTTGACGTCCAGTAAGAGTAGATCTGGCTCCTGTTGTTTCAGTAAGGCACGAGCTGCTTCGGCAGAACTGGCCTCAGAAATGTTGTAGCCAAACGTCGTCAGAGCGCGGCGGATGCCGTAGCGGGCCGCTTCCTCGTCGTCAACTATCATTAATCGCAACGCGTCTTTTCTCACTTCCCGGTTAGTTTAGGGCCTTACAACGTAAATTCGCTAGCGCATTCCGTGCCAAAGTGTTTTTGGACGGGCCAAGGTCTATAGTCCTAACACGAAGAGGGCGAGCTGAGCCCGCCCTCCCGTAATTGCGTTTCTGGCGTGCCTACTACTTCTTGGCACTTTTCGCTGACACAACAAGAATAATCGCATCCCCGGACGGACCGACGTTAAGAGTGCCGACGATCACCGGCTCTCCTTCGGGCATGCTGATGTCAGTCGCGAGTCCGGTGTTTTCATAATTGAGCGCCATTGGAACAGTGGCGGCGGCAGCAACGGGGCCACTGGTTTGAATTGGAATGCGAGCACCAAAATTGAACCCGGTCATCTGGACTATCTGCTGTCCCGCACTGTTTCGAACAAGTCTTACTGCTCTCACTTTGAACTGGCTGAAGCTTGGTGCAACTGCTGCGGCGGACCCTGTCGACGATGCTAACGGTCCACCAATCCAACTAAGATCGAGACGACCTTCGTTCTTGACTCGGTTGATAAGCGTTGCGGTAAGTCGATAGTTCTTGAAAGGCAATGCGGCTCTCAATTGCTTGACGACTGGATCGAGTAGCTGAGGTAGTTTCGAATCACCTACGTCCTGGTTCGTGCCGACAATCAGAAAGAGCTGCGTATCAAGGTTCGTCTCATCATCCTTAGTATCGCCCTGTGGAGCGCTACCCGACTGAGCTAAAACATTCGAGGAAAACCCTGTAACACAGAGCGCGACAAGCAACGCGAGCAATATGGCGCTCAGAACTTTTCGTAACTTCATGGTGTCCTTTCTTTCGATAAGACTAAGGGGTTTAGAGGCTGCGCACGTTGGGCCATCAACGCTCGCTGTTGTGGGCGCTCCACTCCGGACAGAACTAAACACGCACACACTTGATGAAAGTTCCCGCAGGTTATTTCATCTTATTGAATCGGGACGCGCAACTGAAAGAGGGCGCCTCGACCATTTTGAGGAACGCCAAGCGACGCAGAACCTCCGACTTCCTGCACGCGCTTGCGAACGATTGCAAGACCCAGCCCAGTTCCACGTTGCCGAGTTGTAAAGAAGGGCTCCCAGATTCGTTCGCGAAGGTCACTTGGAACTCCCGACCCGTTGTCCTGAACGCTAATCAGCAGATCACCGGTTGAGGTAGAAGCGAGCAGCGATACCTTTCCGCCGCTCGTGCTTGCTTGCAATGCGTTAAGCAAAAGGTTCGACAGAGCATCACGGAGCACCGACGCGCACTTGCCCGTGAGCTGTACGTCTGTGTTTATTTCGTAAGCGAGCGCGATATCTTGCTCTCTTGCATTGGCCTGAAATAGATCCACTACTGACCGCAGCAGTTCATCAACAGTCAATGGAGCTTCAGACGGACTCTCTCTTCTGGCGAAACTTAGAAGTTGCGTTACGCTCTGGCTCAGTCGATCAGTCTCGCCGACAATAAGACTAAGATCGCGTTCATATTCGTTTCGCAAACCTTCATCTTCACGCATGACCTGAGCGATCGACTTTATAGCCGATAGTGGGTTCTTGATCTCATGTGCCACCGTTGCGGCCATGCGACCAAGCGACGCCAAACGCTCTCGCTCGGCCAGCTCTCTCTCCAACCTGACGTTCTCTTCAACCAGGCGTGAGTCGTCGATCGCAATCGCGACCTGACCGGCGAGGATTTCAATTACAGAACGCGCGTCGGATGTTAGACTCGCCGAGGCTGCGTCGACTGCCAACAATCCCTCAACCTTATCTTCTCTTCGCAACGGATAGGCCAGCTTGAAACCTTGTTCTGTAAGAATTGGGTCATCCTCCACCGGCAACCAACCACTTTCCTTTGACTTTTCCAGTACCTGATCTACCCAGGCTTCAGGAACTTTTGGGTGACCGTTCACATCTTCTTCGACTGCCATACCGTCTACAAAGATCCTTATTTGCCGCAAACCCAGTGCTTCGGTCGTTCGCTCTTCGACGAACGCTAAAAGCTGAGACAGGTCTTTGTATTTCCCTGCATAGGAACCGATTCGAGAAACGATCTGTTTGTAAAGAGCTGCCTCCCTGCCAAACAGCTTCCGAAAACGTTGGGCCAACCAACCCCGCAGCGGCGCCGCAAGCAGCGCCAGGGCCAGAATAAGCAGCGCTTCAACCAATCCGGGCCTGACGCCGTAACGTTGCGTCATCCAGTCGCCAATGGTGCGAATGCCAAATACATAAACAGTAAGGACAACTGTGGCAAAGGTAACGACGATCAGACTCTCTTCAATAATTATTTCGAGATAGCGATATCGATAAATGTAGTAAGCCAACAATACTGACGGTAGGAGTGACCCCAGATTCGCTATTGTCTTTAGATACAGTCCGGCCATTGTTCCCTCACCCAAACCTGACGCAAGAGCGGCAAAGATCACAACACCCACTCCAATGAAGGAGATCGCCAAGGTCCGCATGATGGTCTTCTCGCTACGGTTTTGAGTTTTCCTGGCAATGAGCAGTTCCGTTAAAGCGATGAGCCCCAGGACGTATGCAATCCAAAAAGCAAAGGGAATGACGAAGAATGACAGCTTGGTTAGCATTGGCGCGTACTCGCCAGTCCAGATGCGAGGTACGGCGACCACCAGAAACACCGTTGGTATATAGGAAAGGTAGACTCGGACACCTTCACTTTTAGTCAAAGGTCGGCCGTGCGCGTTGGCCCAAAGGTGAAGGTGAACATGAAGAAGGAAGGAATATGCGAAGGTAATACTTATGACTGCAACCGTGTCAGCCACTCGCAGCAGTGTCGTCCACGTATCTGGACCAAGATCAAAGAGACCGTGCAAAGTTATGATCAGGTTGCTGGTGTGCCAGCCACCCATGGTCAAGGCGAGCGCTGCTAGCATCCGCTCGAGATCGGTCAACTTGTCCCGCTGAGAAACAAGCTGTACTGCCATCCACAGGGGAAGCAACGCACCAACGCTATAACCGACGACTTGTAGGATTTCGAGTGGATCGAGTGGGGACATTAAGGCGACCGTCAGTGGTCAGCAGTCAGTTGTCCGTTGTTATTATCTGCTGGTAACCGGATACCTTTGTCGGCTCGGCTGCAAACTGACACTGACAACTGACCATCGTCTAGTTCGCCGCAGTACTTTTCGGTAACGGCGAGGTAAACGTTATTTCTACGCGGCGATTCTTTGTCCGGCCCGCTACCGTAGTATTAGGACCGAGTGGCTTTGAAGCTCCCATTCCATTTGCCTGAATCCGTGTTGGATCGACGCCTGCTGACTGAAAACGATCGGACAACACTCGCGCTCGCTCCTGCGTGAGTTGCTGAAGAGTAACTTCATCACCCTTATTGTCAGTGAAAGCTTCAATGAGGATTTGATAATCCGGATTGCTAGCCAGGAGCGCAGCCAGTGGTTCGAGTTTCGCAGCAGAAGCGGACGTGAGCGTTGCGGTCCGCGCACCGCTCCAAAGGTTCTCAGGCAGCACCAGTCGAAAACCCGTGGCAGTTTCTTTAACGGTTCCATACTTCGCGAGCGTCTCTTTCAGAGTCGCTTCGGCATTGCGACGTTCAACAGCGCGTCGCTCGGCCTCCACGCGCGCGGTCTCCGCCTGCTTCTCTCCTTCAAGTCTAGCCAGCTTCAGCTTTGCAGCATCGCCTTCCGAACGAAGCACCTCGATTTCATCTCGCAGTCGTGCAATCTCAACTCGTTTCTCACGCAGCTGGTCGTTTGCTGAACCGGCATCTCTTTCAGCCAACTCACGCGCACGTTGTTCCTTTTCCAGCGCGATTCGAAGCTGAGCAACCTCTCGCTGCGAGGCCTCTGCGCTTTTTTCAGCGCTTCGGACCGCTTCGTCTCGGCGACGAATCTCTTCGCGGCTTAAGCGAGCGGCGCGTCGGACCACTGCTACTTCTTCAGCGTGTGCGCCAGATGACGTAGCTCTTCTCGCCTCTATGTCGATTTCTGCGAGCGGTTGATTCATGCGCCAAGCCTTCTCCGCAGATTGCAGCTGATCTTCGGCGATCTGTAATTCATCGGGAGCATCCTGTGATGCCCCAGCGTATTTCGCCAGGTTTATAGCCTGGCGAGCGCCGAGCAACGACACGGGTGTCTCACGATAGTCACGATCAGCAATCTCCGGAACACGCACGTTACGAAAATAGTCGCTCGAGTTACCAATGTAACGAACGTCGGCGGTCTCCACCTGGCTACCATTTGGATGTTGGGGTGGAAGATTTTCCATCACAACCATCCGGCTTGGCACCTTCATCAGAAAGTGAGGCTCAGCGGTCAAAATCAGCGCAAAGGTCTGAAGCGGCGTCGTTACATCCAGTTTTGAGTTTACGAAGGAGCTTCCGCTTCGCTTTATTTCTCCGAGACTGTCTACGTGTCCGTCCGGCGAGATGGCCCATAGAATGTAGGTCGTATAGATTCCGCCCAGCTCAGACGCGCGCGGGAGATCATCAATACTTAATTCAACGCGAGTACCCCGCCGTCCAGCACGCTTCACTTTTGCTTCGCCTTTCAGTCTCGGCAACAAAGTCGTTCCCCGAAACTTGACTGTTACGGTTTCGTCCAGCGGGTAGGTTATCGCAACCGTTTTTCTTTCCACATCGCTTTGAGCAGACACAATGGACACGAGCATAAAACAGCCGATAAGCGCAATAACGAAGCTTCGACCAATGCATTGGAAAGTCATGGCAAGCAGCTCCTGGTCACTTCTTAACCTTAAATTCACGAATGGCGAGGAGATTCACGCAAAACCTATAATCCCCTTGATGCTTCAGACAGCCGCATTGTTGCCGAAGGATCTGAGGAGGTCAAGACGTGTTTTGGACGAAAAGGCGCGAAATCATTGCCAATTGCCGATTTCCAATTGCCAATTTGTGGGTAGGCTCTTGACAATTTGTGAGTGAGGCTCGTTGGAACGAAAATTTGGATCTGGATTGAACCATGAAACACGCTCACTTGTCCGATGACGCTCTTTGGTACCTGGTCTTGCGGTGAGCTGCGAGTTGCACAACGAGAACAGAGATTCCCGAAAGCAACAGTAGGTGAACCCAACCTCGCTGGTGCGCTGCAATCCAAAGGACAAACCAGAGGACGATGAGGCCTGCGCCAATCCACCACAGCATTGTTCGAGATCTAACTCCTGACTTCAGGGCGCTTCATTCAGCTTATAGCCAACACCACGAACTGTTAGCACGTAGCGTGGATTCTTCGGATCGGTTTCCAGCTTCTTCCGCAGCCGGTTGATATGAGGATCTATGTTGCGCTGGTAACCTTCATAGTCTGTACTCCATACCCGATCCAGCAAGGCATTCCTGGACCAGGCACGGCCGGGCTCCGAGGCGAGTAACTCGAGAATCTGAAACTCCAGCGGAGTCAAATCAACACGGTCGCCGTCTCTGATGACTTCGTGCCTTCGCTTATCAATAACCAGATCGCCGACTTCGATGCGTTCTTCATCTACCTCTTGTGGCGTTGCGCCGCCTCGCCTGAGCAAAGCCTCTACGCGATACTCGAGTTCTCGCGGACTGAAAGGTTTCGCCAGATAATCGTCGGCTCCTGCCTCAAAGCCAGCGACCTTATCAGAAAGTGCATCGTGCGCAGTCAGAAAAAGGGTTGGCGTTTGGATGCCTCTATCTCGAACCCGTTTGAGAAGCTCAAGTCCTGACATGCCGGGCATCGAAACATCGAAAATGAAGCAATCAAACCTTCCGGCCATCGCTGCCTCAAGAGCGGCCACCCCACTCTCGCGCTCGTCAACGTGGAAACCGAGCCGTCGGAAGTACTCGGCCAGAAGGAGACGCATGTCCGTATCGTCATCTGCGATTAGAAGACGCTTACCGGCGTTTTTGTTGTTTAGTTGTGGTTGCTGTGCCAAGTGTCTGATCCTGTCGGAGGGACCCTGATAACCCCAGTAGATCGCGCCAAAAAATTATAACTCAAATCCACACAGACTCATCCGAAAAGTCTCGCATGAGTAACGCGCGAACGTAGAGATCGAGCAAATCAGTCAGCCTTGACGCAAATAAGTGGGGGTAAGTATAGTTCTTTCTTTAAGGCTTTGGACCGTCTTCTACCTTCCTTATAGCAACTGATCAGAGACTTTCGCAACCAGAGATGCGTGATCTTCGCCGCCTGTTAAAGTACTTAAGACCTCACTGGCCAATCTTCACGGCAGCGACGTTTGCGATGCTTCTCGTTGGTCTTCTCGAAAGTGCCATTGGCGCCTTGATCGTCCCCATCTTCGATCAGGCTTTCGTCCAAGGTGCCGGACAACGAACTTCTACGCTCTTCGGCCTACAACATTTGATTCCACAAGCCCCATTCGGCGCCTGGAAAGCAATTTCTATTCTGCTAATCGTCTTTACGCTCGCAAAGGGAGTTGCCGAGTATTTATCGACCTATCTGATGGCGCGGATCGGCCAATCAGCTGTCCTCAAGTTGCGTCAAGATCTCTATGGCCATTTGTTGGCACAATCAGCCACGTTTTTCGAGCGGCATCGCACGAACTACCTGGTATCGAGATTAGTCTCAAGTGCTGCGGCTATCGAAACCGCCGTGACCAGCACAATACGGGACATGCTACGCGAGAGTTTTACCCTGATTGCCTTCCTCGCAGCGTCCTTTTATTACAGTTGGCGACTCACACTAGGCTCTCTTGCGATTGCTCCCATCATTGCTGTACTGACTGCTAAGTTTGGTAAAGCGCTGCGGAATCTGGCGCGCGAGAGTTTTGAGGGAAGTAAACAGCTGACTGACACAGCTCAGGAAGCCCTCGCCAATCAGGGGATTGTGAAAGCCTATCGTGCTGAAAAACGTGAGTCGAAGCGCTTTACTGAAGTAGCTAAGAAAATCGTAAGAGCAAACCTGCGCAGTGCGAGTATCGCCGGCATAGCCCCTCCGACGATCGAGATGATTGGAATGCTCTTCGTCGTTCTCCTCCTCTTTTTTGGTCAGCAGGAGATCATGGCGGGGCGGATGAACACAGCGCAGTTCATCACTTTCCTCATTTTTCTCTTTCGCTCCTACGATCCGATGCGCAAGCTATCACGCTTGCAAAACAGCATGGAGCAAGCCCTCGCTGCCGCTCATCATGTGTGGGAAGTTATGGATGAGCACGCCGAAATCAAGGAAAACCCAAGAGCGCGCGAACTTCCCTTGCTCAGAAATGAAATAGAACTGCGAAATGTTTCGTTCGGATATACAAACGAATCGCGATCGGTTTTGCGTGACGTTAGTTTGAGAATACGTGCTGGCGCAATGGTCGCGCTCGTCGGTGAGTCGGGAGGTGGGAAGTCTACCCTTACAAAACTGCTGCCTCGTTTTCACGATCCAAGTTCGGGTTCGGTATTGTGGGATGGTCTTGACCTGAGGGAAGCGACAGTTGCGAGTTTGCGTCGGCAGATTGCGCTAGTTACGCAGGAGACTGTGCTCTTTAACGATACCGTGCGTCACAACATCGCTTACGGGAAGCCAGATGCAACTGACGAGGAAATAAGGGAAGCCGCAGAGATTGCTTTTGCTCACGAATTCATTCGCGAAATGCCCGAAGGCTACGATACGATTGTTGGCGAGCGCGGCTTATTCCTTTCCGGTGGTCAGCGGCAACGTCTTGCAATTGCCCGCGCAATTCTGGTGAACGCCCCGGTCCTTGTCCTGGACGAGGCCACGTCCGCGTTGGATGCCGAATCTGAACGGCTGGTTCAGCGAGCGATCTCCAATCTCGTTCGCAATCGCACGACAATAGTGATCGCCCACCGCCTTTCTACAGTGCGTCGCGCGGATGTAATTGTTGTCATGGAAGCGGGCCGGATCATAGAAACCGGAACCCACACGGAATTGCTTGCACGCGGCGGACAATATCGAAAACTCTACGAGCTGCAGTTTGCTGATGAAGAAGAGGAACTTATTGGAGCGGCTCCGTAATTGGAACGGTTCGGCCTTGGGGCTTTGGTTTTAGGTTTTTTTATTTTTGACAGAGCTATGAGCTACAAAGTCCAAAATCGCAAGACCGAAGATCCAAGATCATGAAATCAATGACCGGATACGGTAAGGGCACAGTGACGGGGGAAGACTTCTCCGTCTCGGTGGACCTCAAGACTGTTAATAATAGGTTCCTCGATATTCATCTGCGTGTCGGCGGGGAGCTATCCTCTCTCGAGCCCGCAATCAAAAGGCGCATCAGTTCACGTCTCTCTCGAGGTCGCGTTGACGTCACTATCAGCTTTGAAAGAACGGCACAAGTGGCGTACGAACTAAACCGGCCACTCATCGCCGGATATGTGAGCGCGCTGAAACAACTGCAACAGGACTTCAAGATTGCCGGCGAGCTCGACATTAATGTCCTTGCTCGTATTCCGGGAGCACTTCAACCGGCTCGTAATGGTATCGACGAGAGAATGATCGCGGCACTTGAAGAGGCCATTGACCAGGGCTTGGACGAACTGGAAAAGATGAGAGAGCAAGAAGGCGAAGCTCTTCGGAACGAACTACGGGAACGCGTTAAGAAGATTGAGTCAATAGTACCCACAATAGAAGCGTCGGCAGCTGGCTTGGCGGAAGCCTATCGACTTCGCCTGCAAAAGCGTATTGGGGAATTACTGAATCGCGGAACTCAAGTCGTAGAAATCGATCCCGCAAGACTTGCACAGGAGGTGGCATATCTCGCCGACCGAAGTGATGTCAGCGAAGAGATGGTCAGACTTCGCAGCCACCTTTCACAGTTCCAGGAAGCACTTGACGCCTCGGGGGAGACCGGAAAGATGCTCGACTTTCTTTTGCAGGAGCTCAACCGCGAAGCCAATACAACTCTTTCAAAGTCAACAGACCTCGCCATCAAGGAAGCCGGACTGGCAATAAAGGCGGAAGTCGAGAAACTTCGGGAGCAGGTTCAGAATGTCGAGTAAAGTGAAGGAATTGGAAACTGAGACGCAACTCTCCC
This sequence comes from Acidobacteriota bacterium, assembly GCA_046725195.1. Classification (GTDB taxonomy): domain Bacteria; phylum Acidobacteriota; class Blastocatellia; order Pyrinomonadales; family Pyrinomonadaceae; genus PSRF01. Next base: position 39,557 of record JBKOYD010000034.1, on the reverse strand, counting down.
TCACATCACCTCGAGGAACCTTGTTCGTGGTTAGTTCTCCATCCGGTGGCGGTAAAGGGACCCTTATCCGCCGCGTACTGGATGTTGTGCGGGATCTTAGTTATTCTGTGTCGTACACGACTCGCGCGCCACGTCCAGGTGAAGTCAATGGCCGCGAGTATTTTTTTGTGGACGGAAATGCCTTCGAAGAGATGATCACGCAGGGCGAATTCCTCGAGTGGGCCTGTGTTCACGGAAAGTTCTACGGAACAGCTAGACGACAAGTTGCCGAAGAGACCGCTTCGGGGAACGACATTATTCTCGAGGTTGATGTTCAGGGCGCCGCCAGCGTGCGTCAATTGCCACTCGACTCGGTGAGCATTTTCATTTTGCCACCGTCGTTCGAGATACTGCGGCAACGTCTTATAGCCAGAGGCACAGATACGCCTGAAGAACTTGAAGTTCGTTTGCGCAACGCACCCGACGAACTGGGAGAGTACGAGGCTTTCGATTACGTAGTTATTAATGATGACGTCGAGCGGGCTGCTGGCCAGCTAGCTGCGATTATTCATGCGGAACGAGTGCGGTGTGTGCGTCAGGAGAGACTGGTAAAAAAAGTGATTCAAGAATTCAAATCCGCTCATAAATAAATCCACCCATCATCGAAGGAGCAGCAACTACTATTATGGCCACAGCAACAGAATTGGTTGAAAACGACGCAGATGCCAACGGAACACCAGAAGTTGATTCGAAATATCGTTTAATCATCCTCGCAGCAAAAAGAAGCAAGCAATTACAAAGAGGCGCGCAGCCGCGCATCGAGATCGATCCGCAGAAACACAAGCCAACCCGCATTGCGCTGGAAGAGGTGATACGCGGCCGCGTTCACTTCAGCATTAAGGAAGAAGATAACAAACATCACGAGCAGGGTTGAGTTCGCGCGCGCTGTTGTTTTTGAAGCGTTTACATTCCTTTGTAATCTGGCCCACCACCACCCTCAGGAGTCACCCAATTGATGATCTGGTAGGGATCCATGATGTCGCACGTCTTGCAGTGTACACAGTTTGAAAAGTTAATCTGCAGTCGTCTCTTGCCGTTTCCGCCGTCATCAACCATTTCATAAACAGCGGCCGGACAGAATCGTTGACAAGGGTTTCCGTATTCTTCCGCACAGCGTGTCGAGCAAATGTTTGTGTCGAGCACATGCAGGTGGACCGGCTGGTCCTCATTGTGACCAACAGCTGCGTGATAAACGTCAGTTAGTTTATTGAAGGTGAGTTTGCCGTCAAACCGGAGACCATCGTAACGCTGTTCAAGCTTGTCGCCATGATAGCCGTAAGCCGAAAGCTTCTTCATCTCTTCGTGTCCGGGCTTGGCGGTATCTCGATCGAAGATGCCCCATGCGCGACCGCCAGTTACGAACTGGAGCCCAGTGTTGATGAGTGCAAGCCAACGACCATGTTTGAAACCGGCGTGGAAGTTCCTGACTTTTTTCAATTCAGGAATGATCCAACTTCCGTTCACAACCTCCTCATAACGTTTTAACTGCTTCGCAGAAAAGTCCTGGGCCAGCAAGGCGTCAAAAATCACCTCAGCCGCCAGCATACCGCTCTTGATAGCTGAATGAATTCCCTTTAATCGCTGAGCGTTGAGGAACCCGGCACAATCACCCACCAGAAGGACACCATCGGCATACGTTTGAGGCATGGCGAAATAACCGCCGGCTGTAATGGTCTTCGCGCCATATCGAATCATTTTGCCGCCCTCCAGCAAGCGTGCCACGAACGGATGCGTCTTGAAGCGTTGAAACTCAGCATGGGGATCGATCAATGGATCGCGGTAGTCGAGGCCGGTGACGTAGCCAATATTCAGAATGCGGTTCTGCATGCCATAGATCCACCCACCGCCGTAGGTGTTCGAATCTGAAGGAAAACCGAGTGTGTGCGTTACTCGACCTGCTGGATATCGGTCATCCGGCAACTCCCAAAGCTCTTTTACCCCGATACTGTAGACTTGAGGCTCACGTCCTTCATCCAGCCCGAGACGCTCAATTAGCTGTTTCGTGAGTGAACCACGTGGGCCTTCACCAAGCACGGTCACCTTGGCACGCAAATCAACACCGGGTTCGTAGTTCGCTTTCGGCTTCCCTTCTTTGTCAATTCCCTTATCACCGGTGCGCACGCCCAACACGCGGTCATCCTCGTCGTACAGCAAATCGGCGCCTGGAAACTCCGGAAATATATTGACGCCAGCCTCTTCGCATTTTTCGCCCAGCCACGCGGTCAAACGGTTTAGTGAAACTATGTAGTAACCGTGGTTTTTAAGAGGAGGCGGGGTTATCGGTGAACGTATAGCACGTTTCGTCGTTAGGTAGAGAAACGAGTCCTCTTTGACAGGTGATTCTAGTGGAGCGCCTTCTTCCTCGAAATTTGGAATCAGCTCTCGAAGCGCTCTGGGGTCCATAACAGCGCCCGAGAGAATGTGCGAGCCCACTGCTGCCCCTTTTTCTATGACCGCGATTTCTATCTCACCCAGTGGTTTACCTGCAGCTTCGCCACTTGCGTTATGTTCTTTCACGAGCCGCGCAAGGTGCAGAGCCCCGCTCAGATTAGCGGGACCTGCGCCCACGAATACAACGTCAAACTCTAAAGTCTCACGATCCATCGTTCCTGCCTTAAATGAGTATTAAGAAAAATGAATGGCCATTCAGTCGCAGTATAGCAAAAGCCCTTTTCATTTATCAGTGATGAGGTTGCTGCTTCGCTGAGAGCAATCCTGGTGTACACTTCGCCAATCTAGCACCTCAAATGAGCGCTCGACTCAACAATAAGTTCTGGCTTTTGCCGGTTCTTCCGCTATTAGCAATTTCGCTATTCGTACTCCGCTCGCGAGAAGTTATTCAGGCGACGCACACCTCTTTCACTCTAAAAGAATCTGCAACGGCGCTTGCCACGCTTCCGCCCGTAATACTTTGGGCCTGGGAACGACCCGAAGAACTCGACCTTCTTGATCCTCATAAAGCGGGCGTCGCGTTTCTCGCAAAAACTGTAAACCTGCGAGGCTCTCAGACAGTCATAAAGCCACGATTACAACCTCTAAAACTAGCGGCGGGAGTGAAGTTGGTGGCAGTTATCAGGATCGAATCAGATCGCAATCAGTCGCCGCAACTCACTCCGTCACAACTCGAGACAACCACTTGCGAGATTGTCGGACTGTCTAAACTGCCGAGCGTGACAGCGGTCCAGATCGACTTCGACGCAACGGTATCGCAACGACAATTCTATCGCGCGTTGTTATGGCGAGTACGCAATGACTTACCACCTTCGATCCCGTTGTCAATCACAGCACTGGCTTCATGGTGTGCGGGCGACAACTGGATCTCGGATCTACCAATTGACGAAGCTGTTCCAATGCTTTTCCGCATGGGCGTCGACCGGCAGCAATTTGAGAGCCGATTGAAAAGCGGTCAGGCGTTCGAGTCGTTACCTTGCCAAAACTCTGCCGGTGTTTCAACTGACGAACCGATAACAGCACCTGCGGTAATGCGACTTTACATATTCAATCCAAAACCCTGGTCACGGAGTTCTGCAAACCATGCGATGGAGGCCTACAACAGATGAGGCGAAGCTTACTGCACTATTTCGTGGCAGGTCTGCTCGCGATTGTCCTGCTGAGTGCCACAACTTCTTTTGCCTGTGGCCCATTTTCCCTGGACGCGATTTTTGTCTACACGGTTCATCCAGGCTATCCGTTGGAACGATTCGCTCGTGGCGAAGTTGGCGTCTTACAGCCCACCTATGCACGCTCGTATCTTTATGTGGCCTATCGACATCTGACGGGCTTGAACTTTAGCCAGTCAGAGCAGAAAGCATTGACCGAACTATGGAAGGATCGTTTGGAGTTTTCCTGGAATCCCGGAGATGAAGAATGGATCAAGGCGTGGCTTGCTGCCCGCCAAAAAGTCGCCAGCCTACCTGAACCGCCTCAAATTGGAGTGTACCGCAATCGTGAGAAACCAAATGAATATGAAACTTATCTCAATTGCCAAAAGGATTCTTTCGACACTGCCATAGCAACGCTCAACGAAAGAATAGCGAAGTACGGTGTCGATAATCCGGCTGTACGAAGCTGGATAGACGCGCAGGATCAGGTTTTTGCGAACTGCTCCGAGGGCCGTCACATTCCAGTTGCTGCAGACGCATCGGCCGATGCTCTCGCCCGCGCGGATCGCTCTTATCAAATCGCAGCCGCAAACTTTTACTCCAGCAATTTCGATGAAGCCAGAAAAGGATTCGAATCAATTGCTGACGACGCAACCTCACCCTGGCACCTCACAGCTCCCTATCTTGTCGCACGAACATTGATACGCAAAGCCAGTTTAGGTCCGGACGATGCAAAGCAAGATTCATTGAAAGAGGCAGAACGTCAGTTGAAGAAGGTACTGACCGACAAGAAGCTCACCACCACGCACGCGGCAGCGTCTCGTCTCAACAATCTCGTTCGTCTTCGTCTGTATCCTTCAGAACGGCTGCACGAATTAGCTCACGCGCTACTTGTTAAGGGTCAGAATGACGACCTGAAGCAACAGCTGTCGGATTACACAATCCTGCTTGACGGCTTTTTAGAAACGGATGAAGCCAAACCTCGCGACGAACTCAAAGGCGACGACCTATCAGATTGGATATCGACCTTTCAGGCTACGAGTGTTGAGGCGCGTGACCATTCGCTGGCACGTTGGCGCGCGACAGGTGACGCAACATGGTTCATATCGACGTTGACGAAAATTGACGGTCAGCATCCCAACACGCCTGAACTGATCTCACAAGCGCTCAACGTGAAGCCAAACTCACCAGCCTTTGCGGCAGCACGGTTTCATGCAGTCCGATTACTGATGGAGTCCGGAAAGACTTCGGAGGCTTGTGCGCTTATCGATCAGCTCTTAAAGACCAATCGCGCTCAACTTGATCCTTCAGCTGTTAACTTGCTTACTAGACAAAGAATGTTGCTGGCAACCAGTCTTGCAGAGTTTTTGAATTACGCGCCGCGCGTTCCCGCGAGCTTGAGTTGGAATGATGATGGACGTGAGGTCCCGACAGAAGACTCCGACGTCTCTGCGGAAAGGAAAGCGCTGAAGGGAAAGCCGCTCTTTGACGAAGACACCGGAAGAATACTCAATCGCCAGTTTCCTTTGATCGTCTTGAAAGATGCTGCGATCAGTACGGAGTTGCCTGTGGAATTGCGTCGCGATGTCGCTCAGGCTGCATGGCTCAGAGCGGTGTTGTTAGGCGACTCGAAAGCCGCAGACGAACTGGTTCCCACGCTAAATACTCTTGTTCCGGAATTGTCCGCCTTTCTCAATGACTATTTATCGGCGGCTGATCCAGATGCAAAGAGATTCGGTGCCATTTACGCCTGGTTGAAGTTTCCAGGCCTGGAACCTGTCGTGGATGTAGGTATAGGAAGAGACACACCTTTAAATAGACAGGACACTTATCGGGACAATTGGTGGTGTTCGGCTGGGGGCGGAGCGGCCGAGATCGAAGGCAATAAAGAAGCTGCGCCCTCTTCGGCGAAAACAAATCAGTCCCCACTTTTCTTATCGCCGGCCCAGACAGCCCGTGGAGCGAAAGAGTGGTCGACGCTCAACGCGTTGGGCGCTGCGCCAAACTACCTTTGTCGTCAAGTTATTGAATGGGCAACAAAGACTCCAAATGATCCGCGCGTTCCGGAGGCGCTTCATCTTGCCGTAGCCAGCACTCGATACGGTTGTACTGACAAGGACACAGGCCGCTGGTCGAAAGCGGCTTTCGATCTGTTGCATCGCAAGTATCCAAATACTTCATGGGCCCGGAAGACGCCCTATTGGTTCAAGAATTAAATTTGTCAAGCAGGTCTCAAATGGAAAAACCAGAATTCACTAACCATCTAATCCAAGAAAGCAGTCCTTACCTATTACAGCACGCGCACAATCCTGTTGATTGGTACCCGTGGGGCGATGAAGCCTTCGCAAAAGCGCGAGCGGAAAACAAAGCAGTGCTTCTCAGTATCGGCTATTCAGCCTGTCACTGGTGTCACGTGATGGCACATGAGTCGTTCGAAGACGAGCAGATAGCGCAACTGATGAATGAAAACTTTGTGAACATCAAAGTGGATCGCGAGGAGCGACCCGACCTGGATCAGATCTATATGAATGCCGTCCAAATGATGACCCATCACGGTGGATGGCCCATGACTGTTTTTCTGACTCCGGACGGCGTGCCGTTTTACGGTGGCACTTACTTCCCGCCTCAGGATCGCTACAACATGCCGGGTTTTCCCAGAATCTTGATTGGCGTGGCCGAAGCATATCGTGATCGGCCCGATGACATCGCTGAGACCGGCATGTCGCTGCTCAACGAACTGCGCAGGCTCAGCACATCTTCTCGTTCAGACGCTCCAATCGAGACGAAAACGCTTGATACAGCCCACGCTGGCATTGTCAGCAGCTACGATTCGGTGCACGGTGGTTTCGGTGCTGCGCCGAAATTCCCACCAGCCATGGTGCTGGAGTTCCTCCTTCGCACGCATTCACGCACAGGCAACAAAGAGGCCGTCGAAATTGTCGCCCGCACATGCGACAAGATGGCCAATGGCGGGATTTACGATCATCTGGGCGGGGGCTTTCATCGATATTCGACCGATGCGAAATGGTTGGTCCCGCATTTTGAAAAGATGCTTTACGACAACGCCCTGCTCTCCCGCTTATATCTGCACTATTTTCAACAGACGTTTTCACAATCGGCGCGTAATACTGCGGAAGGAATACTTGATTATGTTTTGCGTGAAATGACTGATCCCACCGGCGGTTTTTATTCGACGCAGGATGCCGACTCGGAAGGTCACGAAGGGAAGTTCTTCGTCTGGGACTTAAAAGAGATTCACACCATCCTTCCCGACGCCGATGCGGCGCTGTTTTGTGCTTACTACAACGTGACGGATACCGGGAACTTCGAAGGAAAGAATATTCTGAACGTTACTACCTCACTCGAAGAAGTGGCTCGCAAGAATAGCGTGTCAGTTTCTCAGCTTCAGGAATCGCTTGAGCGAAGCAGACGCAAACTTTTTGATCATCGCGAGACACGTGTAAAGCCGGACCGGGATGAAAAAATTCTGACTTCCTGGAATGGATTGATGTTAGCGAGCTTTAGCGAAGCGGGAGTAATTCTTGACCGCCCAGATTACACAGATGCTGCGCGCCGAAATGCAGAGTTTGTCTTGACGAACTTGCGACGCGACGGCTTGCTGCTGCGAACTTATAAGGATGGCGTCGCGAAGTTTAATGCTTACCTTGAAGACTACGCCTTCCTGGTGGATGGGCTAATTACACTCTTTGAGACGACCGGAGAACTCCGATGGCTCAGGGAGTCGCAGGTGTTAACCGAACGCATGATCAAGGAGTTTTGGGACGATGATAACGGCGGGTTTTTCTTCACTGGTAAAAGCCACGAGAACCTCATCGTCCGGTCTAAGGACTACTTCGATAATGCCACGCCCTCCGGGAATTCTGTCGCGGCCCTGGTGCTTCTGCGACTCGCGGTGCTCCTCAACAAGGAGAATTATAGAAATCTCGCAATAACCATATTCCGGGAAATATCAGATTCAGCACGACGATATCCTTCGGGTTTCGGTTACGCCCTTTCAGCCATCGACTTTTTCCTGTCGGCCCCCAAGGAGGTTGCCATAGTTGGTAAGGACGCTCGTGACATCAATCCCCTACTCCGCGAGGTTTGGCGCAAATACTTGCCAAACAAAGTAGTTGCGCCCGGTCGTGAGAACGACGCTGAAGCGGCATCTCTGGTGCCTTTGCTGGAAAACCGAGACTCCGTTCGGGGTTCGGCGACGGCATATGTCTGCGAAGGCTATGCCTGCCAGCTGCCTGTGCAGGATGTTCAGGCACTCGCCGCCCAACTGGCTGCGAACTAACCATTCAAAAACTGGAGCTTGCGGAACAATTCCATGGATCATGCCGCTTGACTCCAATCTCCTTAGAGGGCTATATTTAGCGCGTGCCAAACAGTGTTGGCACACTCCCAAGGCCGTTTCACAACAACTTCTTCTCTTGCCGGTACGCGTAGCCGACCCGTCGGTTAGCTCTCAGCTCTCAGAATAGTCGTTGACAAAACACCTTTTAGGAAGGACCGAACCTTCAGCGATGCTGAAAACCAACTGGAAGAGCACTGCTTTACTAGCAGGAGTCTCCGCGGTCGGTCTGGCATTGCTGCTGTCGGCTTTAGCCGGAACCCTTGAGTTGGCCGTCCTAAGCACGGACGGAATTGTGTCGTGGCTGGTTCTCTTATTAGTGACACTCGCTGCGAGTCGTCTGACTGTTCTTGTTACAAGCGCTGATGGCATACAGCGCAGTAGAAAATCCATAGCTGACTCACTCGTCTTCCTGGCGGTGATGCTGTATGCAGTGCCACCTGCAAATACTGTTGGACCAGCAGTGTTGTTGGCAGCACTCGTTGGCTTTGTATCGACCTACCGGCTCGGGACCCGTCGAGAGATCGTCTTTACGACCGGCATGGCCGTGATCTCAACCTTTGTGGGTGCTTCACTTTACGGCGTGCTCGTCGATTCCTTTTCCGGTGAGAGGGCGTTGATGGTGGGAAATGTTATTTCGCTCGACGCCTTCCTGGTCCCCCTTTTTGCTTTGGCGGCGTTGCAATACGCGTTGAGCACTATAGCGACCGCTTGGTTTCTCAACTTTGACGCTGGCGAAATAAAACTAACCCCCTCGCCTGAAACGGTCGTTTGGACACTTACGTCACAGCTCGCATGCGGCGCTTCTGCAGTTCTTTTCTACGCTACGATTCTGAATAGGGACGTCTCCTACGGACTTCTCGGATTGCTTATCTCAGCCTTAGTACACTTGCTTTACCGCTTCAATGAAAAGCGTCTAACAGACGTCAGGCGCGCCGAGGCTGAGCGTCGCCGTCACATTGAAGAGATGGCCAACATCCACATGAACACCATTGAGTCGCTGGCCATCGCAATCGATGCTAAAGACCAAACGACTCATGGTCATGTGCGCCGCACGCAGATCTACGCGACGCAAATGGGTAAGCTTTTCAAGGTTTCAGAAACCGAACTACAGGCGCTTGTTGCGGGAGCATTGCTGCACGACATTGGCAAGCTCGCGGTACCTGAATACATACTCAACAAACCAGGAAAACTAACCGAAGCGGAATTTGCCAAGATGAAGATTCACCCGAGCGTTGGCGGAGATATCCTCAAGCGCGTTAACTTTCCGTATCCGGTCGAAGACATCGTGCGTTACCACCACGAGAAATGGGATGGCAGTGGTTATCCTAAAGGACTCAAGGGTGAAGCTATTCCGCTCATCGCGCGCATTATCTCGGTGGTTGATTTCTACGATGCCACTCGTTGCGATCGTCCTTATCGCAAAGGTATGAAGCGAGAAGGTTCATTGGCGTTGCTGCGAACCATGGTGGGCACTGCATTCGATCCCAAAGTCGTCGAGAAGTTTATCGAACACGTTGAAGAATTTGACCGCCTCATCGACTCTGAGGACATTCAGGAACAAGTTGCGTCGACACCAACCGTGGACAATGAAACCCGAACCAAACCCGATGCCGGGCTCGCCTCAGATATCCTCGGCGTCCCCGAGAGCGTGAGTGGTTTTCGATCTATTTCCGAAGCGCAGCGCGAGGTTTTCGCTCTTCACGAGATAGCGCAGACAATAGGTTCCTCTCTAAACCTAAGCGATACGGTCACACTGGTCGCTAATAAGCTGCGGGCAATCGTACCGTTCGATAGTTGCGTTATCTTCCTCGTCGACGATAGATCCGGCAAGGCCGTTGCAGCACACGCAGTGGGTGACGAACCTGAACTCTTTGCGCGCCAGCGAACGAGAATTGGTGACGGCATCACAGGCTGGGTAATAGCTAACGGGCGCTCAATGTGTAATTCCTCTCCTGAATTGGACCTGATTGGACTGCCGGAAGATATCGTCAAGCAGTTTCGCGGCGTGTTGGTCTCGCCACTGCTGCGAGAGGACGGAGCCTTTGGAGCCATTTCACTGTATTCGAAGAGTCGAACTTCATATACGACCGAGCACGTGCGATTATTGGAGTCGGTTTGCCAACACGCATCAAGCGCTCTGAACAACGCGTTGACTCACGAAAAGACCCGAGAGAGCGCCCTCATCGATCCCCTGACGGACCTGCCAAACGCGCGTGGCTTTTACATGATGCTCGAGCAAAGAATCGCCGAATGCCAGCGCATGAACCGTGAGTCGTTGGCAGTGGTCTGTATGGATATAGATGATTTCCGCGTGATCAACGATAAGTATGGACACTCCACCGGAGATCGATTGCTCGCCAGCGTGGCTGGGGTAATCCGTCGCGAACTTCGGCAAATGGACATTCTTACTCGCTACGCCGGCGATGAATTTGTAGCGATAATGCCAATGGCATCTAGCAAGATGGCTGGTTCAGTTAGCGAACGTGTACGAAACGTCATCGAAGAACAGTTGTTCTCTGTCCGTACTGGTACATTTATAGGACTCGGTGTCAGTCTGGGTGTCGCGTGTTTTCCGGATGATGGCGAGACGACTGAGGAGCTATTAACCGCGGCGGCGCGCAAGATGCAGCAAGATAAACATGGCCGCAAGACTGTACTCACAGTTGCAAGTGCCGGAGTTAGTTCAATCGATTTGATGACTTGAAGTGAGAATAAGTGTCTTGCTAATGAGCGCGCATCGCCATCGATGTGCGCTCTTTTACTTTCCAAAGAGCTCTTTTGCACGCCTTCCACTATCTCGCGTATAATTCCACACTTCTAGATTTTGAGTAGATCATCAGGAATCAGGCCGGACCATCAGAGCCCGCGACCATGCGGGCATTATTTAGTCTGAAACCCGCAAAAGTTTCGCTAACTCATGAGTAAACAAACAGTAGAACCATCAGCCGCGAGAGCCGAGGAACAAACTTCCACGAGCGTAATGGATGCGCCGGTTGAAGCCGATCGTAAGCAACTCAGCCGCGAACGAGATGAGGCGAAGGAACGCCAGAAGAGCCGGCTCAGTGCAATTGATCGGGCCGTGCTGATCAACCTGTATAGACAAATGCTCTTGATTCGACGTTTCGAAGAGAAGTCTGCAGAAGCATATGTTGCGGGTAAGATCGGTGGGTTTTGCCATCTCTACATCGGGCAAGAGGCTGTTGCAGTCGGAGCAATCTCTGCGATTCGAAAAGATGATTATGTATTGGCAAGCTATCGGGAACATGGACACGCAATAGCAAAGGGAATGTCACCCAAAGCTGTGATGGCCGAGCTCTTTGGAAAAGCTACTGGATGTTCAAAGGGTAAAGGCGGATCGATGCACATGTTCGATAAGAGTGTGGGCTTCCTGGGCGGGCACGCTATTGTCGCCGGCCAAATTCCGCTGGCAACCGGTACCGCCTTCGCCTCAAAGTACCAGGGTACGGATCAGGTTACGCTTTGCTTTTTTGGCGAAGCTGCGGTGAATCAGGGAGCATTCCACGAGTCGCTGAACATGGCCCAGCTTTGGAAGTTACCATGTATCTACATCTGCGAAAACAATCAGTATGGAATGGGTACCTCGTTGGAGCGAGCCATGTCATTGCGCGACATCGCTCAGAAGGCCTGCGCCTACGAGGTGGCTTCTGAGTTCGTCGATGGAATGGATGTGCTTGCCGTTCGCGAAGCAACGGAGCGAGCAGTTGCACGTGCCCGCAAAGAGTCCTTGCCGACGCTCCTCGAGATTCGCACTTACCGCTTTATGGGCCACTCAATGTCCGACCCCGGAAACTACCGCACGCGAGCTGAAATTGAGAAATACCAGGAGCGCGACCCCATCAAGCTTTTCTCCGCCAGCCTCAAGGAGGAGAAACTTATTGACGACAAGATGCTCACGCAAATTGATGGTGAAGTACGGGAAGAAGTTGAACAAACTATACGGTTTGCTGACGAGAGCCCTTTACCGCCACCTGAGGAACTCTACACCGATATTTACGCCAATCCGATCGATCCATCCCGGAACAGGGCCCGTTAACAAAATTTCATATGTCAACAATCACCATACGCGAAGCGCTGAATCAGGCGATCCGGGAAGAGTTAGCCCGTGACGAAACAGTTTTCCTAATGGGTGAAGAAGTCGCAGCCTATGACGGCGCTTATAAAGTAACAAAAGGCTTGCTTCATGAGTTTGGCGAAAAGAGGGTAATTGACACGCCAATTACTGAACTGGGCTTTGCCGGCCTTGGAGTGGGCGCGGCAATGGCGGGTCTCAGACCAATCGTTGAATTCATGACCTTCAACTTTTCCATTCTGGCTACCGATCAGATCATCAACTCTGCGGCGAAAATGCTCTACATGTCTGGAGGTCAGTTTAAGATACCAATTGTTTTCCGCGGCCCAGGCGGCTCAGCATATCAAGTTTCATCTCAGCATTCGCAGGCTCTCGAATCTTGGTACGCTTATTTTCCGGGATTGAAGGTAGTCATGCCTTCAACTCCAGCCGACGCGAAGGGTCTTCTAAAGTCTTCGATACGAGACGACGATCCGGTTATCTTCATCGAGCAGGAGAGAATGTATGGCTACAAGGGTGAAGTTCCCGACGACCCTGACTTTACAATCCCGCTCGGCGTGTCAGATGTAAAACGAGAAGGAACAGACGTAACGATAGTTGCCCGATCGCTAATGGTGCCGGTTGCGCTAAAGGCTGCCGAGACACTGGAACAGCAGGGCGTTTCGTGTGAGGTCATTGATCCGCGAACAATCAGACCACTCGACATAGATACGATCATTGATTCCGTGAAAAAAACGAATCGGGTTGTAGTGGCGGAAGAGTCGCATCCGATCTGCGGAATAAACGCCGAGATCAGTACGCAGATAATGGAGCGGGCTTTTGATTATCTCGACGCGCCGGTGAAACGCGTCTCCGGAGAAGATGTGCCAATGCCGTACGCCAAGAACCTCGAAAATCTTGCGGTACCTGACGTACAGAAACTTGTCGCTGCCGTACGTGAAGTGGCCTATCTGGATTAGGTCCAGGTCGTCATTCACTTAATCGTTTTTGAGCTCGCCCATTTTTCATACCTAAGGAACGCGCATGGCAAGTAAGGTAATCATGCCAAAGCTCTCTCCCACGATGGAAGAGGGACAGATCGCCAGATGGCTGAAAAAAGAAGGAGACAAGGTCTCCATGGGCGAACCACTCGCCGAGATCGATACTGACAAGGCCACGATGGAAATGCAGGCTCTCGGAGAGGGGGTTTTGCGCAAGATACTGATTAACGAAGGTGAATCGGCTCCGTTGGGACAACTCATCGCAATAATCGCAGAACCAAACGAAGACATCGCGTCGCTCTTGAACGAGGGAGCTTCCATAGCGCCCGCACCGTCGAAGCAGGAACAGCCTAAAGCCGAGGCCGCTAGTGCAGGAGCCGCGCCCACACAAGTTAGTGAGCAAGGAAATGTCGGAAAAGAGTCGCGTGCAAGTGCAGGTAATGGCAGCCAGGCTCAGGCATCTGCTGGCGCTGCGGCCAGATTAATAGTTTCTCCGCTCGCTGCTCGAATGGCAGCTGAGGCTGGTATTGATTTGCGCTCTCTTCAAGGCAGTGGGCCGGGCGGTCGTATCATCAAGAAAGACATTGAAGCTGCGCTTAGTCAACCGAAAGGCGCGACCGCGGCTCAAACTTTCCCACGAGTCGTTGAGACTAAGCGCTTCCAACAATCCGCCGTTCCCTTAGCTTCGCCTTATCGTGACGAGCCTGCCACCGAAATACGGAAAACCATTGCCAAGCGACTGGTTACGTCACTCGGGCCAATACCACACTTCTTTCTCACCACCGAAATCGAAATGGATCGAGCTGCTGAAATGCGCCGTGGCATCAATGCTCTCGATCCGGACCTTAAGATCAGCATAAACGATATCATCATTAAGGTGGCCGCAACCGCGCTGATCCAACATCCCCAAGTCAATGCTTCCTTTCAGGATAAATTTATCCGGTATTACGAACGCGCCGACGTCGGAGTCGCAGTAGCGATTGAAGATGGGTTGATAACTCCGGTGATTCGGGCGGCCGATCAGAAGTCGCTCAGCGACATTGCCAGTGAGGTTCGTGAACTAGCGGAACGCGCCCGCTCGAGAAAACTAAAGCCCGAAGAATATACGGGAGCAAGCTTTTCCATAAGCAATCTCGGAATGTTTGGTATCGACGAGTTCACGGCTGTCATAAACCCGCCTGAAGGGGCAATTCTTGCCATTGGTGCGATGACACCGAAGCCGGTCGTCCGGGACAATGAAGTTGTCGTGAGGCAGATCATGCGAGTAACCATGTCCTGCGATCACAGAGTTGTTGATGGCGCGACCGGAGCAAAGTTCTTGCAAACTTTTAAGAAGATTTTAGAGAACCCGCTGTACCTCGTTGTTTGAGAAACGCGACAAAGTGTTTTTGAAAGAGGATCGGCGCCGCCGGTCCTTTTTGCTGCTGCGAGTAATCAGAGCAGCGTGTGTACTCAAACCTAGAAGCCGAAACCGTACCGACGCATAGCATCGAACTTCCGAAAGGCGCTCTCATCAGCTCTCGCGCACAGGATTCGCATCGCTCCCATGACTGTTAGCGTTTCTGCAAAACGCCGCGTTATCGCTCCTCACTTGGCACTTATCGCAGTTCAAATTCTCTTCGGAACGTGGCCAATATTTGGCAAAGTCGTACTGAGATCCATGTCGACGTCCAGTCTGGTCTCATGTCGTCTCACAGGCGCAGCCATAGCGTTCGTAATATTGCAACGGAGAATGAGACCGTTGCTGAGAATGCCGCGAAAGGACCTGGCTTTACTCACGTTATGCAGCATGATCGGCATAGTCGGTAATCAATTCCTGTACGTGAAGGGTCTCTCGTTAACGACGGTCATAAACACAACGCTGCTGAGCACAACGATTCCAGTGTTTACACTCTTCGTGAGCATTATCTTCGGCTACGACCGTTTGTCAGTTAGACGATTGATTGGAATAGCACTTGCGGCGGCAGGCGTCGTTTACCTGGTGAATCCCGCACGCGCCGACTTAACAGCGCACACCACCATGGGCAATCTACTGATAGTCACTAATTCCCTTCTCTACGCGGCATACATTGTATTTTCGAAGGATCTATTCGAACGCTATGGCGCTCTAAATGTCATTACCTGGATTTTCGTGGTTGGCTCGGTAGTGACGATTCCGGTGGGAATCTATTCGTTGCAAAGAGAAAACCTTAGCGCAATCGATATAGCGGTGTGGCTGACGATTGCCTTCATAATTATCTTTCCGACCGTTGGGGCTTATTACCTCAATGCATGGGCACTGACGAGAGTGTCACCGAGCACAGTTGCCATCTACATTTATCTTCAACCGCTGATAGCGTTCGGCGTTGCGCCTCTCTTACTCGGTGAGAAGTGGAATTCACGAACTATTGCTGCGGCCCTCTTGATTTTCATGGGTGTAGCGATCGTAACGAAGAGAGGACGGAGCCGAGCTGTGAAGGAGATATCAGAACATCCAGATGCGTTGGCACATTAGGAGCGCGATCCGATACGCGTGGCTTATCAAAAAGAAATCATTTGCCATATGACATTTGAAATTTGAAATTTTTCATTTCGACCCGAAGGCCTTGCGACTTTGGTCTTTGGCTTTCGTGAGATTTCAAAGGCCGAAGACGGCTTTGCGAAAATGAAAAATTTCAAATTTCAAATGTCATATGGCAAATGATTTCTTTTCCTTCCCTATGAAGCCCTACGCTGCCCGCACTACCTTAAAGCATTGAAGAATTTCTTCGGAATCAAGCGTGTCACGCTCCAT
The DNA here is from genome assembly GCA_046725195.1 of Acidobacteriota bacterium. GTDB lineage: Bacteria > Acidobacteriota > Blastocatellia > Pyrinomonadales > Pyrinomonadaceae > PSRF01. The sequence goes on along the minus strand of JBKOYD010000034.1, from coordinate 23,713 downwards.
CAACAGATCCACTAAGCGTCCAATCGAGTCTCGCTCAGCGCTTACGATAGCGCACGCTCTTTCCAGTTGAGTGCTGATAAGTTCGTTTGTAGCTTCCTCAATCCTATCCAGAAGATTCTGACTGTGGGGCTGATCATTCTGACCCAAATGAATCGGTCCCAACCGGCTCATCCCAAACTCGCTAACCATTCGTCTGGCAATTTCCACAGCCCGCTCAATGTCGTTTGAAGCGCCGGCTGTCATGGTCGACAGCAGAATCTGTTCGGCAGCGCGGCCACCCAGGAGCAGTGCGATCTGGTCTTCCAGATATTCACGCTTCTTCATGTAGCGATCGCGTTCCGGTAAGGATTGCGTGACGCCCAGTGCTCGGCCGCGCGGCAAAATCGAGACCTTATGAATCGGATCTCCATTTTCTACTGCAAGTCCGACAGCCACGTGCCCTGCTTCGTGAACCGCGGTCGCATAACGCTCATCCTCATCCATGATGAAGCCTTGGCGTTCCGCGCCCATCAGGATTCGATCGCGCGCAATCTCCACATGTTTTCGCCCGACAGCTTCAGAATCGTCTCGAGTCGCAGCTATTGCAGCCTCGTTCAAAAGATTGGCGAGATCCGCGCCAGAAAATCCGGGAGTTCCGCGCGCGATCCACTGCAGGTCCAGGCCGGGTTCCAGTTTGAGGTGACGAGCATGTACGTTCAGGATAGCTTCTCGGCCGCCGACATCGGCGAGATCAACCGCTATTTCTCTATCAAACCTGCCGGGCCGTGTCAGTGCCTTGTCAAGAATGTCAGGCCTGTTTGTGGAAGCGATGACCACAACGGTAGTTGATTGATCGAAGCCATCCATCTCTACAAGTAACTGGTTCAGTGTTTGGTCCTGATCTGCCGAGGCAGAGTCACCGCCACGACCACGTTGGCGACCGAGTGCGTCGATCTCATCGATAAAGATAATGCACGGGGACAGCTTTCTACCCCTGGCAAATAGATGCCTTACTCGTGCCGCTCCAAGACCAGCGAATTTCTCCTGGAAGTCGGAACCGGAAGCAGCGAGAAACGGAACACCAGCTTCTTTCGCGGCCGCTCGCGCCAACAACGTTTTGCCCGTACCTGGAGGACCGTATAGAAGAATACCGCGAGGAACTCGACCCCCCAGTCGACCAAACCTTTCCGGGTTTCGAAGAAACTCGATAGTCTCGGTTAGCTCTGCTCGAGCTTCGTCAACACCCGCGACATCTTCGAAACCGACGTTCTGTTGCCCACTGTGATCGGTTAACTCAAACGAACCTCGGCCACTCATGCTCGCGTACACTCGCCAGCCAACGACTCCAATGAGAGCCAGGCTCAACAGTGGCAGAACCCAATTTAATACGCTGACGAGCAACCCCGGCTGTAAAGGCCGAAACTCCACGGGGACGTTGTTCTTTCGAAACAGTTCAACAACTTCATGCTGCGCGGCCTCGCCCGTAACGGTTGCTTCAACAAGCGAGCCATCTGCTTTAGTTACCGTCAGTGTCTCGCCTTCTACCTTTAGCGCTACTGCGCCACCGGCTTCAGCAAAATTGTAAAGTTGGGAGTAGTTTATTTTTTGCACAGACGGTAGCCGGCGTTGATATAGGACGACAGAAGCGGCGACTACAGAAATGGTAAGAATTGTCAGCGTAACCAAGGCAAGTCTGCGCGTTCGAACAGATACCTTTGGCGCGGGGGTGGGCATACAAAAACCTCCAGAACGGCTCCCCGAGATAAACTTCGGAGCTCATAAGACAATTTGAAACACAAAGAATCGGGTTATGAAAAGCGACGGACTTCGGAAGGAAGGACCCGCGCGAAACTGAGACAGGCTCTAAAACCACGATGCGCTCCACGACATGCGCGAACGCAGTTGCCACTTTACCAGTCAGCAAAGGGCGAAGTCCAGAAGAAGATTAGCATTCGTATGGAAGTGCCACAATGTCGAATGCGGCACTACAAGATTCCGCCGTTCTTCTTATGACAGCTCTCTTTTCAGAACTATTTGTACGCTAGATCGCACAAAGCTTTGGGACATGAACTAAATCACGTCGGCCTCCCACAGACTGCCATGTTTCCGTACGCTAGTTGATGATGAACATCGAGCAAACAGTCCATCGTGTTTACCAGTAAACTCTTTGTAGCTTGGAGGTTTTGCTTCAGCAGCAAAGCAAACCACTTAGTTGGCATAGTCGTTGCTAAATCCAACTGCGATTGCTTTTGTACCAACGAAACTTGGACGTGGTTGACAAAAGGAGGAGAACAAAATGCTTTGGACGATTTTTGTGATTCTATTGGTCCTGTGGTTGCTTGGCGTCGTCAGCAGCTACACGATTGGTGGGTTCATTCACATATTGCTGGTGCTGGCACTTGTGGTGCTGCTTATCAATATAATTCAAGGCCGTCGAACGGTCATATAGGCAAACTCGCACACTGTTTGCCCTGCTGACGCCCGACACATCGTCATCAGCGATGACCATGGAGGGCGTCTTTACTTGAATTTTGGATCAGTAAAGCGATAAGTCGAAGGGCTTAATGATTCGCCCTACTGGATATAGGTTCATCTGTGGATCCCAGTAGGGCGAACGCCTGTAAAAAAATCGCAACCGCTCGGACGGGCTCTCGGCAAATTCCGGATCGCTTGCTACCAGTGTTTCAAACTCCTGCTTCAAATCCGGATCTCCAGCCAACATCTCGCGAGCAAGAGCTTCGAGTACGTAATGTTCTCCATATTCTTTCTCTTCGAAAATCGCATTGAAGAATCCCCATCGTGCGAATGAATCCGGGGCTTCCGGCTCAAGCAGGTTCAATACGACTCTTCCTGAGGGTTGAGCCAGCGGCACCACCACCGATCCGGCGGGAAAAATCCTCGATTCAGTCACTTGCTCAACCGTGAAGCGTGGCATGTGGCGCCCCTCGAATGGCGCTTCCGGCCAGGTAACGTTTCTGAAGCGATAACTTTCAACTTCAATTGACATGGACTCGCTAAGTCGTTTCATCTGAAGCCCATGTGCGTCTAATACTTCAATTACTTCCTGCCATTGAACGGGTACGACGTAGTGAAGCGGCGGAACAACTGCCGTCTTGACTCGAAAGGTCTGATACATAGGCACAGTTAGATCAAGCGGTTCTCTGCTGTACACCACGCGGAGGTCACCGGAAACTTCGCTACGATCGGTTTCATATTGAAAAGCTCGCAGCTGGAAAGGTGTCGCTTCATCCGTAAGTTCGAAGTCTAGTGGAAAGCTTCGACTTGGGTCGTATGACTGCCCTTGAATTGCAGTTCGCTGATCAGCAGCCTCCGCAATTTTGCGTAAGCGTTCCGGATCGCGATTGACTTCCGTCAACGCGGCACGAAGGAAGTCATACGTGCCGATTACTCGCGAACGGTAATCCTTGATCATGTGAGTTTCAATCAAGATTCCGGGGCGATTTCTGATTGGCACGTAGCCCGTCGAGAAGCGTGGAGATCCGTTGAAGTCTCTGGTGCCCAGCGGTAAGTCTCTATTGTCGATGAATTCAAGGTACCAGGAGATCACATTGCCGGCCGTTTCGGTTGCTGGTGCGACTTTGCCACCGAAAACTTCCCGCTCCCATTCAAGCACGCCGGGATCGACTCCCGCGTGATGCTCGTGGTGATAAGTAATGTTGCAGCGATAATCCGCTCCGTCCGTTACGTGACAATCAATAAAGAGATCCGGCTGCCATTCATTCCATAAACGAAGCCACGCACGTGTCTCCGGCGTGTCGGCTTTCATATAGTCGCGGTTTAAGTTTTGGTAAGTACTCGTTGTACGCCAACCCATGTCCGCCGGACCGTTCTGATTGATTCGATTGTAGGGGCTGGATCTTTCGTGTCCGTCAGTGTTGTAGATGGGAATGAAGAGAAGAACAACATTCTTCAAGATACCCGCAGCGCTTTTTGTGATTGCAATGTCGCGAAGCAGGGCGAACCCGGCGTCTTTCCCATCAGGTTCACCCGCATGAATGCACGCTTGAATCAACACTACGGCTATCCCGTGCGCGTGCGCTGCCGCTGGGGTGAACACACTTCTTTCAGAAACTATCAACAAAGGAAGATCGCGACCCTGGCCACTCCGCCCAAATGAGCGGAACTCGATGATGGGGGATGAATCGGCCAGGCGTTTTGCATAAGCTACAGTGGCTGCATAATTGGGAGTCTCGCGGTAACTTGTGTTCTCTGCATGGGTACGCCATTCCGGGGATATTGGTATTGTCGACATGGCTTGGTGTGGTGATTGGATTTGAACGTTAGCGAAGTGCGGTACTACAAGAGCGGCACTCCTGGCGCCGCCGCGCGTTAAGAGTGCCGCATGCCACACAACGAATGTACATCGTGCGCACAAACCAACTGGTAATGAATGCACTGCCTCCGAGAATTCCTACAACGACAGCGACGTTCAAAAGGAAGTCCTTCAACCTCTGGGTATCTCCACAATTGAAACGTGATAAGCGCGGCCGCGTTCATAACCGTGCCGGAAGGCGGTGTCGAGAGCACTGTCACCGTAGGTGCTTCTTAACCCCTGCTCGACCTGCGCGTAAGATTTCCCTCTTCGCTCCGCGTGCAAAGCCGCTTGAAAACCGCGGCGATAGCTTAGCTCATCCCGTTCAAAGTCCCTACCATCATCCTGGTAGTGCGCCTTCTCCTCATCTCTCAACTCTTGCCACCAATTTTCACGCAATTCATCCAAGTCTTCAGCACCCGCACCTTCGAGTATCTCATGGGCCTTCTCGGCCTGGTCTTCATTCTCCACGTAGGCAATGACCAGGGACTTTCCATGTCGTAGAGTATCCTCGTAAACATACAGGTCCTCATGCGGCAAGCCTTCCCCAAGCTCTTCTTCAATGGTCTCACCCACTGCCGCACCCGCAACAGCACCGCCAACGCCCAGAAGCGCTGCGCCAAGAACACCAAAAGCTATTACAGGCCCTACTCCAGGAACGACAAGGCTGGCAGCCGCTAAACCAAGTGTCGCGCCGCCCGCGGCTCCGAGGCCACCGCCAACAGCTCCACCCATAGCCTTCCCAAGTCCAACTCCCTCTGTGTCAGTGATCGGTACGCGTTCCTCGATGGCCGCTGGGTCTGTGCCTGGTGTCAACAGACTCATTCTCTTCTTCGGAATTCCGATCTCCTGTAACCGCCTAATAGCTTCTTCAGCTTTTGTTCGCAACTCAAATACGCTCGTTATTATCTCCATGTCGTTCCCCCTCCCGAGTTTGTTTCTCTGTCCTTTCTAATCGAGTGGAAGCCGCTCATCAAGGAAAGAGGGTCGTTGACACAAATCGTTTAGGAAATCCGCAAAGCTATGTTAGAGTCGAATTACGATTTAAGACCACGGACACGAGGGCTCAAGACGGATGTTCGACATCGTAGAAAAACATTGGCCGATGTCAGAGGGTGACGGAAAAGCGACTCGCAAGAAGCGACCTCGCATTCTTGCAATCACAACTGATTGCTGCACCGGCTGCGCTGGCTCACCGGCATGCATCGAGTACTGCCCGATTGAAGCTTGCATGTTTTGGGTACCAGACGAAGATCATCCCCCGTTTGGTCGAATCGAAGTGGATCCCTACCTCTGCATCGGCTGCCAAAAATGCACCAGCAAAGGACCAGATGGCGCTTTTCTCGATGGTTGTCCCTGGGATGCCATCGAAATGGTGCCTACCGACGATTGGGAAGCTTTGCACGGCATAGTACTTCCCGACTCTCCACCGGCACCGCCGACGACTTAGTTAGTTTTGCTTTGAGATGCTGACCGGCTCTGGATCGCCTTTGCCGTTAAGTTTGCCTGTTCTTTAATACGTGGCGAGGCTTCGGAGGATGCGATGTAACTCTGAAGTATCTCTAGATCTTCCGGTTGTCCGACAATCGAGAGCCCACGCAAGGATTCCCACACACTCTGTTCATCTGAATTAAGACTCAATACTTCTTCACCCTTGGTAACTTTCGCTTCGTTCGTCTTCATCAGCTTATTGATCTTGCCTGGCAAAGGAGATCGAAGCTCTGCGATGTTCCCGTCGGGCTGCTGAATTCGCGCCAGTAGTGTTCCTCGCGTCACTTGGGAGCCGACACGCAAACTGCTGCCAATCATTCCATCCGCTGTTGCTTGTACTCCGTAAGGCCTGAGTACCGCGACGAGTTCTTCGCGACCACTGGAGTCGGCGAATCTAACTAATGCCAGCGCCGCATTGCGCCGAACTATAGGTTCGGGATCATGCAACAGCTGCTGAAGCTGTGTGTGGAACTCCTTCGACTTATTGTCAAAACCCATCAACCACGCGACGGTCAAGCGGAACTCAGTCTCTGCACTACCGCTAAGCGAAATTAACTGCGGGTACCAATTTCGCGCACTTTGGTCACCGCGCTCGATTCGCTGTTGAATTTGAAGCAGTGCATGTTGCATATGGCGCGGATTCTTTTCGTCCGTGAGATATTTTGAGATGTCTGAATCCGACAGCTCGCGACCGAACCACGTGAAGTACCAGGCCAGAAAAGTCGCAGCAACAAAGAGTACGGCGAGGAACAGGATTGGACCAGAACCACGACCGCGACTTCGGGATTCGGCAACTTTTACTTCAGGATGATTGCCGTTTTCATGCATGGCCGAGTTCAGGAAGGATAGATGTGATAGAGCATAAGGTAAACAATCACACCCGTGATGGACACGTAAAGCCAGATCGGAAAGGTTATGCGAGCGATGCGTCTATGCCGCACGAAATCCTGACGAAGGGCACGGTAAAGCGTGATCGCTACGAGTGGAACTATAACTATCGCTAAAATCGTGTGACTCGTCAGAATCGTGAAATAGATCGGGCGCACTACGCCCTGCCCCTTAAATGGGGTTGCTCCGTGGTGATAGTGATAAGTCAGATAGGATGCCAGGAATAGAATGGACACTACCAGAGCAGAGAGTTGACAAGCGCGATGAGCAGCGACATTCCCGGAGCGAATAAACGAATAACCTGAAAATAAGAGCAATGCGCTGGTGCCGTTCAGGCAAGCGTTGATATGGGGCAAGTAGGAAATATATTCAGACATGACGAGACTGAAGGTGTGGGCTAATCCGATCGGGCCGCGGCTTTGCCCTTCTCAGTCAGCGAGTAGAAGTCGTTTCCCTCCTCCTCTAGAAGGCCCTCCTTAACCAACCGTTCGACTATGTCGAATACAGCGGTCCGTGCTTGGGGATCGTTTCCCCCAGCCTCAAACAACTCATGCAGATCAAGGCTGTCTTTTCGCCAGAGGGCAAAGCTTTGCAAAACTTTCTTAGTTAGTTCATCCACGATGACAGAGCGTCAATCAGGCGTCTTTCACTTCTGCCTGGCCAAATCTCGCGACAATAGCTTTCACGTCAGGAGGGACGGCGCGACCCTTAGCATCGAGCAACGGTGGAGTATTAGCGGGAAGACCAGCTGCGTTGGTACCAGACGACAGGGGGGAAGCAGACTTCTTCATAAAAGGGATGGGTAACTTTCCCTGGGACTTCAGATAAAGTATCGGGTTGAAAGCAAATACCAACGCCATGACCAGGCAAACTGTAATGATGAATAGGTTGTCAGTGGAGATAAAGTCGCCTGAAGCGAGTGCGCTGACTACAATCAGGGCCAGAAAACCGAGCGCGGCGAGAATGCAAATAAAATTCAGTAGTCCAAGTTCTTTGCTCATCAGTGTTGGGTATCAGTGCTTTGGTTTACCTGCAGGTTTGCTCCGTTCTCCCATCTCCTCATATCCACATCGTTCGCACTGCCAAACTGGAAATACCGCATTCGGATCACCTGTTGATTGGTAAACAGCCCGGTTTGAAGGAATGATCTTTCCACCACAGCGGGGACAGGACCGGCCGCGAGTTGTGCGCTTCTCAACATCAAGAGCTAACGGATTTTCTTCAGCCATACAAAACAATCGTGAGTCAGGGGTCGTGAGTCTGCCTATCCGTCCTCCCGACTCCAGACTATTCTCCTCGGTGACGCCTCAACGCCAGAAAGATCGAACAGAAAATCGAAACTGGGGGAACCAGTAAAACCAGCACACCAATGTTGAAGTTTCGAATGAACCGGGCATTGTTTGAGCTCGTTAGCGCAGCTCTGCACATGGAACACTGTGCATCGACCGTAGAACTGATCAGCAACAAGACTCCCAGTGCCAGAACAATGAACAAAGCTACTCGCCACTTTCCTGATTGCAACATTACGGTTCCTCCGCCGGCGCCGGCGCCACTGGCGGCGATTCCTTGAACTGATATCGCAGACCAGCAGAGCGAAAACTGTCGGGGAAAAAGACAAACAGTAGACAGATACAGATTACCAGCATTGGCACGATCGTTAGAATCAAACTCAAACGCTCGAACTTCATGTGCATGAAGTAGGCGACGATCAGCGCAGCCTTGATAATTGAGAGCCCCATTAGGATCGTCAGCATGAAATGGATGGGCATTGGTCTATATGCCAAAAAGATCTCTACGAGAGTAAGCAAAAGAAGCCAGACCCAAATTGAGATGAACAGCTTATTGCTGCCAGCGAAATGCTCTTCAACGTGTGCACTCATCCGCATTCCCTCCAATGTGGCTAACGAGCCAGGTGTCCGCCGACGTCAACTGACAGGATGTAGATCAACGGGAAGACAAACATCCAAACCAAATCGACGAAGTGCCAGTAGAGCCCACTGATCTCGACGTCTTCATGTTTGAGCTTCTTTACACGAGCCGCGACGATTCCAAGATAAACTGCGCCGGACGCTACGTGGAACATGTGCAAACCCGTAATCGTGAAGAACGTGGCGCCAAACAAAGGCGAAGGCGGTACGCCCTGCGCAGTTGTGAATACCTGGACCCAATGCTCAGGCAAGAAGAATGGTCGCAGGCCCTCGTCTATCAAGTGGCGCCACTCAATTAAGTGAAGCACGATAAAAGATACACCAAAGAAGATTGTTGCCAGGATCCATTTCCGCGCACCTGCCTTGTCTCCTCTACTCGAAGCCGACACGCCAAACACCATCGTCAAGCTCGACGATAGCAGGCAAAAAGTCATCACTGAGGAGAAGACAATACTTGGATAGAAAGGAAATGGGGTGGGCCAATTGTTTGAGGCTCGTAGATACGCGTATCCAATAAGGAGCGCGGAAAAGGTCAACGAGTCGGAAACGATGAACAACCACATTCCCAACTTGCGGTGACCGACCCGATATGGGAAGGCTCCGCCTGCCCAATCCATCGACGGGAAATGTCCTGCGCGTGCTTCAGTGCTCACCTGTCACCTCCAAAGGAATAGGAGTAGAAATAGGTAGATCCAAAGAGCGTCCATGAAATGCCAGTAAATCGTAACGGAGTCAGCCGCTGCCTGGCGCGTGACAATCAACTTAACCGCGTCTATTCGACGCCGCGAACGCACCCACAAAAAACTGAGTGCCAACAGCCCTCCTAACAAGTGCACTGCGTGCGCAGCTGTCAAGAGATAGAAGAAAGAGCTGTGTGGATTGCTCGCGAGGTAAATGCCCTGCCGTGCAAGTTGCCTCCACGCAAGTAGCTGAGAAATCAGAAATCCAAGGCCGAGTACTACCGTAATCATCAACCACTGCGCGTAGGCGCCAGTCAACGATGCCTTAAGTTTTCGCCTCGCAACTTCCAGCGTTCCGCTGCTCATCAGAATTAGCGCTGTGCTCAGAAGCAACAAGCCCGGCATTGCCAAAGGGAGCCAATCGTTAGATGAGGCCGCCCGAACAATGTATGCGCTGCTGAGCGAGGTGAACATCATGGTGATCGAAGCCAACCCCACCCACATTCCGATGCGATAACGCCGGGCGTGCGCCTCGGGGTCGCCAAAACCATCGCGCCGTTTCGAGCCATTGCCATTCGGTCCCGGAAACTTGGAACCGCCGCTTGTGCCCTTCTTTGTTACTGTCTTAGTGCTTGTGACCATTGTGGCCATTACCGCTTGGTACCTCGGCTCCGATGTCAGTCTGCATTACATAATCATTAGGCGCACCCGGTACTGCAAACTCGTAGGGTCCGTGGTAAACCGTTGGCAAGACTCCGGCGAAGTTGTCGTGCGGCGGCGGCGATGAAGTATTCCATTCAAGCGTTGTTGCCTCCCACGGGTTCTCGTCAGCCTTCTTACCTTTGAAGACACTCCAAACCAAATTGAAGTAAAAGAGAAACTGAACCGCGATTGTGATTACAGCGGCGACTGAAACAAACAAAACTAGAGGGTGTAGACCCTTCAGAAACTCATACTCAGTAAACTGCGCATAGCGTCGCGGCATTCCCACCAGGCCCATTACGTGCATCGGCACGAAAATGCAGTAGACGCCAACAAACGTGATCCAGAAGTGAATCCTACCGATACTTTCACTCATGAAGCGTCCAAACATCTTTGGAAACCAGAAATAGCTCGCAGCAAACATACCAAAGATTGAGGCGACGCCCATCACGAGGTGGAAGTGGGCCGTAACGATATACGTGTCGTGCATTGGCAGGTCGAGCGAACTCTGCCCAAGTATCAAGCCGGTAATACCGCCTGACACAAACAGAGACACAAAGCCGAGTGCAAACAGCATTGCGGTGGTGAAACGTATTCGGGCGCCCCACAATGTCCCCAACCAATTAAATGTCTTTACCGCAGACGGGACGCCAATCGACAGAGTCAGGATCGAAAAGGCAATAGCGGAGTAAGGACTCATACCGCTAATGAACATGTGGTGACCCCACACGAAGAATCCGAGCAGGCCGATTGCAAAGATTGCAAAGACCATGGCGCGATATCCAAACACGGGCTTGCGTGCAAAGGTCGAAAGTATGTGCGACGTCGCGCCCATGCCGGGAAGAATCGCGATATAGACTTCAGGGTGACCAAAAAACCAGAACAAGTGTTGCCACAAGATAGGCGAGCCACCAGTGTGCAATGGGAAATTGGGATTCTGGCCCGAAAGGACTCCGCTAACATAAAGGCCGCCCGGAATGAAAAAGCTCGTTCCCGCAATTCGATCGAGCAGCAAAAGAATTCCGCCACCGAGAAGAACCGGAAACGACAACAGCGCCAGCACGGCAGTCGTAAACCATGCCCAACACGTCAGCGGCATACGCATGAGCGACATTCCCTTCGTGCGCATGTTCAAAAGGGTGGTAATAAAATTCAACGCTCCAAGCAACGAACCAACGCAGAAGATAGCAATACTAATGACCCACAGATTCATGCCGGCTCCCTGACCTGGGCCAGCAATTTTTCCAAGCGCGCTTAAAGGTGCGTAACCTGTCCATCCTCCAATTGGTCCCACTGTGCCGCTGCCGCCGGCAAATGACGGACCCAAACCGGCGAACCAGGCGCCAATGGATTGATTCCCTTCAACCACTATCGCCAAAAGGATCACAATGAACCCGACGAACGTAATCCAGAACGACATCATGTTCAGCACCGGAAAGGCCATGTCCTCGGCGCCGATTTGGATCGGAAGAAAATAGTTGCCAAAGCCACCCTGCGGCGCGGTAGTCAGCACGAAGAAAACCATAATCGTTCCGTGCATGGTGACCAGCGACAAGTAGAACTCAGGATTCATCACGCCGCCCGGTGCGCCCGTCGGAAACAGAGTTTCCAGGATGGGCCAGCTGGTTCCGGGCCACGACAGATTCAAGCGCATGAGGAGCGACATGATCATGCCTACCACGACTGCCGCCAGCGCCAGAATGATGTATTGGATCCCTATGACTTTGTGGTCCAGGCTAAAGATGTACTTACGTATGAAGCCCGTTGGTGCTGGGTGCCTGTGCACGTCTACGTGATCAAGTGACATCTGTCGTCTCCTCGTCGTTAATCTCTATCGACAACACAAACCCTTTAGTTTGTGGGTAATGGATATTTAGCCAGCAGCTCTCCCATGCGCGCCTGGAACTGTTCCTGAGGTAATAGCTGTAGCGCATTGAGTTCGTCTTCGGGCAATACGAGCATGTAACTCTTCATCTTAAAGTGCAGTTGGCCGCACAATTCAGCGCAGGCCAATTCATACTTACCGACCTTGTTTGCCGTGAAATGGACCTTAATCTCCATACCTGGCACTAAGTCCTGTTTAAAACGTAACTGGGGAACCCAGAAATTGTGGATGACGTCCTTTGAACGCAAGCGCAGTTCGACTGGACGGTTCACGGGAATCGCCAGTGCCGCTGTTACTGCGTCATCTTTCGCGTTGGGATCTGATTCATCAAGGCCCACGAAATTGAGTGCGCTATCGTCAATCAGTTTGGGATCCGTCCGACCAAACAGTTTGTCCCGACCTGGGTAGTGGAAGTTCCATTGGAATTGTTGGGCAACTACTTCGACTGTGTAAGATCCGGCAGGCGCATCATGTAATCGAAGCGACGCCCACACACTTTGGCCCATCACCGCGAGCGTGATAAAGACAACAGCCGTGATGACCGTCCAAACCACCTCGAGCCGGTTGCTGCCGTGGGAGTAAAGAGCACGATCTCCGGCCTTGCCGGTGTCGCGATACTTCCAGACCATCCAGCCGAGACCGACTTGGGCGGCTGTGAACGAAATGCCAACAACCAATATGGTAATTAGGAATTGACGATCGAGCGCAGGAGCGTGCTCAGAAATCGCGGCCGGAAACCACCACTTCTTACTAACAAACAGGATCACTGAGAGTAGGGTCAGGATCCAGATAATAACCGCAAGAACTCGTCCCATCGGTTACATCTCCTTCTGGTGTGTCCAACAAACTTCAATTTGTCGTTCGACTGTGTTTGGTGACTTCTAGTTGCGAACGTCTTGACAAGCTAATAAGACGTTACTTATTCAACACCATTAAGATAAACAACAGCGGCAAATAAAGAACTGAAGCCAGGAGCAACCGTCGCGCATGGTGGCGCGACATCGAAAACGCCGCACGGATACTGCTGTAGAGAAAAAGAAGGCCGAGCACTATTGCTCCAACGAAGTAAACCTTTCCTGACACTCCGAGCACTGTGGGAAGCAAGCTGACTGGTATCAGCATGAGCGTGTAGACGACAATCTGTTGTGCTGTCACGCGACCATCAGGTTCGACCACAGGCAACATCAGAATTCCCGCACGACTGTAATCTTCGCGATACATCCACGCGATAGCGAGAAAATGTGGAAACTGCCACAGAAATAGAATTGCAAACAACACCCAACCTTCGATGTTCAATGTACCGCGTGCAGCAGTCCAACCGATCAACGGCGGCACAGCCCCTGGGAAAGCGCCGACCAGGGTTGAAAGCGACGTTCTCGTTTTTAATGGTGTGTAGGCGAAGAGATACCCGGCAATTACCGTTAGTCCCAACAGAGCGCTTAAGGGATTCACCATAAGAAGCAGGTAGATTTCGGCGACGATGGTTAGAACGGCGCCAAATGCCATAGCTTCCCATGGCGCGAGTTTACCTGCCGGTAGTGGTCTATTCGCTGTGCGCCGCATCAATCCATCGAGATCACGCTCAGCGTACTGATTTAGTGTGGCAATGCCCGACGATAACAGCGCAATCCCAAAGAGAGCGCTCACCAGTGCGACGTAATCGACGCTTCCGCGCGAAGCCAGTCCAAATCCAGCAGCGGCCGTTAAGACGATTAAAAACGTGATGCGCGGCTTTGTCAGCTCAAGATAAGCGCTGACACGTTCGCGCCAGGACAATTGCCATCGCTCGATGGTGCCAACCGCGGGACTGTGGAGATCTATAGCAAACTCTTCCATTAGCTACTCACAACTCCTGAGGTCTACCGGCCAGGTCAATCGCAGGCATCGGAGCCGGTAAAACTCTAAAAGTTCTTAAGGTCAGAATTATTGTTGTTGCAAACACCAAAGCGCCACAGGCGACATGAGCCACGGTGATTCCGACCATTGGGTTCAACGGTTGAGGATCATTGGGAGAACCTAACCGTGTCATATATGCAGCAAGACCCAGGAACAACTGTACGACCAAAAGGGTCAACGCCACGGTTGCCGGTCTAGTTAAAAAGTTTTCAGCTCTGTGACGCCGCAATACCGCTAAGGTTGCAATTCCCAAGGCAACAACAACGGCAAGCGCCCCCCCAATATGGGCCAAAATCAATTCAGTAGGGAGTTGTTGATCCCACGTGGCTGAATGACGAAGGGTTGCTCCCAAAATCAGCTGTAGAAATATCGTCACCAGAGCAGCCGAACACAAGTAACGTAGTGGGAGACTTCCCTTCTCCTCTTGAATTGGACGCGCTTCAATCCAGCTTCGCGAAGTAAAGACTGCCAGGCTGACTGTGGTGCAGAAGAACAGTTGGGCAAGCGTCGCATGTGCAGTCGAAACGGCGAGAGGTAGCATCAACTTCACCGTTAGTCCGCCAAGCAGCCCCTGTGCAATAACGCCGATCAGGGCGAAGATACCCAAGCGCCTGACCCACTGTCGCTTTTCTTTTGTCAGAATGTAGATTGTCAAAACAATTGTCAGCAGGCCAACCGTCGTCGCAACCATTCGGTGTCCGTGTTCCCAAAACAGATTGCCCACCATTTTGGGAAAGACTTGACCGTTTGAAAGCGGCCAGTCAGAAGTAGCTAGTCCGGCATCGTGGCTGGTGACGAGTGCTCCGGCGATGATTAAGAAAAACGTCGCGCAAGCGACGAGAATAGCAAATCGATTCAGACCCTTGTTCATTAAATACATTGGCAATTGCCGATTGCCGATTGCTGATGTCCGATATGCTTCAGCTTGTCGCTACCTTTCGAAACGGGCTCTTTACTCAACAACGACAAACTAAAGTTTATCGGACATTTCGCAATCGACAATCGTAAAGCGGCACTGTTCCTAGTGTCTTCCCAGCATCGGGAATTCGATAGCAGGTAACATTTGTAGAGAAGGCTTGGCAGACGTAGTTGCGCCTTCGCCGAAGACAAAATCAGCCTTTCCGCTTCCATTGGCTGGAACCGTCACAGATATCGTCTTCTCCGTGCCGGCAGCACCGCCTTCCTTCCAAGCTGCAACAGTGTATGTGCCGGCGGGAACACCTTTGATTGTAAATGTGCCGTCAGTTGCGCTAACGGCGAAGAATGGATGCTTCAGGACGCCGATATATGCCTTCATCCATGGATGCTGATTGCATTTTACCGGCACCAAAACTTCGGCACGGGCAAAACTCTTCTCGATTGGCGGAGCGCCGTTCGGTTGTGACTGATTCCATTCAGGATTGACCTTCGGCGTCCAGTGAATGTTGTGCTGAGTAGGATCACTGTTGGTGATGCTCAACTTCTGATTTGTTTGCACACCGAGTATATGTGGCCGATAGTGGCAACCGTTCTGGTCAAGCACCGCCGCGGTCGTCGGAGTGGACCAGGCGAAGTCGCCAATTTTTGTGCCATTCGCGGCGGCGCCGTCCTTAATGTACACAAACACGTTCGCGAGCTTGCCATCTTTAACTTCAGTATCTTCTGTAACGAGATTTGGATTCTTTTGACCGCAGACCGGATCGGCCGACGTATCAATCTTCTTGGGAGCAGGGACTGTACCGTTGAAGGAAATCACGCCCACTACCGTGCCTAAGTCCGTTGTCGGCGGAGCTTGTCCGGTACTGCTCGTTGCATTCGTCGGGGTCGCCTCGTTTGTGGCTGATTTAGGAGTACAACTCGAAGCGAGTGCCAAAATCGATAGTCCAATCACTACCAAAAGCCAGACTTTTGTCTGCTTCATGATCAATTCCTCCAAACTAAGATAACTTTCGACTTAACTTTAGCACGGAAGCCGCACGAAAGCAGAACGTGCTAAAGCGCTAAAAAACACAGGTGTTCTTTAAACTTTCATCTACAACGCGCCTTACGGCCGGCGATTACGTAACGCCACGAAGCGGCATGAATGAGTCAACGGTGCGCTTCTTGAGACTAGTGTTGGCCCACTTTGCCACTTAAAAGTTTGCCGTATGGTCGCGCGATTGGCATGGTTTTCAAAGAAGCCGCGTACTTCCATCCTAATGCCGACTTTGGTCGCCTGTGACGGTGATGAAAGCTCGTCCTGCGTCTGGCACGCGCATGGTTCTCAGCTTTGGGCGCCGCGGCTGTTGCAGGTGCGGCTGGACCAGAGGCCAACAACTGTCTCTGTTCTTCAGGACTCATCAGAAACATATAACGAACAAGTAATTTTGCATGATCCTGCTGGTAAGCGCTCGCAGTAGCTGGCGGATTCGGTAGGTTGACTACCCACCGGTCTCCTTCCTTGCGGAATAGACCTGTCGGCATCGCGGTACCAGGGCTAATCTGAGCCGGATCCAGTAACCAGCGGAAAGTCCAATCAGGCTTTAGGCGCTCACTTGCAAGCAGGAAGTTGGGCGCAATCGCCTTCGCGTCACGGGCCGGATCACCAGTGATGTGACACTTCAAGCATGGCGTCCCTGAAGTAAACATCTGCCTGGCGGTAATTCTCTCCTGTTCCGTTAACGGCTGCATTGGCTCCTTTATATATGGATCCTGCTGGCCCGACATGGCCATGAAGAAGCGCACGAGCACCTGCAACTCGTTTGGCGAAAAGTTGAACGTCGGCATACGGAAGTTTAGATAGGGGCGCACACCATTGCGATCCAAACCGGGTTGAGGTTTCAACTTGGCCTGCGGGCTGCTCGCCGCCTGAGGTGAACCCGAAGGCTGCGGACTTGGCGTATTCAAAGCATTGATCTGTTGTGTCTGCGCGGGAGTCTTTTCGCCGCTCAGGGACGGGTCGTGCAAAAACTTTAAGAGCCATGCAGGATCGACTCGCGCTCCTTCACTCGTCAGCATGGGAGGTAGCAGATCCTTGCCTTCCGGCGTTTGGTAAAACGGTAGATCCATGACTACCGACCGTTGGCCAACCTGGAGTTGATGGCAACCCATACAGTTGTACTTCTTTATTACCCACCAGCCATTCTGAATATCCTGACGCCGCTGATCCTGCGGATTGTAGAAGAGCGTGCTCGGCACATTTGCACCTTCAGAACCAACGCTACCGAGTAGGAATGTTGTTAGCGCAGTCCGCCATTCAGGAGTGAGGTAAGGTCGCGGCATGCGCAGACGATCCTTTTGATCCTTTTCCTTACCTTCATCATAAATCGACGGTTGGGTAATCTTATGCTCGAAGAAGCCTTTGTGGTTATACCAGGGTTTCTCCTCCTTCTGTTCCGGACGCAGGTTGAGTGGATCTATGCCCTCTTCCGCGTGCTTAGTTTGCAGGGCAAAATCGAGCCTCTCAATCGGGGTCGCACCCTCAACCGTTAACTCTTTACCAATACGCTGCTCATCTTCGAATCCACTGATTTCATGACATCCCGCGCAGCCGTATTGCTTGATTAGAAGCCGGCCCTTCTCTTTCAGATTTGGATCATCCATGAAAGACGCCGACGTATAGCTGGGCGGCGACGACAGTGAGAACAGATATGTGGCGATGTCGCGGGCATCTTGTTCAGACAGACGGAAGTTTGGCATCACCGTCATGTTTTGTACTTGCAACTCGGCGCCATCATTGGGGCAACGCGAATGCAATTCGGTATCGAAGACGAACGGAAGCCCCTTCTTCGAATAGTCCTCGGCGGTGAGGTCTCGTTTTTCCTTCGGACAGTAGGGCGCGACTCGCTCCCGGGGGTTGTGAATCCAGCGCACTACGTAATCGAAGTTCGCCTTCTCTCCGATCCGCTGCAGGTTGGCGGCAAAATCTCCTCCCAACCTACTGTCGCCCTCACCAATTGAGTGACATGCCAAACAGCCACGACTTTCGAAAAGTTCTTTACCGTGCCCGGCATTTCCGCGTGGCTGTTCAGGAAGTTTGGCAACAAAACTATCCTGCCAGAGATAAGCTGCGATTGCCTGGATCTGCTCGCTACCGTCTTTGTCCCGCATGTGCACCTTACTGCCTTCTTCCTCAGCGCCGAAACGCCAGAAAGTGGGCATCTTTGTCCCCGGCCGAAATGCTTGCGGATTCTCAAGCCAGACTGGTATCCATTCCTGACGAAGCTTTACTCGCACGTCCTTAAGATTAGGTCCGACCTTCTTCTGGTCCTGCATCAGATATTTTGCCTGCAGGTTTAACTGGTCGACGCGAGCTGCCAACAAACTGTTGGTAACGCGCAAACTTTCCGCGTGCCTGAGCAAATTCTGAGCTTCTGTGTTGTCTTCGACCTCACCCGAACGTGACGTATCGGCACGAATCTGTTTTTCGTTCGCAGTAATCTGATCTTCTAATTGACCGATTGTTTGACGTGCGCTGGCCAGCGCGTCCGCCTCACGATCAAAACCCTCATAGCGGTGACACCCTGTGCAGCCGCGCTGAGCAAAAAGATCGCGACCAAGATTTAGCGTTACCGCTCCTTGCGTCACGCGATCGCGTTGGTGGCATTGTTGACATCCCGCCTCGGTGTTCTCCTTCTCAAACATTGGCCAGAGCCAGAACCTGTGGCGGCCATGCCCTTTCTCATCACTTGTCGTAGCGCGACCGTTTCCCCAATGACAGCCGGAGCAACCAAACTTTTCCGGGTTATGAAGTTGCAGGATTTCTCTGTTGGGATGACTGACGAAGGCACGCGCTAAAGCGTCTGGCTGCTTGCCAGGCCCGCCCGGCGCGAAATCGGCAGGTTTCAAATCGAGCGGCTCTCTAATCCCCGCATGACAAACCTCACAGCGGTCCACAATGTTGTAGGCATTAACACTTATCTGATGACCCAGGATTGAGTAATCGTAATTCGCCATCTTGGTCTTTAACCCGTCGATTGCGCTTGGGCCCAAACCAATCAGATGGTTTTTCAGGTAATCGTCACGTTTCTTAGCCAACTCCGTTGGAGTCTTTAACAACTCCGCCTTCTTCCCAAGGCCGCGAGCTTTCTGCTCCCGCAGATCATCATAGAGTTTCTCGAGTTGAGCATAGTTGAGGCGTTGAGTGGTCTTCGACTTACCATCGTCGGAAGGCATCTCAACTTCAACCACTTTCTGCCTCTGCTCTTCCGCCTGACGGCGGTACCTGTCCTTAGCCGAACCGGTAGATGTTTCTACGTTGTAATTGATGACGGTGAGGCGTCCACGCTGGTTTTGAAATGTATCAGTAATGGCGTCGAGCTTACTTTGGGCGAGCGCAACCTCAGCATCGATCTGTTTTATCTCAGGCTGGACCTGTTCTCGAGCCGCCTTTTCCTCTTCGTCGAGCTGCTGATACTCGGGGCTCTCTTTGATTTCAGCCTCACTCTTTCCCGCATTGGTTTTTATGCTGTCGAGGTAGCGTGTGTAGCGACTGACGAATTCCTTTTGAATACCTTTCCATGGACGTTGACCGAAAACTTCGTCGTACAGCGCCCAGGCTATTGACGCGGTGAGAAGTAGTGCACTAATCAGCATCCAGCCGCTTGTAGAACGGCTCACGATCGGATCTTGCGCGGGTAACTCTGGCTCTTTCCTAACCAACGATTCGCCAGGCCCTGGAGAATCAGCCACTATGATCCTTCCTCCACGTTTCTCATATGTTGAACCAGGGAGTTACCCAGACATATTTAATGGTCAAAGCCAATCGCAAGATGAGCTTCACAGGCAAAGCCAATAACACACTCACGGCAAAAAACTGAAACGTCAGGTATTGCAGAAGGCTTGTTCGCTCCAGAAGCTTTTGCTCGAATTCTTTCTTCGGAAAAAATTGAAAGCGCCGGAGCGAAATCTTTTTAAAGTCAACGGTCATCAGCCAGTGGAAAAACAAAGCACCAACAAGATAGAACCCGCTGACCACGATCAGGCCAAACAAGAACTTCCAGGGATTACTTGCAAGAAAACCCAGGTGCAAAACTTTCCCTATTGAACTGGTCGCAATCAAATCGTGCAGGTCGACGTTTTTATCGAAGACTACAGCGTTATGGTCCCACGTTTGTCCGGGCCAGAACCAAATCCAACCCGGTCCTCTAATAAACGTGCCAATGACGATCAGGAGAATCCACATCAGGAATCCCCATCCGAACATCAGTAGTGAGAATCGCCTCTGTTTGAGGGTGTAGTAACCATTACCCAACGGATTCGAATCGACGTATGGAAAAACCATCAAACCGACCATTATGATCGATGGCATAACCACGCCTGCGATCCAGGGATCGAAATAAACCAACATCTCCTGTAGCCCCAGGAAATACCATGGCGCCTTCGAAGGATTCATCGTCAGGTTGGGATTCGCCGGCTCTTCGAGCGGGGCATTGAGCTTGATCGACCAGATAAAAAGAACCACCGTGACGATCACGGTGGCAAGAAACTCGATACGCACCAAATATGGCCAAACGTGGATCTCTCTTGCCCAACCTGGTCGCCACGGTTCCGCTTTGCGGTGATGTGTCTTCGCGAGTTTTGGATCTTGTTCCAGTTGATCTAGAAGCCGATCATTAGCTAGCGCCTGTCGGATCCCAAGCCAGGTGAAGAACGGCACTAGAAAAAGCATGGCGACGATGGGTATGTTGTCCGGCGCCGAAGAGATGGCCCACAGCTGGTGCCAATCATCGACACGCAGTGCCCATATACCAACCAGCAGAACAGCTAGAATCAGAAAAGTCCACTTGTTAAGAAGTTTTCGCATCGCTCTCTAAATACACTTGCTGGCACGCCTACTTCTTTTTGATTGCTTTCATCTCCGATTCAAGCACTACCGGCGCAGGACCCGAGATGCCACCGTCCTTCCTTATGCGCCAGAAATGCACCGCCATAAAGATCGAGGCAACGAGAGGAATGCCGATACAGTGCCAGATATAAGAACGCAGCAACGCGTTCGAATCCACAATCGATCCGCCGAGCAGGCCAAAACGAACATCGTTGTAGGCCGTCATACCGAGTTGGGGACCGAACGGACCTTCATGCCCCAACATTGGTGTCGCGCGCGCCATGTTCGTTCCCACCGTAACCGCCCAAAACCCGAGCTGGTCGTCCGGCAAAAGATAACCAGTGAATGAGAGCAACAGAGTCAATACCAACAGAACGACGCCGACACACCAGTTGAACTCGCGTGGTCTCTTATAGGAACCGGTAAGCACTACGCGAAACATGTGCAACCAGGTTGTAATCACCATCAAGTGCGCGGCCCAGCGATGCATGTTCCGCAATAGCTTTCCGAACGGGACATCGTGCTCCAGATAAAGAATATCGCGAAAAGCGTCGACCTTCGTGGGGTGGTAGTAGAACATCAGCAATACGCCTGTGAACGTCAGCACGATAAAGAGATAGAAAGTGATTCCACCCATGCCCCAGGTGAAGGGATAACGCACGGCGTCGCGATTGATCTTTGCCGGGTGCAGATGCAGGAAGACGTTGGAAAGAATTGCCAGCGACCGATTCCGAGGATCAGAGCGATCGTGTGAGACCCGAAAGATGGATTTCCAGAGCTGAGTCTCTTGCGGATCCTTATATTCCTTCGCCTCCTCGATCGCGCGTTCCTTAAGCGCACTTGTGCCTTCTTTAACTTTATCGAGTAAACCCTTACTACCCTCTTCTCCAGTGGTTAGTTGTTTTGTTTCTTTCGGATCTGGACTATCTAAAGCCATAAGGTTCTCGTTGCAGTTCTGCTCTTCTCTCCAAACCTAGGCACGCCTTATAAAGGTATGTATGCGTCCGGGTCGTTAAAGTGACCCACCTCACCTTTCGGCCACTCAAACAACTTGCCGACATCCACAACAATCTGACCCTCAGCATCGAGTTGTACTTTGGCGCGATCCATTGGTCTGGGAGCGGGACCTTCGAAGTTAATCCCTTCGCTGTCGTAACCACTGCCATGGCAAGGGCACTTGAACTTGTTTTCACTCGCTTTCCAGTCAGGCGTACAACCGAGGTGGGTGCACCGGGCGTAGATAACAAACAGCCGATCAGAGGTCTTCGTTACCCAGATGCGATATTGCTGTTGCCATTTGGTATCAACGCCGAGAGCGTAATCACCTGGCGGTCCGATACGAAAGATGCTGGAAGGTTCGAGAATCGAACGCGGCAAAAAAAAGCGCACGAACATCAAGAAGAATGTCGTGAGAGCGCCGGCGACGGTTGCCCAAACAATACGCCGTCGCATCTTGTTAACCGTGGGATCTGGAGCCGTTTCGACAGCCGCGGCAGACCGCACCGCAGCTGCAGCACGAGGCGGTGCGCTAAGGGGAGTGCCTGCAGTCGGAACGGACAATTGATCGGCTTGACTATCCAAGTCCAAACCTCCGTCTATTCAAATCCTGGATGCTAGGCGTTCGGGACTTCGTAGATACACTTCGACTTTAATAGCAGAGCGCGAACTATACAACTCCCCGTCCAACAGGGATTACTCTCTGCGCAGTAAAGCGAATTATTTGCTTAAACATGAAGAGCGCCGCACCTAACTAAAAACAATATAATGTGGTCGGCGAACTATTTATAACCTGTTTCCTAATTGGCTGGCAAGAATTTTTACTGCTCCACGCAGACTCTATCATCAATTGAAAGGAGCCGTTAGTTGCCCAAAGCTCATGTGATTGTTTATTCGCGACCGGGTTGTCACCTTTGCGAAGAAGCAAAGATCTCGATCAAGCAAGCGGATTGCGACGACGCCTTCACTCTTGAAGAGATCAACATAGAGTCCGCTGTCGAACTACTCAAGAAATATAAGTACGACATTCCCGTTGTCACAATAAACGGTATTGAAGTTTTTAAACACCGAGTGGATCCTGACGAGTTCAGAAGGGCCGTTCAGTCAGAGCCTTACTGGTAGAAAAATCCGTCAGACAAAGTGTTCAAGCTGAGAAGGGCGGCTGAGGAAAATTTTCAGGCTCACTGGGACCGCAGGCGTCTCGCCTGCTACGTCGCGCTATAGGCCTGCCAAGACGTGCTTGTTATGTGCGGTCGGCAGGCGAGACGCCTGCGGTCCCAGTGAGCCTGAAAAATTTTCCACGTCAAGAATTTGGGGTAGCGGCGGACAAATTCAATTCCTGGCTCAATTCTTCGATCGAAACGAACAATCGCTCCCGCTCGTTCTCATCCGAGGATTGACGGTAAGCCATCACCAGATCTTTCAACCCCGCCAATCCCTTATACAATCCTGCGTTTTCAATTGGAGGAGTCAGGTAGGAGACAAGTTCAGCGTACGAGCGTCTTTTCGCGATGGAACCTTCCGAGGGATTGTTCACACTATAAATGTAAAAGTTTGGCAGTTCATCAATTAGACGATCCGGCCAGCACTCATCTGAGAGTCCAATCTGTTTGCCCGGCATGAATTCCATTGCCCCATGCGTACCGACGTGAACTACGCCATCAACTTTCAGTACTTTCGTCAGATATGTATAGAAAGCCATGAAGCCATGATGCGGCGAACCACTGCGTGCCATCATAAGTCGCATAGGATCGCCCTCAAATCCGAAAGTCGGCTGCACTCCGACAAAGACATTGCCGAGCGTAAGTCCCTGTATCAATAAGTCACCACCAAATGTGTTTATAGATCCTGGCGCAGATCCCCAGTCACTCTCAATCTCCGAGACGTAAGGACAAAGATGACGGTATTCCGCAACTGTCATCCGATAGGCGACATTCGCGGAAGCTCCAAACCTGGCAGAATTTCCTCCAAGCAATCTCGCTCGTAGCCTGTCGGGCGTTTCAGGAATCTCGACGCTGTAACGTTCATCGCGAAGTCTCTTTAAGAGATCCCACAGACTTGGAAACACGTCGAGGTCGGCCGCAGTGCCAATGTTCCCTTTGTTCGGCGGGAAGCAAAACAACACGAGCGCTAACTTGATTTGCTCTCGAG
>JBKOYD010000074.1:0-7593 GCA_046725195.1 Acidobacteriota bacterium | reverse complement strand
GAGATAAAGCTTGAGTGGGGAGAGGATATAGATGAGATCACTGTAGTGCAACAGCGGGGGCAAGCCACCCTTCCTGACCTCAAAAGAGGGAAGTGAGATCCTTGTAGTGCAACAGCGGGGGCAAGCCACCCTTCCTGACCTCAAAAGAGCCATTCCGGCTAGTTCAAGCGCAGCTGGCGAACGAGGACATTGGCTTCATCGAAAAAGGATTGCCGGCAAAGCTTAAGTTTGACGCATTTCCTTTTCAGGACTACGGCACGGTGGAGGGCACACTCATTGAAGTTTCGCCGGACGCACAGGTTAATAATGACTCTGCGTCGTTCTACAAGGTAACAATCGTGCCCAGTAAGACGCAGATTTCCACGAAGGACGGAAACGTTCCATTGAGACCCGGGCTATTAGTCACTGCTGAGATCGTTACCGAACAAAGAACTGTGTTGAGCTTCCTTTTTGAACCCATCCGAAAATTCAAAAACGACTAGGCGCAGTGCGCCAACCTGAAGTTCCCAACCGAATAACCAGATGTTGCGATAAACAAAACTTCAGCTTCCGAGCACCTCTTGAAGACAGAATTCAAACACGTGATCTCAAGCACCTCTCGTACGGCCCACGTGACATTCATAAGTCTGAAATCAAATCCTTTTGTCTTACTCCACTGCAGCAGCTCAAGTAAGGTACCCAGGCCGGCAGCATCGATCCCGCAGACCTGAGCCAAATCAAGTACAACGGTGGTGACGTCTGATTGCGAATAAACCGCGCGGCGCAAAGTGTCTGTTACACCGATTTCTATACGCCCTTGTAAACGCAGAATGGCGATGCTGCCTAATTTTCGACTATGCAATTTCAACATGGGTTGCTCTCCTCGCGACTCAAACTCTCTCAGGTTGCATTGTTCACAACTGTTAGGCAAACGGGTTCTCGTCTCCGCTTGGACCGTATATCGATGGGATGGGTACGTCCAACTCGCGCAGGTAAACCGACAGCTGTCCGCGGTGGTGATACCAGTGGTTCAGCATGATTGACCGCAGAACCGCCACACGCGGAAGCGCGAGTAGCTCACGCCCGTCTTTCATCATGCGCCATGTCGCCAACAGCTGCGGGTCGTCCATGGCGCCGAGCACCCGTTTGGCCGTGGCGATACTCTGGTCGAGCGCCGGTATCAACTCCGAAGCGCTTTTGGGACTTGCGTCGGTGAAGTTTGGGGCTTGTACCGGAGACGGAGAGGCAACAAACTCTGCAACTCCGCCAGGGACCGTTGCGACATGCAGCGCAAGTTCGCCGAGTGTTCTCGCTTTTTCGTGCGGCCGCCACGCGAGCTTATTGTCAGGTACGCGCTCGAGCACGCGGCGCGTCGTCTGTGCCTCCTGTTCAAGTTCTTGTAACATTTCGTCGATTAATGCCATTGACTTTCTCCTTCTTGGTCTTCTGTCGCGGTCATTACAGTTTGGCGAAGAGGCCAAACATTTTGTGTCTTCAACCATTAGTCGAACGGCAAGCTGCCAGATCGACATCCCCAGACGATTCTTTGTCATCTTGGCGATTATTAGTGTAGAAATTGTCTCAACTACAGGACACACTAAGCTATGGCTACTATCCGCAAAGAAATCGAGATCGAGAGAAGCAGGGAACTGGTCTGGGATGCAATTCGCGATGTGGGCGCTATTCACAAACGCCTGGTACCTGGATTTGTGGTGGATTGCAAACTTGAAGGCGACTGGCGCACCGTCACTTTCGCAAATGGACTGGTTGCCCGTGAACTAATTGTCGATGTCGACGACAAGACGTTTCGACACTCATGGTCGGCTCACAGTGAACGCTTGATTCATCACAATGCGTCTGTGCAAGTGTTCCGAGAAGGTAGCGACAAATGTCGCGTCGTATGGATCGCAGATGTGAAGCCGGATGAAGTCAAAGAAACGATGAGCGAGATGATTCAACTCGGCCTCAACACCATGAAAAAAACGCTCGAGCTCAGCTAGCACATGCCATCCCATCTTCAGATCATGCCTCCACTAGCGCGAAGCACTTGCCCATTGATCACGAACAATCCGGACCGGCAAGGAAAGCGACGGCAGAAGCGATGTCTTGCGGTGTTCCCAAACGCTCAAGCGGATTCATCCTGGCCTCATGCTTCAGTCTCCTTACTAAAGTCCTGTAGTAAATGAACCTCGATAGGACCAACAATTCAAGCGTGTCGCTGTGGCCGTGGGTTTACGTCATTGCCCTACTCTATTTCGCAATCCATCTGGCCACGTCAACCAGGTATGGTTACTTTCGAGATGCTTTGTATTACCTCGCGTGCTCGGAGCATCTTGCGTTTGGCTATGTCGATCAACCACCACTAATCGCCGTGCTGGGTTGGATCGCTCGCCGTACGTTGGGAACTTCTTTGCCTGCTTTGCTTTTTTGGCCTGCGTTGGCTGGTGCAGGGCGAATCATCCTAACTGCAGCGTTCGCACGCGACCTTGGTGCTAAACGATTCGGCACTGTCCTTGCCGCGGCGCTTGCCGCAACACCAGGAGTCTGGTGGGTGATCGATCACCAGTTCGCGATGAACGGTCTGGAACCTATTTTCTGGGGTGGCTGTGGGTACGTGGTCCTACGGATGATTAAAACGGGGAATCGCAAACTGTGGATCCTCTTCGGCATCATCGCCGGAGTCGGACTTGAAAACAAATACTCGATCGTCATCTTTGCGGCGGCGCTTATCGCCGGCATTCTGTTGACGCGTCAACGCAAAATCCTGTTCACGCCGTGGATTCTTGTCGGAGGAGCAATTGCCTTTTTGATCTTTCTGCCGAATATCATTTGGAATGTTCAGCATCGCTGGCCATTCCTGGAGCTAATGCACAATGTGGGCGCCACCGGAAAGGACGTGATTTTGCCGCCGGGCAAGTACCTGCTCCAGCAGATTCTGATGCTGAACCCCGTCAGCTTTCCCTTTTGGTTCGGCGGACTGCTCTTTTACTTCTTTTCGCGCGATGCGAAAGCGTATCGCGCTTTCGGATGGGCATTTGTGATCACTATCTTGTTTTTCATATTAACGCACGGAAAGGACTACTACTCGGCGCCGGCATATGTAATGTTGTTGGCAGCAGGAGGCGTTGCGGCAGAACGTTTGCTCCTCTCGTCCAAACTCCTGGCGCGTCGCAAGGTGCAAGCCGTTTTGAAGGCTGCGTGTTTTGTTTGGCTGATCCTTGGGGTCGCGCCTTTGCTGCCGCTGGTTTTACCAGTCTTACCGATCGATCTCTTCTTACGCTACCAGTCGCATCTGCCTTTTGAAGTTCCGAAGACGGAGCAGAGTTTTGTCGGTGCTGCGTTGCCCCAGTATTACGCGGACGAATTTCCCTGGCTGGGTATGGTCGACGCTGTCGCACGTGTCTTTCGATCGCTCCCTCCAGACGAGCAGGCACGAACAGCGATCTTCTGTAACAACTACGGTCAGGCGGCCGCAATTGACTTCTTCGGTCCGAAGTACGGATTGCCCAAGGCGATCAGCGGACATCAAAACTATTTTCTTTGGGGGCCGAGAAACTACACAGGCGAGATTGTGATCCTGGTTGGTGGAGAAGAAATGGGGGCACGAAAAGAATTCGATTCAGTTACTGTCGCGGCGACGCTGGAAAATCCCTACGCCTTTCGGTATGAGACTCGGCCGGTTCTTCTTTGTCGAGGCCTGAAATGGAATCTCCAAACTGGCTGGTCCCGCGTAAAGAATTGGCGTTGATCACAGCGAGTGCAATCGCCCTTCGCAAAAAGTCGAAATTCTCCACGGCAGCGAGACGAGTCGTTCGGCTCGAGCTTACCGCCAGTCCGCAAGGTACCGACATGTGTTCAAAGAGCTACTGCAATGTCTGAAACTTGCCGGCTGAACCTTTTCTTGCCACGATCATCCTTAGAAAGCTGATGAACCAGGGGTATTGAAAGGGGAGAGAAAATGATTAGGAAACTAAAGTCCGGCAAATATCGGCTGTATTCGCGGAAAGTAGATCCAAAGACTGGTAAGCGCAAAAATCTCGGCACCTTCGACACGCGAGAACAAGCCGAGAAGCACGAACGACAGGTGCAGTTCTTCAAACGCCGAGGTTAATACTTTAGTCATGCCTTCCGTTTGTCCTAATACGCGGAACTGGGACCGCGGGCGTCTCGCCCGCCGCGGTCGGTGCAGACGCGCTATGGTCTTTAAAAGGGCGGCGCCCGTAAGTCTGATCGAACTCGCAGCGTGACGTCGACTATGCGCGCGGTCCGACAAGGAGGCTCGTGGTGAATTGTTTAGTAGTAGCCCCCTTTGAAGTACGCAGAACTGGCATCGCGGGCTTCTCGTCTTCGGAGCAGACGTAATACGGGCTTTAAGGGGTTTCGCCGCAATTCTGATCGTACTTGTGGTGTGAGGTTGGCGGGCGAGACGCCCGCGGTCCGACATGAGGTGCATGATCATGAATCCCGATTCGCCCGGCACGAAAGCACTTAATCATTTATGCTCTAAGCATGCTTGAGACAGAGGCTGTTCCCACCGGCAACTTGGCCGAAACTCAGACATCAGAGCCGCGAGTTGAGTACTTGCGCCGCATCGACGAGCGACGCTCGGGGTCAGCGCGGCATATGCAGCGCTTTCGTAACGTTGGCTTCATACGCCTGGCCTTAATAGGAATTGAAATTGTCCTGGTATGGCTTGTCTTTGAAGGTTTGTCGGCGTGGTGGCTGCTTCTTCCGGCTGCAGTATTCATGGCACTCGGTAGAGTGCAAGCACAAATCAATGAGGCGCGATTACGTTGCGAACGTGGTGCGACTCTCTACGAGCAAGGGCTGGCGCGCTTAGACGATAGGTGGGCGGGCAGCGGAGCAACAGGTGAAAGATTCATTGATGCGGCGCATCCTTATGCGGAAGACTTGGATCTTTTTGGCCATGGCTCTCTTTTTGATCTACTTTCAACCGCGCGCACGCACGTTGGTGAAGAGACTCTAGCTCACTGGCTGCTATCACCGGCCGGCGCCGACGTTGTGCGCGCTCGGCAGGATGCTGTGGCCGAACTGCGACCCAAACTCGACCTGCGCGAAGATTTGGCGCTGCTCGGTGACGGAGTCGCTTCGCGCGAAAGCGCTCGAGGACTGGAGACGTGGGCCAATGATCCAAAATGGAATATCTCACCTTGGACACGTCCTATAGCGGTCGCAATTGCGTTGTTCACTGTAATAACGCTCATTCTCTGGATTGCCGGCTATAGCGGAATTCCGTTTGTGTTGGCACTCATCATTCGCCAGGTTTACTCGTATCGCCTGCGAACCGACGTAGAACGTGTCATCAGCAGAGTGGACTGGCCTGGGCGCAACCTGGCATTGCTCTCCGACGTAATGAGGCGGCTTGAGCATGAGCGCTACTCAAGTACTCGTCTCGTTGACTTGCAGGCAGAGCTCAACGTCGCCGGAGCGCCGCCGTCCAGGCAGATCGCACGGCTCAATCGCCTGGTTGAGATACTCGACTCTCGCCGAAACCTTATCTTTGCACCTTTCGCCGCTATTTTCCTTTGGCCGCTGCAATGCGCCATTAGTATCGAAAAATGGCGCCAAAAGTCGGGCCCCGCTGTTGGTCGCTGGCTGGCTTCAGTAGGCGAGCTCGAGGCACTCAACTCTCTTGCCGGTTATGCCTACGAACATCCGCGGGATCCTTTTCCGGAACTCGTACCGTCGGAGACATGCTTTGAAGGTGTAGGACTAGGCCACCCCTTGATTCCAGAAAGTCGAAATGTACGAACCGATTTGCGATTGTCAAATGAACTACGCGTCCTGATCGTCAGTGGCTCGAATATGTCGGGGAAGAGTACGTTGCTACGCACAGTTGGTATCAACACAGTGCTAGCGCTGGCTGGAGCCCCAGTGCGTGCTCACAGTCTGCGTCTTTCGCCACTTCAGGTCGGGGCGTCCATTCGAATTCAGGATTCGCTTCAAGCCGGCGCTTCGCGCTTCTATGCCGAGATAACTCGGCTACGTCAGATCGTCGAGTTGACTAAGGGTCAACTCGCCGTCCTCTTCCTGCTCGACGAGATCTTGCATGGAACCAACTCGCATGATCGGCACATCGGAGCGGAGAAGGTAGTGCAAGGTCTGGTTGAGCGCGGTGCAGTCGGTTTGATTACCACGCATGACCTGGCCCTGTCGCGAATCGCTGATAAGCTTGCGCCACGCGCAGCCAACGTTCATTTCGAAGATCATCTTGAAGCGGGACAGATGAGCTTTGATTACTTACTGCGTCCCGGTGTTGTGCAGAGAAGTAATGCGTTGGAATTAATGCGGTCGGTTGGTTTGGAAGTTTAGTTAGCGCTATCACGCGGCTGAAACTAGGCGCATAAACTATTCTGCAGCGTTGAAAGGAACAACCCCCATGTTACCTCAGTTGCGGTCTATTCTTTCCTTTTCCCTTCTGGCTTCCATATTCATCACGCCCTCCGCAGCCCAAACAACTGCTCGTGGCCGAATGGAAACTGTTGCTATCCGCGTGCGGGAGGGTACGAATCTCGGCTTCGACATATCTCCTCAGGGTCGTACGATCGTGTTGGACCTGCTGGGCCAACTCTGGTTAATTCCGTCTGCAGGTGGTCCAGCCCGACCCATCACGGATGCCGTGCGAGATAGCGCAGAAGACCTCGATCCGTCCTTCTCGCCAGATGGTCATCGCGTGCTGTTTCGTGGTGAACGGAATGGGCGCACGGGATTGTGGCTGTTAAGCCTCGACGCCGGTGGTCCACGGCAACTCACCCAGCTGTCTGATCCCGATGGTTACGACGGGAATGCGGCATGGTCGGCCGATGGTCGTCTCATCGCGTTCGCGCATGCGGTGCCGCCGGATTCAGGTGGCGGCCGCGGACGCGGCGCGATCTTGTTGCTCGATGTCGCTTCTGGAACTACGCGCGAACTTTCGATCACCGGCCTACCCAAAACAGATGTAAGCGACCCGGTCTGGGTACGAGGTGGTAAAGAGATCGTTTTTGTCGCCCGCAACGCGCAAAGCGAACGAGGCGGGCGCATCTGGAGAGTCCCAGCTGCAGGTGGTCAGGCGAGTCCCGTCACGGACGATTCGGTGCGTGCGCTGGCGCCCACTGTTACTGAGGACGGCAGGCGCATGACTTATCTCGCTCCCGACTCAGCCGGCCGGATACAAGTGTGGGTGCAGTCACTCACCAGTGAATTCACTACGAGTGGCTCCGCATTGCAGGTGACGAACCATGCCGACGTCACACCGACTCGAGTTCGCTGGGTCGCAGACGGAAGCGCGTTGTTCTATTCGGCCGACGGACGCTTGTGGAAGGTGGCCGCATCCGGGGGGCAACCCACGGAAATTCGCTTCATTGCCGAGCTCTCATTTACCCGTGCGCGGCGTACGCTCCCACCCGCTTGGTTTCCTGAACCGGGTCAACAGCAGCGCGCGCGAGGATTCATGGGGCTTGCTCTTTCGCCTGACGGGCGACGCATTGGGATGCTGGCGCTTGGCAAGCTTTGGATCATACCGGTGAGCGGAAGTCCACGAGCGATTGCGGATGTTCCGTTTGAAGCGGCTTCACTTGCGTGGTCGCCGGATAGCGCCGAGGTCGCCTGGTC
>JBKOYD010000155.1:0-7158 GCA_046725195.1 Acidobacteriota bacterium | reverse complement strand
GAATGACAATTCAGGAATGTTTTCAGATATGAGTCGAGTAGTTACCGCCGCTCTGTCGTAGAGCATCAAGTTCCGCGCGCCGTTTTCGGCTAAGCTGATAAAGTAGACGCGTGATCCATCAGCGCTGATCTTCGGCCATACGGCCGACAAGCCATCAAGGTTGTTGGTCAACTGGGTGAACGTTCCTTGTGTTTTGTCGAATAAGAATATTTCGGAGCTAAGGTCGG
Source organism: Acidobacteriota bacterium (assembly GCA_046725195.1). Lineage (GTDB taxonomy): Bacteria > Acidobacteriota > Blastocatellia > Pyrinomonadales > Pyrinomonadaceae > PSRF01. Next base: position 6,931 of record JBKOYD010000155.1, on the reverse strand, counting down.
CATTGAGACCAACGAAATTGCGATTTGAGGAGAAGACAATCGTTTGTCCGTCGCCGGTGATCGATGGCTGTAGGTTTCCATCAACTCGCCGCGATGAATCATTTGTTGGCTCGGTTTGCGTTAGTTGTACCAGCCCTTGACGATCCGCGAAGTAGATCTCCGAATTTCGATCGGGGTTAAGTCCCACCAGATCCTCATTTGAAGCAAAAGCGAGCTTCGAACCATCGATTGATAAACTCGGTGAGACGGCGCGGGTTGCTCCAATATCCTCAAACGATAGCGATTCGGGTGAAAAGTTCGCGCGTATCGTGTGAAAGGATGCATTCCCACCTATTCCCGCCAGGTCCGAGGTCGATTCAAATGCGACGGCCAAACCATTGTCGCTGATCGAAGGATTGAGGTTGATTGACTGCTCCGTCGTATTTGTTAAGCGCCGTAGAATCGACGTTGACTTGACGCGTCGCGGATTAATGATGATAAGAACAGATAGAACCAGAAAAATAATAAGAGTCGGTGTGAGGGTTCGAAGCATAGTGAGGTTAGCTCCTTGTAATTCGCAGACTTCAATCGTTGAGCCGAAAACGGTGCTAGATATTTGTTTGAAGCAACGAGGAAGGATGAGGACCGCCTACTACTCTCGGCATAACAAGAACGAGGGGTTGAGGTCCTCGTGCCTTTCCGCTGCTGGGCAAGCGCATTCTACACCTCGCTCAAGAAAACTCAACATAAAATTTATCCGATGAATTTATGTTAGTAGACCATTGAGTAACGGAACGTTGAGCGCTATCTTACCTTCGCCTTTACATCCGTGTTGCCAAACGAATGGGGTTCAAAGTTCATGAAAGTCCTCGTCAGTGGTTCGCATGGACTTGTTGGCCGCGCACTCATTAAGTCGCTAACCAACGAAGGGCACGAAGTATCAAGACTCGTGCGTCGCGAACGTGCGTTCGGCTCTCCTGACATTGAGTGGCATCCCAATCAAGGACTAATCGACGGTGAACACCTCGAAGGAATGGATGCCGTAGTTCACCTCGCGGGCGAAAGCATCGCAACGGGTCGATGGACAAATGACAAGAAGCGGGCAATTCGTGATAGCCGCGTCAAGGGGACCCAGCTGTTGAGCAAAACACTTGCCCGGTTATCCCGGCCGCCTGCCGTTTTTGTGAGTGCATCTGCAATCGGTTACTACGGAGATCGCGGCGATGAGTTGTTGACTGAAAATAGCGCGCCGGGAAAAGACTTTCTCGCCAGTGTTTGCATCGAATGGGAGGAAGCGACCCGGGCTGCCGGAGAGAAGGGAATTAGAACCGTTAACTCTCGCTTTGGAATCATCCTGGATCCAGCCGGCGGAGCGCTCGAGAAGATGTTAACGCCGTTTCGCATGGGAATCGGAGGAAAACTTGGAGATGGCAAACAATGGATGAGTTGGATTGCTCTTGATGACGTGATTGCAGGCCTCAGATTCACAATCGAAAACGCTTCAATTAATGGACCTGTCAATTTTGTCGCGCCAAATCCCGTGACGAATGCTGAATTCACAAAATCACTCGGGAGAGTTCTTGCCAGGCCAACACTATTTCCAGTTCCTGCCTTCGGTGCGCGGCTGGCGTTTGGTGAAATGGCTGATGCTCTTTTGCTGTCGAGTCAGAAGGTGGAAGCGACGGTCTTTGAGGACAAGGGCTTTCTCTTTTCGTGGCCGACGTTGGAGCCCACGTTAAAACATCTGCTCTCGAAACGTTAAGGGGAGTGGTGACACGATCGTCGATCGAGAAGTTGCCACGATATAGGTATTGACTAACCCGGCTGAAGTTCAGTGGCTTCCTTCTTCGAAGCAAACTCAGGCAAGGCTTCAAAAACTTCAAGCGCGTACTTTACATTACCAAACGGCGCCGAAACCTGTACGCCTTGAATCTCGTCCCGTACCTGGAGAAGCGACTCGCGCGCGATTTTCAACCCTTCCTGGCGTCCTGCTTCCTTACTAATCGCTGAGGCCTCTCGCATACGTTCCATGATCGACGGCGTTACGCGCACACCTGGAACTTCATTGTGAAGAAATTCTGCGTTGCGATAAGAGACCAACGGCCAGATGCCTGCAACAATCGGTATGCGCACATGCTCGATGCGTTTGAGAAAATCGCTCAGCTGATCCGTATCAAACACAGGCTGGGTAATAGCGTACTGTGCGCCAGCTTCCACTTTCCATTCGAAACGCTTGATCTCTTCTTCAAGATTGATTGCCCCAGGATTTACACCGACACCTATGCAGAAAGCTGTCGGCTCACCGATGGGATTATTGCCCAGATCAAGTCCGTGGTTCAGTTTATTGACCATATTAGTTAGGCCGATCGCATCGATATCGAATACCGCGGTCGCGTCCGGATATGGTCCCATCTTCGGCGGGTCGCCTGTTATCACCAGTAAGTTGCGAAGCCCCAATGCGGCTGCGCCGAGTAGGTCTGACATCATTCCCAGCAGGTTCCTGTCACGGCAGCAATAGTGCAGCACTGACTCAATGCCGATCTGCTGTTCTACCAGGACAGCGGTCGCGAGTGCACTCATCCGTGACTGCGCCCGCGCACCATCAGGAATGTTCACTCCGTCGACGCCGGCATCCTTTAGCAAGCGAATCGAGTCGAGAGTCTTCTTCGCATCGACACCTTTGGGAGGCAACACCTCAACCGAAGTAACAAATTCTCCGAGCGCTATCTTTCGTCCCCACGCAGAACGCTCTTCGGGCGGCACAACTTTGATGTCGGGCGGTGTGATTTCCTGAACAAGCGCCGGCGCGCCTGCATTAAATGCAATTCGCTGCGCTCGCGGAGATGCTGCCCGCACTGCATCCGAGATCAGTTTGATGTGTGAAGGAGTAGTACCACAGCAGCCACCAATGAACTTCGCCCCGGATTGGATAAATCGTTTGGCAAATTTCGACATGTACTCAGGCGAGCACATGTAAAACTGTCGGCCTTGCACATCGCGGGGCAGTCCGGCGTTTGGTTGTGCCGACAACTTCTTTTTTGTTATGGCGCGCATCTTCTCGAGGGCGTTAAGAATGATCGCAGGGCCGACACCGCAGTTAAGGCCGATGACATCAGCACCCCATTCATCGAGGCGCTCAGTGAAGACTTCGGGCGTCGTTCCAAATAACGTATTGCCATCAGTCATGATGGTCATCTGAGCGATTATTGGGAGATCGCATACTTCACGAATAGCTCGAATGGCCTGTCGGATCTCGGAGACGTCCGAAAAAGTCTCCAGGCAGAACAGATCCACGCCGCCCTCAAGCAAGCCTTCAGCCTGGGCCTTAAACATCTCCTTTGCTTCATCGAATGAAGTTGGACCATAAGGCTCGATGCGTAAGCCAAGTGGCCCAATCGCACCGGCGATGTGAGCTCGCTCTCCGGCAGCTTCGCGAGCGACTTTCGCAGCGATCGCATTGATCTCGTGAAGGCTTCCCTCGAGTCCATATTGTTGGAGTTTATGTGCGGTTGCTCCGAAAGTGTTGGTCTCGATTATGTCGGCACCAGCGCGTATGTATTCGGTGTGAACTTCCCGGACGAGATCTGGATTGCTGAGATTTAACTCATCGTAGCAGCGGTTGATGTAGACACCTTTGGCATAGAGCATTGTACCCATGGCGCCGTCGACTACGTAGATGCGATCGGTGTCTAGGAGTTCTTGAAAAGGCTGCATGATCTGAATTGCCGATTGCCAATGTCCGATATGCTTTAGCTTGTCGTGTGGTACATTGCCGAAACTACCTGGATTAGTTGACTCGACCTATCACCTGCTCAATTAATCCTTCTCTTGATACTAATCTAGTTTGTATTTCTCGGAAGACCCTTACAGCCCACGAGTACGACAAGCTGAAGCAAATCGGACATTGACAATAAAAGGTCCCGCGCTCAACAACGCGGGACTTCAAAATCGTTTGAAGTTTTCGGGTTCTCGTTAGGCTTCCCGAGCTGTTTAGCTGGTTATTTTACGTGGCCGCAAGTCGCCTTAACTCACCACGCTTGTCATCGCTGCTTATACGCTTCGCGAACGGACGCTGTCAAGCATGCGATTTGTTGAGTTGGCCCTCCTATCCCTTTGGTCTCCGATAATGGGCCGACGTTGCAAAGGTATCAGGCCACGTATTGCCTTGGAACATGTGTCTTCTTTTGTTCGTCAGCTTGACATCCGAGCTGGCAGAAAGACCGATTGGCGAATCGTTTAAGTACATTATTCGGAAGGACTTAGCGCCATAAAAAATTAACGGAATGGCAACCGATTCGTTTCTTCACCCATCTGAGTGCCGGTTCGCGATTACAGATTTTCATGTAGACCCGATGCTCAGTTCTGCCCCCAGCGCAGGAAAACCCCGGTGCCCTATGGTCATCGCATTTATGGAGAATAAATTGAATGAAGTTGCCCCGCAGTGTTCCCCACTTTCGCTCTATCAAGTTCGCGCCGTTTGCAATAATTTCACTTTTCCTCTTCACCAATCTCACTGGTATTTTGTTCAGTCGGGTGCTGGCTCCGGTGGCCAACGGAAGTCCTATCTCACTGTCCGGGATTCCTTCAGATGTTCCGACGTCCGGTAGCAAAGACTTGGATTGGATCATCTTTCGCGCCGGTGAGCGCGAAGGAGTTGATCCTCGGTTTCTTCACGCAGTTATTTGGCAGGAATCCAAATATGATGCACAGGCACGATCTCATGCCGGCGCCCAGGGATTGATGCAGCTGATGCCAGCGACAGCCCGACGCTTTGGGTGCAATGATCCAAACGATCCTGCTGCCAACATCGAAGCCGGGACCAAATATCTGAGCTGGCTCTTGAAGAGATTTTCCGGAAATGTCGAGCTTGCCCTGGCGGGTTACAACGCAGGGGAAGGGACTGTTGATAAATACAACGGCATTCCACCGTACAACGAAACGCAGAACTACGTGAAGATCATTTCCGCCCGCTACGGAAAGACGTTTCATCCTGTTCTATCGCCTGAGGATGCTGCGCTCGCGTTCCGACTGCACCCAGCTTCCACTGAATAACAAAATTGTCACTAAGCTTCTGGGCCTCAGCCTACTCGTTCAGGCTGAGGCTTTTTTGCGGACGAACCTTTCGTGCCGCTGGTGGTCCAGTTCTCACATTCGCGGTCCATGTAGTTATGCCACCATCCCAATGAGGGAATAGATTCGACAATGCTTGACATCACTCCCGCTATTTTGGCTGAATGCTCACCGGTCTAACCGTTCTACGAGCACGCAAGCCCCGAAACCTGAGAGCCCGGCGCCATGACTCCCCGCAGTTAGTGGAATCTGCCCCTCTCGACATGCTTCGAAGAAGGACTTCGTTATGAGCACATCGCGAGATGCGACAGCGGCGAGCAGTGCAGCCGATAGGGACACCCACGGTTTCTTCGGTCATCCGAAGGGTCTGTCGACACTGTTTTTCACAGAGATGTGGGAACGCTTCTCTTATTACGGCATGCGTGCCCTTCTTACGCTATACATGACTAAGACGTTCGCTGAGGGTGGGCTCGGTTTTGATGAGAAGTACGCGGGCGTGATTTATGCGACCTATGTTTCCTCAGTTTGGTACTTACCGCTTATCGGCGGCTGGCTGGCGGATAGATTTCTTGGAGCCCGACGCGCCGTACTTATCGGTGGAATTGTGATCGCCTGCGGCCACTATTCGATGGCAATAGATAATCTCTATACCTTCTATGCTGGCCTCATTTTGATTGCTGTCGGCACTGGTTTGCTCAAACCCAATATCAGCGCGATGGTTGGACAGCTTTATGCGACTGAGGACAAGAGGCGTGACGCAGGATTCTCAATCTTCTATATGGGCATTAACCTGGGTGCTTTCGCTGCCCCGCTAGTGACCGGATTCCTCGCGCAGAGCTCAGCCTTCAAACAATTCATCACCTCGCTGGGAATGAATCCGAACAATAGTTGGCACTGGGGATTTGGCGCTGCTGGAGTAGGTATGACACTCGGCCTGATTCAGTACGTACTGGGGGGGAAGCGATTGGGCAGTGTAGGCTCAAGACCGGTAGAGACTAAACAGACGTTAGACAAGACGTCAGGCTTAGACACGACCACTTCAGTGTTGGCTGTTGCTGGGGCACTGATGGGTGCCGGCTTCGGTTACCGTTTCGGTGAAGGTGGAGCGATTTCTGTTCCGTTCTGGACGGTAGTTGGTTACTTCGCAGGCTATCTGGCTGGCACCACTCGTCTGCTGCAAGGGGACGAGCGCAGACGCGTCCTTGTCATCTTCATCCTGGTCTTGTTCTCCATTATATTCTGGATGACATTTGAACAGGCTGGATCAAGTCTGACTCTGTTCGCTGATCGTTTGACCCGGACGTCTATTTTCGGGTGGCAATTTCCTTCCAGTTGGTTCCAATCCGTACAACCGATTTTTATCATTGCACTGGCTCCGGTCTTTGCCTTTATTTGGCAAAAGCTGGCCGACCGTCAACCGTCGAGTCCAGCGAAGTTTTCATTGGGCCTGCTCTTCGCGGGCGCTGCGTTTGTGGTCGTGGCCTTCGCGTCTATGTTGACGGGTGGGGGTCGGGTATCGCCTCTTTGGCTCGTATCCGTTTACTTTCTGCAAACACTAGGCGAGTTGTGTCTAAGTCCCGTTGGCCTAAGTACCATAACCAAACTCTCGCCAGCGCGAATGGTTGGCATGATGATGGGTGTTTGGTTTTTGTCGATCGCTATCGGTAGTTACATCGCCGGACTCACTACAAGACTCTTTGAGGGAAGCACTCCAGACCTGCTGGCGCGAGCCTTCGGTACGTTTGCGGCGATATCGATTGCCGCGGGCTTATTGCTCGGGTTGCTCACGCCCGTGATCAAGAAAATGACGCCAAAGTCTCTTTGAGACTTCGTATTCGACAAGACATCTAAACTCCGCCAGATTCGGACCATTCTCGGAAAG
>JBKOYD010000111.1:0-15077 GCA_046725195.1 Acidobacteriota bacterium | reverse complement strand
AACGAACGCATGACGATTCCAGAGGCAACGAGATCGAAACGTCCCTTTACTCTTGTAGTCGATGACAAAGGCATCACATCAGCGGGTCAATCCAACGATACGAAGCACAATTATCTTAAGCCTCCTTTGAAGTGGGCCGGAGGGAAGCGTTGGCTAGTTCCGCATCTAAAGGCGATATGGGAATCGAATGTTGGACGAAGATATGTTGAACCTTTTTGTGGCGGCTTAGCTGTAGTGCTCGGATTATTACCTTCGCGAGCTCTCTTAAACGATGTCAATCCCCACCTTATCAACTTCTACCAGCAACTACAAAAAGGGATCGACGTCAAAATCGAAATGCAAAACGATGAAGGCCTTTTTTATCAGCATCGTGAACGATTCAATCGACTGATCCAAAATGGCGAAACCGCAACTGCAGAAGCGGCGCAGCTTTTCTATTATCTAAACCGCACCTGCTTCAATGGCCTTTGCCGGTTCAACAAAGGTGGAGAGTTCAACGTACCATTCGGCACTTACAAGACGATTAATTACGTTACGGACTTTTCGCGATATGCGACGGTCTTCAGACACTGGAAGTTTTCTAATCGTGACGTCGAGAAACTGTGGATTGAGTCCGGCGACTTCATTTATGCGGATCCGCCATATGACGTTGAGTTCACGACATACAGCTCGGGCGGTTTTTCGTGGGATGACCAGGTACGCACTGCCGAGTTGCTTGCGAAACACCGCGGACCAGTAGTGATTTCCAATCAGGCGACAACGCGCATTATCCAGCTCTATCAAAGTCTTGGATTTAAACTGAACTTTCTCGCCGGCCCGCGGCGCATCAGCTGCACTGGCGACCGCACAGCCGCTCGCGAGATCTTGGCGGTGAAGCAAGCGAGTACCGGAGACTAATTGACTTGAATGGTCAAGCGTATCAGGCGTGGTTGCCGGATTTCATTTACTTAAATGGACGTTTTCAGTCCAAACGGGCAATTCTTTGCGACACCAATGGACAAGTTGTTCGCATCGCGGACGAGAATGAGTTGGAGAATTCGATCCGTTTAAAAGACCGTGCAATCTTGCCTGGATTGGTTAATGCTCACTCACACGCCTTCCAACGCGTAATTCGGGGCCGTACGGAACATCGCTCGTCGAACACCACCGATAGTTTCTGGACCTGGCGAGAACAGATGTACGCTGCGGCAAACCAACTCGACACAGGCGATGTTTACACAGTTTCACGTATGGCGTTTTTGGAGATGGCGCTTAGCGGAATTACCACTGTCGGCGAATTCCATTACATTCATCACTCGCCGGACGGCTCGGCTTACTCAGCTCCGAATGTGTTGGCGAAGGAAGTGGTTCGCGCAGCTCAGGACGTAGGGATCCGCATCGCACTGTTGCGTGTGGCTTATGCACGAGCCGGCTATCAAGTTGATGCGAACCCACATCAAGTTCGTTTCATAGAACAATCCCCAGACATCTACCTGACTAACGTAGAACAGCTGGTTACAGATCTGGGATCAACCAACGGCATGGCATGGGTGGGAGTAGCGCCCCACAGTGTTCGAGCCGTGCCTTTGGAGTACCTGAAGACTGTTGTCGGATTCGCGAATCAGCGTGAGTTACCGGTTCACATGCATGTGGCGGAGCAACCCGCTGAAGTGTCTGCATGCATAGAAGAGTACGGGCGCTCGCCTGTTGCTCTGCTGGATACTGAAGGATTGCTGAGCAACAGGTTCACGGCAGTTCATGCGATTCATGTTACGGCCAAGGCTATCGGCGCAATTGCTCGAGCACGCGCTCATATTTGCGCTTGTCCTACGACTGAGCGAAATCTTGGTGATGGCGTGGTCCCTGTCGATTCTTATTTTAAAGCAGGTGTACCGGTGTCACTGGGAACTGACAGTCAGGCTCAGATCGATCTACTAGAGGACGCGCGGGAGTTGGAATATCACCTTCGGCTCCAAAAAATGCAGCGAAATGTTTTAGCGCCAGTTAATGACAATGAGAGAACTGCGTTAGCTCAGAAGCTCTTCGATTGTGCAACTAAGAATGGCGCGGCGAGTATTGGGTTTGGTGGGGGATCGCTTGAACCAGGTTCGCCTGCAGATTTCTTTACAGTAAATTTGCATGATCCCTCCATTGCGGGCGCTTCGAGTAAAGACCTTCTCACGAACATTGTGTTTTCGCTCTCGCGGACGGCCGTTCAAGATGTAGTTGTTGCGGGAAAGCGCATTGTCGAGAATGGTCGACATGCAGATCAGGAAGAAGTCGTTGGAGACTTCTGGAATTTACAGAAGAAATTGTGGAGTTGAAACCTTCAAATTGTGACTGCCCAGGAGACACTCGCACAACTCGTCGCCATCGATTCCGTCTCTTCGCGATCGAACGTAGAGATTGTCAATTACCTTGCTCAACGTTGTGAGGCAATGAATTTTGTAACTCGACGTTTTCCGTATGCGGATGATAACCGAGTCGAAAAGATCAACCTGATCGCGATCGCAGGTGGGCAATTTTCCAATACAACCAAAGTCGAGCTGGCGCTAGTCGGCCATACGGACACCGTTCCGTACGACCCAAATTGGTCGCAAGCCACAACTCTCACAGAACGCGATGGCAAGCTTTATGGACGAGGGTCCTGCGACACGAAAGGTTTTATCGCCGCGGCAATTACTGCACTCGAAACACTCGATGTCACTCAACTCCGCAAACCTATCTCATTAATATTTACCGCAGACGAAGAAATTGGCTTACGAGGCGCAAAACATCTGGCCCAGATTAAGCCGCTTCGTGTGCGTTACAGTATTGTCGGAGAGCCAACAACATTACGACCAATTCGTGCAGGAAAAGGCTATTCGCTTGCCGAAATACTCGTGAAGGGACTTGAGGCCCATAGTGCTTATCCCGCGTTGGGAGCGTCGGCAGTGTTCCGTGCAGCTCGACTCATTTCGCGATTGGAGTCGATAGCCGAGCAACTAAAGGAAAGCAAGCATGTCGCTTTTGATCCTCCCTACACCACGCTCAATGTCGGCTTAATCCATGGCGGCTCAGCAAAAAATGTACTCGCCGGCGAATGCCGGTTCACACTTGAATGGCGACCCATCCCTACCCAATCCTCGTCCCATGTTCTGGATCTTCTTAATGATGCCATTGACGAAGAGAAGCGCGCGGACTCCGGTTTCGAATGCGAGGTTGATGCCGGGCGCGCCGATTCAGGGTTCGAGACTTCTCCTGGCTCGCCGTTAATTAAGCTCCTGGAAAGATTAAGCGGTTTAGACGCCGGCACAGTGCCGTTCGGCACTGAAGGCGCTCAAATGTCAGCGCTCGGCAGTGAAGCTGTAGTAATTGGACCCGGCGATATACGAGAGGCGCACCGCACGGGTGAATTTGTTCCAGTTTCGGAACTCGAGCGGTGCAGCCAGATCCTCAAAGAAGCAGTCAATGAACTGTGTAGTTGATGTTCGACTGGCGTAGCGTCAAAAGAACTGAAGTCCCACTTTTTATTCACACCGGGCTTCAGCCCGGTGGCCCAGCCCGACTACAGCTTAAAGGAACAGTTTCAACGGTTTCCCTGTCCAGCTTGTGATCGACTCTCGTGCTCAACCGTATCAGTCCGTTGAGAAGAAGAGTAAACCGTTAAAACGGTTCCGGTAAATCTCTGCCGCATCACCGGGCTGAAGCCCGGTGATGAATGAATGAGACGCGGGATTCAGAGTCTTAAGGCACATCAGATTCACTGGCGAGGGATAAAGCACTACGGTTTAGGGCGAGCATCACGGTTTGGACATTTGCTTCCTTTGCGTTAACTTTACAAACGCAGAAGGCAACCACCATTCGCTAAAGTCCATCGGAACTGATGTAAACGATTACACGGCTTTTTCCGCAAAGGTTCTCCCGGGATGTACCGCATTAACAAGCTCTTTTTCGCGCTCATAGTACTCATTCTTTTATTCCCGTCGCTTCGTCTTGCCGCTCAGGACAAACCACTCACTAGTAAAGAGATCGTGAGTATGCTTTACCTGCTGCCTCGCTTTCCTGAAAAGAGAGACGAGCTTGTAGAGGAGATCCGAAGGCGTGGAATCGGTTTTCCATTAACGGATGGTATGCGCTCGCTTGTTGCGACGAAGAGTGGCAACGACTCGCTGCTGCGTCGCACCCTGGAAGAGGCTGAACGACGTCGAGTAAATCCAACGGCCTCAGCGCTTCCCTCCGAAGCAGAAGGCAATGAACTGCTGCAACGGACTCGCAACGTCACGCTGGCCGCCGCGAATGCGATGCCTGACTTCATCGTTAAGCAGATAATCAGACGATCTATAGCGTATGGGACCACGACAAATTGGATTCCGCAGGACAATCTAACGATCGCAGTGGGTTACCGCGCAAATGCCGGAGAGGAATATAAGATTCTGACGGTAAACGGAATGCCGGCCGGCGATGATGTTCAAGCCAGCAGAGACTACAGTAAGTATGCGCCCAAGGGCGCGTCGTCAAGTGGAGTTGAATACATTTCAGCGCTCGCTGACGTTTTCAAGCCGGAATCAAAAACCGAATTCAAAACGGTCGACACCGACGTCATTAGGACCAGGCGAACAATTGTGTACGAATACACGATCAAAAGGGATCTTTCGCAGCTGACGTTGAGCCTGTCTGATACTGGTGCGCGCGCGGTTGTGGGTTCCCGCGGACGAATGTGGATCGATCGCGAACTCGATCGCGTACTTCGCTTCGAACAGATTGCGACTGAGATTCCGCCTGACTTTCCCATCACTGCAGCAAGCAGCATGATCGATTACGACTGGATCACCATCAACGAACGCAAGTATCTGTTGCCGATCCATTCGGAGATCTTGATGACTACCAATCAAGTAAAGTTTATTCTTCAGAGCCGCAATGATGTTCGCTTTCGCAGCTATCAGAAGTTTGGTGCGGAATTAAAGGTTGTTGATGAAGTTGGAGAGGACGATGATCCAGCAGACACTCCTAAAGCACCCCCGAAACCACCTAAGACGGACAAACCGATAAAACCGCCGCAATGAGAACTATCCGCTCACTTCTCTCCATCCAGGCTACAGCCTAAGCAAGACACAAGAACAAAAAATCTTAAGCGTGATAAGGCGCTTTCGCCTGGCCCTTAATTCGTCTACGAATGTAGACGTCGACTTTCGAAGTGTTTCCAACAGTCGACACGTAAGCCTCTTCCAGCAGCCTAAATCCGAGTGTTTTCGGCCATTCCGGCACCTGAAAGGTGTCGGTACAGTCGTTGCTAGGATTTGCCAATGAACAAGGAGACCTCCTGCAATGAAGCCCAGAATTTTGGTCGTTGATGATGATTTGGCAATCACACAACAGCTCTATTGGACCCTGTGCGATGAGTATGACGTTGTGACAGCAAACGACCTACACACTGCGATTCGTCGAGCAACGTTTTACAAACCGGATATTTCGATACTCGATCTACAAATGCCGCCGGAAGAGGATTCACCTGCAGTTGGAATGAGGCTTCTGCAATACATCAAAGGGCACCTTCCCGAGTCACGGATCTTGATTATGAGTTCCAATGACCAATCTGAGGTACAGAACGCCTGCTACGCCGCCGGCGCTGATCTCTTTTTTGATAAGCCCTTCGAAATCGAGAAGATGCTTGCAAGTATTTGCCGATTGACGCCCGTTCACAGGCTGGAATTGATCGCGCAGATTCTTTGAAGGATCCGGACGCTACCCACACAGGCGTCCGTCAAACACCAGAGATGAATCCCTATTCATCAGATGGTGTGCTCGAAGGCCCCCGTGCGTATCCCACTACGACACGGGGGCCTGTTTTTGTGGACGGGGCGCTCGATAGATCCAAGGAAATCCAAAGACAATCATTTGCCATATATCATTTGACATTTATCATTTTGTCATTTTGTTTGTAGTCAGTGGTCAGTGGTCAGTGGTCAGTGGTCAGTGGTCAGTGGTCAGTGGTCAGTGGTCAGTAGTCAGTAGTCAGTGGTTAGTAGTTTGAAGTTGGACAACGGACAACGGACTCCTAACAAAATGACAAAATGATAAATGTCAAATGATATATGGCAAATGATGGGACCCGACAATGCCTTGTTGCTAACAGGACACTGACTTCTGTTCTGCTGTCTGCGATAATGAATTCCCCCGATGTACAATCCACAGTTGATTGGTACCTTAATCAGCACGGCAGGTTGGGCCAGGTGCAGGTATCACCTGGGGTCGCGGGCGTCTCGACTGCACGGTCTCAACCCGCTGCCACGTCGAGGGATCAAAGTGATAGCTGCAGATGAGCGAAGCAACCGATAAAGTACGAGGAGTACGCGAACTCCCAATCTTTCCGTTACCGGTAGTCTTATTCCCAGGCGTCCCGTTGCCTCTGCACATATTTGAGCCTCGTTATCGGCAAATGTTCAACGACATCCGTATTGCGAACAATCTCTTCGGACTCGCCTACTTTGATTCATCAACATCTCCGAATGAGGTGCCACCGGCAGGGCATGTAGGATGTGTAGCAGAGGTAACCGAGACGCAAGGGCTACCCGATGGCCGATCGAACGTATTAACCGTCGGCGTGATCAGATATCGTATCGATTCCTATGTTGAGCGAGGCGATCCATATCTTGTTGCCAGGATCAGTTATTTTGAAGACGATGACGAGGAAGATGCAGCGCTGGCAGACTCAGCCAACGAAGTCGCTGAGACTTTCACACGTATTGCACAGGCAGTACGAACCATCAACGATGAGCGTGCGATCCTGCCTGACATTTCAAATACTGAACCACAACGTCTGTCGTTTCTAGTTGCGGCAGCGATGGAAATTGAAGCGGACGTCAAACAGGAACTATTGGAACTCCGATCAACTTCTGAGCGCCTCGGACGTTTGCGTGGGATGTTGGCGCGGGCCGTAAATGGCTATGAAGAACGAGCTCGAATCCATCAGCTCGCCAAGGGAAATGGTCATGGCGGCAGGAAGATTGAGCTTGAATGAGCGATACCCAAACGAAAACAATCAGGGTCCGCGTGCTATTTTTTGGAGCTGCTCGCGATGCGGTTGATAGCAACAAGCTTGAGATCGAGCTTAACTCACCAGCAACAGTAGCCAGCGCGTTTGAAAATCTTGCTTCCAGGTATGTGCTGCTGGAACGCTTCGGTCGCTCATTGCTCTTCGCCGTCAATCAGGAGTACGCGTCCAGAGAAACTCCGCTGAAACAGAACGACGAACTCGCGCTGTTTCCTCCAGTGAGCGGAGGAGCGGAAGGTTCTCCAGTATGTGACTATAAATGCCCCGATGATTTCTTTGAGCTCACCTCAGAGACGATCGACGTTGGTGCGGTTGCTCGTCGCGTCGTACTTCCTGAATGCGGCGCGACAGTCACACTTGACGGTTACGCGCGCGAGTGGACAGCGGGGCGAAGAACTCAATACTTGATATATGAAGCCTACGAGCCGATGGCATTGACGGAAATGCAACGACTTGGAGCCGAAGCTCACAAGCGTTTCGAAATTGCGCATATCGGCATCGTTCACCGGACCGGTCATTTGAAAATTGGCGACACGAGTGTAGTAATCGCAGTGAGCGCCCCTCACCGTCAAGCAGCGTTTGGGGCCTGTGAGTGGGCCATTAAGGAGTTGAAACGAACTGTGCCCATCTGGAAAAAAGAGGTCTTCGAGGATGGCGAAGTTTGGGTGGAAGGCGAGTCGCAAAAAAGCCCAGAAGACGCAAAATAGAGAAGCGAAGAGCGCTGCATCGGGTGAAAAGCAGCGCTCTTCTTTTTCTTGTCTTGTCCTGAGGTGCCTACGGCTGGTTAGCCTGCGGGCGTTTCTTCAATCTCTTCGTCGGCAGCGGCCTCAACCAATGACGCACTCGTTACTTTGTCTGACGCGTCAGTTTTAATCAGTCGAACTCCCTGAGCGCTGCGACCTGTCTTTCGAATCTCAGCGGCTTCAAGTCTGATCAATTTACCCTGTTGTGTGATGATCATGATCTCCGACTCATCCTCGACCGGGAATACCGCCACAACCTTTCCGGTCTTTTCAGTCGTCTTCATGTTGATGACGCCCTTGCCGCCACGCGACTGCAGGCGGTAAGTGGTGATCGGCGTCTGCTTCCCGTATCCCTGCTCAGACACTGACAACATTCTTTCCTTGTCTTCTGCCGAGACCGCGCAGACGGAAACCACGTAATCGTCCTTACGGAGATCGATCCCACGTACGCCTCGCGTGGCGCGACCCATTGGGCGCACGTTCTTTTCGTCGAAGCGAATCGCAAGGCCGTTATGAGTGGCGATAAAGATACGTTTCGTGCCATCGGTGAGAATAACATCGAGCAGCTGATCGCCTTCGTCGACGTTGATAGCGATGATTCCGTTCAAACGAATGTTCTGAAAATCAGCAAGCGAGGTCTTCTTAATTACTCCTTTACTAGTGACCATCACTACATATCGTCCTTCGGCAAACTCTCGAACTGGCACCACGCCCGCGAGTTTTCTATCTGAAGGTATATTGATCAAATTAACTACTGCTTTGCCGCGCGCTGAGGCCGCTGCATCGGGTACTTCGTGTACCTTCAGTTTGTAGACCATGCCATCGTCTGTGAAGATCATCAAATAGGCATGCGTCGAAGCGATGAAGAGATGTTCGACAAAATCGCCGTTCTTCGCTGCGGCGCCAAAACGTCCCTTGCCCCCGCGTCCCTGCCGCGAATATGTAGTTATTGGAGTACGCTTAATGTAACCACTATTTGTAACCGTGATGGCCACGTCTTCGTCTGCTATCAGATCCTCGATTGAAAGTTCTACTCCTTCGTCGACGATCTCCGTGCGTCTTTCATCACCAAAGTCTTTCTTAACCTCTTCAAGTTCCTTCGCAATGACGCGACGCAACGACCGCTCGTTTGCGAGGATCTCTTCCAGCTCAGCAATCAGCTTGATGATGCCTTCATATTCGTCAGTGATTTTCTGGCGCTCAAGAGCTGATAGCCGTCGCAATTGCAAGTCGAGTATTGCCTGCGCTTGGATCTCAGAGAACGCCAGACGCTCCATCGCCTTCTGCAATTTGCCAAGGTAGGTTTTGAGCTGAGTATCCGAAGGAATTCCTTTCCAAGTCTTCACCTCACTCATCGTCTTCATTTGCCCCGTCAACCATTGCCGCGCCTCATCGACTGAGCGGGAATTCCGAATCAGGGTCACAATGAAATCGAGTGCGTCGATCGCTTTGGTAAGGCCTTCGAGAATGTGAGCACGCGCTTTTGCCTTTCTCAGTTCATACTCGGTCCGCCGGCGCACGACTTCACGGCGAAACTCAATAAACGCTTCAAGCATCTGCTTGAGATTGAGCACTCGCGGTTGGCCATTGACAATCGCCAGGTTGATGACACCAAAAGATGATTGCATCGGCGTCAGCTTGTAGAGCTTGTTGAGTACGACTTGCGGTACTGCGTCACGCTTCAGCTCTACAACGATACGCATTCCTGTACGGTCTGATTCATCGCGTAAATCGGATATGCCGTCGATCTTCTTTTCATTAATCAATTCGGCAATGCGTTCAATCAATCGCGCTTTGTTAACCTGGAAAGGTATTTCCGTAATCACAATAGCGTCGCGTTCCTGGGCTCCGCGTCCGATGCGGTCGATGCCGGCGCGAGCTCGCAGTTGCAACACGCCACGACCTTCTACATACGACTTTCTAATCTCATCTCGGCCGTAGATAAAACCACCGGTCGGGAAATCAGGGCCGGTGACGATCTTCGCAAGTGCTTCAACCTTCAACTCCGGATCTCGCAGCAGCGCAATGGTCGCTTCCACAATCTCAGTCAGGTTATGTGGCGGAATTTTCGTGGCCATTCCAACGGCAATTCCGTCGGAACCGTTAATGAGTAGATTCGGAACACGAGCGGGTAATACTGTCGGCTCACTCAGCGACTCGTCGTAGTTCGGCTGGAAATCGACAGTCTCTTTTTCAATATCCGCCAGCACTTCGTTTGCCAACCGCGCCATGCGTATTTCTGTGTAACGCATGGCCGCCGCTGCGTCGCCATCGACAGAGCCAAAGTTTCCTTGACCATCGATCAGCGGATAACGCATTGAAAAATCCTGAGCGAGGCGCACGATCGTGTCATAGACGGGCATATCGCCGTGTGGGTGATACTTACCGATGACGTCCCCGACTATGCGAGCACTTTTCTTGTAGGGCTTGTTGAAGGTGTTGCCCAATTCATGCATGGCCCACAACACGCGGCGGTGTACCGGCTTTAGACCGTCGCGAATGTCTGGCAATGCCCGCCCTATGATTACGGACATCGCGTAGTCAAGATACGAACGACGCATCTCGTCTTCGATATTTATGTGGTTGCGCTCAGAAGTTGTTTCCATCTACTACCCTTTCCAGTACAATCCGCCCGTCTAGCAATCTATGCCTGCGGGGAGTTCCTTTACACAGAATCTTTTGCTCCCCGATTGCGCAGTCCGGCATCCGCGGAGGGATACCAATGTTGGGTTGTCGCTTTTTTTTAAGGCAAAAAACGGTTGGTGCATCAACATTAAAGTGGTTTGCATTTTAGCTTTTTTTTGCTTGATTGGCAAACACCCCGATCGCCGGAAACCCTAATAAAATCAATAGCTTCGTCGGGCTCTTCAAGGTTACTTTCAGTGGACGATCCCAAGAATTGACGTTGAGTTCATTGATAAGGAATGGCCGTTGTAGAATGCCTGCATGAGCACACGTCGAGGAATTAGCATCGAACGAAAGGTACTGCTTTTTGAAGTTGAGCGCCGTTGCAGCTTTACTGATTGCAATCAGCGAATACTTATTGCATTAACCAGGCAGGAGGCTCTGAATTACCACGGTTTTGAATGTAACGCTTGCGAGCGTTGGAATACCGACAGTCTGACCAAGAGGGATGTGCCCGACTGGTGGGAAGACATTCAAGCTAACTCAAATCAGATTAACTTTTCACAATCCAGCTGATTCACTTGAGCAACGATGGTACATTTCCTGCGAAGAAAGAAGTAACGCGAGCGACCGCTCGCCCGTCGATGTTTCCACAGTGGGCCCTCGAAATCTTAAGGCCAATTATTGGTTTCTTCAGCCGGTTGTTTTGGAAGATCGAGTTTTCAGGGGTCGAGAATGTACCAGAAGATGGCGGCTTAATCATTGCTTCCAATCATCAAACGTATGCCGATCCTTTTTGGCTTTCGCTTCCGATCAAACGACCGATGCGTTACCTCGCCTGGAGTGCCGCATTCCGTTGGCCCATCATTGGGACGGCCCTCACGTGGTTTGGCGCATGGCCACTCGCACTGGAAGGAAGTGATCCGGGCGCGATTCGTCGTTCCCTTCAATGGCTGCGCGAAGGCGGCGCAGTAGTGATTTTTCCTGAAGGCGGCCGCAGCACGGATACCGGTTCGCTGGAACGGTTTAAAGCTGGCGCAGTTCGACTGGCATTAGAAGCAAACGTTCCGATACTTCCTGTAACTATTCGCGGTGGAAACCGCGTCTGGCCACGAGGATGGAAATTCCCACGTACAGGGAAAGTCGTGGTCACCTACCATCCGCTTTACCACGCAGAACCAGTAGCAAACGAAGAGACGCGAGCGTGCGCGAGAAGAGAAAGCGACCGCCTGGCAAAGGTAATCGCGTCGGCCCTGTAGTTATTGCCGTTTGCCGATTGCCGATTTATC
This sequence comes from Acidobacteriota bacterium, assembly GCA_046725195.1. Classification (GTDB taxonomy): domain Bacteria; phylum Acidobacteriota; class Blastocatellia; order Pyrinomonadales; family Pyrinomonadaceae; genus PSRF01. Next base: position 3,408 of record JBKOYD010000111.1, on the reverse strand, counting down.
GGGCACGGACTTTTTTCAAATTGGCAATTGGCAATCGGCAATTACTTTAGCACTCGCAGCATCGCATCGTGTACAAGGCTGTTAGTTGCCAGCACCATCGGCGTGTAAATGCTCAGCGGCTTATTCTTAAAATCAGTAATACGACCACCTGCTTCCTGAATCAACAACACACCGGCCGCTATGTCCCACGGGTTTAACCCGTCTTCCCAGAAACCATCGAAGCGACCGCACGCTACGTAGGCCAAGTCGATTGCAGCGGACCCATCGCGTCTGACCGCCTGCGCTTGCATCGTGAAATTTGCAAAGTCGCGAGCGAAATCGGATCGCTCGCGCACGTTGTAGGGAAATCCGGTGCACAACATCGCGCTATTTAGATCCTCGACATTCGAAACACGGATCCTTCGCTCGTTTAGCGTCGCACCCCGACCGCGCTCGGCTGCAAACATTTCATTTCGAAGTGGGTCGTAAACAACTCCAATTTCGAGTACGCCCGCGTATTCCAATGCTATGGAAACGCAGAAACATGGATAGCCGTGCGCGTAATTTGTGGTGCCGTCGAGCGGATCGATAATCCACTTCCAATCGCTACGCTTACCGCCAACCAATACCGCTTCACCCGACTCTTCAGCGAGAATTCCGTGCTGCGGATAGTAGGAACGAATCCTCTCAATAATCAGACTTTCGGAAGCTATGTCGGCTTCGGTAACGAGATCGATATCCCCTTTGTTTGACACCTTCGCAGCCCCAAGGCGCTGAACAAGAAGACTACCTGCATCTCTTGCGATTTGAATGGCAAAGTTAAGCAATCAGGCTCCTCGCAATTACTTGACTATCTTGAAAGCCTTTGTCGACGGTAGTCGCATCTTTTGCGCGGCAAGCTGCAAGACTTCCTGAACTTGTCTGTCCCAGTAAGCCCAGGAATGATCTGAATAATGCCCGGTGAGACCGTGCAACAGGTAAAGAACCGGATAACGAGTGGTGGTCGAAGTCGCATAGTCGGCCGGCAGAATGACATTGTATGGGAGTGGTGCGTTGATAAGCTTACTTTGAAATCGCACGGTTTCGACCCGTCCATTCGCGAGAGAATTGACTGACAGAACGAACGAGAAGATCCCTATGAAGAACAGTCTAAGCATAGTTGTATCGTAAAGCTTAAGGACAGTGTGATTAGATGGTTTGCAAGTTTGTCCTACATTAGCGGAATCTTGATTTCTTTCTCGCGGGCTGTTTGTTCAGCGATTTCATAGCCGGCGTCGACGTGTCGGGCGATGCCAAGGCCCGGATCGTTCGTTAGCACGCGATTGAGTCGTTTCCCTGCATCGTCCGAACCATCAGCGACCGACACCTGACCCGCGTGCAAAGAATATCCGATACCAACACCCCCACCGTGATGAAATGAAACCCAACTGGCGCCACTGGCTGTGTTCAGTAGCGCGTTCAGGATTGGCCAATCGGCGACCGCATCCGATCCGTCCTTCATTGCTTCAGTTTCCCGGAAAGGCGAGGCGACAGAACCCGTATCCAGATGATCGCGCCCGATTGCTATGGGGGCGCTGAGATCGCCACGCTTGACCAGGTCGTTTATGGCGGCACCCATCTCAGCGCGCTCGCCATAACCAAGCCAGCAGATGCGCGCCGGGAGTCCCTGAAACTGAACGCGATCGCGCGCCAGTCGAAGCCAACGATTTAGCGTGCGGTCGTCGGGAAACAATTCGAGCGCAAGATCATCGGTCTTGCGAATATCCCCGGCATCGCCGGACAGTGCCACCCACCGAAACGGCCCTTTTCCCTCGCAAAAAAGCGGGCGAATATATTCGGGCACAAAACCCGGTATTTCGAACGCGTCTTTGCATCCAGCGTCGAAAGCGTGCTTGCGGATATTGTTGCCATAATCAAACGCGACAGCGCCAGCACGTTTCAACCCAAGCATCGCGTCGACATGTTTCGCCATAGAATTCAGCGACCGCTTCACATACCCTTCAGGATCGGAATCGCGAAGGTCTCGCGCCTCAGTTAAATTCAAGCCAGCAGGTATGTATCCATGCAGCGGATCGTGTGCACTGGTCTGATCTGTGATCGCATGCACGGTGGTGCCAAGGCGCACCAATTCGGGCAAAACCTCAGCGCAATTACCGACTAATCCAACTGAAATCGCACGTTTTTGCTGGCGAGCGTCTTCGCAAAGGTCCAGCGCCTCGTTCAATGTTAGGGCTATTCGATCGCAGTACCCCGTGCGAACACGTCGCTCGATACGCTCAGGATCGACGTCAATGCCGAGAAATACTGCCCCATTCAAGGTAGCCGCGAGAGGCTGAGCACCGCCCATACCACCCATTCCGCCAGAAACCACTAACTTGCCCGAAAGATCACCGCCGAAATGTTTGTCAGCCATCGCAGCGAACGTTTCAAAAGTTCCCTGAACAATTCCCTGGGTGCCGATGTAGATCCAACTCCCGGCGGTCATCTGGCCATACATCATCAGGCCGCGACGTTCAAGTTCGTGAAAGTGTTCCCAGTTGGCCCAGGCTCCAACTAGATTTGAATTGGCAATTAAAACGCGCGGCGCGTACTCATGGGTTCGAAAGACGGCAACTGGTTTGCCCGACTGCACCAGCAGGGTCTCATCGTTTTCCAACGCGCGCAGTTCCCGTACGATTGCTTCAAAGCAGGCCCAGTTCCGAGCCGCTTTGCCAGCGCCACCATAGACGATTAACTCATCAGGCTTTTCCGCAACCTCAGGATCCAGGTTGTTCATGAGGCAACGCAGCGCCGCTTCCTGGTGCCAGCCTTTGCAATTCAGGAGAGCGCCGCGCGGGGCCTGGATTAGACGTTCGGTCATCGCAGAATCTAACCCTCAGAATCCCAAAGGCGACTAAACCAGCCACCAGTTTCTTTCCGAGTCAATTGCTCCAGCTCACCAGAATCAAGCCAGACTCCGCCGCACTTGTCGCAGGTATCAATCAACACTTCTTCAAACTTGCTCTCATTCAACGCCCCGTCGCAACGCGGGCACTTCATCGAAGATGTTCCGGCAGCTTTAGCTTCCGCAGCCACCTTCATTTTTGAGCGGAGCTTCTCGATGGCTTCCTTGTTTTTGCGATTGAAATACTCTTCTTCGAGTCCTCTTCTCCGCTGATCCATTGCGTCAGGCATGAACACTCCTCCGGTTAAAGTATTTGGGACTAGTTACCCCAGCAGGGAGTCAAACTCTCCCTGATTCATTGACTCCACAATTCTGTTAATGTCACTTGACGTAGACCGATCGACTTTCATCGGTTTCACCAATCCACGAACAATTTCGCAAGCGCGTTTAACTCCTTGTCCAGGTACGAGTGGCGCACGGTAGTCCAACGCCTGGGCCGCCGTCATCAATTCAATCGCCGTCACCATTTGGGCCATGTTCACAAT
>JBKOYD010000182.1:0-18467 GCA_046725195.1 Acidobacteriota bacterium | reverse complement strand
GATTCATAACCCCAAGGTCGGCGGTTCGATCCCGCCCCCCGCTACCAATTGAATCAATAGTTTAGCGTTCCCATCATCCGCACGTTCCAAGCGCCTGCCAGACTTGATCGAGAATTCAAGACGTTTTCACTTGAAGTCTGGCAAAGAAGGCTCACAGCAGCGCCGCATCTCGATCGTTGAGTGAGTGTAATCGTCAGTCATATCCTTCGGCTCATGCTCCTGACTTTGCCACAATCGTTGCGGGGTGACCGGGCACTAAATCTTATCTTGGGCGGCGCCGCTCACTCTAAAGTGCAAGAAGTAAATGTCATCGTCGTCATGTATATCGTTATCGAGCAAGATAACGTGGATCTGGCCATGAACACTCGGTGCGCCACCAGACGCAAGGTCCCATATAGTTATCCCCTCTAATTCCTCCAGCTCGGGCCAGTTCCAATCATATGAAATATTTTGGTGGAATCGTTTGCGTCCACTGATCATATCGAAGCCATAAACCCCCGCGTTATCGTCCTTGCTGTCCGAGACGAGGTAAAGATGTCCGTTTTTGGAAAATGCCCCTCCCTGTATCCTTTTGAGAATTATCTTCGACCCATTTGAATCAAAGAGCTCAAACTCACCCTGATAATTCAAAGAGAGGCCATTTGCTTGCAGGTGACGTTGATAGACTGAGACGGTGGTGTCCGAAGAACTCTCATCAGACTCATAAAACTTTGATTCATAGAGCAGTCCATTAAGCGGATTGATAGCACACCAAGCCCCCGTGCCATTCGGCGCCAGATCCCCTGCCGCGATGAAATCCAGCGATTGAGCATCATAGACCGCGATCTTACGCGGTTGACCAAATTGCAGAGGCACATAGATATGCCCATCGTAATAGTCAATATCACCCGCGTGAATGTATCCACTAAGTGATGATGGTAGACCCGCGGTCAAGATTCCACTGCTTGGATTGCTGCTGTCCACATCCTCGTCCAAATCATGCCCTACTGGAAACTTCCAGAGTTTAGGTGCATCGTCGGGGTTTTGAGCAAAGAACCAGTTCTCTCCATCATGAGTCACGCCTTGGACCTCTTCGCTCCAGCCCGGTTCACCTTCATCTGGATAGTCGTCGAGGCGCTCGTAGAATGGAGGCCATTCCAAAATCTTCAGTAAAGCGCGGACGCTGCCGTACGGAGATGTAGAAGGATGTGACTTGTAGAAATCCTGGTTCTGCTTATAGAAATCATTGAACAGCGAGCGCACGATACCGTGGTTCAGGTCCAGATCACCATACATGTTGAGCAGAGCCGTTTTTAAGCTGGTAGGTGCCAAATACAACCTGCACTTTCACGCGATACCATGCACCTCTCGACGCGCACCTCACTCCTATCAATTAAGTTGAGGACAGTCGACGCGGATCTTACCGAGCCAGATTATTGCAGTGCGACGATGATGGGTATCAATCCCATTCCCTCATTGAGCGGCTGCAAAGCCTTGCCAATCACGGCCCCAAAAGATCGCAATGGATCATCTGCTTTCATCGCATGGCCGGGTGTTGTAGATGTGGTCAATAGATCGCCGACCTCAATCGGCGCGTACTGCGCATCAACCTTACAGTAGACCTTTCCAACCAACGCGATCGGCGATCTGTGACTCGGCGTTTTTTTCCGGTCCAAAAGAATCCCGGGTTTACAGTCGCCCGCGCCTGAGATAACGCCCGCCACCCGCTTATCGTAGGCTTTATGGCCCGGTCGTAATTTTCCCGCTCGGTCGAGAACCATCACACTGCCGGCGTGGATTTCTTCTCCTTCCGATACGTCGAATTCTTCGGCACAATCAGCGTTCTCCAAAATAATATCGCCCGAGTCGCCGTCCAGCGTTATCGTGCCGTTGTTGCCGTCGTCGAGAATCTGAATACTACCTGCGTGACCTTGCGAACCAATGACGAGTTGTGGACTGTCACCAGAGAACGAGAGCGATGCTCGCAAATTACCGTCCCGCACGACGAGATTACCCGCTTTGCCCGCGAGCGCTCCAATCGACAGCTGATTGTTCTGTCCTTCAAAGTGTAAGACACTGTTCCCATTAGCATCTTTAACGACGAGATCCGCTTCAATCGCGTCTAGACGGATTCGCTCCTGCTTGTTGGGACCTTTCAACGAAATCCTCCGGCCGTCTCCATCCAGGTGTATGCTCGCAAGACTCGTGTCGCTCGTGGCTCCAACCGCTTTCGAAAAAATCACTACATCACCATCTGCACCATTGCCGCCAAGCCACAGATTTCCCCCGTCTCCGTCGAGTTGGATCCTTTGCTGGCCGTTGGCGCCTTTGATCACTATCGAGCCATCTACCCCGCTGCCGCCGAGATTGAGTTTGCCACTATCTCCCTCCAAAAGGACTGTCGCAGTTGCGACTACTTGGTTGCTGCTCTTCCGAAAGAGCCGGATCTCGCCATCCATGCCGTTGCCACCGACCAGAATGCCTCCACCGGAGGCGTCCAGCTGAACCGTGATCGAATTGGCAGCATCCAAAAGATTGAGTTGACCATACTTATTATTTCCACCCGCGGTGATTCGCCCGGTCGCACCACTGAGGCCGATCACTTGACCGGAGATGGGGGGTGTCGGTAAATGCGTATTCGGGTCAATCCCGCCGGCATCAAGATGAATGGTGCTCCGCCCCTTATCGTCCTCAAGTACGAGGTGACCGTCGGAACCTTTGCCACCTGCTCTGATACGTCCGCCAAAGCCACTCAAGCTTACAAGCACGGCGCTTGGGGGACCGAGATGGATGTCGCCACGGTTGCCGTCTAACTTGACACGTTCAACCCCGGCATTATCAAGCAGGTTGAGGTCCCCATCCTTGCCGAACCCACCTGCTGCGATATCGCCAGTCAACGCATTTATGGAAACGACGACGTTCGAGGCACCGTCTTGAACCTCAACTTTCCCCATGATTTGCTCCGACATTTTCCTTTCCTCCTCAGCTTTACCTCTCACGATTTAGCTCCGAGTCCCGAAGCAGATTAGAGCTTTCGTGCTCCTTGCTCACTTCACGCTGGCGATCCTGTAGTACTCGCTCAAGGCGTTCAACCCGGGCGACCAACAGCGCCGGGCTCATCCAAAGCGCATTGTTGATACCTCCATCACACCCCGGTTTTTCAGAGGGTTCCAATAGGTGTTTCTAGCACGGGAGAGTTAGGTGAGCAAGCGCAATTTTTCCCAGGGCATTCTTAATGATGGACCTTACTATACTCACGCTTCACCGGAGGAAATTGAGCAGGCAAATACACTTTGTTGGCTCGTACAAGGAGGAAGAGGTTTTGAATCTTCTGCTCATACCGATCATTACCCGCATCCACATCTCCAAAAAAGTGTACTGCGCTTGGCGACCGTTGGGGCCAGCACGCCCGACTTAAGGTTTGTTAAAAAGAACACAACGTACGGTTTATCGGGATTCGCTTCATCCGTATCTTCGATGCAATGTAGCGTGTAGAAAGAAATTGTGAGCGGCGTGCTTACAGGGGCCGCCTGACTTGCCGGAGGAAGCGTGCATATCATCAGCGCGGCCGTCAGGATGAATGCAGCTAATCGCGAGAGGACGTCAAACTTTCCTGAATTCCTTGAACTCCTGAACATTGATCTAAAATTCCTTTGGGCAATCTCGTGCGGCTCGCTGACCGCAAATCAAAACTCCCGTTTAAGCTCTTAAGCTTTGTCACTCTCCTGACGCCGCTCGATGCGGCGCTGAGACGAATCACGAAGAAGCTCCACTCCATGGTTCTACGCTCGAAAAAACAGGGAGACGAAAGCAAGGACAATAAGAATTGGACCCCAATAGTGCATCTTGATGAAGAACAACGAGTGATTTGGGCGAAATAACACTTCTTTGCCTGTGTCCTTGTCGATGAACACCTTCGCGGGCCGGCGGTTGAGCGCGTTACCAATCACCCACGACAGTGCCCCAGCAACAACGAGCGCGAGGGCCAGCGGCCACCCATGCGTCTTGTAGTACTCATCGCCGAACAAGGGATTGGTAAGAAGATTCATTGCGAGCGAGCAGCCGAAGGCGAAAATGAAAACCAGAAAACCAAGTCCACTCCAGATAATCATTACTAAGTAATCTCCTTCCTCGCTTCAGCCCGTCCCGCTCCCCGGAACCTCTGTTTCGTTAAAGAAAGAGGAGAAAACTGGGTCCAGTATTACCGCTAAGAAAAAATTTATTTGTGGCTGCGCTCGGTGGCGTTAGAATCACGCCATCCCGACAGCGATCGACATTTCCGCGCGGCCTCCCACGAGCACAGGACCGCGCGCTGCGAATCCTCTCAAACTCAGGCCTCCCGCAACTTTGAAGGAGGTGGCCCATACCCAGGTCAAACACAAAGGCTCGTCACGGATCTTAGTGAACACCCTTTGTCTGCAGACTCTCGCGTTAGCTGGAACCTCGACAGTCTGTAGTAGGCGACGGAGGTCAAGAAAGGCCACCGTCTGAGCGATTTTGGTGATGGATGTCCAGGATGCAGCACAACGAACGGATGCGCTCCTGTCGCCCTATTTGCAAGCGACCACAGAAGTTGAGTCTGAAAGTCACTTAACGCGTCTCCTTGCTGAACAGGCCGGCCCGATCATCAACGGAATCATCAGGAGCAAGCTGCACGCCTCTGACGCAGTGGATGACCGTCTCAGGTGGCAGGACTCCGAAGACGTTTACGGCGAAGTGGTGGCCCAACTGCTCGCGCGACTCCGCGCGCTTAAGGCCAGCCCAGGTAACGCCGCCATTGAAAGTTTCCCTAACTACGTTGCAGTCACCACCTATAACGCTTGTCACCATCACCTAAGACGCAAATATCCGCAGCGCTGGCGTTTGAAAAATCGGATCAGATACCTCCTCAGTCACCAGCGAGAACTCGCCTTATGGGAAAGCACCGACGGTAACTGGCTCTGCGGGTTTGCCGCGTTTCGCAATCAAGGCAAGGGCTCTTCGGTCGGCTCCGGACGGCTGCGGGAGTTACGTGATACTCCGCAAACTTTCTCCCTTGCCCGGAATGAAGGTGAGGACATCAGATGCGCACGCCTGGCGGATCTCCTGGTGGCGATCTTTAGACGTGTCGGAGCGCCGGTCGAGCTCGACGCGCTGGTGAACACAGTCGCGGAGTTGCAGGGAATTAAAGACCTTCCTCCGACGAATGACGAAAAGGAGGACCTTGGATCCGCGGATGTGTCTGACTCGCACTGGAACCTCGCTGCTGATGTTGAACGCCGGTCGTACCTGCAACGTCTATGGTCCGAGATCATGAAACTGCCGATTGGTCAGCGAGTTGCACTCCTGCTTAACCTAAGAGACCTGCAAGAGGGGGTCATCATGTTACTGCCTCTGACAGGGATAGCCACTATTAGGCAGATCGCCGAAGCAGTCGCGATTCCAGCTGAGGAGTTTGCGCGATTGTGGAATGACCTACCGCTTGACGACGCGGCTGTTGCTCTTCGTCTCGGCATTACACGGCAGCAAGTCATCAACCTCCGCAAGTCCGCCCGTGCGAGGCTCGCGCGTCGAATGACGGCACTCGAACGAACTTAGCGAAATAAATCAGGCGAAAGGTAATATGACGAGATCATTCACATCTTGACCAGATAGAGGGGGCTTGGTGTCAGAACATCTTTCTGCGCAAATCATCGATCAATACTGCCGGCGTGTGATGTCGTCTGATGAACTGCTCGCCGCAGACGATCATCTCGCCGCTTGCGCAGAGTGTCGCCAGCGTATAGGCGCATCACTTCAAATGGACGCCGTGGTATCAGACTTCCATCATCGCCTTCGATCGGGCGTCTCTGTCCCTGAATCCGATCATCCTTCATATGAACAGATCGTAGCCCTCGTCGACAGTGAAATCGATGGTGGCGAGCGTCAGGCTTTGGAGAATCACCTGGAAATCTGCGCCTTCTGCGCCGATGAAGTGGGCGATCTTCGCTCGTTTCGCGCAGAAGTTACGGGTTCGTCCCGGAAAAAACCTGCGCTTGAAGCAAGACGCAGCTTTTTGGAAAAGATTGGGACGCTACTGCACGTCAATGTTTTGTCAGCGCAACCTGCTTTAACAGCGGCGCTAGCTCTATTGTTGATAACGGCTTCGATAGGGTTGTTTTTCGCGTGGAGGGCAATGAGAAGATCAGGGTCCACGCAACAGTCGGCGGGTCAGACTCAAGAAACGCATCCAGAATCAAATCCGGGCAGTAGACCTTCAGCTAACGTTGCTTCGAGCGCGTCGCCGGAGTCCAAAAGCAGTGAGCAGATTGTGCTCGCGCTGAACGACGGCAGCGGCCGTGTGACGGTTGATGACAAAGGGAATGTCAACGGACTTGCTCAACTACCACCCTCCTCAAGCCGAGCGGTAAAACGTGCGCTGACCATAGGTAAACTAGAAGCACCAGAAATGTCTGAATTGATCGGAACGAAAGGTAGACTGTTGGGCACTACCGATGATGGTACTGCCTTTTCCCTTTTAAGCCCGGTTGCCACAATCACGCGCGGTGCTCGACCTACTTTACGCTGGCAGTTATTGAACGATGCGAGTTCTTACACTGTTGCAGTCCTCGATGTCGAGTACAACCCGGTGGCGACGAGCCCGCCGCTCACGACAGCGTCGTGGACTCCGCCTCGCCCGCTAGATCGAGGTCGCGTCTACGTGTGGCAAGTGACTGCTTTGAAGGATGGGAAGGAGTATATTTCGCCATCCGCGCCGGCGCCGGAGGCAAGGTTTAAAGTTTTGGATAAAGCTAAAGCCGATGAGCTAAGTAACGTTGAGAGACTGGTAGGAGACTCCCATCTGGTTCGCGGCACTCTCTATGCTCGGGCTGGGCTGCTCGCTGATGCCGAGCAGGAGATGCTTGCGCTCGTCGCAGCGAATCCGAATTCCCCAGTTGCCCGACAACTATTACAGAGTGTTCGATCTCTCAGAAGGCGATCCAAACAGAAGTAGTAATCTGCTGCTATGCTTCCCGTTCAATTCTTATCCTTATCAGCTAGCTTTCGTCAGTTGCCGTCGCCTACGACGACGAACCCGGCCCAATAGAATGGGTGCCGGTATTCACTTTGCCCGAGGAGTTTGAGTGATGCTTGCTGCAAAGCCTTTGCTGTCGATACGCGCGTTTTCGGATACTTCACGCCGGCGCGAAGGTTGCGGTGGAATTCCAACATTAGCGTGGTTGTACTGGCTGACTCGACCTTCCACTGGCTCACCACGGTTGTGGGGATGCCCGCGACAAAGAGAGCCCAGCTAAGGCCGATGATGCCCTCGCCGGCGCCGATTCTGCCGCGGCCGCTTTCGCAAGCTGATAAGACAACCAGGTCGGCATTCAAATTGAGATTCATTATTTCCCACGCCTCAAGTAGCCCATCTTCAACGCCAGCTTGGTCGGATGGGGCGAGTACCACCTGAGAATACATTGGCGAAGAGTCATTGAGGATTCCATGCGTCGCCAGGTGCAGCACGATGAACCTGCCAGCTTCGGCCTTGAACCGATCTTCGCGCGCCTCTGCGCCGATGTAAACTTTACTTTGCGCTGCGCCATATAATTGGGCCAGAGTTTTTACCTCCTTTTCAGCCTCGGGCAGACCACTGAGCTTCTCATCTCTATGCACCAACTTGAGGCGGTCCAAACCCTGCTTTTCAAAAGCGGGATTACCAATAGCCAGAAGCCCGCTAGCGCCGCTAACGACGTTCCTTCTGCGGAGGTTGGACATCCCATGTAGCACTGTGAGCGAAGGTGCATAGGAAAGCGCGTAGTTTTCGATCAGATACCGGCCGGTCGCGTCCTGCAAAGCCTGGAATGGCAATTCCCACAATGCGCCGTCGGGAACAATGATCAGCGTTTGTTTATAGCGCAGCTCAGCCTGCGCGGGCTTCATTAACTTGTCATACAAGTTGATCGCGGCGAGGCGGAAGGTCGAATCACGGTTGGCCAATTGCCGGCGAAACGCACTGGCGAGATCGGACAGGTCCTTCTCTTTAATCTCCAGTACATATGATTTCAGCTTCACTTCGCTTTGATTAACGGCATGTCCCTTTGATAGCACGAAGAGGTACGTCTTCTCGGACGTTACTACATACTGCAACAACGCACTCTGAGCGTCGGGCAGCAATGCAGCAGCTTCGCCCAACGTCAATACTCTTGCCTCACCGCGCTGTACTCTTAATTCGGGATGTGCGGCGTACAGACTTGTCTGGAACGCTTCGTACTGGAGTCGCGCTTTTTGCAGGCGCGCCTTAAGGTCGGCCAGGCGCGTTTGATCGGGTTGCGGAAGTTGACTCTCTCGCGAGATCTGAGAGTTAAGAATAGCGAGTTCGTTTCTCAATCTGGCTTCCTGTTCCCTCTCCTGGGTCGTCATCGCCTTTGTGATGTCGACTCTGCCGCTGTGCATCACATCCAAAAGGACGCGAGCTTTCGCACGTTCAGCTTGGGCCAGGGCCAGGCCGGGTTCCTTTTGGGCCACCAACAACTCGACCATCGCGTGGTACGGTGAAATTTTTCCTTCAAACGAGCGCTGCTGTTCCTGTTCGCCGCCTGCGACTTGCTTACGCAGACTCTCAATGGTGTCAATCGCCTCTTCAAAGGCTCGACGTGCTTTAACTGGCTGATTGAGCGCCTGGTACACTCGGCCCTCGGTCGTACGCACGTCCCAGAGAACTTCGCGATTATCTATCTGTTTGGCAATCGCTGCTGCGTTATTGGTGAACTCTAATGCCTTGGTGTAGTCACCCTGCAAATAGTAGACAAGTCCCATGCTGGCCAGGAGCAAGGCGCGGCTCCGTGCCCTCTCGCCTATCGCTTCGAACTGCATCAAACTCCTCTGGTAATAATTCAGCGCAAGATCGTATCTGCCCTGCGCTTTGTAAACCTCTCCGATGTTATGCAGCGAGGTGGCAACTCCCGACTTATTGTCCAAAGCTTCTTTCATCTGCAGACTCTTCTGCAGATAATCAAGAGCGGCTTCGTAGTTATTCTCTTTCTGGTATACATTACCTATGTTGTTCACTGAAATAGCAATCCCGGGCTTATACCCGGCAGCCTCGAAATAATTGAGCGCCCTTTGGTAATTCTCCAATGCCAAGCCGTAGTTACCTTGGGCGAAGTAGGTATTACCGAGGTTGTTCAGGGCGGCCCCCATACCAATCTTGTTTCCCGCGGATTCAAACTCCACAAGCGATTCCTGGTAATACTGAGAGGCTAAACGATGGTTGCCTTGCGACCCGTAAACGGTCCCTAGATTCGTGAGCGAAATAGCAGTCCTTACCTTATCTCCTAACGCTTTGCGCAGCATCACACTTCTACGGAATTGGTCCACGGCCAGGACGTAGTTGCCTTGCGTGTATGAAACACTGCCCATGTCACTCAAGGCCTGCGCAATCCCTTCCTTGTCGCCGATCCGTTCCGCAATGGAGAGGGCAAGTTGGACATTTGTCAGCGCCTGGTCATAATTGCTTTGCTGAAACTGAAGAGTCCCTTGCCTGATAAGCGCCTTCCACAATTCCACAGAGATTAATTCTTGTTCCGCGGACAGCAGCGCCTGACGCTGCTCGTTCGTCCTCGCTTCGATCAAAGCCAACGCGAGATCTTCCTCCGCCCCCGCTTCACGCCAGACATTCCAGCGACCTTCCTCCTTGACGAAGTCCAACGCGCGGTTCATCTTCCCGAAGCCTGTTGCTGGTTTCGCCGTCTTCGCGTCAAGTGCAGTTGTCTCTACGGCGACACGAACGCTAGCTTTATCGCCTTCAACTTTCACCTTACTAATCGTCAGAGTTTTTAGCTCGATCTTATCGTTCGCAGCGAACAGGTCTTGCATCGCTTTACGGCGCGAGATCAACTCAGGCGACTTCGCGCTCCATACGCGCATGTAGCCTTCCAGGTCCTCTTTAGCAGACGCGGCGTAAAGCTCTTCAACGATTTCGCGCAGCTGCTTCTCCACTGTAGACGGGGCGTCCTGGGCGAGACCAACAAGTTGCAGGCATAAAAGGGCGAGTACGATCCAAGACACGCGGCAAACGGCGCAGGGCATGTAATCACCTCCCTACAAGGCCATGGAGTATCTGTCTCTGGACTGGCGTTTGGCCGTTCAGTTTTCGAGGTGGTCTATCCTTCGAAATGAAGAATTGTTGTGGGGGAATTTGAATTGTAACTCGACCGAAGACGGCTATCAAAAATTTCGAGTGGTAATACTGTCCCGCCCTTTTCATCTTCAAGATACAGCCTGAACGGACTCGCGTGTGGTGGTTGGAGGATTCAACAGGGCTTTGCTCACGAGGCGGAAATGTCACCAGCGGCAGTCTGTTTAATCAGTAGGAGGTAATCATGGCTAAACATACGTCTGAAATCAAGGTCCGCAGGGATCTTCCAACGCTCCTCGACGATCTGGTGCGTCGCCAGGATATTCCTGGCACGGGCAAGATGCCGGAGCAACTCGAGGATCTAATTCGCAAGAACTATATGTATCTGCAGACTAAAGGAACGATAGCCCCTAAACTAGATTTGCAATCAGTGGTCTCGGAAAAAGATCTGTCCGCCTGGCGCATCGCGTTAGGCGCTAATATCTCCGAAGGTCTTCCGGGGAAAGAATTGGAGCAAACAACTCCTGAGGCTATTAACGTGAAACCCGCGCCGGACGGGTCTTTGGATTCCCTTCGGCCGGAATGGGCCACGCTTGCCTTTCATCCGCGACCCGCAAATCCCCGGCCTGTTCATTTCTTGCGTCGCAGGAATGGTAAGGTTGTCGTACCCGACTTTGTGATCGGCAACGATGATCGTAAGAATTTCTATCCTTACACTTGGCCGTGGTTTTGTACTGGACGCATAGACGTCTGGAAATACGGTTCGTTGATCTGGGGCGGCGCCGGCGCGCTCGTTGGAAAGAATGTTGTACTCACTGCAAGTCACCTCGTGCCTTGGGGAACAGGCCCCGGTAACTGGGCAATGAAGTTCACACCCGCCTATTATGACGGCCAATCTACGCTGGGTAGCGGAATGTATTCTTATACCGAGAAGGCAAAGGGCTACTCTGACCACGATCAGGGGGATGACATGGCTGTGCTGAAACTCTACACGCCCCTCGGCAACTCACTCGGTTACTTCGGCTATAAGACGTACAGCGATGACTGGGAAGGCGGCGCCTACTGGATCCTCGTTGGTTATCCATCAGCGGTGGGTGGAGGACAGCGTCCGACTTGGCAGTCCTACATTGTGATAACTGACGACGACTCTGACGGCGCTGGCGTGGAACTCGAACATACTGGTGATGCTACGAGTGGAAACTCAGGCGGGCCGTTGTGGTCATGGTGGGACGATAGTCCACGTGTAATAGGAACGCATTCCGGCTCGGAATACAACTGGGACGAAGACAACAACGTCGCGGCGGGAGGCTCAGCGCTATCCCAGCTGATCAAATGGGCCCGCGACAATTGGTAACGAGATTCTACGGCCGAACCAAAGTCTCCTTGCCCGTAATGCACGAGGCCCATGCTGCCGATCAGGTATGCGATGCCCATCTTGCGCTGGAGCGATTTGAGTAACTCCACATTTTTCTGGAAATAGACCAGCGCTTCTGCGAGATTGCCTTGCAACAGGTGAATGCTGCCGATTGAATGCTCCGAATCCGCTACGCCGATCTTGTTACGCGATTCCTCACTTAGCCTTAAGGCCCTCCGACCATAGTCCAACGCGAACTCGTAGTTGCCCTGGTCCATATATTCCGCTGAGGTGGATCAGGCTAAGTCGGATACCTGCTTTGTTTCCGACTTCCTCGAGTAGCTTCAGACTTTTATCGACCGAAGACGGCTATCAAAAATTTTGAGTGGTAATACTGTCCCGCCCTTTTCATCTTCAACCAGTAGAGAAGAAAGTCGCGCGACTAGATTGCGCAAAACCACTGTGGGCCTGCTTCGCGTTGAGAGATCAGCCGATGAGATCCATGTTGGAAAGGAGAAATTATGCATTGCGTTGCAAAGTCTCTCATTCTCCCCCTTACGGTTTTTCTTGCCTTCAGCGGATGTGCAAAGAAACAACAAACCGCGCCATCGAATGCTCCTGCGGGATCAACTGCTACACCCGTTGCCGCCGTGGAGCCATCGCCCGTGATGTCCACGCGCACGATTCCCGCAGGCTTCGACATCAATAACGTACCTGTTGCGAATCCGCAACTTGGCACGTTTCCTTACTTCGGCCTCATCGACGGTTATCGTCAAACCGCTATTAACTCGAAAAATGTGGACTTCGACCGCTATGAGTTTTTCGATGGAACGAAGGTGATCAGCGTTGAAGGAAGACTCGCGACGATGGCAGCCGAAGGTCATGGAGCATCGGCATTTCAGGTCTTCAAGACTTATGAATCACTCGTCACGGGTTTGGGAGGAGTGAAGGTGTTTGAGGGAACAGCTGATGATATGGATGTCAGTCATTCCAGTTTCACCGACATGCGCCATCGCAGTCCGGTTTATGGGACCGATCAGATGGGGGTCTACATGCTTCGCACTCCGGTGAGTGAAATCTGGGTCGAGGCTTACGTGAACCCAAATTCCAGGGGACCCTATTATCTGACTGTCGTTGAGAAAAAGGCGTTGGAAGTCAAAGCTTCGCTCTTGCCGGCTGAGGCTATGAAGAGAGAGCTCGACACCAAAGGACACGTAGCTCTCTACATTAACTTCGACTTTGATAAAGCAGACATCAAGCCGGATTCGCAGCCGATTATTGACCAGATCGTGAAACTCCTCAAAAACGATCCCAGCCTGAACCTCACAGTCGAAGGTCATACCGACAATGTCGGCACACCAGCCTACAACATGAAATTGTCCGAGGCCCGCTCCCAGTCGGTCGTTGCTGCGTTAGCCAATGAAGGTATCGAACCTGGGCGGCTGAAAGCTGTTGGTTACGGGCAGAACAAGCCGATTGCCGATAACACCTCGGACGAGGGCAGAGCGAAAAACCGCCGCGTGGAACTGGTGAAGATGGGATAAGCACTTGATTCACGGGAAAACGTTAAAGGAGCAAAGAACATGAAAAGACGAAACGCGTTCACAAAGGCACCGGCAGTCATCGCGCTACTCGCCGTAATTGCTTTAATCGTTGCCGCGTGGCAGACCGGGCAAGTGCAAGCACTCCAGGACTCGGAAGATTTTCCTTCAGATTTCGGTTTCATCGAGCTTGGGGCGGGACAGACCGCGCGACTTAACGTTGTAAGTCGATTCCGTCAGCCACCACCGGTCGGCGACACGCCTGGGCCCCCGAACGTCGCGCGACGAGCACTGTTGGCCTTTGATGTTTACGTCCAGGATGAGGAGAATAGCCCCAGCTGTGGCGGGACTGTTCCGGTGCCAAACTGCCTCACTCGCCATCGCTTCCTCAACCGCGAGTCGCGCGTAGTTGAGCTCATGCCCGGCCAGGCGGCGACCTTCGATTTCTTAGCGTCGGCACCGGCGAAAATCAACGCCTCCGTCCACTTCCTCGGCGGGCCGGATACGCTTCCGGGTAACAACCTCCGCACGCCGGAGCCACATCTGGCTCCGACACTTGAAGTACGTGAGAGCGCACGCACCATCTTTGTTGTTCCAGCTCTCGCGAAGTTCTTCAACCCGCAACCCGACCCGCCGGGCCGCCAGCAATGAGATGGACCATTGCTATGGCGACTTGAGACTCGCATTCAATTCGCTCTCCGAAATGTCAAACGTTTGTTGTTAGACGCAACCTCGGAATGCATCGCTCTTCAGGTCAGGTGTGCGCAGGACCGAAGCGGCGAATATCCACTCACTGAAACGATTAAAGGTAAAGAAGAAGTGTGATGTTATCGAAAATTAATCGCCCAAAGTTACTAACGGCATCCGCGTTTGCGGTCGCTGTGATTGCTGCCGGATGTTGGTATTCACTGAACACTGAGCGCCGGGTCACAAGCGACGGAACCGCGAGACGCAAACTCTGCGGCCAGCGTTAAGTCAGATTACGGCAAGCTGCCACTGAGCTTCGAACCTAACAAGGGCCAAACTGATCGAGAGGTCAAGTTTCTGACGCGCAGTAGCGGCTATGCTCTGTTCCTGACCCCGAATGAGGCCGTGCTGCGTTATCACAATAAGCACTCCGGTGGCTCGAATGATCCCGCAACGTCAGTCCTTCGGATGAAACTTGAAGGTGCGAACACCAACCCACAGATCGTTGGCGTGGATGAATTGCACGGCAAGAGCAACTACTTCATCGGTAATGATCCAAGGCAGTGGCGAACCGAGATTCCCACCTACTCAAAAGTTAAATACGAAGCGGTCTATCCCGGAGTGGATCTTGTTTATTACGGCACTCAAGGCCACCAGTTGGAGTATGACTTCGTTGTGGCTGCAGGCGCTGACCCTCGTCAGATCAAGCTTAGCTTTGCCGGCATGGACAAGCTCGAACTGGATAGCAGGGAGACCTCTTGATTCAAAACGGCGAGCGACAAATGCGAATGCATAAGCCACACGTCTATCAGGAGAAGGATGGTTTGAGAGAGGAGATCTCCGGCCACTACATTCTCAACGATGAGAAAGTGGTTGCCTTTGACATCGCCGGCTATGACGTGGCCAAACAGTTGGTAATCGATCCGGTTCTGGCCTACTCCACATTTCTCGGAGGTACCGGTGAGGACACGGCAATAGAGATCGCGGTCAGTGCACACGGCAATGCACTTGTGACCGGCCTCACCACCTCGCTCGACTTTCCTACAGAACCGATCAACGCGAAGATCGGGCCAGGTGGAGGAAGCGACGCGTTTGTGACGAAGTTCAACGCTGAAGGCAATCAACTCATCTACTCGACTTACCTGGGCGGCAGTAGCAACGAAAACTTTTATGACGTTCCGGACGTGCCCGGCGTGACTTACGGTGGCATTGCCATAGATACGAGCGGGAGTGCTTACGTCACCGGATCGACCAGATCATCGAACTTTCCAACCACACCAGGCGTGTATCAAGAAACTCTCAAAGGTCTCTCCGATACATTTGTGACCAAGCTTAATGGGGCAGGCAAGCTTATATACTCGACGCTACTCGGGCAAAACGGTGTTAACGCCGCCGATGGCGGTCAGGGAATCGCAGTAGATGCCTTCGGTCGAGCTTATGTTACGGGACACGACTACTCGGGCGGTCTGCCCGTAAATAGTTTCTCTTCGCACTCAGCAGGTTGCGATGGTTACGTTGTTAAGCTCAATTCACTGGGAACAGCAGTGATCTATTCGACCTACTTCGGTGGCGACTCCTGCAATCTTGGCTGGAATATCGCGGTCGATAACGATCAAAACGCGTTCGTGTCGGGCGAGACATCATCAATCAACTTTCCTACGACAGCCGGAGCTTTCGATATCACTTGCGGTACTGATGGTCAGTGCAATCCCACTGCCGAGGGCCGGATTGCGGATTTCTTCGTTACTAAGGTTGATACGAAACTCACTGGACCAGCATCACTCAAATATTCCACGTATCTCGGGGGAAGCGGCGAAGAGCGCGTGATTGTGGATCGGAGAATGGAAGTTGACGGCAGTTGGCAGCATAGGCTCGACAGACGAGGGCACTGCTGCGGCGATCGCTGCACGGAAGGTTTTAGGTTTCGGTTTTCTCTGGGCAGGGGCCATCTGGGCAGCTCTATTTTTGGCTTCGCAAACAAGCCTTACAAATTCAAACTAAACAACAGTCAACTAAGACTGTTGAGGTCTGTGGTCCGAGTGGGAAAATCCTCGCGCCCCTAACCAGTTAGACCTAAAAACCGAAAGGCCGGCGGAGGCGTTTAGCCTCACTGAGATAATGTCCTCACCCCACCATCACGATCAAATGCTTCAGGATTGACGAAACCCTGGATGTCACCGAGGAGGCGTTGCTCACTGAAGCTAGCAGGCATCGAACAGCTAAGAACGCTGCGAATCTATTTACGGTACAACGCCGCTGTCAGCAGACCCAATACCAGCATATCGGGGAGTTCAAGCCCAATTTCTTTGGCAATCATACTGCCGGGAAAAGGCTGTCCTGCATACTGGATCAAGAAAATAGGCACTGCCCAGAGAAGCCATACCGCAACGCCAAAACGCAGTCCTTGCCCCGCCCATGGTTTTGCCTCTACACCCCTGGCGTAAAGCCACACAAACGCCAGAGAGAATGCTGCATTGCCGAGTAACAGGAAGGGCATGAGAGGTTCACTTCGGTGGAGATGGCTTACCCGCTGGTATTCTGATGCTAGGAGCACGGCGTGAATGATGTACCCAAGTACTGTGGTGACCAGAAAGATGATCACGAATGTCAGAAAGAACTTCTTCCAATTCATTTTGTTATCCTCCTTCAATGGAATGAGAGGCGCCTGAACGATCGATTCAGCGGGCGCGGGCGAGCAGCATTCAGCCAGCAAGAAAAGGTTACTTGAGAAACATGCTATCGCGCCGTCAGCTCGCAAGGCTAGTTACTATTGCCCGAACGAGTTTCGACGGGTGCAAGCTAAGTAGGTTTAGGTCGGACGTGATAGCCAGCTTCTTTGGTAAGGTGCGCGCCGCTGAAGCGCATCAGCGTTGGATTGCCTCGATTATCTATGCAAGCTGAACTTTACTGGGTCTGCCAAGTAGGTGCCGGTCGTTTAGGCATAATGCCACGTCCTCGTGGAGGCAATTGGCTCTCAGATGAACTGCGCTGTGTACGCTGATCGATTTCTACGTTGTTCATTACTACTCACTAGCCAGCTAACGCTACGCTTAAAGCTGCGAGCTCACTCAACTATCGATAGAGGCTACTCACCGCGAGTCACCTCCAGCGCTTGTTGGGCGTCGTCGTCAATCGGCATCGTCAAGCGCCAAATACCAGTTGTCTTCGATGAGCCGATAGGGCGCTGATTTTGAAGATCTGACGTCGAGGTCTTCAACTACTCCGCGAGCTGGCTTTTGCACAAACGCGTAATGCTTCGGTTATTTCTTAATCTCCTTTGCCATTTCTTCCTGAGAGTTTTTAAAAGCAGAAGACGAGGAAGCACTCGTTAACTGAGGAAGTTTTAATCCCATATGTAACCGGCGAAAACCGTTGTGTCAGAAAAGCTGACAACCGAAAATCCCTGTTTCGATGAGTTTGTCGAAGGGCTTGCGAGTCTTCACTAGCGCGATTCTACTTGATCCATTCTGAGCCTATCCTGAAATCCCGCAGCCACGCGGTGAAAGCATGAACGACGAAATACAAGCCCAGGGCTACGAGAAAGAGGGCGAACAGGAGAATCACCCATGACGACTTACCGCGCCCCTTGTAAGTCCTAACCGTGGCCCATGCCGCGCCACCTAATAGGATTATGCCTACAACTATCTCTACGATTATCCGCATAATTACTTAATTACTTGTAGGCTTGGTCTTCTCTTTGCCGATAGTTTTCATCGAGGCGGCAGGCTTGCGTGCTTGCCGCTTTTGTTTTTTTCAAAACCGAAAGGCTGGCTTTGGACCGGCCCTTATATCGGTTTGGCGGAGGCGTTAAGCCTCGATAGTTACCGGCAACCGACGCCTTGTTGTTGCGCATTCTAGTCGAAACCCTGTGGTTACCAAAAACTCGATTCGGGCAGCAAGAGAAAAACACTCCCGGTCCAATTTACTATCCGCAGTCTTCTTGATCCTCATCACACACCGTTTACAGCTTGATGCCTCAAAACAGCTTGAGACAACAGTAGTGAAGACAACGCCACGATCCTCTAATATATTCAGGAGTCGTCATACCGGCGGAAGGATCAAGGCTCTCACGCTGCGCGGCGCTCGTAGCGATGATGTAGCCCACCGACCTGCGGCAGCTCGATAACTGTACCCAGTTCGGGGCCTTGAATGGCTCTGGATTCTGGCGCATCTTTCTCCAGTGCCAGATGTGTTCGAGAGTGTTCGTAGTAGTCAAAGTATGCTTTCAGAATGCGCTGCAAAGAAGATTCATTGAAGATGATTATGTGGTCCAGGCATTCTCTTCGCAGTGAGCCGATAAAGCGCTCTACATAAGCGTTCTGCCAAGGACATCGTGGCGCTGTCAGCACTTCACGAATGCCCATTTCCGCAACTCGCTGATGGAATGCTACTCCGTAAATACAATCCCGATCATGCAACAGATAACGCGGTGCGCTGTCCCATGGAAATGCTTCAGCAATTTGTCGCGCCGTCCATTCCGCGGTCGGATGCGCGGTCACGTTGAAGTGAATTGCATGCCGCCGGGTGGTGCCCAACACTACGAACACAAACAACAAGCGAAAGCTTACCGTCGACACCACCAGGAAATCTGTTGAAACTAACTCGTTGAGGTGGTTCTCAAGAAAAGTACGCCACGTTTGTGAAGGCGGCTTGCGTCCGCGCACCATGTACTTGGCTACTGTTGCTTGAGAGATCTTTATTCCGAGTTTCAGCAACTCGCCATGAATCCGTGGTGCTCCCCACAGTGGATTCGCGCTGCTCATCTGTCGGATTAGCTCTCGTATTTCCCGGCTCACGCAAGGTCGGC
>JBKOYD010000040.1:0-29507 GCA_046725195.1 Acidobacteriota bacterium | reverse complement strand
TTGGGCCACCAGGATTTATTTTGCCGGATCTGCGCGGCGCCGTCGTTAGTTTCAGTTGGATCATGATGGCTGCAGTAGCGCTAGTGTTGTTAGTGAGCTGCACGAACCTGGCAGGACTTCTGCTCGCGCGCGCAACAGACCATCGCAGAGAGATAGCGATTCGTTTGGCAATGGGCGCAAATCGCTTCCGATTGATTCGTCAACTGCTCACGGAGAGCATCCTCTTATCTCTCGCAGGCGGCGTTACTGGCTTCTTCCTGGCGCTGTGGATTATCAAGGTTCTTATCGCTTTCAAGCCCCCAATCGATTTCCCATTGTCCCTCGACGTAACGGTCGACTGGCGAGTGCTGATGTTTTCTCTGTCAGTGTCGTTAATAACGGGAGCCATCTTTGGACTGGCGCCTGCTCTGCAAGCAACTCGACCGAGTCTCTTAAAAGCGCTGAAGGACAACGTGGCCCAGGGTGGGACCAGTCGCACGCGACTGCGAAGCGGATTAGTCGTGGCACAGATTGCTTTATCTCTGGTGGTTCTGATCGCAGCCGGACTCGTGGTTCGAACACTCCAGCAATTGCAGACTATGAGTCCGGGGTTCAATCCGCAGAACGCACTAATGATGTCGTTTGATCTTGGCCTGCAGGGCTATGACGAAGCTCGCGGACAAGTGTTCTACCGGCAACTCGTAGAACGCGTACAGGCGCTTCCGCAGGTCAAGTCTGCAGCCGTCACAAGTTATATCCCGCTTAGTATTAACTACAACAGCCGAAATGTGTTCATCGAAGGACAGCCAGCTGAACGCGGTGCGAATGTTCCTCTCGCGATGAATTGTATGGTCGGACCACGCTACTTCGAAACCATGGCAACACCTTTGCAGGCCGGCCGTGAGTTCACCGAACAGGACAAGGAGAAGTCTGAAGCAGTCGCGATTGTCAATGAGACCTTTGTGCGCCGGCTGATGCCCTTCGCGAACTCTGATGCGGAAGCGGTGAATAGGCGATTCAGTTTCAGTAGTGCCGAAGGACCCTTCATCCGAATTGTTGGTGTGGCTAAAGATGGGAAGTACTTCAACATTGCTGAGGAGCCCAGGTCTTTCGTGTGGACACCGATCACGCAGGATTATTCCACCAACGGAACGTTGATGGTTCGCACTAACGGCAATCCCGAACCACTTTTTGCATCTGTACGCAGTCAGATCCACTCGCTCGATCCAAACCTGCCTCTCTTTGACGTCAAAACCTTGAATGAACACATGAAGCTGGCGCTCTTTCCTGCGCGTATTGCGGCAACTGTGCTTGGCGTCTTTGGACTGGTGGCCCTGATGCTCTCGGCGATCGGCATCTACGGAATCACGTCTTACTCGGTTTCACAGCGCACTCGTGAGATTGGGATTCGCATGGCGCTGGGCGCGCAGTTAGCCGACGTGCTGAAGCTGGTTCTCCACCATGGCGTGAAACTTACGATCATTGGTGTGGCCATTGGACTGCTCGGGGCGTTCCTGGTTACGCGCGCAATAACGAGTGTGCTGTACGGCGTTAGCGCGACCGATCCACTTACATTCGTTTTGGTTTCGGCGCTGTTAATTGTTGTGACGCTCGTGGCTTGTTACGTTCCCGCGCGACGCGCGACGAAAGTCGATCCACTTGTAGCGCTGAAGTATGAATAGGGGTCTTTGGTCTTGGGCCTTTGGCGTTGGGTCTTTGGCCTTTGGACTTCGGGCTTTGGTCTTTACCTTTGCTTTACTGACCACTTCAAAGGCCCAAGATCCAAGACCAAGGCCTAAAGCCAAAGACCAAAGACCAAAGGCCCAAGGCCAAAGGTCCCAAGACCCATTCACATCAAGGAGCCATCATGCAAACCCTCCAACAAGACTTGCGCTACGCGGCGCGCATGCTCGTGAAGAATCCATTGTTCACAATCGTTGCCGTGATCACGCTTGCGTTGGGTATCGGAGCAAACACCGCGATATTCAGCGTCGTTAACGCAGTGTTATTACGGGCCCTTCCATATCACAAACCCGACCAACTCGTTGCTTTGTCCACTCTCACGCCGGGTGGCGATACGGACGGTTTCTCTGCTCTCGAGGCGCAGGATTTTCGCGAAAGAATGCACTCTATTGAGGATCTTGTCTCCTTCCAATCGCAAAGCGTCAACGTGACTGGTGGGGACCGTCCTGACCGTGTGCGCGGTGCGTTTGTGGCGGCAAACTTCTTCGAGTTCTTCAACCTCACTCCAATCGCCGGCAGGACGTTTGTTGCCGGCGAAGATCGTCTGGGCGCGGAAAAGCTCGCTGTGGTCAATGAGAAAATGTGGCGAGAGCGCTTAAATGGCGACCCAAACTTGTCGTCGAAAAAGCTGATCCTCAATGGCGAGTCCTACAGCGTTATTGGTGTCATAACGTCGAGTTTTAAGGAGCCGCTCGACCCGGAGGTTGAAGTCTGGATGCCGCTCGCATACTACCCCGGATACAACGGACAACGTGATGCTCGCTTTTGCTTTGCAATGGCCCATCTAAAGCCTGGTGTCAGTTTGCAGCAAGCTCAAGCCGAAGCGACTACCATCGCGGGACAACTCGCGCAGGCCTATCCAAAAGAGAATGCGGGCCGCGGCGCAAAAGTGGAGGCGTTTCGCGACATCATGGTCAGTCGTGTGCGTCCAATGCTTTGGCTTTTGTTTGCCGCAGTCGGAGTCATTCTTCTGATTGCATGTGCGAACCTCGCGAATCTTTTGCTTGCGCGCGGTCTATCACGTCATCGGGAAATTGCCGTGCGAGCAGCAATGGGCGCCAGCCGATGGCGTCTGATTAGGCAACTCTTAACTGAGACAACTCTGATTGGTCTGGTTGGCGGCGCCGGCGGTGTCTTGCTCGCGTACTGGGGACTATCCGCCCTACTTAAACTGCCACAAAACTTCGTAAGCACTACGGAAGTAACCCTGGATGCGCGTGTGCTGATATTCGCGCTCGCAGTTTCCGTCATCACCGGCTGGCTGTTCGGACTTGCTCCGGCAATAAACTTGGCAAAGCCTCAACTGCAGTCGTTCTTGCGAGAAGGGTCGAGAGGAAGCGGCGAGGCCGCCAGGTGGAATCGTGTGCGCGGTGGTTTTGTGGTTCTTCAGGTGGCGCTATCGCTCTTGCTGTTAGTGGGCGCCGGTCTGTTGATTCGCAGTTTCGATAAGCTGCTTCGTGTCGATGTCGGTTTTAAGCCTGAACAGTTGCTGAGTCTGGAGTATCGATTGCCGCGAAACAAATACAGCAAACCCGAAGCTCAATGGAACTTTCACCGGCAAGTGACAGAACAGGTCCAGCAGATTCCCGGAGTGAAGTCAGCGTCGCTTGTTCGAGGCCTTCCATTCAGTGGTAATGGCGGCACGACGAACATAATTCTTCCTGACCGAGAACTACCTGCACAAGGGATGGAACCCGAAGTAATGTTCAATACCGTGATGCCAAACTACTTCGAAACTATTGGCATACCGATCATTAAGGGTCGCACGTTCGGCAATGAGGACCGCGCTGATTCTCCAGGCGTCCTCATCATCAATCAAACGATGGCTGAACGGTTCTGGCCCGGACAGGATCCACTCGGTAAACAGATCAAGTTTCCGCAAGATGGCAGTACCGGCACCGTTGTGGGTGTAGTGGGCGACGCGAAACACTATGTGATCGACGAGCCACCTCGACCTCAGTTGTATGGCGCCTACAGTCAGGGACCGGGAATATTTGCAACGTTAGTTATTCGGACGACTGTCGATCCATTGAGTCTTACTGAACAAGTAAGACAAGCCGTTTGGAAGGTGGATTCGGATCAACCGATGTGGAAGATCCGCACAGTCGAGTTTCTCGTTAGTCGCAGCGTCGCCGATCGCAAGTTCCTGATGGCGTTAATGGGAATTTTTGCAGGACTGGCTTTACTGCTGACGATGATTGGGCTTTATGGCGTGATCAGTTATCTCGTCAATCAAAGGACACAGGAAATTGGCATTCGCATGGCCTTAGGCGCGCAGATGGGTCAGATTCTACGAATGGTCTTGAAACAGGGAATGTTGCTCGTTCTGATTGGAGTTGCGCTCGGTTTAGGGTCCGCATGGATTTTGACCAGGTTGATGTCGCGTTTGCTGTACCAGACAAGCGCCACCGATCCGGTCACATTCACGACGATTGCGGTGTTACTCATAGTAGTAGCGTTATTGGCTTGTTATCTGCCTGCGCGCCGGGCGACGAAAGTCGATCCAATGGTAGCGCTGAGATACGAATGAAGAATTGCGAATTTCGGATTGCGAATTGCGAATTTCGGAGGGGGAGCTTGCAGCTTTGTAAATAATCAGACACCACCGGCTTTATGCCGCGTGGTGCTTCAACTTCTGCCTAGAGTAGCTGGTTTTCGCACTATAAGACACCACCGACTTTATGTCGCGTGGAGCTTCACCTTCTGCCTTTTTGGTGCGCGAACTTAGGTCGAAGTTGAGACTCCACGCGACATAAAGTCGGTGGTGTCCCCCAGAAAGTTTAGGCGGATGTTGTAGGCAGAAGTTGAGACTCCACGCGGCATAAAGCCGGTGGTGTCTGATTATTTACACAGTCTCTGCCGTTGGTAAGATTTCGATTTTTTGCAAGACCAAAGACCAAAAAACCAAAAACCTAAGACCAAAACTGAGGTGACCCATGAGCACAGTGTTTCAGGACATCCGCTACGGTCTTCGCAAGATCGTTAAGGCACCAGGCTTCGCGTTATTGGCGATGCTCGCACTCGCCCTCGGAATCTGTGCCAACACCACGATCTTTAGTTTCATTAATGGACTCATGTTACGGCCGCTCGCTGGTGTGAAAGAACCGGATCGACTCGTTGCCGTTTACACAAGCGACTACAGCAGTGGTCTCTATGGTGGCTCATCGTATCCCGACTATCTGGATTTCCGCAGTCAAGCTGACACGTTCGACGGTCTTGCCGCATATGAAGAGACTGTTCTGAACATTTCGGGCGACGCCGACGCAGAACGCCTGAGAGGAGCCTACGTAACGGGGAATTATTTTGAAGTGCTTGGTGTAAAAGCAGCACTCGGACGCACACTCCAATTGTCTGACGACGTGTCCGGATCACAAGCTCTCACGATTAGCGATGAATTGTGGCAACGTCGTTTCAACTCGGATCCCTCAATCGTTGGAAAAACACTGAAGCTCCACGGAAAGCCTTACACAGTCGTGGGAGTGACGGAACCAAACTTCCGTGGACTGCGATTAGGCTTGCCACCGCAGTTCTGGCTCTCGATGTCGGCTGATGCGAGCTACACGTCGAGCGGACGAGGCGACAGAGGTATTGAACTCACCGGGCGACTTAAGCCGGGTATTACCGTTGCACAGGCGCAGACGCAGTTGACAACGATCGCAGCACGGCTCGCTCAAACTTATCCGAAAACCAACATGGGGACGCTCGAAAGACCAAACGAGCCGCGTCCAGTGACGGTCATGCCTGAATCGCGAGTTGAGCCTTCCGCTCAGGCTGCTATCAAACGCGTCTCGTTGCTGCTGTTCGTAGTGGTGGGATTAGTGCTGCTGATTGCCTGTGCAAATGTGGCGAACCTTCTCCTGGCCCGCGCGTCCGTGCGTCGACGTGAGATCGCCGTTCGTTTGGCGGTCGGAGCAAGTCGACGGCGACTCGTACGACAGTTGTTAACAGAGAGTGTTTTGCTGGCGCTTCTTGGTGGCACAGCTGGTTTGATACTTACCCAGTGGACTGCGGGTTTCTTGCCATCTTTCTTCCCTGCAAACGATGCGAATGGACTTGATCTTAGTCTCGATTGGCGCGTGCTCGTATTCACAGCTGTCGTGACTTTATTGACGGGTGTGCTTTTTGGTCTCGCTCCGGCGCTACAAGCCACCCGCCCCAATCTTGTTGCGTCGTTGAAGGACGACGGCAATAGTCACAGTCAACGACTGCGTCGTCTGGGATTGCGCGACATCCTGGTAATTTCCCAGTTGGCATTATCACTAGTGCTTCTCATCGGTGCGGCACTGTTCGTGCACAGTCTCCGACGCGCAGTAGCTTTCGATCCCGGCTTCGCGTCGCAGAATTTATTAATCGCTTCGATGGAGACGCGCGGCACTGGTCTCAACAAGCAGCAAGGCGAGGCGCTTTATCAACAGGTGCTCGAACGTGTCGGCAGTCTACCCGGAGTGAATGGCGTTACGTTGACTAGAGTGGTCCCAATTGGTGGAGGACAAAGACGGGGCGTTCAACTCGAGGGATACCAACCACAACCTAACGAAGACACAGAGTTGAACACCAACGTGGTTGGACGCGACTACTTCGTTACGATGGGTATTCCAATTCTGCAGGGACGCGATTTCAACTCGCAGGATCGAGATGGTACTCCGGGTGTCGTGATTGTGAACGAAGAGCTGGCACGTCGCTATTTTGCGGGCAACGCGATTGGTAAGCATCTTCGTGTGGGTTCAGCCGCCCCTTATCGTGAAATAGTCGGCATTGCGCGAACGGCGAAGTATCGAAGTTTGCGGGAGCAGGCGTTGCCATTCATCTACATTCCGCTGGCCCAGGAGTATCAGGCGGGCATGACCCTCATGGTCCGTACAGCAGGCGATCCCGCAGCTTCGCTGGCACAAGTTCGCAACGAAATGCGTGCCATAAACAAGGACGTGCCGGTGTTTTCAGTCCAGACCATGACGGAGCGAATAGGAGGACAGCTCGCATCCGAACGCATGATTGCTGTATTGCTGAGTATCTTCGGCGGCGCGGCGTTATTACTCGCCGCCATTGGTATCTACGGTGTCATAGGCTACTCGGTCGCGCAGCGTACTCGAGAGATTGGGATACGAGTCGCGTTGGGCGCCGAGCGACGCGACATACTCAAGTTAGTTGTGGGGCAGGGAATGACACTCATATTTATTGGAGCCGCTCTTGGTCTAGGGTTGTCATTGGCGTTGACTCGTGTGGTGCAGAGTCAGCTGTTTGGCATTAGCGCAACTGACCCGTTGACATTCGGGGCGATTGTTTTGTTGCTGGTAGCTGTCGCGCTAATGGCCTGTTACCTTCCGGCGCGCCGCGCTACGAAAGTGGATCCGCTAGTAGCTCTCAGGTACGAGTAGGAAATGTCCGATATGCTTCAGCTTGTCGTCATCATAGGCAAAGTCTTCTTCGCGAGTCACCGACAAGTTAAAGCATATCGGACATAAATCGGCAATCGGCATTTGGCAATTGGAGATAGGAATCATGGAAGCAATACTGAAAGACATTCGCTATGGCATCAGGGGACTGTTAAAGCGTCCTGGTTTTACTGCAGTTGCAGTGATCACTCTTGCACTGGGCATCGGTGCGAACGCGGCGATCTTCAGCGTCGTGAATGCTGTACTGCTAAAGCCACTGGAGTTTCGCGATCCGCAACGACTCGTAATTGTTTGGGAGGAAGCCTCATTTGCAGGTTTTCCGCGGAACACCCCAGCGCCGGCGAACTACGCTGATTGGAAAGCTCAGAACCAATCCTTTGAAGACATGGCCGCCGTCTCCAACCAGAGCTTCAACCTCACCGGCGACGGCGAACCGGAACGCGTTGCCGCTCATAGTGTGACCGCAAACTTTTTCCCACTGCTCGGTGTTCAGCCAGTGATCGGTCGCATTTTTAGTTCAGAGGAAGACAGGCCGGGTGCGAACAAGGTCGTCATTCTGAGTCATGGACTCTGGCAGGGGCGCTACGGTGGCAGGAGCAGCGTACTTAACTCCAATATTTTACTGAACGGTGAAAAATACACCGTCGTCGGCGTCATGCCTGAGCGTTTTCAGTTTCTCGAGAAGAATGTGCGCTTGTGGGTACCAATCGCCTTTACCCAGGAAGATCTGAACAGCCGAAACGCTCACTACCTGACCGTTGTAGCTCGCACCAAACCGGGCGTCAGCGTGGTACAGGCTCAAGCTGACATGGATGCAATCATGCAGCGAATCGCTAAGGACCACGCTAACGAGACGTTCAACGGAAAACTTGGCGCTGTTGTGCTTCCGCTCCACGAACAAGTAGCTGGAGACGTTCGGCGTCCATTACTTGTTTTGTTGGTTGCCGTCAGCTTTGTGTTGCTGATCGCCTGCGCCAACATAGCGAGTCTCTTATTGGCACGTGCAGCGAGCCGTCGTCGTGAGATCGCCTTGCGCACAGCTCTGGGTGCAAGCCGTTCGCGCATTGTCAGTCAAT
Organism: Acidobacteriota bacterium; assembly: GCA_046725195.1. GTDB lineage: Bacteria > Acidobacteriota > Blastocatellia > Pyrinomonadales > Pyrinomonadaceae > PSRF01. The sequence continues at coordinate 21,316 of JBKOYD010000040.1, read as the reverse complement.
TGTTGACTGAAAGCCTGTTGCTGTCATCAGTCGGAGGCGTACTAGGTTTGTTGCTGGCGTTCCTCAGTTTCCGTTTCCTTGAGAAGCTCATTCCCGAAGGCATGAGCGTGTCAACAAACTTAAAGCTTGACAGCTTAATGCTGTTGTTCGCAATTGGAGTTTCAATCATTACCGGGATCGTTTTTGGTTTAGCTCCAGCACTTCACTCCGCTCGAGTCGACATCAATGAAGCGTTAAAGCAAAGCGGTACGCGCTCCGCATCCGCGAGTAACACGGGATTGCGCAGCGCTACGGTTGTCTTTGAAGTAGCGCTTTCGCTTGTGCTTTTAGTGGGTGCGGGTTTGCTTATTCAGACGCTGTTTCAATTATTCAATCAATATTCTGTCCTCCAACCTGAGAAAGTGTTGACGATGCGCACCGAATTGCCACGTAGCAAGTACAAAGAACTATCTCAGAAGGTCAACTACTTCCAGCCTGTCATGGAGCGTGTGCGAAACCTTCCAGGAGTGATATCGACGGGCTATGTCACGGCTGTACCACTTTCATGGAAGGGAGGCACGAGTGGCTTTTATCCGGAGGGTGCTACGCAAGCTTTGCCGGGATTGGCGTACGACTCCAACCACCGCCAGGTGACCTCAGACTACCTCCAGACGATGAACGTCCCGCTGCGGCAAGGACGCTACTTCGATGAACACGATAACGAGCAATCAATACCCGTCGCGGTGATCAACGAAACGATGGCGAAGCAATACTGGCCCGGCGAGAACGCGTTGGGCCGGCGGTTCAAACTGGGGGCTCCCAACGACGATGTGCCATGGATTTCAATTGTCGGCATCGTTGCGGACATTCGACAGATGGGACTCAACGAGCCAGTCAAGGCTGAGATGTATATGCCATACCGTCAGAACACAGATCAGCCCTGGTATACGCCGCGGGACCTGGTAATTCGGACCTCAGGCGATCCGCTGAATCTTGTCGCTGCAGTTCGTCAGGCTGTTCGAGCAGTCGACCCAGACCAACCAATTTCAAACGTGGCAACAATGGCAGAAGTCTTGGGCGAAGAGGCTGCTCAACGCCGGCTAGGGATGATCCTATTATCAGCATTTGCAACGCTGGCATTGTTGCTGGCTTCACTGGGCATTTATGGCGTACTGGCTTACTTCGTCACTCAACACCGAAATGAGATTGGAGTGCGTCTTGCACTAGGAGCGACTCCAGGCAAGATACTTTTCCTCGTGCTCGCAAAGGGAATGAAATTGACGTTGCTTGGCGTTGCAATTGGCTTGGCAGCATCACTTGCTCTGACGCGGTTAATGTCGTCGCTGCTGTTCGGTGTGAAACCCGCTGACCCGATGACTTTTATTTCAGTACCGTTGCTGCTCGTCGGTGTAGCGCTATTGGCATGTTGGATACCGGCACGTCGCGCGGCAAAAATCGATCCGATGGTGGCGCTAAGGTACGAATGAAAGGATTGCCAATTGACAATTGCCGATTGCCAATTGTCTGTTAGCGGCTGTCACAAGTTTTCCAAAGGAAGCTTTGCCTCAAGACTCGGAGAATTCCACTTCTCATTCACACCGGGCTTCAGCCCGGTGATAGCGCTAGATGAGACTAGTGGAACCGTTTTAACGGTTTGCTCTTGCTTTCAAGGCGCTGAGGCGGTAGCCGAGGCAGTTACATCCGGACGTAGAAACCGTTGAAATAGTTTCCTTGATCTGTCGCGGGGTTGGGATCACCGGGCTGAAGCCCGGTGTGAATGAGGGGTGGGAATGAGAGGTGGGACTTCCAAACTTTTGAGGCAAAGCGTCCACGGAGCACGAAGGATCACCCCCTAGTTTTCCAGTCGGCAATCGGCAATAGAGTAGATTCTAAAAGGACCTCGTTATGAATTCACTTCTCCACGACCTTCGTTACGGTCTGCGCATGTTGTTGAAGAATCCGGGCGTGTCGGCAATCGCCGTGGTGACTCTCGCGCTGGGCATCGGCGCGAATACTGCAATCTTCAGTGTTGTAAACGGCGTTATGTTGCGTCCCTTGCCTTACAAGAATCCTGACCGACTCGTCTCTCTCTGGGAAAACGTTCCGACGCGTGGCCGTTGGCGCGCTGCGCCTGCAAATTTTTTCGATTGGAAAAAACAGAATACCGTCTTCGAAGACATCGCAGCCTACGGCGCTTCGTCGTTTACGCTGACTGGTGACAGTGAGCCGGAGCAAATCCTTGGAACGAAGGCCAGTTCTGGATACTTCGCAGTTGTAGGAGTTGAGCCCATTCTGGGCCGAGCTTTTCTTTCTGAAGAGTATGAACCTGGAAAGGGACAAGTTGTAATTCTGGGTAATGCTTTTTGGAAACGCCGCTATCAAGGCGACAAGAACATTGTCAACAAGAGCATTACCCTCGACGGCAGAAGCTACACAGTTATAGGCGTTATGCCGCCCGGAATCTATCCAGCTTGGCCCACGACGTCTGGTCGTATCACCTTCGATGAACAGCAAGAGCAATTCTGGGCACCCATGTCTTTTAGTCCGGAGTGGGCCGCAGTGCGATCAGCACATGTCCTCGGCGTGGTCGGCCGGCTCAAGCCGAGCATCTCTATTGAGCAAGCCCAACTGGAGATGAACACCATCGGCGCACGGCTCGCCCAGGAGTACGCTGCTAACAAAGGTGAGGGAATCATTGTCAATCCGTTTATGGATGAAGTTGTCGGAAACGTGCGACCGGCGATGCTTACGTTACTCGTTGCTGTGGGTCTGGTGTTATTAATTGCTTGTGCCAATATAGCCGGGTTACTGCTGGCCCAACACGCCGCTCGCAGCAAAGAGATTGCGATCCGCGCAGCATTGGGAGCCGGTCGGCTTAAACTTGTTCGACAGTTTTTTCTTGAAGGGTTGGTACTTTCATTCCTGGGGACTGCCGCAGGGCTTGGACTGGCGGCATTAGGAGTGAACGTGCTGCTGAAGTTTGTTCCACACGATATTCCGCGCCTGGATCAAGTCGGACTTGACTGGCGCGTACTTGGATTCACGCTATTGCTTTCAATCGCGACCTGTTTGGTCTTTGGCTTGATACCAGCTTGGCACGCCTCAAAACCAGATCTGAACACCACACTCGAACAAGGTGGCCGTACGTCGGGACCCGGCGCGAGTCGCCTGCGATTTCGACAACTGCTGGTGGTATTTCAGATAAGCATGGCAGTTATGTTGGTGATCGGCGCAGGATTGCTTATAAAGAGTTTCTGGCTACTGCAGCGAGTAGATCCCGGTTTCCAACCAGAGCGAGTGCTGTCGGTCGGGCTCACGTTGCCGGCGTCGAAGTACTCTCAACCAATTGAAATTAACAATTTCTATAATCAACTGCTCGAGCGCATGTCCAATCTGCCGGGCGTACAAGCGGCAACAATCGCCTACGATCATCCCCTACAGTCAAATTGGATTGACTCGGTCCAGATCGAAGGAACCGTTGGCTCCGCAGAAACTCGATCTCTGTCGGCGAACTTTAATCCCGTTGGACCCGACTATTTTCGTACTGTAGGTGCCCAACTCGTAGCAGGACGCGCGTTCACCAAACTTGACGATCAGGATCATCCAGGCGCGGCGATCATCAATGAGTCTTTTATTCGCCAATATTTCCCGAATGAGAATCCTATAGGCCGCCGACTCCAACCTTCGCCACCCGCCAGAATTTGGCACCAGCAACGATTAACTTCTTTCGAGATTGTCGGCATAGTTCGCGACGTGAAGTCGGCAGGTTTGAAAGCGGCCGCAGAACCAGCCTATTACCTTCCCGCATCGCAGGCGCCTTTGCAGGACATGACAATTCTCTTGCGCACAGCCACTGAACCGACTTCGATCGTGCCTGCGCTGCGGCAAGCCGTTTGGTCAATTGATCCTAATCAACCAATCTCGAACGTAACAACAATGGAGGAGATCGTTTCTGAAAGCATTGCACAGCCCCGACTAAACATGCTGCTGATGGGTTTGTTTGGAGCACTGGCATTACTGCTATCGGCCGTTGGAATTTATGGCTTGTTGTCATACTCCGTGACACAGCGTACGCAGGAGATGGGTATTCGCATGGCACTCGGTGCACAGATTAGCGACGTCCTGAGTCTCGTGCTTAAGCAGGGGATGACACTGGCGTTGATCGGAGAGGGGATCGGTCTCGCAGGAGCTGTTGCGCTTACGCGTTTGATTCGCGGATTGTTGTTTGGCGTCACTCCAACTGACACGACCATCTTTATTGTCGTGGTTGGTGTGTTGACGGCAATCGCACTCCTCGCTTGTTTCCTTCCCGCTCGTCGCGCGACAAAAGTCGATCCGTTGGTCGCGTTGCGGTACGAATGAAGACATTGCCAACACAAGTCCCTTCTTAAAATGACAAATGGTGGATGAAGTGCAACTTGAGAACAGGGACGCCAGCGCCAAAGGCGCGAAATAAGGTAGCCAGGGGCAAGTGCTGAGCCCGAGCGAAGCACGTCGCCCCTGGAGGATTTGGCGACAACAAGCTCCGAGCACTGAAAGTGCGAAATAAAAGATCCCGAGAGCTCCGGAAACTTATGCCGCTCCTTCAGAGCTGGAGGAGTTTGACGCACTTTTCCAGGGGCGACGCGCTTCGCTCTGCTCAGCGCGTGCCCCTGGCTACCTTATGCCGCACCTTTGGTGCTCAGGTAGACAAACCCCTGCTGAATCAAATGCGTTGCACTTCCAAGTTGAATTCGTGATTGCCAATTGCCGATTGAAAAGTGAGTTTTGGTTACTGAATTCAAATTGGCAATCACCAATTCGTTAGTAAAGGTGGAACAGGATGATCAACTCGCTTTGGCAGGACCTTAAATACGGAGCGCGAGCGCTCTTGAAAAGGCCGGGCTTCACTGTGGTGACAGTGATGACGCTTGCAGTAGGCATCGGCGCTGTCAGTTCGATATTCAGCGTTGTCAATGCGCTCCTATTGAAGCCTTTGCCGTTCAAGAATCTCGACCGTTTGGTAGCTCTGCGCGAGACTCTACCAAACAGTGGACTGAAGGCGACTGCAGTCTCTCCTGGCGACTTTCAAGATTGGCGCAATCAGAGCAGAGCGTTCCGTGAGATAGCCGCATATCGAGTTCGCGATATGACCATTACGGGCGGTGGTGAACCGGAACGTGTGCGAGGTACTGACGTCTCGGCTGGTTTTTTCTCGGCGTTAGAGATTAATGCGATTAAAGGTCGCACCTTTTTGGCTGAGGAGGACCAGCCGGGCCATGATCAAGTCGTCGTTTTGGGATACGGACTTTGGCAACGGCGTTTTGCAGCGGACCCGAATGTCCTGGGAACGACAATCAATATCAATGGCCGCGCGAATACCGTGGTCGGTGTCATGCCACCCGCCTTAGATTTTCCCTTCGCAACAGAACTCTGGTTGCCATTGGCACTTACACCCGCGCAACTTAACCAGCGCGATACGCGAAATCTGCAAATACTGGCGCACCTAAAACCCGGCGTTGCTCTCGCGGCGGCTCAGGCGGAGATGTTGGCTCTCGCGAAACGAATAGAGCAGCAATATCGAAACACCAACTCAGGCCTCAACGTTCAAGTGATACCCCTGCGCGACTTGCAAGGGGCGTTCACGAGACCCCTGCTCGCCGTATTGCTTGGGATGGCAGGCTTTCTGCTCCTTTTAGCATGCGCCAATGTGGCGAACTTGATGTTTGCGCGCGCAACGACTCGCCGAAAAGAAATTGCTATTCGCGCTGCGCTTGGCGCAAGCAGATGGCGCGTTCTGCGGCAGTTGATGATGGATAGCGTTTTGATTTCCTGTATGGCGGGAGTTCTGGGTCTCATCCTGAGCATTTGGACTGCTGATCTGATCAGGGGTAGTTTGCCACCCGACATCGCCAGATTTCTTCCAGGGTGGAAAGAGATTGGCGTTGATACTCAGGTGCTGCTCTTTACGTTTGCAGCGTCGGTCTTCACGACCATGGTTTTTGGTCTTGCGCCGGGACTAGGGGCTTCGCGGGCCGATTTGAATCAAGTTCTTCAGGAGACAGCCAGGTCCTCAGGCGCATCGTCGGGCGGTCGCACTCGAAGGTTGTTGGTCGTCACAGAAGTTGCCTTGACTTTGGTCCTATTGGTTGGTGCCGGTCTTATGGTCAACGGTTTTTGGCGCCTTTTGAATACCCTCGAGGTGGCTAAGCCTGAACGTGTTCTGACATTGCAGACAGACCTTACTGATTCAAAATACAAAGATCCACAAAGAGTCGCAGAGTTCTACCATGATGTCGTGCAACACTTGCGAGTTCTGCCGGGTGTGGAGTCTGTTAGCGTGGCCAGTAATACGCCACTCAATAACAGTCCGAATCCAAGCGTCGAATTGACTCTCGAGGAACGCGAGACTGTGCCGCCTGCAGAAAGGCGGGCAGCAGACTTACTCAACATTGGTCCTGGGTACTTCGAAACGATCGGTGCGCACTTGCTGAGCGGCCGCGATTTTAGTGACAGCGACAACCGAGAGGCGTTGCAGGTAGCGATCGTGAGCGATTTGGCGGCTCGTCGGTACTGGCCTAATCAAGACCCTTTGGGGCGACGCATCAGGCGCAGCGGTTCAGGCGAGACTGCCCAGTGGCTAACAATCGTCGGGGTCGTCAGCGATGTTAGGCAAGCCTGGTTCGACCGTGAAATCCGCCCGCAATTGTACCTTCACTACCAACAAGCACCGCGTGCAAAGATGTCCTTCCTCGTGCGCACGAGTTCCGACCCGATGGGCCTGGTTGCGGCTTCGCGTTCGCAAATTCGTGCAGTTGACAAAGACCAACCCATAGATGAAGCAAAAACTCTCGCGCGACTCGCAATGGACGAAATGTCACCGTTCCGATTTGCGGCTGTCTTGGTGTTGGTTTTTGGCGCGGTTGCACTGCTCCTCTCCGCGATCGGAGTCTACAGCGTGATGTCGTACTCAGTCGCGCAACGAACTCAGGAGATCGGGCTTCGAATGGCGCTCGGAGCACAGAGAAATGATCTGTTGCGGTTGATTGTGGGCCAGGGGATGAAGTCATGTGTTCTTGGGTTAGGCACAGGACTGCTTGCCACTTACTTCCTGAGTCGAATCATGGTGAGCACGCTCTTCGGAGTGGTCGAGCTGGAGTACCCGATTTTCCTTGGTTTTATGTTCCTTCTGACAGTAGTTGCTCTTCTATCCTGTTACATCCCGGCATCGCGCGCGACGAAGGTCGACCCACTCGAGGCATTGAGACACGAGTAGGAGATGGTCTTTGGTCTTTAGACTTTGGTCTGTGATCGTTGATTAATTAGCGAGTTCGCAGAAGCTAAGGCAAATCGGCAATTGGCAATCGGAAATCGGCAATCCTTCTAGTGGAGGTAACTCACATGAATACATTTTGGCAGGACATTCGTTACGCCGTACGCATGTTGCGCAAGAACCCGGGCGTCACACTCATAGTCATCATGGCGCTGGCGCTTGGAATTGGTGCGAACAGCGCTATCTTCAGTGTGGTGAATGCCGTCCTCCTCCGTCCGCTGCCCTACGAAGAGTCGGAGCGATTGCTCTTTCTGAATGAAAAGAGTCAGGTCCTCGACGAGATGTCGATCTCCTATCCAAACCTGGAAGATTGGCGAGCGCAGAATCAGGTTTTCGAGAAAATCGCCGTGTACAACCGCGGTAGCTACAGCCTTACCGGTGCAGGTGAAGCCGAACGGATTATTACCGGTCAGGTCTCTGCCGATCTATTCTCAATCCTGCGAGTAAACGCTGCCATCGGGCGGGTCTTCACAAACGACGAAGACAAGCCCGGAGCCGCTCCGGTCGTGGTGCTGAGCTATGGTTTGTGGCAACGCCGCTTCGGTGGTCAGCAAAGCATCGTGAATCAGGCCATCACACTCAACGGCAAAAGCTACACCGTGATCGGAGTTATGCCTGAGAGTTATCTCTATCCAAGCCGTGTTGAGATGTGGGTCCCCGTGGGCCAGCTTTCGGGAGAAGCAATGTGGCAGAATCGCGGCAATCATCCTGGTTTGTATGGGATTGCCCGCTTAAAACCAGGTGTTACTCAGGCTCAGGCCCAGGCTGATATGGACCGTGTTGCCGCAAACCTCGAAAGTCAATATCCGAATACAAACTCAGGTACGCGTGTACGGATACGCCCGCTGCTTGAGATCTTTGTAAGTGACGTTCGTCGTGCGCTCTGGGTGATATTTGCGGCTGTAGGATTTGTCCTTCTGATCGCCTGCGCCAACATCGCAAATCTGTTGTTGGCTCGGGCCACCGCGCGTCGAAAAGAGATGGCGATTCGTTCAGCGATGGGTGCTGGCCGTTGGCGAATTGCGCGGCAGTTGTTGACTGAGAGTATCTTACTTTCCCTGGTTGGCGGCTCAATCGGCTTGTTGCTTGCCCGCTGGGGAATTGACCTGATCCTCTACGTAAGTCCTACTGCAATTCCACGCTCGCGAGAGATCGGACTCGACTGGAAAGTTCTGGCGTTTACGATCGGAGTCTCTTTTTTGACTGGCATTCTCTTCGGATTAGTTCCCGCCCTTCAAGCTGGTGAAGTCGATGTACAGGAGACACTGAAAGAGACTGGTCGCGGTACCAGTGGTCGAAACTGGTTGCGGAGCTCGTTAGTAGTTGCTGAAGTAGCTACGACTCTCATTCTCCTCATTGGTGCGGGTCTGATGATTCGCAGTTTTTATCTCTTGCAGAAGGTGAATCCAGGTTTTTCATATGAACATCTGACGAGCTTCAGTGTGTCGTTGCCGCAGAAGAAATACTCAACTCAAGAGCAACGCGCCTCGTTCTATGACCGGCTGCTCGAGAATATCCGCACGCTCCCGGGCGTCGAGTCCGTTGCTGCTGCTTCTGGACTGCCGCTTGGCAACAACGGCTGGCAAACCTCATTTGTGATTGATGGCAAACCAGCACCACCACCAAATGAAGTACCCCTGATGGAGGCCTGTTTGGTGACTCCAGATTACTTCAAAGCGATGAACATCCCGATTCTGCGTGGTCGAGTATTCAATGATCGCGATGATCGGTCGCATATGGTGGGAAAGGATCTCAGCCACCTCAAGGAAGATGAAAGAGAAATGGCCGCCTTAGACTCAATCGTCATCGACGAAGAATTTGCTCGGCGCCATTGGCCCAATGAAGACGCAGTAGGGAAACGCATCAGACTGGGCACGGATCCAAAAAACCCTGTACTGACTGTTCTCGGTGTTGTTGGGCGCGTGAAGATGGAGAGCCTGAATCAGAACTCGGACCGTGTTCAGGGGTACTTCCCGTTTGCTCAGGTTCCCAATGGTGGTATGACTGTAGTACTCAAGGCCGCGTCCGATCCTAATCAGATGTTGGGTGCGGTTCGGGAAGCTGTTAGAAATCTGGATCCAGACCAACCCATATATAACCCGCGCACAATGGACGAGATCCGTGCTGAGTCAGTCGCGCCTGAGCGGTTGAATCTAACGCTTTTGAGTTTATTTGCCGGCCTCGCGTTGGTGCTCGCGATTGTCGGTATCTACGGTGTGATGTCTTACTCGGTAACGCAGCGTACGCATGAGATAGGAATTCGAATGGCGATCGGTGCACAACCGCGTGACGTGTTCACAATGATTCTGGGCCAGGGTATGAAACTGGCGTTAATTGGCGTCGCCCTCGGATTGGTAGGTGCCTTTGCGTTGACTCGGTTAATGGCCACGATGCTCTTCGGAGTTGAACCAACCGATGCGACAACCTTTGCGACGATCTCAATCTTGCTCGTCACCATTGCGCTGTTGGCTTGTTATTTACCGGGACGACGCGCAACTAAGGTCGAGCCGACTGTGTCGTTGCGATATGAATAGGTTCGATTGAGTGTGAGCCACAATTGTTCCGGGGAGAAGTTTCATGGATGCATTCTTTCGTGACCTTCGCTATTCAGTTCGAGTGTTAATTAAGAGTCCGGGCTTCACAGTTGTCGCAGTCTTGTCAATTGCTCTCGGTATCGGCGCAAACACGACCGTGTTTAGCGTCATCAACGCCGTACTACTCAAATCGCTTCCCTACAAGGATCCGAGTTCGTTGGTGCTTCTCTGGGGAGATTCCAGAACAGAAAGCAACCTCAAAGGACATAATCAGGTTTCCGCTACCGACATCGCCGACTTTCGCAAGCAGGCTACTGTTTTCGAGGACGTTACGACCTATACGGGCTGGAACCCAATCATGTCGGGTGATGGTCAGCCGGCAAGAGTTCCGGCCATTCAGGTTGGCGATGGCTTCTTCAAGATCATGAAGGGCGACCCCGTGTTGGGCCGCGTCTTTACTGCAGAGGAACAGGAAGACGGCAAGGACTTTTCAATCATCCTGAGCCATGGACTATGGCAACGACGCTTCGGCGGCGATGAGAACATCATTGGCAAGACGGTCGACCTGAACGGTCGTCCCTACACGATCGTCGGTGTGATGGGAGCAGATTTTCGACCTCTTCCCGCATCATTAGTTTTCCCAGAGGGCCAGTTTTACCGACCCGTTGCCGAGGCTTACGACGATGAACAGCGTGACGCGCGTCATTTGCGCGCCATTGCAAGACTCAAACCGGGGGTCACAGTTGAGCAAGCAAAAACTGAGGTGAGTGTTATCGCCCGGCGACTCGAGCAAGAACATCCAACTACGAATAAAGGGTACGGAGCGAATGTCGTTTCCATTACGGATGAGATTGTAGGGGGGATCCGTCCGATCCTGCTGATGATTTTTGGCGCGGTTGTTTTTGTGTTGCTCGTTGCCTGCGCAAACGTTGCCAACTTACTGTTGGCACGCTCGACTGCGAGGTACAAAGAGATCACTATTCGATCAGCGATCGGAGCGGCAAGAGTCCAGCTCGTCAGACAATTATTAACGGAGAGCCTGGTGCTTGCGCTGGTAAGCGGCGGCATCGGATTTCTGTTCTCTCTTTGGGGCACGAGTCTTGTTCAATCAATAGGTTCAAAGATCAATCCAATGTTCAGCGAGATCCGGGTAGACATGCGTTGTCTGGCATTTACGTTCGGCATCTCGATCTTCACAGGCTTGCTATTTGGCCTCGCTCCCGCGTTGCAGATCTCGAAACCGAACCTTGCTGAATCTCTGAAAGAGAGTGGTCGTGGGTCAGGACAATCCGCTACCCGCAATCGTCTGCGCAGCACTCTCGTGGTTTCAGAGATCGCAATTACGCTTGTGCTATTAGTCTGTGCGGGCTTGCTGATTCGAACGATTGTTAGGCTTAGAAGTGTCAACACAGGATTCAATACAAAGAACGTCCTGGCCATGAACATTGGCTTGCCCGCAATCAAATATCCCAAGCCGGAAAATTTAGTTTCGTTTTACAAACAGGTGACAGAGCGAATCGCAGTGATTCCTGGAGTGAAGGCAGCAGGCACGACGAGTGTGCTACCGCTGAGCGATAACTTCGATGGCCGGGGACTGGTCGTTGAAGATCACCCCAAACCACGTGGTGAGGAGATTACGGTAGACCTGTATGTCACCACACCGGGTTATCTGCGAGCGATGGAGATTCCGTTGCTTAAGGGTCGACAAATCAATGAGCAGGATACGAGTGATTCACTCAGGGTGGCCTTGATCAACAAGACGATGGCCGCGCAATTGTGGGCCAACGAAGATCCAATCGGCAAACGGATCAAGTTCCCAGGCACAGAAAAGAGTCCACAGCCCTGGCGGACTGTCGTTGGAGTGGTTAGCGATGTTGCTCAGTATGCTTTGGACCAGCAGCCACCGATGCAGATCTACATACCGCACGAACAATTCCCGACATCCTACAACACCATAGTAGTCAAGACCGAAAATGATGCTGAATCGGTAATAAGCGCCGTCAGGCGTGAGATTCAGACGGTTGATAAGGACCAGGCAGTCTTCAATGTCACGACGCTGGAGCAACTCTTTGGAGATTCGATTTTGATTCGAAGTTTCGTCATGATGCTTCTGATGACCTTTGCTGCGCTCGCCTTGTTGCTCGCAGCGATCGGCATTTACGGCGTCATGTCATATGTAGCTTCACAGCGTACCCACGAGATTGGCATTCGTATAGCTCTTGGCGCACAGGCCAGGGATGTCTTAAAGCTGATTGTTGGGAACGGCCTCGTACTGACGTTGATTGGGGTCGCGCTTGGTATTGCTGGTGCGTTTGCACTGACACGTCTGTTGTCAGATCTGCTATTCAATGTTTCAACGACAGACTTGTTGACGTTCTCAGTTGTACCGGCAGTTCTAACAGCAGTCGCTCTGATCGCATGCTACATCCCGGCGCGCCGCGCGACGAAGATCGATCCGCTCGTGGCGCTGAGGCATGAGTGAAAACTGTCCGCATTCCTTATCGTTTTTCTCACGTACGGGTTTGCATCCACTTAACGTGAACTCTAAGACAGGTACGACAAGGTAAGCATATCGGACATAACGACAAGCTAAAGCATGTCGGACATGACGGCAGTAGTAATTGACCCCTTATTTCAGGCAATATCCTCTCTATGTCTCGTATCTTGATTGCCGATGATCAACCCGACGTTCTCGCAGCGTTGGGTCTCTTGCTGAAAGGTGAGCGCTTTCAGATTGAAAGCGCCTCGTCTCCCGCCGGTGTGCTCCGGGCTATCGACTCGCAGGAACTCGACGTTGTGCTCATTGACCTCAATTACGCGCGCGACACAACGTCGGGCAGTGAGGGTCTGGATCTGCTTACCAAAATACGTGCTGCGGATCCGACTTTGCCCGTAGTAGTAATGACTGCATGGGGCAGCGTAGACCTTGCCGTTGAAGCGATGCGACGAGGCGCGCGTGACTTTATTCAGAAGCCATGGGACAACGCTCGCCTTCTTGCGGTTTTGCGCACCCAGGTCGAACTCGCGGAAGCCCTGCGGCGCGGTCGTCGACTTGAAGCGGAGAATATTGCGCTGCGAGACAGCGTTGCTGAGTCAGCCAGCGAGCTACCTCAAATAGTCGCCGAGTCACCGGCAATGAAGGGTGTCTTGAATTTGGTGGAGCGTATCGGTCCCGCAGACGCGAACGTTTTGATAACCGGCGAAAATGGGACGGGTAAGGAAGTGATCACGCGTGTGCTTCATTCAATCTCGTCACGCAGGTCCAAGCCGCTAATCTCGCTAAACGCAGGGGCGTTGGCTGAAGGTGTATTCGAAAGCGAGTTGTTTGGTCATGTGCGTGGCGCTTTCACCGATGCAAAGAATGACCGGGTGGGACGTTTTGAACTCGCTGATGGCGGCACACTTTTTCTCGACGAAATTGGAAATGTTCCACTCAACCTTCAAGCAAAGCTTCTGCGTGTCTTGGAGACAGGAGAATTCGAGCGCGTCGGATCTTCAAAGACTCAGAAAGTGAATGTGAGACTGTTGTCGGCAACAAACGCAGACCTGCCCGCCGAGGTTGCTTTGGGTCGCTTTCGCCAGGATCTATTGTTTCGTCTCAACACGGTGGAGATACGTCTTCCACCACTTCGCGATCGGCGTGAGGACATTCCACTGCTGGCTGAACATTTCCTGCGCCTTCATCGTGAACGCTATCGTCGACCGCTCATGGGCTTCACATCCGAAGCGCTAGACGCTTTGCGTCAACATTCGTGGCCGGGAAATGTGCGCGAGTTGGACCACGTGATTGAAAGAGCAGTACTGATGAGTACGGGAAGCATTGTGACTGCGTTCGATCTCGCGTTGGAAGCAACTCCTGATGCGCGACTGTCGGCACAACTCGAAGAGATGAGCCTGGAAGACGCCGAGCGTTTACTAATCAAGAAAGCATTGGCTCGCTTCGAAGGCAATGCCAACCGCGCCGCCGAAGCTCTGGGCCTTAGCCGCAGCGCGCTTTATCGACGGCTGCAGAAGTACGGGCTGTCGTGATACCGGTTGAACCCATATGTTTGAAATCGAGACCCAAAGTCTCAACCACCTCGTTGCCGTTCGCGACCTAAATCTTCAGATACCAAAAGGAACGATCTTCGGTTTTCTCGGACCGAATGGCTCCGGCAAGTCAACAACCGTGAAATGCTCACCGGCCTATTGAAGCCGACCGCCGGCGACGCGTTGATTGCTGGAAATTCCATCCTCAGCTCTCCACTGCAGGCCAAAAACCAAATTGGTGTGTTGCCTGAGGATCTAGCCTTGTTTGACGCGTTGACTATCTGGGAACACCTCATGTTGACGGGATGTCAGTGAATCATCCACTCAAAATGCGTTTCTTCCGCTTTGCGAATTCAGGCGCAGCACTCGCAGATGCTATGGCAGGAATTCTCTTTGGAAGCATGCCTGGCGTGCTGATGATTGTTCTTGTCAACAGGCAGACCACGAGTGCGACGGCAGGTATTGCCTTGCTATTGGTGTTGTACGGCGGATTGTACTGGTTGTCGCTGGTGAGATTTGGCCGCCGCTTTGAGCAGAGCGAAGAGCGGATTGCAAGTCTGTTGTCGGGCTAAGACTGGTACCGCTGGGACCGCACTCCCAATTGTCAAGTCAGGAAGGGTGGCTTGCCCCCGCTGTTGCACTACAAAGGATCTCAATGTGTTGAGGATCTCTAATGGCCTCTCTTAGCAATTGAGTTGACTTTAGCGCAAGAGCGGGGGCAAGCCACCCTTCCTGACCTGGCAAGTATGCAAGTGAGATCCTGTAGGCGTCTCGCCTGCAAAGGCCTCGCGACAAAGGCCTGTGAAATTCAAACAAGCTTGTAAAGTACATTAGCAGGCGAGACGCCAGCGGTCCCAGTGACATGGGTTATCATACTCACGTGAGTACGCCCGTTAAGTCGCCAAAACACACTCCATCATTCACCTCTCTTGATCCGGCGCTCAAGCGCGGCGGCCGGATGAAATTTGAAAGACGCGTTAGTCTCCTTGCTCTTGGCGCCGGTTTTCCTGCGGTAGCGTTATGCGCCTTCCTTCTCTGGTACGACAACTACTCCGCTCAGATTCAGTGGACCGTCGATTTGCTGCTGGTACTCTTTTGGCTTGGTATTTCGTTCAACCTCAAGCAGCGAATCGTTAGACCACTTCAGACTCTCTCAAATATCCTCGCAGCAATTCGCGAGGGCGATTACTCGATTAGGGGACGACGGGCGCTCTCCGGTGACGCGCTCGGCGAAGTGATGCTGGAGGTAAACGATCTCGGTCAAACATTGCGCGAACAACGGCTCGGTGCAATGGAGGCGACGGCTCTGCTCCGCACGGTAATGGAGGAGATTGACGTAGCGGTTTTCGCATTTGACGGCAACCAGAGGTTACGCCTGGTAAATCGCGCGGGTGAGAAACTGCTTGCACAGCCTTCAGCACGCTTGTTAGGTCGTACCAGCGCCGAACTTGGACTGGCCGCATGTCTCAATAGACCGGAAGGCGCTGGACCCCAAACTATGCAAATGGTCTTTCCAGGTGGAGTGGGTCGGTGGGATATTCGTCGCAGTACATTTCGCGAAGGTGGCGCGCCACATCAGTTGCTCGTACTTACCGATTTGAGTCAGACCCTTCGCGAAGAAGAGAGAACCGCGTGGCAACGGCTGCTCAGAGTTCTTAGTCATGAGCTCAACAATTCGTTAGCACCGATCAAATCTGTTGCTGGAAGTCTCGCCGATTTAATGGGAAGGGAACCTGAACCCGACGATTGGCGCGAAGATATGTACCGCGGTTTGGCGGTGATCTCATCGCGGGCTGATTCGCTTGCGAGGTTCGTTGAGTCGTATTCCAAACTGGCTCGACTTCCGGAGCCACGCCTTGAGCCGTTAGAAATAGGTACGCTCGTGTCGCGCGTGGCAAGTTTGGAAACTCGTCTGCCCGTGAATGTTGTTTCTGGTCCAGACCTGATAGTTCAAGGGGATGACGCTCAGTTGGAGCAACTGCTCATCAATCTCGTGCGCAACGCAGTGGACGCTTCGATGGAGACTCGAGGTGGAGTAGAGGTTGGTTGGCGACAAAACAACGGACAGGTTGAAGTTTGGATTAGTGACGAAGGCCCTGGACTGGCAAGTACCGCGAACTTGTTCGTCCCGTTTTTCACTACGAAATCGGAGGGTTCAGGCATCGGATTGGTTCTTTCACGCCAGATCGCCGAAGCACATGGTGGCACGTTAACTTTGGAAAACCGTCGTCAGATTCGCGGTTGTGAGGCGCGATTGCGGTTGCCGTTGTAGTTCACTGGGACCGCAGGCGTCTCGCCTGCCACGTTGCGGTAGAATCCTGAAGAGATTAAACATGCATGTACACGTAACGTTGGCAGGCGAGACGCCTGCGGTCCCAGTGAAGGCGGTCGGAGTTTCTTAAACGACATGATTTCATTAGCCAACAGAAGTTCAAAGTGTTTACTGGTTCTCATCTTGCTATTCGTCGCCATAAAGCCAACCGGCGCTGTTAAGACGTCCTTCGTTGCCGAAACCATGCAGTGGCGTCAGCAGCGCGAAAAGAAGTTAAAGGCCGAAGATGGATGGCTTACGGTTTCTGGCTTGCACTGGTTGAAGCAGGGAATTAATTCCTTCGGAACAAATAAAAGTCTGAATATTGTATTGCCCGCAAAGTCAGCCCCCGACAATGTTGGCTCTCTCGAATTGGCAAATGGCGTCGTGATTTTACGCGTCGCTGATGATGTCTCTGTCACTGTGAACGACAAGCCTGTGCGCGAAGTCGAGATGAGATTCAACGGCGACAAGTCTCCTGATGCCTTCAAGGTGGGTTCGTTGAAATTGAGCGTCATTAAACGAGGCGAACGTTACGGACTCCGAGTCAGAGACAAGAACAGCCCGGCCCGACTTGAGTTTAAGGGATTGCGCTGGTTTCCGCCGCGCGAATCGTACCGCGTTACCGCCACCTTTATTCCCGATGATGAACCTAAAGAGATTACGATCATGAACGTGCTTGGCGACGAGTTGAAGATGAAGACTCCAGGCACACTTTCATTCGAATTAAATGGAAAGACCTATCGACTTCGTCCCGTGCTTGAAGAAGAGGAGGATGGCAAAAAGCTCTTTATCATCTTTCGCGATCTAACTGCTGGAAAGACTACATATGGCGCGGGGCGTTTTCTGTACGCGGACCTGCCGAAAGATGGGAAGGTTGTGCTCGATTTCAATCGCTCGGAAAACCCTCCCTGCGCTTTCACTCTCTACGCCACTTGTCCATTGCCGCCGAGACAGAACTTTCTTCCCATTCCAATCAACGCCGGCGAGTTGGCATTTCACTTGAAGACCACCACGCGAACCTGACAACGGAGAGCGTTAAATCAGAAAAGAACAAGTTGGGAATCTGGGCAATGGACCTCGTAAAAACAGGACAGTTGGGAAGGGGTAAGCTGAAATTACAAGCACCTGCCAGAAATAGGACAAGTAAGGAAGGGGGCAAGCGGACACCTCAAGGATCTCGCCGTAGAAGTCCCCTTAGCGCGCCCCCGCGGGTTCCATAGCGCTGTTCATTTCCAGACAGGCCATTCAAAAATCTCAAGGGTGCGGTATCGGATCCAGCGGGGGCGCGCTCAGAACTTCGGATTGCTAGATTCCTTTACTGCGCCCGCTTGCCCCCTTCCTAACTGTCCTATTCCTGGGAGGTGCCTGTAATTTTCAGCTTGCCTCCTGACTTGTTGTTTTCCCCGGGAGTAATCTGTGAATCGGAGATGAGTGGCTGCTCATTCTACGGCAGCGCTTTCGCACTGCCGGTCACCAGAAACCTTCCGCTCACCACACTGGTTGTCTTCGCATCAGCGCTGCCTGTAAAGCCAGGTTGTTTGCCGCCCACACTGATCACAAATTCGCCAGGTTCGATAAAACGTTTGCCGCTATCGTCGATTA
The DNA here is from genome assembly GCA_046725195.1 of Acidobacteriota bacterium. Classification (GTDB taxonomy): domain Bacteria; phylum Acidobacteriota; class Blastocatellia; order Pyrinomonadales; family Pyrinomonadaceae; genus PSRF01. Next base: position 3,546 of record JBKOYD010000040.1, on the reverse strand, counting down.
CGGACATCTGTTCCGGGGCGATAGTGAATGCTACAGTCTGGTTCTCGCCGGCTTTTAGAAACACTCGTTTAGTTCCTGCAAGCGACCTAATCGGTACTGGAAATTTCGAAGCCGTGTCGGTGACGTACAACTCTACTACTTCGTCTCCTGCCAAAGCTCCGGAGTTGGTAACGTCAACGGTTACTTTTACGGACTCACCGGCTTTCAGTCGACTCGAACTCAACTTCAGACCACTGTACTTAAACGTTGTGTAGCTAAGCCCGAAACCGAACGGATAGAGGGGATCTCCTTTGAAGTAGCGATAAGTGCGACCTTGCATGCCATAGTCCGTAAACGGCGGCAACTGCGAAATGGATTTGTAGAACGTGACGGGCAGGCGGCCTCCCGGGTTGTAATCACCAAACAAGACGTCTGCGATCGCAGTTCCACCCTCCTGACCCGGATACCACGCGTCGAGAATTGCAGATACGTTTTCGTTGGCCCAGTTAACGGCAAGAGCGCTGCCGCCGAGCAGGATGAGTACGACCGGTTTCCCAAGTGCGTGTATTTCCTTGATTAGATCTTCCTGTGGTTTCGGTAACGCGATGTCGGTGCGGTCGCCGCCGCGAAACCCCTCAACCTGTACATCCATCTCTTCGCCTTCCACCAAAGGTGTAATCCCCACGACCATCACTACCGCGTCAGCCTGACGCGCAAGAGCGACTGCTTCCTCCTTCAGTCTGGCTGCGGCACTTGGCGGCGCCCAGTTGAGCTTTACAGACGAATACTGATTCCCATTTTCGATGTACTCGAGTCGAATGTCATAGGTGTGCCCGGCTTCGAATGACAACTCCTTCGTAATGCCGCGCGTACGCCGATTTGTGAGCTCTTCAATAATCGTCTGGCCATCGATTATCAGCCGCATACCACCGTTGCCGAAAATGCCGATCGAGTATTTGCCAGATTCCGGTGGCGATAACTTCCCAGACCATCTCACTGAAAAATTATCTTCGGCTACTCCTATGCCTGGGCTCATCGCGCCCCATTCAAAGTCTATCTTCGGATCTGTTCGTGTAAGAACGGGCTCGCCTTTGAGTTCCCGGTTATTGAAGTACTCGGCACGCAAACCTGGGCCAGTACTGGATAGCGCGGTCGGGGAAACTGGTTCGACGACCACTCCCGTTGGGTACATACCTGGCGAATAGAGCACACGCGTGCCGGTTGACACTTTTTCTCGGATCCCTTGCAGTGGAGTGACATACTTGGTTGGCTGGCCGTTGTAATTTCCGAGCAACACTCCGAGATTGTCGGCCGAGGGGCCGATCACTGCGATTGTTTTGATGTCTTTCTTTAATGGGAGCGTGTTGTTTTCATTCTTCAAAAGCACTATAGATTCGCGCGCTGCTCGGAGAGATAGTTGACGATGCGGTGCAGAGTCGTTCTCCGAAAATGGAATTCGAGCGAATGGAACCATCTCCGGAGGATCAAACATACCGAGTTTGAATCTTGCCGTCATGAGTCGTTTGACAGCGACGTCGATCTCTCGCTCGGTGATCAAACCGTCCTTCACCGCCTGGACCAGCGACCTGTATTCGCGACCACACGTTAAGTCCGTGCCGGCTTTTACTGCCGCAGCCGAGGCCTCGGCTTCAGTTTTAAGATAGTAATGACGCTGGTAAATGTCGTCGATCGCTCCGCAGTCGGAGACAATATAACCTTTGAAGCCCCACTGTTTCCGAAGCGTGTCGTTAAGCGGCTTGCTGGTGCAGCAAGGTTCACCATTGGTGCGATTGTAGGCACACATTACAGAGTAAGCACCGCCCTCAACGACCGTCGCATGAAAGGCCGGCAGGTATGTTTCCAGCATGTCTCTTTGAGAGGCTATAGCGTCGAAGCTGTGACGTTCAGGCTCTGGTCCACTATGGACAGCGTAATGCTTTGGCGTTGCAACGACCTTGAGATAGCGAGGATCATTGCCTTGCAAGCCTTTGACAAAAGCCACGCCGAGTCGTGCTGTTAAATATGGATCTTCGCCGTATGTTTCCTGTCCGCGTCCCCAACGCGGGTCGCGAAAAATATTGATATTTGGACTCCAGAAAGTAAGACCTTTGTAGCGGCCACGCTCCCCCTTCCTGATGAACTCATTATGTTTAGCGCGTGCCTCAGTCGATATGACATCTGCAACTGAAGACATGAGATCAGTGTTCCAGGTTGCCGCAAGTCCAATAGCTTGGGGGAACACCGTGGCATAACCAGCTCGAGCAACTCCATGCAGTGCCTCATTCCACCATTCGTATTCAGGAATCCCTAACCGCTCAATGGCGGCGGCCCCGTTCATCATTTGCGAAATCTTTTCTTCAAGGGTCATGCGAGAAACAAGATCGTCAACGCGCTTCTCGATAGGCAGCGATGGATCTTTATAGGGAAAATCCTGACGCACCGTGGTCGCGCGTATGCTCATCCACCAGGTAACGAACAGCAGTATTAGGGACACAAGAGTTTTCTTCATTATCGTTTCCTACAGTGCATCTCGACGGAGCGCGTCGTTGATACCACCGGCTTTACGCCGCGTGGTATTTCAGTTTCTACCTAGTTAAGCACGTGCCCCAGTGTTGCGGACACCACCGGCTTTATGCCGTGTGGAGGTTCAACTTCTGCCTTCTTGTGGGCCCTAGGTTGAAAGTGACCAACCACGCGGCTAAAGCCGGTGGTGTCCCGCCGAAATCTGATGGAACAAATCTAGGTTAAAGTTGATATACCACGCGGCTAAAGCCGGTGGTGTCGCCGTTGGTTCGTTCTTTAACTCTCTCGTTGCGCTATCACGTAGGGCCACCGCTGTGACCGCGACAACATGCTGTTTGCTTCATCGTCGTTTCTGAATCGCTCTTTAACAGGATCCCAATAGACCTTGCGCTTCAGCTTCATCGCAATCTGATGAATCAAGCAGGTCGAACAGGAGCGGTGTCCGACTTCAATGGGTGCTATAGGCGCATTTCGAGTCCTGACACATTCGAGCCAGTTCCCGTGATGCTCCTTGCTCTCATACAAGTGAATTTCCTGTGGACCAATAACGGAAGTAATGATTCGCGGATCGCTGGCAGCAAGTGCAGTCGCATCTTTGAGCTTTGCCACGGGATCGCTGGCGGTAACTGATTCGTTACCGCGCGAGACAAAGATCCATCCGAGCGATCCTTCAAACTTGATCCCATTGGGTAACTCAGTGCTAACAATCATTTTTACTCCGTTGGCGTAGAGAGCCTCTGTGCGGAATTTACCGTGCACATCCCAAAGCCCTTTCGTTGGAAACTCAGCGGTCCCGGAAACTTCGATCGGTCCCGTGTACTCCGTATCCATGGCCCAATGCGCGCAGTCGATATGATGGGATCCCCACCCGGTGATCATTCCGGCCCCGAATTGCTCACACCGTAACCAGCCTGGACGGCCGTAATCATTTTGTGGATGCACTCGTTTCTCTGTGTAGTAGCGATAGGGAGTCGAGCCGAGCCATGCGTCGTAGTTTAAGTTTCGGGGAACCGGCATTTCCGGTTCTTCATCCCCGGCCGGATC
>JBKOYD010000146.1:0-12395 GCA_046725195.1 Acidobacteriota bacterium | reverse complement strand
TTAGATAACCGATCCGTAATGTGCCAATATTCGTGTCTGGATTCCAATTGAAGGGTGCATCACCCACCGTAATGTCTTTTCCATCTGGCCCATAGATCGCGCTGAGTACTGCTGCGCAATCCTCGACGCCGCGGCAAATGGGCCCAATCTTATCCATGGTCCAGCTTAAACCCATGGCACCGTAGCGACTCACACGTCCATAGGTTGGACGCAAACCGGTGCAGCCACACCTTGATGAAGGTGAGACGATCGAGCCGAGCGTTTCCGTACCGATCGAGAACCCGACGAGACCAGCCGCGGTAGCTGAGGCTGGGCCAGCTGATGAACCACTGGAGCCTTGCTGCGCTTCCTCTGGCTGCCACGGATTGCGAGTGACGCCTCCAAACCACTTTGGTCCTTGTGCAAGAGCGCCCATCGAAAGCTTGGCGACTAGAACTGCACCGGCTTCGGTCAACCTTTCGACCACCGTAGAGTCGTAGTTGATTACCTGATCTCGATATGGCTCCGCCCCCCAGGTCGTTTTAATCCCCTTAGTCGCAAACAGATCTTTCGCGCCCCACGGAATGCCATGCAACGGTCCTCGATATTTACCGCGCTTGAGATCTGCATCCGCGGCTGCGGCTTGCTTGAGCGCCAGGTCTTCGGTGAGCGTTACAATGCACAGCAGTTTTGGACCATAGCGCTTTAACCTCGCCAAATACATTTTTGTGAGTTCCGTCGAAGAGATTTTGCGCGTCCGAATCAGCTCTGCCAATTGAGGCACGGTAGCAAACGCGAGGTCGTCAATAGTCTTAAACTGTGGGGCCTCGACCTTTCCAAAACGAAACTTGGTTCTACCGGTGTAGAGCTGCCTTCCAGCGGGTGATGGATGAAAAGCAATGGCGGGCTCCGTGTCCAACGGCACATCGATCTTTCGTACCGTCTCATAAGAATCCAAATTGCGATTGACTCCACCAAGTGCCAACGCTTCCTGTGCATCGGTGAGTTCGATTCCTATAAGTTTCTCGGCCTGCTGCAACATCTCCTTTGTGATGCGTGGCGCAGGAGTTTGGGAAGGTGATGGCGACGGAAGCGGTGAAGGAGTTGGTGTGGGCGTCTGCGCTAACACGCTTAATGGAATTTTTGATACGGCTAAGCTAGCGGCGCCGACAGCGGGAAGAAATTTTACAAAGGCCCGTCTTCCTACCGTTGTTTTACGCTTCGCCGTGTTAGCGTTCTTATAACTCGAGTTTCTGCTTTGCTTGTTCATAGTGTTCTTGATTCAGGGCCTCATCTATTGTTTAAGGGAACCATGGTTCCTGTTCCGACTCCCTGCGTGCTTTCTTTTCCGTACTTGAGTTTCACCACCTTTGCTTTGCCAAACCTGTAGACAGTCACAATGAAAAGATTGTCGTACTCGCTCTCGGGAATCACTGGAAAATTTTCTCCGCTCAGTTTGGATACTATCGCGGGAACGGTATTGTTATGCCCTGCAACAAAAACGTTTTGGCCACGGTGATTTGTGAGAATGCGTTCCACAAGCTCGTCAGTTCTATTAGCATCAACCAGTGTGACTTGAACTCCAATGCGATCGGCCAGCGGCTTAACAGTCTGTTGGGTACGCTTAAACTGAGTAGCGTAAATGGCACTCAGGTTAGCATCGCAAAAAACTCGCGCGATTTCCTGCGCTCGTTCGAGTCCTGCGGAAGATAAATCAGGATCCGGATTGCCTGGTTCGATGTTTTTCTCGGCATGTCGAACCAACATAACTGTGGTTACCGGACGACGGAACGTGACAAAGTAACCAAACAGTACGATCGCTCCCAGCAGGGCGAAGAGCATCGAAAAAACTATGATGGTTCTAATTCTCGTCCGGGGTTCCGGCGTTTCGTCCATTATTGTTCTGAGTGGCTGGTCGCGTTGGTGTTCGCTTTAAATGGGCCACTACGATATCACCCGCCGCAAATAATTTCGAGAGTTTCGCAAGTTTTTCAGGCTGAATCGGTCGAGTGCAAATGAATTCCGGAGATGATAGTCTATCGTTTAAAGCTAATACATTCACTTAAGACGCATCGTTGCCCGTGCCGTGAATTCGCTCATTCCGTTTAAGAGGTAGCAAGGTTGAGCCAGCAAAACAAAACTGATTTGTCTGAGATGATCGCTGAAGAATTTGGTGCTAACGCCGAGTACGTCCAGGCACTCCTGGAACGCTTTCGTAGTAACCCCGAACTGGTTGACGACTCGTGGCGATCCTATTTCGCCGAACTCCTCGGTGATGGCGCCGGGCTTGACGCGCGGTCAGGCAATGGCGCAAAAGTGGCCGTCGTGCCTGCAGACGGAGATGCTCGCGTAGCTGCCAAACAAACGAGCGCAGCAGTAGCGCCCGCTCCTGAACGCAAGGCAGTCGCACCGTCAACGGTTACAGCAGAAGCGGAAGTGACCCCTCTCCGAGGCCCGGCCCTCAAGATAGTGGAAAACATGGAGAGCAGTCTTTCCGTTCCCACAGCAACTTCGGAAAGACGTATTCCCGTAAAACTATTGGATGAGAACCGGCGGATTATCAACAAACACCTCGCCGAAAACGATCAAGGAAAAGCCTCTTACACGCACCTGATTGCGTGGGCCGTGTTACGCGCACTGGAAGAGTTTCCTCAACTTAACGATGGTTATACAGAAGTTGACGGTGTTCCAGCGCGAGCAAAGCGGGCGGACGTCAATCTTGGCGTCGCCGTGGACATTACTAAGAAAGACGGCTCGCGTACTTTGTTAGTACCAAATATCAAGAAAGCGAACAGGCTAACCTTTGCGGAGTTCTTGAGAGCATATGACGATGTCATCAAAAGGGCGCGAGATGGAAAACTTCAGGTGGCCGATTTCCAGGAGACCACTGTTTCTTTAACTAATCCCGGAACGATCGGTACCATTGCATCAATTCCGCGTTTGATGGCGGGACAGTCAGTAATTATCGCGACCGGAGCAATTGAGTATCCGGCCGAGTATCAGGCGATGGCGCCTGAGGCGCTGTCGCAACTCGGCATCAGCAAAGCCCTCACGATTACCAGTACTTACGATCATCGGGTTATCCAGGGCGCGGAGTCAGGTGCGTTTCTCGCACGTATACACGAGTTCATTATTGGCAAGCACGAGTTTTACAACACGATCTTTTCCGACCTGGCCATTCCTTATCCTCCGCTTCGTTGGAATCTAGATCGCAATCCGTTCTTTCTGTCGGGAGACCAGACTCGAGAGCAGACGATTAAGGAAGCGCACGTCATCGAGCTCATCAATGCGTATCGAGTTCGCGGCCATCTTATCGCTGACATCGATCCGCTGCATGCGCTGCCAATTCTTTACCACTCCGAACTGGACATTGAGACCTATGGTCTGACGATTTGGGACCTCGATCGTGAGTTCATCACGGGCGGTTTGGCTAACCGCGAAAGCGCAACGCTTCGCGAGATACTCGACATATTGCAGAGAGCTTACTGCGGAAAGGTTGGCATTGAGTACCGGCATATACAGAGCAAGGAAGAGAAGACCTGGATTCGTCAGCAAATTCTCCATCAGTTTGTCGAGCCACAACCAATTCCGGTTGAAGTCAAGAAGCGCTTGCTGTGGAAACTGATCTCCGCGGAACAATTTGAGCGCTTCCTTCACACGAAGTACCTGGGTCAAAAGCGATTCTCGCTCGAGGGAAGTGAAACGGTTATTCCTGTTTTGGATCGACTAATCGACGGTGCAGGTGCTCGTGGTGTGGAAGACATTACGTTGGGCATGGCCCACCGAGGGCGTTTGAATGTACTCGCAAACGTCATCGGCAACTTGTGCGAAAGGATTTTCGCCGCATTCGAAGGTTCGGTTCATCCGGAGTTTCCGGCGGATGAAGGGGACGTGAAGTATCACCAGGGCGCGACCGGGGAACGTGACGCGCCAGACGGACGCAAAATCAGTTTGACGGTTTCACCAAATCCAAGTCACCTCGAGGCTGTCGATCCTGTCGTTGAAGGCATGGTCAGGGCAAAACAGGACGGTACGCAGGGTACGAAAGGCCTGACGCGTGAACAGGTCATTGACCTCGCTTTACCAGTTCTGTTGCATGGCGACGCCGCTTTTGCCGGCCAGGGCGTCGTGATGGAAACGCTTAATCTCGCCGGCTTGAAGGGTTATCGCACTGGCGGCACCATTCACATCATCATTAACAATCAGATCGGTTTCACTACATCGCCGGAGGCGGGTCGCTCGACTATCTATTCAACAGACGTGGCGCGAATGACGCAGTTGCCAATCTTCCACATAAATGGCGACGACCCTGAAGCGGCGTACCGTGCGCTGGAGATTGCGCTGGATTATAGGCAGGAGTTCAACAAAGACGTAGTACTCGATTTGGTTGGTTTTCGGAGGCTTGGGCACAACGAAACAGATGAACCCAGTTACACACAGCCGTTGATGTACGCTCGAGTCAAAGCCCACCCGGGCGTTCGGACCATCTATGCGAAACGATTGATCAAGGAGGGCATTGTTACAGAGGAAGAAGTGAACGAATTGATAGCAGAACGGGTCCGTCGTTACGAGGATGCGCTCGCCAACGCCAAACGAAAGGTAGCGGCAGAACCAGGGCAAGCGCAGCCGCAGGTCGAAGAACTCGACGGTTCAGCGGTCATAGATACGAGCGTCAAGTCCGAGGCGATCAAGAGCATTGCTCACAAGATCGCCGTTGTGCCCGAAGGATTTAACATCAATCCAAAGATGGTGGGCCAGCTTGCCAGGCGCGCCAAAATGGGCGACGGGTCATTACCACTTGATTGGGCTTTTGCTGAAGCGGTGGCGTTCGGTTCACTTGTTCTGGACGGGACGCGCGTGCGTTTAAGTGGGCAGGATTCCGGTCGCGGCACCTTTAGTCAGCGTCACGCGGTGTTATACGACACGCAAACAGGAAAAGCCTGGGCCCCGCTGTCAGAGTTGCGTTCCGAATCGAATCCAGAAGCTCGCTTTCAAGTGTTTGACAGCTCTTTATCGGAAGAAGGTGTCTTAGGATTTGAGTACGGGTACTCCGTTGTGGCCCAAAGTGCACTCGTCTTGTGGGAAGCTCAGTTCGGAGATTTCGGCAACGGTGCGCAAACGATCATTGATCAATATATCGCTGCTTCTGAAGATAAGTGGAAACAGACGTCTCGGTTGGTAATGCTTCTCCCGCACGGCTACGAAGGCCAGGGACCCGAACATTCAAGCGCCAGACTAGAGCGATATTTGCAGCTATGTGCTGAAAACAATTTGCAGGTTTGTTATCCCACAACCCCTGCACAGTATTTTCACTTGCTACGACGTCAGGTCCAACCCGGAATGGAACGTCCGTTGATCATTATGACTCCGAAGAGTCTGTTGCGGTTGCCGGCTGCGTCATCAACAGTCGCCGATTTAACAAATGGAGGTTTCGCGCCGTTGATTGACGACGTGGAGATAACCGACGCCGCAAAGGTTCAGAGAGTGGTGCTATGCAGTGGTAAGGTCTATTACGATCTGATCGAAGCACGAAAGAAATCCGATGATAGACGTGTGGCGATCTTGCGTCTGGAGCAGTTTTATCCGTTCCCAGCCGCTCGGTTGCGGGAAACGCTTGCGAGGTACGAAAAAGTTCGTCACCTTATTTGGACACAGGAAGAGCCGAAGAACATGGGTGGCTGGACGTTCGTCGAACAACGCCTTGAAAATCTACTATCGGCCTGTGAGCGTCCGCTTTATGTGGGCCGTGCGGCCTCGGCAAGCCCTGCTACTGGATCCTATAGCATTCATCAGAAAGAGCAGGCCCAACTCGTGGCTGAAGCGCTGCTCGTAGAGTAAAGGTCAAGAATCCGACGGCCGCAAACCGGATCATTTGCCATATGACATTTGCCATTTTTCATTTGTCATTTGCTGACGAGTCAGTGGTTAGTCGTCTGCAGTCAGTTGTTTCCTGGTTCAATACCCTGATAAAAGACCTCGACACCACCGGCTTTATGCCGTGTGGTCTTTCAACTTTCACCCAGACAGAGGTCGCAAGCATTCCTCGACACCACCGGCTTTATGCCGCGTGGTCTTCAATTTCAACCTCGTGCGCCGCACAAAGGCACAAGTTGAATCTCCACACGGCAAAAAGCCGGTGGTGTCGAGGTCTTTGTCGGGGTATTGAGCCAGGAAACAACTGACTACGGACACCTAACAACTGACTGGTCAGCAAATGACAAATGAAAAATGTCAAATGATATATGACCAATGCTCCGGTCTTTGCCTCACAAAGTACTTGACAGCATTACGCCCCTCGGCTTAATATCGCAGTGATGGACCCCGTGCGATTGGTATCTCCGACCCAAACAGAGCCGCCCGCGCTACACGAGCGGGCCATGGATAACCTCCGCTACATTCGCGAAACGATGGAGCGGGCCACCTCTTTTACCGGTATCTCGGGTTGGGGAGAAGTCGCCATCGGAGGGACCGCGCTGTTGGCCAGTTTCGTGGCTGCGCAGCAATCAACCTTCAAGGCGTGGTTGGCTGTCTGGGTTGCTGAAGGTCTTATTTCGCTCCTAATTGCCGGTTGGTCGATGGATCGAAAAGCACGGGCGGTGCAGATGCCGCTCATGTCGGGACCAGGTCGCAAAGCGGTTTTCAGTTTGTCGCCGCCAATGATTGCCGGCGGATTGCTCACCATTGTGCTTGTTCGCGCGGGACTCACTAACGCGATCCCAGGCGTATGGCTGCTCCTTTACGGCACAGGCGTTATCACCGGTGGAATGTTTTCCGTACAAGTCGTCCCGATAATGGGTCTCTGTTTTATGGCACTCGGTGCAATGGCGCTTTTTGCTCCTCCAGCATTAGCTAATTGGTTCATGGCGGCAGGATTCGGCGGGTTACATGTTGTGTTTGGTGTCATTATCGCGAGGAAATACGGTGGCTAGACAATCAACAGCAAAACAGAAACAAGAGGGCGACGCACCTGCCCAGCGTGAGAGTCGGGCGAAACAAAAGAGTGCTGCGCCCCATTTGGATCGATTGATTCACGAGCGTTTGCGTCTCGGCATAATCAGCGCTCTTGCAGCAAACGAGTCACTGACTTTCAGCGACCTGAAGACGTTGATGAATACTACAGACGGTAATCTCAGCGTCCATGCGCGCAAGCTTGAAGAGGCCGGCTACATTTCTTGCTCCAAATATTTTGATGGCCGCTTGCCAAAAACCGAGTACAAGTTAACGGTCGCGGGTCGTAGCGCCCTGCAAAACTACTTGAGTCATATGGAGACTCTCATCAAGCAGATGCGAAATACCTAACCGTCTTTTTTTGCCCTGCGACTTTGCGCTGTAAAGAGCTTTGGTTTGCTTGGAGGCGTACTCGTGTACATGAATGTGAATCTTCCGGCGCCTATTGGAGTAATGGCTTTTCTTGGAACTGTGTTTGTGCTGTTGCTTCTTGCTTTTGTTCTCCTTTCTTCGCTAGTCAGAAAGAGATTCATACTGACGCGCGTATCTCTCGTTGTAATCGTCGTCGTGCTGGCCGCCTATATCGTCGCGATGCTGGTGTTTTCAGTTACCAGTCACAACCAAGTCCTGGCGCGCGGCGAAGAGAAACATTTTTGCGAAATTGATTGTCACCTGGCCTACTCGGTTCAGGATGTGCAACAAGTCGCGACGCTTGGCGATATGACTGCCCTCGGGTGTTACTACATCGTTACAATCAAAACTCGCTTTGATGAAAAGACGATTAGCCCCACACGCGGCAACTCTCCGCTTCATCCGAATAGCCGAATCGTCAGTGTCATCGACGGTGATGGTCATACCTATCTACCCTCTGCCGGAGGACAACGCGTTCTTGAAAGCTCACACTCATCAGGAACGCCCATAACTACACCTCTTAGGCCTGGTGATTCATACACCAGCGTGTTTGTCTTCGACTTGCCTGCCGGAATCAATGATCCGGTTCTTCTAATTAGAGAAGGCGAGTGGGTCACAAGCTTCATAATCGGTCATGAGAACAGCTTGGCCCACAAGAAGACTTCCCTGCAGCTCTAGGCAGACTTATGGATTCGTACGACGTAGTTATCATCGGCGCCGGGCTGGCGGGACTTCAGTGCGCTCGTTTGCTTGGCAAGGAAGGCTTGCGTGTACTCCTGGTGGACCGCAAAAGCGCACTCGATCAGAAGATCCACACAACAGGAATCTTTGTACGTCGAACCCTCGTGGACTTCGACATTCCAGCAGACTGCCTGGGCACTGCAATCAAACATGTCACGTTATATTCACCTTCGCACCGAGCACTGGAATTAGTAAGCGAACACGATGAGTTTCGCATCGGCCGAATGGGTCAACTCTATCTTCGCTATTTGAATCAATGTACGAGCGCTGGTGTTCACTGGCTTCCGGAAACGAGTTACATCGACTGTTCACTGACACAACAGAAACAACTAGTGAGACTCAGAGTAGGTTCCTCAACTCGTTTAGTAGCCACTCGCTACCTGATCGGTGCCGATGGTGCGTGCTCTCGAGTCGCTCGAGATCTGAAACTCGATCTCAATAACGAATGGATAGTCGGGGTTGAAAGTGTCCTGGAGGGTGCGTCTCTGAATGGCCCACCCAGACTTCTTTGTTTTCTCGATCCTCGCGTGGCTCCGGGATACATCGCATGGATCGCTTACGACGGCGAAGAAACCCACATTGGCGTCGGTGGCTACCAATCACAGTTTGATCCCCTTTCAGCACTCGCCACTTTTCAAGGAAGCGTAAAGGACATCATTGACTTACGGCGGGCGATGCAGGTCGAGCGTCGAGGCGGCCGCATACCTGTCGGTGGAGTGTTAAGAAACATTGCGAACACGCAAGGCCTACTTATTGGAGATGCGGCCGGCGCAGTATCGCCGCTAACGGCGGGTGGACTGGACCCTTGCATGCGCCTCTCAACGTTCGCCGCCAACGTTGTAGTTGATTATCTCGGCTCTGGGAATCCCGACGCGCTGACGGCTTACTCAGGCGAACTGTTTCGGTCTCGCTTCGCTTCACGATTGTGGGCTCGTCGTATTGCGGCCTGTTTGCGACAACCCGCATTAGCCGAGGCGACATGCGCGGCTTTGCGCTTGCCAGTGATTAAACGTTTGGCGCATCACGTGTTCTTTGGCCGGGGTTCATTCCCGGATGTGGAGATGAACGTGACTTCAGAAAAGCTGGAGTTGCAAAGTGCGTTTCGGGATTCCTAATGTCTAAACGCGATTCACAAACGTAGGTCAGCACATGCGCTTTCTGTGGATCACCACGTTGTCCGCTTGCATCTACGGACGGACAATTGTTCTCAATGCTCTGAACTATTCAGGTCAACACGATTAACAGGGAGTAGACACATGACCAAGCGAATCATTGCAATCACCTTCATATTCATTTGCACCTCAGTTGCCTGGGGCATTCTGGGTGGCACTATTTTCTCGCGTACATATGATTCCGGTTCTGTGTCTTCAAGCAGAGTCGCGTCCACATGGGGAACGGAGCAGAATCAAGCCCCACCGGCTGCTTCATTTAAGACGCAAGTCCAGAAGAAAGAGGAGACGTTCGAGAATGGCAAGAAGGTCATGAAAACAATCACGGAGGAGTTTGTTACTGAGCTTCCGCTAGAGAGCAGTGCCATCAATGTTGATTTGAATTTGGAGCACCGCCAAAAAGGACTCTTGTGGTACAGCACCTACAAGGTCACATTTGCAGGCGATTACCTCTTTCGCAATACCAGCGACAAAGAACAGACTGTTGATTTCAAACTGCAGTTTCCCACTGCGCGAGCGATCTACGACAATCTGACTTTTGCAGTGGATGGAAATGCCGCGGCACTGTCCAACCATGACAACGCGGCCACTGCGTCAGTAAAGATTGGTGGCGGAAAAACCGCTCGACTCGCGGTCGGCTACAGTTCGCAGGGCTTGAACGAATGGCGCTATAGCTTCGGCAGCGGCGACGTCACACAAGTGCGCGACTTTCAGCTGCACATGAAGACTAATTTTAAAGATATTGACTTTCCGGACAACACGCTTTCGCCATCCGAGAAGAGCGAAACCAGTAACGGCTGGGACTTGACGTGGTCGTACAAGAGTCTGTTGTCGGGCTATCAAATTGCGATGGTGATGCCGGAGAAATTGCAGCCCGGACCACTTGCAGGAAAAATAAGTTTCTTTGCCCCGGTGTCACTCTTCTTCTTTTTCTTCCTCATGCTAATCATCACAAGCATGCGCGGCATCGATCTTCACCCCATGAACTATTTCTTCCTCGCTGCCGCGTTCTTCTCCTTCCACTTATTGTTGGCTTACCTGGTCGATCACGTCTCCATTCACGCGGCGTTTGCAATCTCCGCAGCAGTATCGGTCTTCCTGGTTGTCACCTACCTCCGGCTTGTGGTCGGCATCCGGTTCGCTAGCCGAGAAGCTGCCCTGGCACAATTCATCTACCTGGTGATGTTCTCTTATGCCTTCTTCCTTAAGGGTTTTACCGGACTCGCAATCACTATCGGTTCTGTTTTGACACTGTTCGTGGTGATGCAGGTCACTGGCCGCATTCGCTGGACAGAAAAGTTTGCTGTCAAACCGGCGTCGGAGCCTGCATCCGAGCTTCAGTAACCTGTTAATAGAACGGCGACGCCAGGCGTCTTAGTGGTGGAGTCCCGGGTTAACCCATTTCCGTGTGAACTTGAAGGCTTTGGGGGGCGTATAGCCAGCCGGACACAAATCCACCTCCATTTATGAGAGCATTTTTATCCTTTTACTCTGATGCCTTGAAGATTGCGCTGCAGTCGATCTTCGCACACAAGCTGCGAGCCTTCCTGACCTTGATCGGAATCATCATTGGAGTGGCTTCTGTAGTTACAGTCGGTGCCTCAATCAGCGGTCTCAACACTTACGTGATTGAAAAGGTGGCGAAGGTGCTGGGTAGCAATCACTTCATGATCGCTCGCATGGCCTTCTCTGGTCACATGTCCGACGAAGAGTTTGAACGGCGTAATCGTCGAAACAAACGACTCAATTGGGACGACTACGAATGGATACGCGACCACTGCGCTTCCTGCACTGAAGTCGGCGCACAAGTAGGAAGCGGAACTGATCTGAAGCAAGACGGAATTGAGTTTCCCGGCGCTGCTGTGTTCGGTTCATCTGCAAACATGGTCGACATTGAAGACAAGACCATCGAAGATGGCCGATTTATTTCAGACGACGAAGTTCAACGTTCCGCGCTGGTCGTCGTTTTGGGCGGCGATATCAAGGACAAGTTCTTTCCCAACCAGGACGCAATTGGCAAAACCTTGAAAGTTCGCGGAAGGCCGATGCGTGTGGTGGGAGTGGAAGAAAAGCGTGGCTCCTTTTTTGGCGATTCAGTCGACCGGCATATCTACATCCCCGTCACCACTCATTTGCAGATTTTTGGACGCAACGGGTTGCAGATCCATGGCAAGAGTCGCAGTCGAGAGACTCTGCAATCCACAATTGAAGATGCCCGAGTTGCAATGAGAGTCAAGCATCGACTCAACGGCAATGAGGAGGACGATTTCGGACTGGTAAACGTCGAGGAGCTTAATAATCAGATCGATGAGTTTACTGGCAGCATTGCTAAGGTTGTTGTGCCCATTACCTTAATTACTTTGGTCGTCGGCGGCATTGTAGTGATGAACATCATGCTGGTGAGTGTGACGGAACGAACGTTTGAAGTTGGTCTTAGAAAAGCAGTCGGTGCTACTCGACGACAGATACTGCTGCAGTTCCTGATCGAATCCGGAATCCTTTGTGCGTTGGGTGGCGTGATTGGACTTTTGATGGCCTGGGGCGTCACCACTTTGATTACAACATTAGCCGAAATCACAATGACGATCACCATCGGTTATATCATTTTGGCGATTGCAGTTTCGACAGTTATCGGCATGATTGCTGGTATTTATCCGGCATTCAAAGCGGCCAGGCTCGATCCAATCCTGGCCCTAACGCAGGCAACTTAAGTCGTGCATTAATGAGATTGAAACTTCCGAAAACCGTACTTGCCGAGACGCTGAAGATGGCCATCGACAGCGTTCGCTCGCACAAGTTTCGCAGTTTCCTTACAGTGCTTGGAATTGTCATCGGTGTGATGACAGCGATTTCGATCGCATCAATACTCACGGGTTTGCGCCAGAACATAATCGCAATTATCGAAGAGTACGGTACCAACAACATTTACGCGTTTCACCTTTCAACAGGTCCGCGCACGAGTGAAGATCGATCGGAGCGCTTGCGGAAGCCGTTAACGGTTGCTGACGCTGAAGCAATTAAGGCGCAGGCCGCCGCCGTGGACGACATCGCGATCGTTGCGCCTAATGTTGGCTATACCGGTGGCCCGTTTGACGACAACATCACTTATCAAGGTCACAACTACCGTTGGGGAAACACGCAGGGCGT
>JBKOYD010000157.1:0-27636 GCA_046725195.1 Acidobacteriota bacterium | reverse complement strand
AGTTTGCTTGTCGAGCGACTCGGAAAACCTGTAAGCGTCGTCGAAGGAAGTTCGAGGAATATTAAGATCACGACACCTGCAGATCTGTTGATTGCAGAAACCATTTTGAAGGAAGGTCTTTGGACTTAGGTCTTTGGTCTTTGGTCTTTGAAGAGACTCGATAACAAGATCAAAGACCAAAGACCAAAGTCCAAAGACCAAAGACGCAGACAAAAGTCCAAAGGCAATGCTTCGCATCGGAATCGGTAGCGATACGCATCGGTTGGTGAAAGGTCGGCCGCTCGTCCTGGGTGGTGTGCACGTTGCTTCAGACGTGGGTGCCGAAGGTCACTCAGATGGCGACGCACTCGCGCACGCAATCGCAGATGCCATTCTCGGCGCATTGTGTGAAGGCGACCTCGGAGTTCACTTCCCGGATAAAGATCCTAACTGGAGTGGAGCGAATAGTCTTGAATTACTTTCGCGCGTGATGTGGCTCGCTCGCGAGCGTAGTTTGCGCGTTGTAAATGTTGACTCCACTGTCATGCTTGAAACGCCGAAACTCAGAACTTATGTTGACTCGATGCGTGAGAACATCGCCAATATTTTGGAAGTTGATCTAAGTTGTGTAAGTGTCAAGGCCAAGACTGGTGAAGGCGTTGATGCGGTGGGGCAGGGGCACGCAGTAACAGCTCAGGCCGCGGTGCTTATGGAGAGCAATTGAGGACGCAGCTTGAGACCTCAGGACGTTATCAGAAAAAAGCGAGACGGCCAGCAACTATCGCGTGAAGAAATTGGGTTCTTCATCGATGGAGTGACGAGTGGTCGGATTGCCGACTATCAAATCAGCGCTCTGTTAATGGCAATTTTCCTGAATGGCATGAATCAGGAGGAACAGCAGGCGCTCACCGAAGCGATGCTGAACTCAGGCAGCATCCTGGACTTTTCAGAAATACCCAAACCCAAAGCTGATAAACATTCGACTGGTGGCGTAGGCGATAAAACGTCAATCATCATCGCGCCTTTAGTGGCCGCGTGCGACGTTTGTGTTCCCATGATCTCGGGGCGCGGCCTGGGCCATACCGGTGGAACACTCGACAAGCTGGAGTCAATTCCGGGCTACCGGGTCAATCTCAGCGCGAGTGAGTTCAAACGAGTGCTCGATGAAGTTGGTTACGCGATGGCCGGGCAAACGGCCGAACTCGCACCGGCCGATAAGAAGATGTACGCGTTGCGCGACGCGACTGCTACCGTTGAAGCGATCCCGCTGATCGTTGCTTCAATCATTTCGAAGAAGGGTGCCGCCGGTCTTGACGCGATGGTCATCGACGTTAAGTTCGGAAATGGCGCCTTCATGCCTCAGGAAGTCCGTGCGCGAGAGTTGGCGCGTGCGTTAGTTGCTACAGGAAACTCGTGTGGTATCAAAACAAGGGCTCTGTTAACCGACATGAGCCAACCACTTGGTCGCGCTGTTGGCAATTCGCTCGAAGTCGAGGAATGCATCAACATCCTTCGTGGTGAAATCGCGGAGGGCGCCCAACCCGTACTCGAGTTATCGCTCGATCTTTCAGCGCACATGCTTGTGTTGACAAATGTCGAGTCCAATCTCGAGTCGGCTCGCGAACGATTGCAACGCGTGCTGCAGTCGGGTGAGGCGCTTGAAAGGTTGCAAAAGAACGTAGCGGCCCAGGGCGGAGACCCGCGCGTGTGTGACGCGCCTTCCTCGTTTCTGCCTTTGGGAGGCGAAACCGTTAAGGTAGAATCCCCGCGCTCTGGCTACATTACAAAAGTCGATACTACAGAAATTGGTCATGCGATTGCGGCAATCGGCGGCGGACGTGTGCGCATCGAAGACGTAGTGGATCCTGCGGTCGGGTTTATTTCAGAAGTGAAGTTAGGTGATCAGATCGGTGCCGGCGAGGCGATCGGCGTTGTTTACTGTGCCGACAAGTCGTCTGGCCGTCAGGCGGCCCAACGAATCCAGGCTGCTTATCAGATTTCCGATGAACTGACCGCAGAACCTCAGCAGTTAGTTAAGGAAATAATCAACGGATGAAATACAAACTTCTTGCTTTGGCAGTCTTCCCTTGTTTGGTTGCGCTTTTGGTTTCCGGCTGCCGACATACTTCGGCTGCCGAGGATAGATCGAAAATCCACGTTGGAATTGTGTTTGACATTGGAGGAAAAGACGATCGCTCCTTCAACGCCGCAGCCTGGCAAGGAGTCCAGCGCGCCGCGGAAGACCTTCCGATTGTGTTACGCGACATAGAACCTGGTACACCGAATGCCATCGAGCCGGCAATGCGTGCTTTCGCGGAACGAAACTTCGATCTGATTATCGGTGTCGGCTTTGCGCAGGCGCCGATCATGGAGCAGGTAGCGAAAGATTACCCGAATATCCAGTTCGCAATTATCGACGGCGTAAGCAACCTTCCAAATGTAGCTTCGCTTGTATTTAAGGAACATGAAGGCTCATATCTTGTCGGAATACTGGCGGCAAAGGCTTCTCACACCGGAACGATCGGCTTTCTCGGAGGAATGGACATTGGGCTGATTCATCGTTTCGCCAAAGGTTATGAAGAAGGGGCGAAATCGGTAAATCCCAATATCCGTGTGATCCAAAACTACGTCGGCGTTACCGATGGTGCTTGGAACAATCCCGGGAAAGGCAAGGAGCTTTCGCTCGCCCAAATTGGAAAGGGAGCGGATGTTATCTTCACTGCCGCGGGCAATTCCGGTCTCGGTGCTTTTGACGCCGTAGAACAGCAGGGAAAACAGAATGGTCGGGCCACGCATTTTGTCATTGGGGTCGATTCAAATCAGAACATGGTCAAGCCTGGCTTTGTTCTCACCAGCATGGTCAAACGCGTCGACAATGCCGTCTACGACATTGTTCAGGACGTCGTGAACCATCGCTTCTCACCTGGCCTGCACGTCTTTGGTTTGGAGAAGGATGGCGTGGGCTATGCGATGGACGAGAACAACAAGGACCTCGTTTCGCCTGAAGCTCTTCAAGAAGCTGAAGCTGCGAAAAAGAAGATCATTGCTGGGGAGATAAAGGTTACTGACGCAATGTCAAATTAACTTGATCAGTGGTCAGTGGTCAGTTGTCAGTTGCTTTTCTAATGGGTCCCTCTGGACCTCACCAAGGAGGACGAAATGGCAAGAACTAATTTTGAAAGACTCCGAGTTTATCAATTGTCGGAAAAACTCGCGGATCAGATTTGGGAAGTTGTACTCGGTTGGAATAACTTCGCTAGGGATACTGTCGGAAAGCAGGTGGTTCGTTCTGCAGACAGCATTGGCGCGAACGTCTCCGAAGGTTGTGGTCGCGGTCGTTTTCTGGACAACAAAAGGTTCGTTCGAATGGCCCGAGGATCTCTCAATGAGACCCAACATTGGCTTCGCAGGGCCTACAAACGAAATCTTTTAACCAAGCCACAGATTGATCAGCTTAGACCCATTATCGATGAATTGGGTCCGTCCCTAAATGCGTACCTAAAGTCTATTGGTTCGGTTACGAAGGTAAAGAAATCACGATACAGCTAGTCATCCAGACAACTGACTACGGACAACTGACAACTGACCGACCCAAATGCTCCAACTCCGCAACATAAGCAAACGCTTCGGCGATGTGCTGGCGAATGACCAGGTGAACATTGTCGTTAAGCCCGGAACGATTCATGCCATTGTGGGTGAAAACGGGGCGGGGAAGTCGACGGCAATGCGCATTGCGTATGGCTTCTATACTCCAGACAGTGGCGAGATTCTGATTGACGGTCAGGTACGCAACATCACGTCTCCACACGATGCAATTGCACTTGGTGTGGGAATGGTCCATCAGCACTTCATGCTGGTTGAAACGATGACGGTGGCCGAAAACATTGTCCTTGGCGCGGAACCCGGAACGTCTCTGGCGCTTGACCTGAAAAAGGCAGCTTCGCAGATCAGGCAGCTTTCCGAAGAGTTCAAACTCGCTGTAAATCCTAATGAACCTGTCGAACACCTTTCAGTTGGTCAGCAACAACGCGCGGAATTGTTGAAGGCTCTCTATCGACATGCGCGTCTTCTAATTCTTGATGAGCCGACTGCAGTACTCACTCCGCTCGAAGTGGAAGAGTTTTTCACCATCCTTCGCCGCATGCGCGAGCAGGGCAAGACCGTAATCATTATTACTCATAAACTTTCTGAAGTCCTCGCGGTCTCGGACGAAGTTACCGTAATGCGCGACGGCAAAGTTGTTGGACAAGTGGCTACCATGAATACGAATGCGGCGGAATTGGCCCGAATGATGGTTGGACGTGAAGTGTTATTGCGAGTAGAGAAGACCGAACCAAGAATTGGACCTCCGCAACTGTCACTCAGGAGTTTGTCTGTCACGGCCAACGACGGATCGAAGCCGGTTAATGAAGTTTCGTTTGAGGTCCGCAGTGGCGAGATTGTCGGTATAGCCGGAGTAGAAGGGAATGGACAGACAGAACTAATCGAGGCACTCGCTGGACTCGTAGACACGGCCCGCATTTCCGGTGAGATTAATTTCGAAGGTAAGAACATTACGAGCTTAGGGGCGCGTTCACGTCGTGAATTGCGAATTGCGCACATTCCTGAAGATCGTCATCGCCGAGGATTGCTTCTGGATTTTAGTCTTGCAGAGAATGCGATTCTCGGAGTGCACTATCGGCCACCAATTGCTGCAATAGGCGATGGCATCTTTCTGGACGAGAACGCTATCCAGCGCAGGACAACCGAAATCATCAACGCCTTTGATGTTCGTCCGCGAAATAATGTTCTTCCTGCACGGGCGCTGTCTGGCGGTAATCAGCAAAAACTGATCATTGGCCGTGAGTTTCGTGTGGACCCGAAACTCCTACTCGTCTCACAACCGACTCGTGGCGTTGATATAGGCGCCATTGAGTTTATTCATCGTAAGCTCGTTGAGTTGCGCGACAGCGGCTGTGCCGTGCTGCTGATTTCAGCCGAGCTGGAGGAAGTGACTAGTCTCTCTGATCGATTACTGATCATCCACCAGGGACGAATCGTCGGAGAGGTGGATCCAAAAGTAGCGACAGTGGAAGAAATTGGGTTGTTAATGACGCGCGGGCATTAACAGTTTGGTCTTTGGTTTTTGGCCTTGGGCCTTGTGTGGGGAAACACCATAAGCTCAAAGACCAAAGACTAAAGACCAAAGCCCAGATCTCAGATCCAAAACATGCCAAACCACCTCCGACAACTCCTTTTCCCGCTGATTGCGGTAGTTGCCGCTTTCGCCGTCGGCGGCATTCTGATCTTACTCGTTGGCGACAATCCGATTGATGCTTATCGCCTTTTACTGGGTAGTGCACTCTCCTGGCCCGACGGCATTGGCTATACGCTATTTCATGCAACTCCACTGATTTTCACGGGACTGGCCGTACTCGTAGGATTTCGTTGTGGCTTATTCAACATCGGAGCCGAAGGGCAACTCTACATTGCCGCCTTTGCGACTGCATGGGTGGGAATAACGTTTGCTAAGTTGTCGCCCTTGCTCCTCGTGCCATTTTGTTTTGCTGCAGCAATCCTTGTCGGTGCGCTGTGGGCCGCGATTCCCGGCGTGTTGAAAGCACGGTTTGGTTCACATGAGGTTATCAACACGATTATGTTGAACTTCATCGCTGTGGCCCTTGTCAGCTACTTTACGCAGTATCACTACAAGGTTCCGGGCGACCCGATTATGCAAACCTCATTGATCGGCGAGGGCGCGCACATCGCTCGTCTTGGTAAATTCATTCCGGGCTTTCCTGAACGTATTCCTTTAAATGTTGCTTTCCTGCTCGCGCTGCTTTGCTGTTTGCTGGTCTACCTGTTCTTGTGGCGTACGAAATGGGGCTACGAAATACGAGCGACCGGAAGTAGTCCTTCCGCTGCTGAGTACGGTGGCATTTCGATTCGGAAACAGATCGTTTTGGCGATGGCGGTTTCAGGTGCACTCGCCGGTATGGTCGGTATCAACGAGGTATTGGGCTATCGTTACCGTTACTATGATGGCTTTTCAGACAACTATGGCTTTACAGGTATTGCCGTCGCTTTGCTGGGTAGAAATCACCCGGTGGGCGTAATCCTGGCAGCATTACTATTCGCGGTTCTGCAACACGGTGGAATATACGTCGATGGGTTTTCTGAACACGTAACCAAAGACATCGTGCAGGTTCTTCAGGGCATGATCATTCTGTTCGTTGCCGCTGAAGGATTCTTCAAATGGCTGTTGGGCAGATTTGGACTGTTGGAGCGTTTGAGGGTCTAAAACTTGACAGACATTTTTACGCTTTCGCTTATTGCTTCCACGATCAGGCTTGCCACTCCACTCATACTGGCAGCACTCGGCGGCCTGTTTTCCGAGAGGTCGGGCGTTATCAATATTGCACTCGAGGGAAAGATGCTCGCCGGCGCCTTCACTGCGGCCGCTGTTACTTATGCCGCTGATGTTAAGTTTGGAATGGGGAACGCCAGCCCGTGGATAGGTTTGTTGGCGGCGATCTTCGCCGGGTTTTTTATAGCCGCGATATATGCAGTGATCTGTATTCGATATAAGGCTGATCAGGTTGTCAGTGGTGCTGCAATCAACATTCTGATGCTCGGTATTCCGGGATTCCTTAGTGGTGCATTCTTCCTTTCGTCGGGGTCCACTCCTCAACTGCCTAAGGACCACTTGCTACCACAGTCGCCGGTCATTATCGCGTCCGCGCTTATTGTTCTAGTGTTTGCGATCTGGTATGTCCTTTACAACACTCCTTTTGGACTTCAGTTGCGGTCAGTCGGAGAGAAGCCAGAGGCTGCGGACGCAGCCGGTGTCAGCGTCAGTCGCATCAGATACTCCGGGGTTCTGCTTGCTGGTGTCCTGGCTGGAACTGGCGGAGCATATCTTTCGATCGGACAATCGTCATTGTTCACACGTAACATGACGGCAGGTCGCGGCTTTATTGCCTTGGCTGCATTGATATTTGGAAAATGGCGTCCAGTTCAAACTATGTTGGCCTGTCTCTTGTTTGGGTTTACCGAGGCGGTTTCGATTCAGATGCAAGGCGCGGTAAAGTTAGCCTCTGGTGAAGACATTCCCGTGCAGTTTATCCAAATGGTCCCTTATGTCTTGACCATTGTGGTGCTCGCGGGCTTTATTGGATCGTCACGACCTCCACGTGCGCTAGGAATACCGTATCAGAAAGAGAAGTAGACAAGAGGAAAGCAATGGTTGAGCGAGTGGCAAGTACAAGTCTGTATGAACGCGCGGAACATGCCGCTCGGACAATCCGTGCGCGCTTAAGTATCGAACCGCGGGTCGCGATCGTGCTCGGTAGTGGTCTAGGCGGATTCGCCGACGACTTCGAAGAGTCCGTTGCGATTCCGTATGAAGACATCCCAGGCTTTGTGCGTTCAACGGCTCAGGGCCACGCAGGTCGACTGGTTGTAGGCAAAGTGGATCACGTCAACGTACTGGCGATGCAGGGTCGAGTGCATTATTACGAAGGCTATTCGCTTGAAGATGTCACATTTCCAATTCGCACTTTCAAGCTTCTGGGAATCAAGACACTGATATTGACCAACGCCGCAGGAGGGATCAACGTCGAGTTAACTCAAGGCGCACTGATGGTTCTCAGCGATCACGTGAACCTCATGGGAGACAATCCGCTCCGCGGCGCAAACGACGAGCGGTTTGGTCCACGCTTCCCGGACATGTCGGTGGTTTACTCGCCTGAATTGCAAGAACTGGTTGTTGAAGAAGCTAAGAACATGGGGGTTGAAGTAAGACGCGGAATCTATGCAGCGCTCTCTGGCCCAAATTATGAAACTCCTGCCGAGATCCACTTGCTTAGGAACCTGGGAGCTGACGCCGTTGGAATGAGTACTGTGCCGGAAGCGATAGTCGCGCGCCACATGGACATGGGCGTGCTCGGAATTTCATGTATTACGAATATGGCTGCCGGTATTGGTGACGAGCCCATCAATCATGATGAGGTGATGGCGACTGGTGATCGCGTGCGTGCTACGCTTGCGGACTTGCTTCGCAGAGTTGTGGTCCGAGTTAGCAGTAGGGTGTAGAACTCTGAAGGATCAATTGTGGGAATGATAATCGGTATTTGTGGTGGTACGGGCTCCGGTAAGACGACCGTTGCAAATCGTATCCTCGAATCGGTGAGCGCTAGCGAAGTAGTTTTCATCCAGCAAGATTCTTACTACCGAAACCTCAAGGATCTTCCGCGTGACTATCGTCAACTCGCAAATTTCGATCATCCTGACGCGCTCGACAACGATCTGCTCGTGAGTCATCTATGCCGGCTCAAAGCGGGCGAGCCTATTGAGTTACCCCTCTACGACTTCAAAACACATACGCGGCTGATTGAGACAAGGACACTCCCACCCAAACCGATAGTCATAGTTGAAGGTATTCTGATTTTCGCTGAACCACGTTTGCTGGAGCAGATGGATATCAAAGTTTTTGTCGATACTCCTGACGATATTCGTTTCATTCGCCGTTTGCGACGCGACATCGCCGAGCGTGCGCGCACCGTCGAGTCAGTGATTGAACAGTACGAGGCTACGGTGAGGCCGATGCATATGCAGTTCGTCGAGCCCTCAAAACGTCATGCAGATGTAATTATTCCTGAGGGTGGTCATAATCTGGTGAGCATTGATTTGCTGAGCGGAAAAATTCGCGAGAGGTTGGCCACTGCTTTATCTGCAGTTGGAGGTCAACATTGAGCGAGGAAGATTTTCAGCCATTAATTGAAGAGGCTTTGCGGGCACGTAAGCAATCCGTTGCACCCTTTTCAAATTTTCTCGTCGGCGCTGCGGTCAGAACCGATAGTGGAAAGGTTTATACGGGCTGCAATATCGAAAGCGCCAGTTATGGTCTAACGGTTTGCGCAGAACGGGTAGCGATTTGGAAAGCATTGTCTGAAGGTGAGCGCCATTTCACGGAATTGGCTGTCGTAGCTGACACCGAAACGTTGACGCCACCTTGCGGTACATGCCGGCAAATAATTTGGGAGTTTGCCAGAGGCGCTACGATTGTGTTCGCCAATCTCAACGGACAGAGTGAAACATTCCATATCGGAGACCTGTTACCGCGCGCATTCGATGCGCGGTTCCTCAAAGGCGGCAAGAAGTAATGTCCGATAAACTTCGAGTTGTCCTGATTCTCATTACTCTAATCGCCATGCTTGTTAACCCAGTTTCAGACGTTGCCGCACAGAATCGACGGCAACGAGCTGAGCAAGTCGATCTGTTGATTGTTGGTGGCACGATTGTCTCAATGGATCAAACGCGTCGACTGATTGACGACGGTGGGATTGCTGTTACCGGCGGGCGCATCGTGGCGATTGGTTCGCGAACGGAGATTGAGCGCACCTATAGATCGCGGCAGAAGGTGAATGCGACCGGGAAACTCATAACGCCTGGTCTAATCAATGGCCACACACACGTTCCCATGGTGCTGTTTCGCGGCCTGGCCGATGATCTTGACCTGCAAGAATGGCTAACGAAATACATTTTTCCCGCGGAGGCAAAAAACGTCACTGAGGAGTTTGTCCGTGCAGGTACGCGCCTCGGATTGGCCGAGATGATTCGCGGCGGGACGACAACCTATTGCGACATGTATTACTTCGAGGATGCGGTCGCTGACGAAACGGCAAAGGCAGGAGTTCGTGGCGTCCTCGGGGAAACAATCATCGACTTTCCGGTAGCGGACAATAAGACCAACGCAGAGGGTATGGCTTACGTCGAGCGTTATGTCAGCCGTTGGAAAGGACACGAACTAATTGTGCCGGCGATCGCTCCACACGCCCCATATACCGTCTCAGAAGAGCATCTAAAAGCTGCACGTGCGTTTTCCGACCGAACCGGGGCGGCAATCGTGACTCACGTTTCTGAAACAAAGCGCGAAGTGGAGGACAGTGTCAAAGCTAAAGGCGCGAGTCCTGTGGCGTATCTCGAACGAATCGGTTTTTTAAATGAGCGTGTAATTGCCGCACACGTCGTATGGCCGCAGGGTACTGATACAGCTGTCCTAAAGAGACACGGCGTCGGCGTTGTGCACAATCCCCAGTCAAACATGAAACTCGCTTCCGGCGTAGCTCCAGTTCCCAAGATGATGGAGGAGGGTCTTTTCGTTGGGCTGGGAACAGACGGAGCGGCGTCGAATAACGATTTGAATATGTGGGAAGAGATGGACACGGTAGCTAAACTTCACAAAGTTTTTAGTGGCGATCCAAAAGTCATTTCCGCACAACAGGCATTCGAACTGGCAACGATTCGAGGCGCGCAGGCATTGCACCTGGAAAAGGAAATTGGATCATTGGAAACCGGCAAGCGAGCCGATCTGCTTATCATCGAACGCGACTCGCTCAATCAGATTCCGCTCTACAACATCTACTCGGATCTCGTGTATGCCACCAAAGCGTCTGACGTTCAGACAGTAGTCATAAACGGCCGCGTAGTTATGCGGAATCGCCGCTTGTTGACTCTCAACGAGACTGCAATAAAAAAGGAGGCGCGAGCGTTTCGCGAGAAGATCATCAAGAGTCTTGGAACCTCGGCGAGGCAGTAATTGACTTTCAAGTTCTTGATTAAAGACTCTATTGTATGGAGCTTATTGTTCTTTACATTAGTAGTCATCGCTGTTGGCACTCAATCCACTAAGGGCTCACTAGCGAAGGGCATACCGGACCTTGTTCGAGCACTTATTAAGGCTGCACCGGCACTATTCCTTGCCGCGCTCTCATGGCATTCGCAGGAACCACTGCTTCTCACATTAGGCTTTTTATTGTGCGGATGCGGAGATGTTCTGTTGGATATCCCTAAAAAAAGAGCTCCCTGGGGGTTTCAAGTGGGAGCGATTGTTTTTGCTGCCGCTCTGATTTGCCTTTCAATAGCCTATCTTGGAAAACCCCTTGATGGACACGTCCTAATGCCATTGTCTTTGACTAACATTGTGATAGCGCTTTTCATTCTTCGCTGGGTACTTCCAAAAATCAAAGGCTCTCGACGAATTCTGGAGATATCTTATTTCGGCGTTCTTATTGTTTCGAATGTCATTGCCTCCTCTTCGCACGTTCCAATCTTTTTAGGAAGTTCCTTGTGGCTGATGTCAGATTTATCTATTGGACTTAGTAATGATATTTCGGATAGTCCCGCAAATAGTCTAGATACTCTTGGACTTTATGATCTTGGACTCTACTTTATTGCCATTGGATTTCTGAATTCGTGAAGGGCGAGAATTACTGAGCATTTCCGGTTGAGAGTTAATGCGTCTGGCCGCGCCGAATCGACTATCCGAAACGTTGATGCATACGCCTAAGCTTAAGAGGATCAACGAAATATCGAAGGGGCACGCCCTGCTCTCGGAATATCGCGCTTGCCTCAACCGCTATAACCGTCCATAATAGGATCGGCAAAGTGATACCAACCGTAAGCGAGCATTAGGCTCGCTTTTGTATTTCAGGAGACAAGAGAATTTGAAGTCTTTTTCGTATCGCCCCTATATCCATGCAATCCTCCCGACAGTTTTAATCCTAATCACCGCCGTCGTCGCGGTCGGGCAATCGACCGTCACATCCGAGGACTCGTTTACAGTAAATCCGGCTCTTCGACGCATCGAGCGTGCTCGGGCGCTTGCAGCGGCACATCAGCTTCAGGCCGCCACTGCCGAACTCGAGAACATCCGCGCGTCCGTTAATGATGTGGCTCTCCGAAACGTCACAACGTTGATGCTGTTGGGAATCTACCTCGAAGAAGGAAATTATGGTCGCTCTCAGTCGCTCCTGGAAGAAACCTTCCAGACTCGAGGCGCGCAAAGGGATGAGTCTATTCGCACATACTTCGCCGCTGCAGGTCAGACAATAAACGGCATCCGTTCGCACCTGGCGCGCTATCGCAGTTTTGGTCTTAACCCGAGCGACGCTGACTTGCCTGTCGAAGCCAATACGGATCTCGATCGTGTGCGTGCCTTGCTGGAACGCGTCATCGCTCAGGCGAAGGAGATATCGAAAGAGGCGGGCCGCGCCTATGACTCTTTGGCACTCCAGGAAGACGTGATGGGGATCCGTCTGTCATTGGCACGAGACAGTGAAGATCGGGCTAAGTGGCAGGCAGAGTACTTGGCTGCGAGAGAGAGGATGGCCTCGTCGCGAATTCAAGTGGCGTCGCTCGGCCGACCGCCTGCTCTTGAAAGCGTGACGGCCAGGATTCCCAATCCGTTTGCAACGCCCAATTCGGGGCAAAACGACGCGACTGGGACTGCTAAAAAGGACGCAGAACCTGCAAACTCGCCTAAAACAGACACAGGTCCCAATTCGTCAACAACCTCTGCCACGCCGAGTGGTGCAAACAACTTATCTGATGATGTACCAGAACCTAAACTCATTAGCACTGGTTCGCTCAGAGGTCGAGAAACGAAGCGCGTAACGCCGACGTATCCTGCTAATGCAAAATCCAGTAGTGTGTCCGGAACAGTTAGAGTATTTGCCATCGTTGATGAGAAGGGAAAAGTCTGGGTAACTAACTCCGAAGGTCCCCTGCCGCTCCGCAAAGCCGCCGAAGACGCCGCCCGTCGCTGGAGTTTTCCACCCACACTAGTTGGGGGGAAACCTGTTAGAGTGGCTGGCTATTTGGATTTCGACTTCAAGTTATAGCAATCAGCTACAGAACTCGCGAATAGGGTCAATTGTCCAGGCCTTATATTGTCCAGCCCTCGTCATCGGGTGAGTTCGTACGGTCTAATCTTGACTTAAAAGTAAGGTTTAGCTTAAGATGCCACCGGTTAATAATTTAGTGAACTCCAGCAAGCAAACTGGAGCGACTCGAGATGAAGATTTCAGCACAGGAAGAGTATGGCCTGCGGTGCCTGTTACAGCTAGCCCGAGTAGAGGTGATGGGTGAATCACTGACCCTTTCCCAGTTAGCGCGGCTCGAGGGCATTTCTTCCGCGAATGCAGGCAAGCTGATGTGGATTCTAAGCAAGGCTGGACTCGTTCAGTCGACCCGGGGCACTAAGGGCGGTTACACGCTCGCAAGGCCGGCGTCCGACATACATCTAAATCAGGTCATACGAGTCTTGGAGGGAGAGCCCGCTGAATCCCACTGCAAGAGTTACGCTGGCGTGCTCGATGCTTGCGTACACACGGGCGACTGCGGCATTAGACCTGTCATCGTTGAACTTCACCAGATTGTCGACAATGCATTGGCGGAAATTACGTTATCGCAGTTGTTGGGAACGGAAGCGAACGTTGACGCCGCACTTCACCAGATACAGGGGATCAAACAAAGAGATAATCGGGTTTAGGAACATAGCAATTTAGGTTGAGAGCACGTACGAAACTGATGAGCACAGCAGAACTTTTAGGAACGCAAGAATACAAATACGGATTCGTAACCGAGATCGAGTCCGACATGATTCCTCGCGGTTTGACGGAAGAGACTATCCGTTTGATCGTCGAAAAGAAGAATGAACCCGACTGGATGCTTGAATTTCGTCTGAAGGCCTACCGCCACTGGCTGACGATGACGGAACCGAAGCATTGGCCAAACATCACGTATCCCGAGATCGATTATCAAGACATCATCTATTACAGTGCGCCAAAGCAAAAACCAACGAAGGCAAGTCTCGATGAAGTAGATCCGGAGCTATTAAAGACGTTTGAAAAACTCGGAATTCCGTTGACGGAGCAGAAGCAACTTGCCGGTGTAGCTGTTGATGCCGTTTTCGATTCGGTATCAGTCGCGACAACCTACAAGGAAAAGTTAAAGAAGCATGGAGTGATCTTCTGTTCGTTTACCGAAGCCATCAGGGAGCATCCGGATCTCGTGAAGAAATACCTGGGATCGGTTGTTCCAACGAATGACAACTTTTTCGCAGCTCTCAATAGCGCAGTCTTTTCGGATGGTAGCTTCTGCTTCATTCCTAAAGGCGTTCGATGCCCGATGGAGCTCTCAACCTATTTCCGCATCAACAACGCAGAATCGGGGCAGTTTGAGAGAACGCTGATCGTCGCCGAAGAAGGCTCCTACGTTTCGTATCTAGAGGGTTGTACAGCGCCGAAGTTTGACAAGAATCAGCTACACGCTGCCGTAGTCGAACTGGTGGCATTGGACGACGCACAGATCAAATACTCAACGGTGCAGAACTGGTATGCCGGCGATGAAAGCGGACGTGGCGGTATCTATAACTTTGTCACTAAGCGTGGTAAGTGTGCCGGCAAAAACTCCAAGATTTCATGGACACAAGTTGAGACGGGGTCGGCGATTACCTGGAAGTATCCCTCGTGCATTCTGGTCGGAGACAATTCTATCGGCGAGTTTTACTCCGTGGCGCTGACCAACCACGTGCAGCAAGCAGACACCGGCACGAAGATGATACATCTCGGTAAGAATACCCGTTCAACAATCATTTCGAAGGGAATTGCGGCAGGCAACTCGAACAATAGCTATCGTGGATTAGTAAAGGTCATGCCGAAAGCCGAAGGCGCACGCAACTACACGCAGTGCGACTCCATGCTGATCGGATCAAGCTGCGGAGCGAATACCTTTCCATATATCGAGGTGATGAATAACAGTTCCAGCGTGGAGCATGAAGCATCAACTTCCAAGATCAGCGAGGAACAGCTTTTCTATTTGCAGCAACGCGGCATTTCCCAGGAAGACGCGGTGTCGCTGATTATAAATGGCTTCTGCAAGGATGTTTTCCTGCAGCTGCCTATGGAGTTTGCAGTTGAAGCTCAGCGTCTGCTGGGTCTAAAACTCGAAGGTAGTGTTGGCTAGAGAAGGTTTTCAGGTGTCGGGTGTCAGGTGCTGGAGAGCTTTGAGTTTGCCGGCAGCTGACACCCGATAGCTGTGAACCGTATTGATGGAGACAATTTTTTAAATGTTAGAGATTCGAAATCTATATGCCGCCATTGACGGCAACGAGATCCTCAAGGGCATCAACCTTACAGTCAGGAAGGGTGAGATTCACGCCATTATGGGCCCCAACGGCTCAGGCAAGTCTACGTTGGCCAAAGTGCTGGCAGGGCATCCGCAGTATGAAGTTACTGCTGGCGAAGTGCTTTACGAGGGACGGAATCTTTTGGAGATGTCTCCGGACGAACGCGCGCGCGAAGGCGTCTTCATGGCTTTCCAGTATCCGATTGAAGTACCCGGCGTTTCGAATGCGCAGTTTCTGAGGTTAGCTTACAACGAGAAGCGAAAGCATAACGGCGAGGAAGAGCTTGACCCACTGGAGTTCAAAGACCTGTTGAAGGAGCGAGCGAAGGTTGTTGAAATGGACGCAAGCTTCATGACGCGTTCTGTAAATGAAGGCTTCTCCGGCGGCGAAAAGAAACGCAATGAAATACTTCAAATGGCCGTACTTCAGCCCAAACTCGCGATCCTCGACGAAACCGATTCCGGTCTGGATATCGATGCCTTGCGAGTTGTTGCGGGTGGCGTTAATCAACTGCTCAGTCCAGACAATGCGATTATCGTCGTGACCCATTATCAACGATTACTAAACTACATCGTGCCTGACTATGTGCATGTGCTGGCCCATGGCCGTATCGCCCGTGAGGGCGGCAAAGAGCTGGCATTAGAGCTTGAGGAGAAAGGTTACGACTGGATTAAGGCCGCTGATCAGAACGGGAGCGGAGCGGCTTTGCCGGCGAATTGAAACATGGTTACGGAATTCGTTAAGTCAGAAGATAGTTATCAAGCTGCATTTCGTGCACTGCGAGATAAAAACCCAACAGTAGCCTGGGTCGAACTAGTGCGCGAAAGCGCTATGGATCGTTTTGAGAGTCTGGGTTTCCCATCTGTCAGAGAAGAGGAGTGGAAATACACGAACCTGGCCGCTTTGGCGAGGGAGAATTTTCAGCCTGCTACGGCTCGCGGAACAATTTCAGTCAGTGACGTCACCCGTTACTGTTATCCGGAGACAGAAAGTGCGCACCTTGTCATAGTCAACGGTTTTCTACGCGAGGATATTTCGGTCAAAACCGGGCTTGAGGATATCGTTGCGATCGATCTGTTTAGCGCGATTGCGGATGCGAGATACAACAAGGTAACCCGCGAATACCTTGCTCGAAATGCAAACTATCACGACAAGGGACTGACGGCTCTGAACACTGCTTTCCTACAGTCGGGTGTTTTTATTTTGATCCCGAAGAACGTAAAGCTCGAGACTCCGCTGCAGATAACTTACCTGTCTGATTCTGTTGACCCTAACAGTGCTAGTTTTCCACGCGTGCTCGTTGTGGCGGAGGAGAACAGTTCGGCAATATTGATTGAGAGCTTTGTGTCGGCGGGCGAGGCGCGATACTTCACAAACGCTGTTGCGGAAATCGCACTAAAAGAAGGCGCGCACTTGAGGCACTATCGCTTGCAACGCGAAAGCAAGCAGGCTTTTCACGTTGCAAATACTTCAGCGGAGCTCGGCCGGGGAAGCAGTTACGATACAACGTCCATAAACTTCGGTGCCCAACTTTCCCGACACGACATCTCAGTCGTAATGGACCACGAGGGCGCGGAATGCTGGGTCGATGGTTTGTACGTAGTTGGTGCTAATCAGCATACTGACACCCATTCGGTAATTGACCACAAACAGCCTTATTGCAACAGTCATCAGTTGTACAAGGGAATTCTCGACGGAAACGCTCGAGCAGTTTTCAACGGCAAGATATTTGTTCGCGAGGGCGCGCAAAAGACCGACGCGATACAGACAAACAAGAACTTGCTGTTGTCGAGTGCGGCGCGTGTTGACACCAAGCCGCAGCTGGAGATTTACGCTGACGACGTGAAGTGCGCGCACGGCGCAGCGGTGGGACAAATCGATCAGGAAGAGCTCTTCTACCTCCAGACGAGAGGTATTAATCCTGACCTTGGTAGAAATCTCTTGACTTACGGGTTCGCTGAGGAAGTGATCGGGAAGATAAGCGTTGCTTCAATTCGAAAGCAGTTAGATGAAGCGGTGCTTCACGAGCTTTACTCGCAACTGGATACAGCTAAACCCATTTCGTTTTGAACAGTGAGTGAAAAATGGCGTCGACAGTCGACTCGGTTGCAACTTCAAATGCAGTAGATACGTGGAACGTCGAGCGAATCCGCGCTGATTTTCCAGTGCTTCACCAGACAGTTAATGGTAAGCCGCTTGTGTACCTCGACAACAGCGCTTCGTCGCAGGTTCCTCAAGTTGTGATTGACCGTGGCAGTATCTACCTGGAACAGGAACACTCAAATATTCATCGGGGCGTTCACTATTTAAGTCAACGCGCCACCACAGCTTACGAGGGGGCTCGTGAGAAAGTAAAACGATTCATAAACGCGCGCGAATCCCGGGAATGCATTTTCGTACGTGGAGCCACCGAAGGCATTAATCTGGTGATGCATGGCTATGGTCGCAAATTTATTGGTGCTGGCGATGAGATCATCATCTCCGCCATGGAGCACCACGCCAACATCGTTCCGTGGCAAATGCTCTGCGACGAAAAGGGTGCGGTGCTGCGTGTGATCCCGATGAATGACGCAGGTGAATTGCTGCTGGATGAATACGACGGCCTTTTGAATGAACGAACAAAGTTCGTTGCCGTCACTCATGTTTCAAATGCGCTCGGAACTATAAACCCCGTGAAAGAGATGATTGAGCAGGCGCACAAGTACGGGGTGCCTGTACTGATTGATGGTGCTCAAAGCGCTCCGCACATGCCGGTGGATGTGCAGGATCTTGATTGCGACTTCTACGTTTTTTCCGGGCATAAGATGTACGCGCCCACAGGCAGTGGCATTATTTACGGTAAGGCAGAGTTACTCGAAAAGATGAATCCATTTCAGGGCGGCGGGGACATGATTAAGACGGTCACCTTCGCGAAGACGACATATGCGGACCTGCCTAACAAGCTCGAAGCCGGAACTCCGGCGATCGCTTCACAAATTGGATTGGGTGCAGCAATTGATTATCTAGACAGTATTGGCAGGGAACGCGCAGCGGAGCATGAGGCTGAGTTGTTGCGTTACGCGACGGAGCGAGTGTCGGCAATCGAAGGTGTGCGAATCATTGGAACGGCAAAGAAAAAAGCGAGTGTACTTTCTTTCGTAATCGACAATATTCATCCCCACGACATTGGCACTATTCTGGACCAGGAAGGCATTGCCGTCCGTGCCGGCCATCATTGCGCACAGCCCGTGATGCAGAGATTCAATGTACCTGCAACGGCGCGCGCATCGTTTGCGTTTTATAATACCAAGGAGGAGATCGATGTGCTGGCGCGGACGATTGAGAGAGTCATCGAGATCTTCAGTTGATTGAGTGGTTCCAATTGCCGATTGCCGAGTTTTGGCTGACGGCAATGCTAACGAATATTTGTGAAGCGTTAATTGGCAATTGGCAATCGGAAATTGGCAATGAGTGATGTCTGAACTAAGCGAACTCTATCAACAAGTTATTCTCGACCACAACAAGAAGCCACGAAACTTCCGCAAGCTGGAGGCGGCGAACCACACGGCTGAAGGTTATAACCCGCTGTGTGGTGATCACCTCACCGTCTATCTGAAACTCGAAGACGACGATGTCAAGGATATATCGTTTGAAGGTTCGGGATGTGCGATTTCGAAAGCTGCCGCGAGCATGATGACCCAGGCCGTGAAGGGCAAAAGCAAACAGGAAGCGGAGGAACTGTTCATGCAATTTCACTCAATGGTCACGGGTGAATTAGACGAGGAGCAACAGGAAAACGGCTTGGGCAATCTCAAGATTTTTGCCGGCGTTCGTGAGTTTCCGGTACGTGTAAAATGCGCGACGTTGCCCTGGCACACTATGCACGCAGCCCTGCACAATCAGGAGCTTGTCTCTACTGAGTAGTTCGGAGTCGGTTCCTAAAAAGAAGGGCGCCGGGAAAACATCCGGCGCCCTTTTTTGTCATAAGTTGTCTCAGCCTCTTCCACGACCTCCAAAGGTTTCTGGAGTTACGGTCATCTGTGCTGTAGTTGTTCCGACCAACACTCCCTCGACATATGCCTCCAAAGTAAGCGTATACAATCCTGTGCACGCATCCTTCGGTACGTGGAATGGCAAATACGCGCTTTTGTCGGTCCCAGCATTAATGGAAAGCGAACCGATATCATCGATTATTGCGTTCCCGCAGGGACTCGAGTATCGGACTGTAAACCTAACCGAGATCCGGTTAGCACTAGAGTTGCTATAGGCGATCTCCAGTTTTGCGTTTTTGCCCGCGTCGACGGTTGTCGGGGATACGTTCAGCGAAAAGCTGAGATCGCCACCACCGTTGACAGTAAAGGTAGTAGTCGCCGTGCTTGTGTTGCCGGCAGCGTCCGTTGCCGTAATAGTAATGGTGTGCGTACCAATGCCCACCGAGGTACCGGCCGCTGGACTCTGTTGTAGTGTTACCGAGCCGCAATTGTCGGAGACTACGACCTGAGGTATGACATTCGGAATCGTGGCCTGGCCATTAGCGTCTGCATTCGCCGAGGTTGGTGCAGGAGCGGTGATAGTTGGCGATGTATTGTCGACGACCGTCACTGATTGCGTAGCGGTTGCTGTATTGCCGGCACCGTCTGTGGCTGTATAGGTGATAGTCGTCGTTCCGACTGGGAAAATGTTCCCAGACGGCACGCCTGTTCGCGAGATGCTTACAGCTCCTGCATTGTCACTTGCAGTGGCAGTCCCCAGGACGGCATCGTTAATCATTTTTCCGCATGAGGTAGCACCTGCGCCGGTGTTGACTGTCACGTCTGCTGGTGCCGTGATGGTTGGTGGAATTGTATCTTTTACGGTGATAGCGACCGTTGCCTGAGTGCTGGTCAACGGTGGCGCAACACCATCTCCGGAATCGCGAACTGTAAACTTGAAGCTATCCGGACCGCTGAAGTTGTTAGTGGGAGTGTAGCTCAAATTTGCACCGGCGCCGGACAGACTTCCGTGGGCCGGACTCTCGGTGATCTCAAACACAAGATTCCCTGACGGAGTCTCATGATCGCTGCCGGTCAAGGTAATAGAAACAGGCGTGTTGGCGTTTGTTGTCACCGACTGACTGTTGGCTGACGGCGCGTCATTAACAGGATTGACTGTGATGTTCACATTGCCGGTAGCCTGCCCGCCATGAGCATCGGAGACAACATAAGTGAAGGTGTCGCTGCCGTTGAAGTTTGAGGCCGGTGAATAAAGCGCCTGGCCATTGACCATCGACACTGAGCCATGACCGGCCGTGCCAACGCTGAAGAGCACGCGAGTGTCGCCATCGAGGTCGGTGTCGTTCGCAACGACATCGACACTGACGGAGTTGTCCTCATCAGTAGTTGCTGAATCATCAACAGCAACCGGGTTGTCGTTGACTGAATTGACCGCAACGTTGACGGTGCCAGTAGCCTGCCCGCCATAGCCGTCGGCGACAACGTAAGTAAAGCTGTCGCTACCGTGGAAGTTTGCGGCCGGCGAGTAGAGCGCCTGGCCGTTCACTATCGAGACAGAACCGTGAGCTGCCGTGCCAACGCTGAAGAGCACGGGAGTGTCGCCATCGAGGTCGGTATCGTTGGCAACGACATCGACGCTGACGGAGTCGTCCTCATCAGTAGTTGCTGAATCATCAACAGCAACCGGGTTATCGTTGACTGAATTGACCGTAACGTTGACGGTGCCAGTAGCCTGCCCGCCATGGCCGTCGGCGACAACGTAAGTAAAGCTGTCGCTACCGTGGAAGTTTGCGGCCGGTGAATAGAGCGCCTGACCGTTGACCATCGACACTGAGCCATGACCGGCGGTGACGACACTGAACAGGACACGAGTGTCACCATCGAGGTCGGTGTCGTTGGCAACGACGTCGACACTAACTGAGTTGTCTTCATCAGTCGTAGCCGAATCGTCAACAGCAACTGGGTTGTCATTGACTGAATTGACGGTCACATTAACGGTTCCCGTGGCTTGCCCGCCGTGGCCGTCAGAGACAATGTAGGTGAAACTGTCGCTGCCGTTAAAGTTTGCCGCCGGTGAATAAAGCGCCTGGCCGTTAACGATGGAGGCGGAGCCGTGGGCTGCGGTGCCGACACTGAACAGGACACGAGTGTCACCATCGAGGTCGGTGTCGTTTGCAACCACATCGACGCTGACTGAGTTGTCCTCGTCAGTAGTGGCCGAATCATCAACAGCAACCGGGTTGTCGTTGACTGAGTTGACAGTAATGTTTACGGTTCCAGTAGCCTGCCCGCCATGGCCGTCGGCGACAACGTAAGTAAAGCTGTCGCTACCGTGGAAGTTTGCGGCCGGTGAATAAAGCGCCTGGCCGTTGACCATCGACACTGAGCCATGACCGGCGGTGCCGACACTGAACAGCACGCGAGTATCGCCGTCGAGGTCCGTGTCGTTCGCAACCACATCGACGCTGACTGAGTTGTCCTCGTCAGTAGTTGCTGAATCATCGACAGCAACCGGGTTGTCGTTGACTGAATTGACCTTAACGTTGACGGTTCCGGTTGTGCATTTTGAGTCAGGTGCGCCGCTGGTCGCGCCATTATCGCAGACCTGGTATTCGAAGCTAGCCGACCCATTAAAGTTCTGGTCAGGCGAGTAAGTCACTGTGCCCCTATTAAGCACGACGGAACCGTGAGTGTTCACGGTTGTCGAAACACCTGTGACAGTGAGTACTTGAAGACTTTCGTCTGCTGGTCCGGCGCTGTCGTTGCTCGCGAGATCAGCGGCGGACAGGCTCAAAGGAGTATCCTCGTCCGTGCTCGCACCATCACTCGTCGCAACCGGGGTGTCGTTTACTTCAGTAACGGTGATATTGACCGTTGAAATGTTTGAGTCGTGACTTCCGTCGTTTACCTTAAAGGTAAAGCTGTCCGGTCCATGGAAATCCTGATTTGGAGTATAGGTGAGGTCCGGCCCAGTTCCTGAGAGGACTCCATTTGTTGGTCCGTTGACAATGGTGTAGGTAAACGTCGGACTGGAAAGGGGACTCACTGCGTTAAGCGTGATCGTTCCGGGTACATCTTCCGCGATATTGGCAAACTGGTTTTCCGTTCCTGGAGGGTTATTCCCATCAGTACCGGCCTCGATAGAATATTCAACGGCATCGGGCACGTTGGCGAAAAAGTCGTAGCCGGTTAGCGCTTCGACTGCGTCGACACTGGTGAGATAGGTGTGCCAATCGCTGTTAATTGTATTCTGATTGGGCATGATGACAGCGATCGTTCTGGTCGCTGCATTTACTCTTGAAATATCGTTCTCACCATTTGGCAACACCAGTGCAACCTTCCAGGTCTGTGCTGGTACGGTGACGTGCCCATTGGCGATTGTCGTAGCTGGACCATTGTCGCCCGAGCCTCCTGAGCCAGCCGGACCTGAAACTACGTAGACTTCATTCGTCGTCAAGAGCGTACGCAGATACGTCTCGAGATCGGCCCACGGTCCCTGATTGTTTCCAGGAGCTTGAGGCACCATGTTCGACATCAGGAATGTTTCTTGATTGAGCGGTAACGAAGCAACGTTGTCGCGATCGGCGTTCGGGGTCATGTGACCTCGGTCAAAGCCCGACGCAAAGTAATCAGTCGACTGTACGCGGTACCAATCCTGTGGCACGGCTGGATCTGCGCGGAAAGTATCGATGCGAGGCAGGCTACCGGTCCACAACGAATCCAAATGCCAGCTCACCCAGTTGGGTGTGCCCTTATCCCTGTTGTACGAGAGGGCAAAAGAGGGTTTCTCCATCAAATAGTTATTAGGTTGCAAGAGGTCCACCATCGCATTCGATGGGTTACCCATTGTCAGGTGGACACTCGGCGGATACGGAGCTCCGGCACCCGCAGCTACAACTGTGAATATCCAGGAGTGATCCGCAAACAGAGTATCAGTGTTTGGATTACTGTCATCGAGATCCTGATCATGAACGTTTGCATGAAAAATAGTTACGGTGCATTGCTCGCCAAACTGGAAACCAGTGTTTGGCGTGATGTGAAATCCCTTCGAGCCGTTGTAGGAAGCAACGGTCGCGCTGTTGTGCTGACCCGAGTTATTGCAAGTTAAGTCGAACCAGTCTCCATTGACGTCGACCGGTTCACTGAAGTCGACGGTGATAGTGGAGTCGTAGGGCGCATTTGTTCCGTCTGCGACAGGTTCCGTCCCCGCGATCCATGGTCCTAACTCAACGATCGGGGCAGTCCGCCTGGGATTAGGCGTTCCGGTTTGGAAGTCATCGCCGTTTTGGTTTGTGTCCTGCGCGCCATTTAGTTTGCGGAATGTCGCCGTGGTGTTGCCTGGTGCCGGCGCTTGCGTGGCTCCTTCAAAGCAATTGGCAGATGTACCGTAGCCCACAAAATCCACGATGTCTGGATCGCTACCATTCGGACAGCCACCTGAGAGCGTAATGTTGTTACTGACTAGCGCGATCTTGCCCACTGTCGCGCTCATGTTGATGTCACCTGAAATGTTGGGCGTCACCGGCAAAGGCGAACCATTCGCGCCGCCCGAAGCCAGACGTACAAAGAAATACTCACCTGGAGCGATTGTCCCACCCAACGGCTGTTTGTTTGACCAGTTGGTTCCGGTTGAGGACGCATATTGCAAGGACCAACCAGCGAGATTGAAAGAAATGCCAGTCGGGTTGAACAGCTCGACATAGTCATGTGTGAAAGTCGCACCTGAGTTACCACCTCCACCGTAAAGTTGGCTGATGACGATATGGTCAACAGGCGGTGGTGGTTGCTGGATGGTCAAACTAATTGATCCACTGCCAGAACGAAGTTGATTGTCCGTAATACTGAAAGGCAGACTCTTTGGACCAGGCGTGACTGAAGAAGCAACATTCGCGACATAGGTGAAGACATTGTCACCTGGCGTAACGTCACCGCCATTCACACCGTCGTCAAAGAACTGTTGGCTCGAAGAACCATTTATCGAAGAGAGATCAGCTGTAACGGCCAGTCCGGTGCTTGAAGGGTTAGCTCCGGGAGTAACTATCACTGACAATGTCGACGCTTCACCGGGCAACACTGAATTCGGATTTGCCGTACCTACACCCGAAGGATTCGTCGAGGCAAGTACAGTCAGCGAGATCGATCCGTTTCCAGTGCGAGCAAGAGGGGCAGTCTCAGTTATTGTGAACGGCAGATTCTTAAGGCCGGCACTTGTGCCATTCGCAACCGTTGCGTTGAATGAATAAGTATTGTCGTTAGGAGTGACGTCGCCGTTCGTTCCGTCGTCGAAAAATTGCTGCGTCGCACTGCCACCGATTGCAGACAGGTTTGCGCTGACGGTATGTGCTGTGCTCGTCGGATTAACTCCTGGAGTTACGGCAACGGTAAGCAACGTTGAACCGCTCGGTGCTACCGAACCAGGAGTCGCAGTTCCGTTGCCTGTCGGATTGGTCGGCAGGGTCGTAA
Organism: Acidobacteriota bacterium; assembly: GCA_046725195.1. Classification (GTDB taxonomy): domain Bacteria; phylum Acidobacteriota; class Blastocatellia; order Pyrinomonadales; family Pyrinomonadaceae; genus PSRF01. The sequence continues at coordinate 3,273 of JBKOYD010000157.1, read as the reverse complement.
TGCCACGAATTGAAATATTGTCGATGGCCAACGCCTGTGCGTTTGACGTCGTACTTCCTGCGGTGGAATAGTTCCAGGCTAGATATATTTTGGTGCCATTAGGGATTGGCGTATTAAGATTTTTTGCAACGGACCTGGTGTTACCTGGAGCCGTGGCGAAACCACTGTTATCCGCATCGGCTGGGAAGCTCGTTAAGAAATTGCTCCCAGCATTGGCCCACCTTAGGCCATCAGTAGAAAAGAACATCTGTATACGAAAGCCACCGACACCGGTTCCGTTTCTATACTTCTCAACATCGTATGCTATCTCGAGTCCTGACAGTGCGACTCCGGTGTTGTTCTCTAATTCGGCGTAGAGGTTTCCACTTCCAGTTCCCGAAGATGACGAAAGGAATCCGACCGCTCGATCCGGACCACCCAAAGATGTAGTTCCCGAGCCGAAGTTGTAGCTGCCATTGGTCGCGTTCGAAGGAAGGTTGGCTCCGCCAACCTGAGTGGTCTGCGAGCCCGCTCCAACAAAGGGACCAAGCGATCTGATCCCTGCCAGTGTGTCAACACGGAAATCTACAGGGAGGGTAGAGGCTGAAGGATTTGAGGCAGGTACGCCCATGCTGTCAAAGTTCTGCGTGTACGGAGTCGACGGCGACAAAGGGATCGCCGCAAAGGCGACATAGACCGAGACCAGTGCAACGACAGTCGCGATTGTAAGTACGCGCCAGGTTCGCATGAGAGCTGGTCTGGGTTTCTTTTGCGGATGACTTCGGCGAAGAGGTTGTCGGGTCTTACGCGCAAGCATGGGTATCCTCCAAACAGGTCGATGGCACTTTCCGTTACGTTGTGGAGAGGGGATACCGGTTGGGACAAAAAGCGTAGCCGGTAAGGGCTAATTCAGCTTTTACCAGTTATGTTCAGGACGGGTCAATAAGTAAAAAAGCCTTTAAATCGCGAAAAGCGCAATTCTAGTCAAGCTGACAAGATTCGGTCACATAGGCAGAGTCGAATCAGTCATTTAGCACGGAAAAATGGGGCTTGTGGAGGGTCAGAAGGGCGCTGTTTTAGCAGCGCCCTTTCATGTGTGTAGGGTTGGACCAGCGCTTCAGTAAGTAAGGCTCCACGTGCCGAAGGGTTTGAAGGGATTCCCACCCACATTCCGGTTTACTGAAACGTCCACCGAAGCTCTTGGTCCAGGTGCCGTGGTCGCAAGAACCAGGCCAGAGCGCAGGAAATAAGTGGTTGGTGTTCCACCTATGGTCGCCGAGAAGCGGCTATCGGATGCCGCGTCGTTGTACCAGAGCCGAGCCGTGCCACTGGAATGACCGCTCGTCGCCGCAATGCGAACGGAAATTCTAATACTCAATACATCGCCGGTACGGAAACCTGTTGGTCCACCTTGCACTAGATTGATCGTTCGTAGAAAAGCGTTGTTGAAACCACTGCTTCCCCCTGGCACATCATTTAGTTGTCCCGAACCGATCACTGTGCCGTTCTTGAGGACCTCAGCCAGGAGGTCAAACTTAGTACCGACGTCATCACTGTTCTTCAAGCCCAGCCTGACCTGCGCTGGTCCAAGTGAAGTCAACGGCTGAAGTTTGACGGTCACTGTGATGTTGCTCGATACTGACGCCTGACCATCCGTTACAGCAACACTGAATGAATAGTTAGCTCCTGCCTGGGCCGCTGTTGGCGTCCAGGAAAAGACACCTGAGTTCGGATCTATCGAAGCTCCGGCAGGCGCTCCGATCAAGGAAAAGGTCAACGGCTGAACGGGAACATCAACGTCCGTTGCGTGAGCTGTGAATGTGAGGTTCGTCGAATAGACGACCGAAGCTGTAGCTGGAACGTCCGAAAGCACCGGTGCATCGTTCACGGGATTGACAGTGACGTTGACGGTACCAGTTGCACACAGTGAATCGGGCGAACCATTGGTTGTGCCACTATCGCAGACCTGATATGTGAAGCTCGCGGTTCCATTGAAGTTCTGATTCGGCGAGTAGGTGACTGTTCCGCCATTTAGATTGACGGAGCCATGCGTATTGGCGGTAGCCAACACGCTCGAAACGGTGAGGGTCTGCAGACTTTCGTTTGCAGGGCCCGCACTATCGTTGCCAGTCAAATCAGCGGCGGAAATATCAAGTGACGTGTCTTCAGCTGTACTCGCTGCGTCGTCGGTGGCCGTGGGGGCGTCGTTGACCTCCGTGACGTTGATACTCACGGTCGAGGTGTTTGAATCATGACTGCCATCGTTAACGTTGAACGTAAAACTGTCGGCGCCATGGAACTCTGCAGCCGGCGTATAAGTGAATGTCGGACCAGTTCCCGACAACGTTCCGTGAGTTGGTTGAATCGCGATGTTAAATGTGAAACTAGCATTCGAATTCGGACTAACTGCATTCAGCGTAATCGTTGCCGGACTATCTTCCGCGGTAGTGGCAGACTGGTTCTCGGTTCCAGGTGGGTTGTCTCCGTTGGTGCCTGCCTCGATCGAGTTTTCAATTGCATCGGGAACGTTGGAGAAGAAGTCGTAGCCCGTCAAAGCTTCGACCGCGTCGACTGTAGTGATGTAGCTCTCCCATAGATTGCCTCTGATGCCCTGTGTATTGGGCATGTTAACCGCGATGGTTCTTGAAGCTGCTGTGACGCGAGATACGTCGTCGCCGTTCTCCTTGGGAATGACGAGCACTACTTTCCACGTGGAGGAAGGCACAGCGACGTGGCCATCGGTTATGGTAGTTGCGAAACCATTGCTGCCAGTGCCACCTGTTCCGGCTGGGCCGGCCACAATATAAAGTTCATTCGTGGCTAAAAGCGTACGCAGATAGTTCTCGAATTCGGCCCACGGGCCCTGATTGTTGTCCGGAGCCTGAGGCACCATGTTCGACATCAGAAATGTTTCCTGATTGAGTGGCCTGGAGGCCGTGTTGTCACGGTCTGCGTTAGGCGTCATATGCCCGCGGTCAAAACCGGAAGCAAAGTAGTCTGTGGATTGCACGCGGTACCAGTCTGGCGGTACGGCTGGATCTGCGCGGAAAGTATCGGTACGAGGCAGGGTACCAATCCATGCAGTCTCCAAATGCCAGCTTACCCAGTTAGGAGTTCCCTTATCTCTATTATAGGAGAGAGTAAAGGAAGGCTTCTCCATCAGATAATTATTGGGTGTGAAGAGATCAGCTATCGCGTTTGATGGATTCCCCATGGTCAAGTGAACACTTGGCGGGTATGGCGTGGTTCCCGCGGCCACAACTGTGAATGTCCAGGAGTGATCGGCGAACAACG
>JBKOYD010000094.1:0-13636 GCA_046725195.1 Acidobacteriota bacterium | reverse complement strand
GTGACGGACTGCAACGAAATGAAGACGCGGGCTGATCGCGCGGAGACAAAGCTAAAAGATTGGCCAGCCCTCGCGCGGTACCACGACGAGAACAATGGGGTCGTGCCGCCGGCAAAGAATGAGCCGCGCGTGCTGTTTATGGGCGACTCGATCACGGATTCGTGGGACGCGCCCAGCAACGGCGGGTTCTTCCCTGGCAGGCCATACGTGAATCGCGGCATCAGTGGGCAGACCACACCTCAGATGCTCATTCGCTTTCGAGCTGACGTGATTGATCTTAAACCGAAAGTTGTCGTCATACTCGCAGGCACCAATGATCTTGCCGGCAACACTGGACCCACTACATTACAGGCAATCGAGGACAATCTTGTTTCGATGGCTGAACTTGCTCGAGCCAACCGCATTCAGGTTGTGTTTTCATCGTTGCTTCCTGTCAGCGATTACGAAGTGAGGGATGGAAAGCCCATCGTTCAAACTGTTCGCAGGCCTCCAGAACAGATCATCGCGCTCAACAAGTGGATGAAAGAGTATGCAGCGAAGCACCAGCTTATTTATCTCGATTATTTTTCGGCGATGGTGGACGAAAAGGGTTTCTTAAAGGATGAGTTGAGTAACGACGGATTACATCCGAATCCAAAAGGCTACGAAGTAATGAATCCATTGGCCGAGGCGGCCATCAATGCAAGTCTTAAACATGGCAAGTAGATCAAATGCCTACCACTCTGGAGGACATCGCGCGCGCACTCAACGTCTCGAAGATGACGGTGTCTCGCGCAATCAACAATCATCCGGAGATCAGCCGCGATACGCGCGCCCGCATTCTTGCCGCTGCGCGGAAAATGAACTATCGCCCTAACCAGTTTGCGCGAGCGCTCACGACCAACCATTCGTATCTCATCGGAATAGTCGTTCCTGACCTAATGCACTCCTACTTCGCCGAGATCTGTCGGGGCGTCGAGTCGTTTGCAAGACCCGCCGGTTACCAAAATCTTATCTGCAGCACTGATGAAGAACCGCGCAAAGAGATGGACGAAATTGAAGCTCTGCTTTCGAGAACGGATGGTCTGATTGTCGCGTCGGCGTTTTCCTCTACTGACGTGAAGTTCTATCGCAGACTTCTAACCGAGGGAGCGAAGATTGTTCTAATTGATCGCTTGTTTGATGGCCTGCGTTGTTCGGGTGTCACTACTGACGATGTACAAGTGGGCGTACTGGCAACGGAGCATCTAATCAGGATGGGTCATCAACGAATCGGCCACTTGTGTGGTACAGATGTATCCACCTCAGTAAAGCGCCTTCAAGGGTATACGCAGGCGATCGCTAAAGCCGGCTTGCGTTTCGACAAAGCGTTGGTGCGCGATTGTGGTTTTACAGAATCCGATGGTTATCAAGCGATGACGGCGTGGATAGCGGAAGGGGATCTACCTTCCGCCATTTTTGCCGCAAACGATCCGGCTGCGATCGGAGCGATGGCCGCTGTGAACGACGCCGGATTAAGGGTGCCAGATGACATTGCCTTCGTGGGCGCTGGACGCATTCACTATGGAGACATGTTGCGTGTCCCTCTTACTACAGTTTCATGGTCGACCGCGGCAATGGGCCAGGCAGCAGCCGAACTGCTTTTGGAGTTGATCGATGGGAAGTCAACTCGAAAACACGGAAAGATCATTGTGGGCCCCGAACTCGTGATCCGCAGTTCCTGTGGCGCTTCAGTCACTTAATCTTGATTTTTCTCCGGTGCTTCGACTTGTAGTTTCTATTTGTCAGGTCGGGAAGGGTGGCTTGCCCCCGCTGTTGCGCTAGAGGTTCCTCTCGAGATTCTCAGGTGGGAGTTAAGTGAGAAACCGAGATCGTTGATGCGCGACAGCCGGGGCAAGCCACCCTTCCTGACCCGACAAATTTGCCCTGGAGATCATTCAAAGTTAGAGCAAGCCAACCTTCCTGACCTGACAATTTGCGACCGCATAGAGACCAACCTAGCAGCTGAACTCTCGAATTCGTTGACTTTTTTCAGTGATCAGAATATCGTCCGCTAGTTCTCAAAAAGGCTGAATTCTCATGAGCCTCTGCAAACCCTCGCAGCATACTCGCTATCAGCCAACCTGGTCAGAAGTGTTCTCAGACAGACTCGCACTGTGTTTTGTCGCAAGTCGTTACCTTGCTATTTAAGTTTCGACCTTCATCGCCACCTCGCAACATCGGATCACAAAGGAGAGCAGCTCGTGGCCGATCACAATGACCCCAACGCGGTTAACTCAATTTTCTCCGACATCGATGTTAGCGCAGCAGACCTTTACGACCTCTTTGGCTTTCCCAGTAAGGACACTGACGGAGGAGAGAAAGTCGTCATTGCGCTGACGTTTGCCTCGGTTCCAGAAGCGGGTGTGCTCGACAGCGATCTTCTCTACCGCATACTGATTTCAGCAGAGCCACGCGTGGTGCCACCCATGAAGGGTGACCACAGCTTAAAAGCGTTACTGCGTTACTTCGATTCTCTAAAAGATAAATACCTTGGACCGCTGAGCGCATCTGAGGTGAGGGTTACAATAGATCAGTCGAATCGAGCGATCGTTAAGTTCCTCAATTTTCCAGGTGGAAGTTTTTCAACCGTGGTCGATGTCGATCAGACCCGCACCATCGACTCGCCGGAAGGCTTCAGTATTAAAGCTTTCATTGGCGGTCGCGACGATGCGTTTTTCAACGATCTGACTGGATTCTTTCGTTCCATCAACTACGCCCCCCAGTTTTATCATGTGCCGCACACGATGATTGATGCACGTGAGTTGAGTATTCCAAAGACGCTTTTGGAACTCGAAGGTAACGACCTTTTCAATTTTGATCCAAACGATCCAGGCTGGGGCTACAACGGTAAGAAGCGAAACCTGCCGGAGCGCCCTCTTACCTGGAATGGCAATCGGTTTCGAAAAGATGAAAACGGCAACTACAAGTTTGTTTATACAGGCGTTGATTGCCAGGCAGGTAAGAACATCAACGCTATTGTTCTGGAAATACCACTAGCGTTCATCACTGGAGCGCCCGCCGAGAACAGAATCGTCAACGCCTGGGGTGAAAGTTGGGTGCTGAAGGCCGCAAATAAAGTCGAAACCATTCCTGATCACCCGTTCTGGCTGGAACATCCGTTAGTGCTTCTCGACGCCTTTAAACTGGACGAAGAGCTCAAGAGATACAAACTCGTAGACACCGATGGCCAGCCTTTCGCCGATGCTGCCTTGAGCGAACGCGAAGACAATCGTCAGCTCGGCGCCAATAACTTCTGGCTCGCACCGCACTTCATCAAACGTCTTGCGCATCTTGGATGGGGCTTTGGTCCATCAATTAGTGCGCTCGGTCTAAAAACGTCATTCGACCATGAAAACTCACCGGTGTCGGTCCACCGAACCTACTCCCTTGTGACAGAAGCCTTTCCCAAAGTTAAAAAGACTCTTTTTCAGCATCTAAATATGCCCGACAACAGTTGGAATCCAAAAGGTCTCGACATTCCTTTAAGGCGTCCTCTGGAGATCTTCGTTCCCAACGTTTGTGCCATAGACATGGACACAACCGGAACATGGCCTTACGGGCGACGTCTCGAAGATCAGGTTGCCACGCGTTTCCTCTCGATGTTTTTGGATATGGATGCTGAGTTTGGTGGAAGGAAATACCACATCGAACTGCTTGCCGATCAATCGCTGTGGGATCAAGCTAAAATCGAGCCAAAAACACCGCCAAATCCACTTAAGAACGACAAAGAGTTTCTAGCCGACTTTCCCTATTTGGCACCACCCTGGTAGGGCTCGATGAACCAATGTAGGCGAACTCATGACGCCACGTTTTTTCCCTGGCGCCGTGCTGGGACTGAGACGAGGATGACTAAACGAACGGACTTCGATATTGAACTCTCGCGAGTTGAGGAGGAAATAGCATGTCTTTCTCCAATCGCGCTTGCTCAACCGATGAACGCGGAGAATGCTACGAAGTTTGTGTATCTCCTTTATCAGCACGCGTCGCTCACCGGCATTTTGACTGGGCTGGCCCAGGTCGAGTTGGTGTTGAATGACATCATTCAACACCTCGGTCCTGCTGGAGATCTCTATTTTCTAAAAGCTAATTTGGATTTCAAATTTCATAGACTCGCCGATGTGAGAAGGGACCTGGAAACCGGTCGCGGGCTAAAAGAGAGTTCGCAAGGTAGAACATTGCAAGCGGACCTCGATTTTCAGGAGGGCAGATACGACGCGGCAAGGCATGGATATGAATCACTTCTTAACGACGAGGTTACCTGGGACAACCTTGCACGTCTGGCTTATCTGAAGTGGAAGCTCGGCGATTCGCAAGCCGCAGATGAGTTGTACAAAGCTGCTGAGGACGAGCTCACGGCGAAGCAAATGCGAAACTATGCCTGGATCGAGTTGCAGAGAGGCGTATTGAATCTCAGGCGCGGCCGTTACGAGCAAACAGTAGCGCACTACGAAAAGGCCGAGCGCGCCTACAGTGGCTACTGGCTCATCGATGAGCACAAAGCGGAGTTGTTAGGAGCGCGAGGCGATTTTGAAAAAGCCGCAGCGCTGTACGAAAGCGTTGTTGACCGCGTACCACGGCCGGAATTTCAACAGGCGTTGTGCGAACTCTATCTTTGCATGGGAAATGCCGAACTTGCTCAATCATCGCAAGAAAGAGCGCTTGCCGGTTATCTGGAGTCCGCTGAGTTGGGCCATGTTCATTACTATCATCACCTGGCTGATTTCTTTGCGGACGTTGTTGAAGACGGCGAAGAGGCCATTAAGTGGGCAGTGAAAGATCTCGAGTTGCGAGAAAACTTCTCTACGCAAGCCGCCCTGGCGTGGGCGTTATATCGCGCCGGCGAGGTTGAGGAGGCCGTCGCAAAAATCAAACAAGCGCTTCTGTCCGGAGTGACGGATGCGCATTTGTTCTTCCAAGCCGGGAAGATCTACGAGTCAGTGGGGGAAAAGCGAAAGGCAGATCACTATTTCCTGAGGGCCGACGAAATCAATCCGCATCATCGCAGCTTTCATGTTCATCGTTGAGTTCAGTCAGACTTGTAAAGTGATTTTCAAGAGCGCAAGGAGCGAAACCCTATGGCGAGTAAATCCAAATTCAAGTACTTCATCCTGGTCGTCCTCATTTTCCTTGTAGCGTTGATATTGCTGATTTGGTGGCCCAGCGGTCCGCAGCCGGGAACCGTCCTGGATGAGGCCAAAAGGGCCAATCGTCCGGCGAGCTCCTTCGTTGCTGCCGATGAAGACTATTTCCACGACATGGACCAGAACAAGAACGGAGTGATTACATTGACTCCGGAGGAGGTAAAAGGACGCAACACATGGAATGTTTGGACAGGAGGGAACGATCGCCTTTGGGACAATCTGACCGTCGCGAGCTTTGGCGCGTTGGATTTGCTCAAGACACTGTCATCGCGAGATGGAGTCTTGAAGTTCAGCCGCGACAACCGCTGGTACTACCTCGGCCTCGTCAACGAGCCGTGTTTTGAAAAGGCTACCGGACCGGACCCGGAAAGGTTTGGCTTGTGGCTCGACAAACGGTCCGCAAACTGCCCGCCAGATCCATTCGAGAATGAAACAAAATACCCAGGCGTCCAGGTGGGATCGCGCGGCAAGGATTTGCCTGAAGGTAAGTATCTGCCGAAAAAGATGCCGGTGGGTTCCTCATACGGATATGCAACCGGAATCGTTGGCTTGCGTTTGTTTCCGAATCCTGATTTTGATGAAAACGCTGCCAGAAACTGGGACCCGGAAAGGTTCTACACCGACCCTTCCTATTACGATCGAAAGGAACTTGTTCGTCCTTATCGCGTTGGCATGTCGTGTGGCTTTTGCCACGTTGGTCCTAATCCAATCAAGCCTCCAGACGATCCTGAGCATCCGAAATGGGAAAACCTCTCTTCCAATGTTGGAGCGCAATATTTCTGGATCGATCGTATTTTTGACTGGAACAGCGACCCCTCAACCTACGTGCATCAGATGTTCCATACCTCACGACCGGGCACATTGGATACTTCACTTGTCTCCACCGACAACATAAACAATCCGCGAACCATGAACGCGATCTACAACCTTGGGCCACGACTCGAGCAGGCGAAGCATTTCGGGAAGGAAACGCTTGCGGGCGGGAGTCTAAATAACAAGCAATTGAACGATTACGTTCCGGCCAACTCTCCGCTGGCACAGTTTTACGCTGCCCCTGCGACCGTATTTTCACCACGAGTCCTCAAGGACGCAGCTGATTCAGTCGGGGCTCTTGGTGCGCTGAACCGGGTCTATCTCAATATTGGTTTGTTTAGTGAAGAGTGGCTGCTTCACTTTAATCCGCTCGTCGGTGGGAAAGAGATAACACCGATCGAGATCGCCGTGGCTCGCAATAACTCTTCCTACTGGGAAGCCACCGAAGCGCAAACTGCCAACATGGCACTATTCTTCTTGAAGTCGGCCACGCCGCATAAGTTGGCGGACGCGCCTGGTGGCGAAGCTTATCTAAGTAAAGATACAGCGGCTCTCGAGCGCGGAAAAACGGTGTTCGCCGACACTTGTGCGCGTTGTCATTCCAGCAAACTGCCAGTGCCTGATCAGCCAAAAAAGATGTTCGACTTAAACGGCTGCGCGGGGCCGAACTATATGAACTGCTGGAATGAGTATTGGGGCTGGACGAAGACGGAGGAGTTCAAAACAAAGATGCGCGCCATCGTGAGCGCGCCGGATTTTCTCGACAACAATTTCCTCTCTGCTGAGTTTCGTGTTCCCGTCACGCTCCTGCAGACAAACGCTTGCAGCCCCTTGGCTACCAACGCAATCCGCGACAACATCTGGGACAACTTTTCATCAGACACGTACAAGGACCTCCCATCGGTAGGCTCAATCACTGTCTACGATCCGATAACGGGTGCGGCAAAACAATACGCCATGCCCGGCGGCGGTCGTGGTTACACGCGACCAGCATCGCTAATCAGCATCTGGTCAACTGCGCCCTTTCTCCTCAACAACACAGTCGGAAAATTCAATCCTAGTCCGTCCGTCCCGGCGCGCATGGATTCATTCCAGGATTCCATCGAGAAAATGCTTTGGCCCGAAAAGCGCGAGCACGATTCCGTGCTTACCGACCAGTTCTTGATCGATCGCACGACGCAGCTCTCGTACATCCGCATTCCGTCCGGTTACGTTCCCGACAATCTCAAAAGTTGGGGCGAGTGGTTGCTCCCCCGCATATTTGGCGTGAACGGCGTCGAGCTTGGTCCAATTCCCCGGGGAACGCCGGTTGGTCTACTTGCAAACCTAATGGTGCGACCTGACGAAATGGGCTGGTGGGACCGCATCAAGCACGACAGGGCGTTGCTCAAACTGGTTCTTGAGATCAAAGACAAACTCAGACAGTTGGGCCCACCGCCCTCGGACCAACGAGAAATGGAAGCGTTCAATAAGCGAGCACAGGAGGTATTCACTCCACTTGCCGAACGCCTGGTGAGTTTGAGCAAGTGTCCTGACTACATGGTTAACCGTGGGCACTACTTCGGTACCAGCTATTTGCCAGAGGAGACTGCGCTTACTGACCAACAGAAAAGAGATCTGATCGAGTTCCTGAAGACATTCTGACGGGCAAGGGATGTGTCATATGTTCAGCTCTGCGCCTCCTTGCGTGCTCTGCGTCTCTATTGTTAGAGCAAGTCAGTACCACCTTGCGGTAGCGGGTGGGTGCACTCGCAAATGCACGACCTTATTGTGAACGGATAACCCACCCGCTACCGCAAGGTACTGACTTCATGCTGCTACGATTCGGTAGACCTATCGATTTCATCAATCTGTTTGGTGTGGCCCAGGCTGCGCTGCGTGTTCTGTCACGCAGAGACAAATCTCAAACTGTGGACGTCACCTTGAAGGGAAGGCTCTCTATTTCACGAGGCGAAAATGAGTAATGCAGATTTTGATTACATCGTGGTCGGATCGGGAGCGGGCGGCGGTCCGTTGGCGGCAAATCTGGCGAAGGCCGGCTTCAAAGTTTTGTTAATGGAAGCGGGTGGTGACCCTTGTGCAAACACCGATTTAGGTCGGCTTATGTATGAGGTACCGATCTTCCACGGCCTCTCTACTGAATACAGCGAGTGCCAGTGGGACTATTTTGTTCGGCACTACAAGGACGATAAGAAACAGTCGCAGGATTCAAAGTTCGTTGCCGAAGATCCGATTAGTCAGATGCCAGTGAATGGCGTCTGGTATCCGCGGGCCGGCACTCTTGGAGGTTGCACTGCACACAATGCGATGATCACAGTCACGCCACAAAACTGCGATTGGGATTACATCGCTGAAATAACCGGCGACTCGACGTGGAGTGCGGATAACATGAATCGATACTTCACGCGACTTGAAAACTGCCGCTATATGCCTCGTCCGGGCAGTGCAAAATACACTTTGAAAGGAATGATCTGGTCAGTGGTCGCACTGATTCACGGACGAGACGACTGGCGTGATTGGCGGCATGGTCACGGCTTCGACGGTTGGCTTACAACCAGCGAGGCCGATCCGTTGCAAGTTTTGAAAGATAAGGTACTCATTCGCGTACTTAAGCATGCGTTGAAACTTTCTCTGAAAACCGGTCTCGGCCGGCCAGTTGTGAGTCTGTTGACGTGGTTAGACCCGAATGATTCGCGCAACGGCATCGACATGCGGGAGGGTTTAGCCTTCACACCGCTCGCTGTGGCCAACGGAAAGCGTAATGGCCCAAGAGACTATTTACTAAAGACAAAGAAGACACATCCCAACAACCTCACTATTCAACTTCACTCTCTGGCAACAAGAATCCTATTCGAAGGCCGGCGCGCGGTAGGTGTGGAATTTCTGGAAGGAGAACATTTGTATGAAGCCGACCCGGAAGCGCGAAAGCCAAATGCCAAACAACCAACGTCTACCAAGCGTCAGTTATTCGCTCGCCGCGAGATCATCATTGCCGCGGGGGCGTTCAATACTCCTCAACTCTTAAAGTTGTCGGGCGTGGGGCCGCAACAAGAGCTTCGCGATCTAAACATCGACATTGTTGTTGATTTGCCGGGGGTCGGCGAAAATCTTCAGGACCGGTATGAAGTAGGTGTCGTATCGGAGTTTCCCAAGCCGTTCGTGCTCCTGGAGGGTGCCACGTTTGGTCCACCAAAGGAAGGTGGGCCAAGTGATCCGTACTTCGTCTCGTGGGAAAAGGGAAAAGGAATCTACGCAACCAATGGTGCGCTGCTCGGAATCCTGAAACGCTCCAGTGACCACAGGCCCGAACCAGACTTATATATCTTCGGCCTTCCAGGCTTTTTCACCGGCTATAAGCCGGGCTACTCCGCATTGTTCGAACGAACCCGGAACCGATTCACGTGGGCGGTTTTGAAGGCCTACACCAACAACACCGCAGGCCGAGTGACTTTGCGGTCGAAAGATCCAACAAAGTGTCCACGCATAGATTTCCATTACTTCTCCGAAGGCAGCGACAAACAAGGTCTCGATTTGGAGGCAGTAGTCGATGGCGTTCGCTTTGTGCGAGACATGAACAAGACCCTCGGAGAAATCAAAGAGATTCGTCCGGGTCCGGACTACGAAACTCCAGAACGACTGAAACAGTTCATCGAGAACGAAGCGTGGGGCCACCACGCATCTTGCACCTGCAAAATTGGGAGCGACGACGATCCGATGGCTGTACTGGACAGCCGCTTTCGTGTCCGGAACACGGAAGGTTTACGTGTTGTAGATGCTTCCGTCTTTCCCAAGATCCCTGGTTATTTCATCGTATCGGCTATCTACATGATCAGCGAGAAAGCGTCCGATGTGATTATTGAAGATGCCCGAGGACGTTGAAAGAAGAATAGTTAAGGTCTAACTTCTTTGGGCGAATCTAACCCTCCAGGAATCGGGAGATAACTTGTGCCGAGTAATCAACCTCCTATCCAAACGAACCGCGTGCTTGTCAAACTCAGGCCATCTAACGCGTTGAAGGCTGCAGAGTCGCGGGCAAATCTGCGCCCTCTCTACGATACGCAGGAAGTTGCAGTTGAAAGTCTTGGTTTCGATTCCAGTCCGCAATGGTTCCTGGCTGATCTACCGGACGGAGCCGCCACACCATGGGACCTTGCACACGCACGCGTTGCCGATCAACTCGGTATATCCGAGTCGGATGTGCTGTTCGCCGAGCCCGATCTTATTCATAACGTCTATGTAGACAGCAATGAGGAAAGCGCCGATCGCATGTTCGCCGCGGGTGCCGATTGTCAGGCTAATCCTCAGGATCCCACGCACGGAAAGAGGGTTGGACCAGATGAATTTGCCTGGCATTTGGGGAACGACTATACGCAGCTTGGCAAAGCTCGTGACGCTGTTGACTTCACCGATCCACGCACACGCATTGCACATCTCGACACCGGTTACTACCAATCTCACGAGACAACGCCAGAACATATTGTTCGACATCTGGAGCGAAACTTCGTCGAAGGCGACGCTGCTAAAAACAGCGCGGAGGATCCTGACAACCGTGTTCTTTTAGTCGATAACTCCGGCCATGGCACAGGCACGATTGGCATACTCGCGGGTAAAGCGGCAGTGTCGGGTGGGATCAGGTTGGGCGGTGCACCGGACGCGGAAATACTGCCTTTGCGTGTTTCTGATCGAGTTGTGCTGCTACGCACGAGTGCTCTGGCCCAAGCCCTGAACTACACCGTCGAGCAGCATTGTGACGTGATCACGATGAGTATGGGTGGTGTTCCTTCACGCGCCTGGGGCGAAGCGGTTGATAACGTGTATGAAGCCGGTATTTGCATTTGTTGCGCAGCCGGGAACCACATTGGAATCTCGCCTCCTCAGACTCTCGTTTATCCAGCCCGTTACAAACGAGTAATCGCCGTTTGTGGCGTGATGGCCGACGGCAGCCCGTATTCCGGTCTTACAGGTACAGCGATCGAAGGTAGCTGTGGACCTGACTCTGCCATGAAAACCGCCATCGCGGCATACACGCCCAACATTCCCTGGCCCAAGTTCATGTGTGGAACTGTGGTTCGGTTGAACGGTGAAGGCACATCGGCCGCGACGCCACAAGTGGCCGCAGCCGCAGCTCTCTGGTTTGAAAAGTATAAGAACGAACTTCCACGCGACTGGCGACGCGTCGAGGCTGTGCGTAATGCACTTTTTCAGTCAGCCAAGTTGAAGGCCGACAAGAAGCATTTCGGCAATGGCGTACTCCAGGCATTTGATGCCCTTAAGGTGAGACCGGTATTTGGTCTGCCGAAAAGCGACGAATCTAATGAGTCATTCGCGTTTCTACGCGTTCTAACTGGCCTGGGAGTTGTTGAGATTCCGCCCCGCGAGCAAATGTACAACCTCGAACTAATGCAGCGATGGCTGTTGAATGAAAGACTGCAACAGATCGTGCCGGATCCCGGTCGTACGACGAAACTCGAAGGCGACAAACTTCGCAGTTTCATGGAGGCCGTTATAGAGGATCCCGACGCATCCATCGCGCTTCGTAAGCAGGTTGCTGCGCGTTATCCAGTCGCCACAGGTAAAGCTGCGCCGCATAACAAACTGACGAAGAAAGTAGTACCGGAGGTGTTGCCGGTTTGCGATGAGCAACCTGCGATCAGGAACCCACCGTACCGACGTGTTCGCGTTTACGCCGTCGATCCGAGCCTGTCTTCACGATTTGAGACCGCCGGTGTCAACGAGGTCACATTGCAGGTTCGGTGGGAACGGTTGAAAACGCAAAGGAATAAAGGTCCGGTTGGTGAGTATCTGGCGGTCGAAGACATCGATGCTGCAGGCAAGGCATACGCACCGGTCAACTTGGATGACCCGCGTTTGCTTGCACGAGACGGTTGGTCCCCGTCGGAGGGTAACCCTCAATTTCATCAGCAGATGGTCTACGCCGTTGCAATGAAGACTATCGAACACTTCGAGAGCGCGCTTGGTCGTCCGGTGTTGTGGCGACCCCGGCCTACTCCTGACAAAGCAAACGATGACAGGTTTTTCGTAAAGCAACTGACGATACGCCCACATGCATTAAGGCAGGCAAATGCTTTCTATAGTCCGCAGCAGGTTGCACTCTTGTTTGGGTATTTCGAAGCTTCGGCTGACGACCCGGGCGATCACATGCCAGGTAGCCGCGTTTATTCATGTCTGTCACACGACATCATCGCTCACGAAACAACACATGCGATTCTGGATGGAATGCATCGTCGCTTCAACGAGCCAACGAATCCTGATGTCCTTGCTCTTCATGAAGGATTCGCCGACATCGTTGCTCTGATGCAGCACTTCACGATCCCCGAGGTGCTCGAACAGGAGATAGCACGTACACGAGGTGACATCGAAGCCGAGTCCATGCTTGGCAGTCTTGCTGTCCAGTTTGGCTATGCGACCGGTGGGCGCGGCGCTTTGCGCAACGCTATCGGAAAAATGGAAAACGGAGTCTGGGTGCGGTTTGTGCCCGACCCGTCAGACTTGCAAAAGCGCCTAACGCCTCATTCGCGTGGTGCTGTGTTGGTAGCTGCCGTCTTCGATGCGTTCATCGCCATCTACAAGGCGCGTATCGCCGATCTCCTCCGTATCTACACGGGTGGAACAGGTATCTTGCCGACCGGCGCTATTCATCCGGATCTTGTAAAGCGACTAGCCGATGAAGCTTCAAAGGCTGCAGGCCATGTACTCCGCATGTGCATCCGCGCGCTCGACTACATACCTCCAGTGGATGTCACTTTCTTCGAGTACCTGCGCGGGATCATTTCCGCTGACTTCGATCTCGTCAGCAATGATCGACTCCACTATCGCGTCGCTTTCGTAGAAGCGTTCCGCCGTCGAGGGATTTATCCAGTCGACTTGTCCGAGCCAACGCCTGACACACCCCGCACCCTTTCAGTTGATACATTGCGGTGGCAAGGTCTAGATCAGTCGCAGTTTCCCCGTAAGGTTCGGACCAAGATCAAAGAGCAATACGCTGGAGTTATCGAAGGACTGAAGCGTTACGCGGATGGTTGTCTATATCTGTCTGATCGTCAGAAGCTGTTTGAGGTGACGCGTGACCAACGCCGGAACCTGCACGATCAACTGGCGATTGCCTTCGAAGCTGTCCCAGAGTTTGCTAAAGGACTTGGACTTATAGCCGGAAAGCGATTCGAGGTTCATGAATTGCGACGGGCCATGCTCATGAGTCCCGATGGCATGCATGTGCCTCAAATCGTCGTTGCGTTGACGCAATCGCAGGTGATGAAACAGAAAGACACGCCGCCGCACGTTTTTAGGGGCGGCTCCACGCTGCTGGTTGATCTGTCGCACTACGAGGTTAAGTATCGGATCGTCAAGAACATTAACAGCGTCGACCGCCAAGTGCGCACCGCCAACTTTATACGCGAGGCGGCAACGGACCCGTTGCGTGCCCTCTTTTTCTCACCAGATCGTCGCGAGCCTTTCGCCGCACTCCACTCGCTTGCCGACGATGGCGGCTTCTGAAAGAAGTAATGGCTGAATATCGGTCTGCCCTGGCTACTGTCGAGGGATCTCACTTGCATAGTTGTCAGGTCAGGAAGGTGGGCTTGCCCCCGCTGTTGCGCTTCAGAAACCTCCATTGCGATTTTTAAGATCTTGATGACCTGACA
>JBKOYD010000113.1:0-5756 GCA_046725195.1 Acidobacteriota bacterium | reverse complement strand
GGTGTCACGATACTCGTCATTGGCTGATCCGTGAGTACCGCGTATGCGGCACGCATGACTGTCTTACCCCGCTTGAAAGGGTCCCAGGCAAAGCCGAGGCGCGGCTGAAAGTTTCTGTTGTTCTCCTCGTAGACCTTATTGAGATCTGTCCCCACGCGTAACAGAGAAACAGTCGACGGATCGAACACGATGAAACGATCGAAGCGTTCGCTTGGCGTCATATTCCATTCGTATCGCAGACCAAGCTCCAGCATCAAGTTCGGTTGCAGCCTGTAGTTGTCCTGCACAAAGAAGCCGAGTGCGCCCTGAACTATGCTGCTGGATTGATTCCCCAGAGTCACGTTGAATGAGTTGGCGTCGCCGGCTACAAAGGCCCCAATGGTTGGGAAATTGAAGGAGCCAGTCACTTGTCGGAAATTGTTGTTGAGAAACTGTCGATACTCGGCGCCGACCTTCAGCGAATGTCGACCTAACAGCCAACTCAGGGTGTCGGCAGCAACAAATGTTGTATCCCCTCGCCCGGACGGCTGGTTAGCTGGTCCGCCGAAATTAAGCCCTCCGCCCGCTATGTTGATTTGAGGTAGCCCAATAGGTTGGGTAACGCCATTACGAATACCAAACTCCGCCGGGTTGAGTTGTGCGTTTGGGGTACTCGAGGAAGAGAAACGATTAAACCCGAAACGCGCCTCATTGACAGTGACGGGCCCGAAAGTATGTGTTTCGTTCAAAGTAAAGATCTGACGCAGAAGGCGAGTGGATAGGCCAAAACCCGGGACTGTATTACCGGTTCTGGTTGGCTCCCTGAACTGCGTGTCTTGGATGGCGTAGTATCCATGCAGCCGATCTCTTTCACTTAAGTTGTGGTTGATGTCGACCGTCCACTGGTCCACATCAACAGGCGCAGTCGCTGAACTGATAAAGCGCGACGTACCGGATGAGTCGACGAAATTCGCTCTCGGGATCAAGTCAAGCAGCCGGCTAATCACGGGATCGGTGATCGATCTGCGTTGCGCATCACTAAGGACGACGCTGTTAATGTCGAGTCCCTGACGTTGACGCAGACCCTCGTATGAGAAGAAAAAGTAAGTCCGTTTCTTAACGAAGGGACCGCCGAGGCTGCCGCCAAACTGATTACGCTTGAAGGAGGCAGGGTTACTGGATGTGAGTTCGAAAAAGTTGCGAGCGTCGAGCGCGCTATTCCGGAAGAACTCAAAGAGTTCACCATGAAACTCGCTAACGCCGGAGCGCGTGGCGATGTTCACGACGGCTCCCGAGCTTTGACCGTATTCAGCACTGAACGTGGAGTTATCGACCTTGAATTCCTGAATTGTGTTGATAGGGGGCTGAAAACTGATAGAGCTAAATGCGAGGTCATTGAGCGTGATGCCATTGACCCTGTAGTTGACGGTCTCTTCTCGATTTCCAGCTGTGTTGATGGCAAGGGACCCTAAACCACGCATTGGCGCTACTGAAAATGCGCCTTGCGGAGGGGTAACCGAGCCAGGCACGAGGAGGGCCAGATCGAGGAAGTAACGTCCGTTGAGCGGAATCTCCTGAACGGTCCGGCGGTCGACTACCTGGCCCACGGAGACGGTACCGTGTTCCATAATGTTGTTGGTCGAAGTCACAGTTACCTGCTCGGAGAGGTCTCCAACCGCTAATTGAAAATCCTGTGTAAGCCTGCGGCCGACCTCCATTTGAAACTTCTCGATTATCTGCGACTTAAATCCGTTTGCCTTGACTTCGAGGCGATAGTCACCCACGGGCAAACCTGCAACTTGATATCGCCCGACCGCGTCCGTCTCGGTAACACGCCCCATGCCGATGGCCTGACTTCTCGCAGTAATTTCAGCACCCTGAACGACTGCACCACGTTCGTCTAAAACCAACCCTTCGATTGAACCGGTCGACTGAGCGTAAATAGGCGATGAGAGGATTAGGAGATAAGAAACTATGACGAAGCGCTCAATAGATCTAATGACGTTAACAATACTGCGCAACGACCAACTAAATACACTGAGCCGGAATCGGCAGCTCGACAGCCGCACGTTTGAGAGCCTGGAAAAGACACGGGCATCAAACAGCGCAAGGCGAGAAGGGGATCGCATCGCGGCACTCCCTTGGCTAAAACATGGGCTCCTCTAGACCATCTTGCGCCATAAACACCGGGTTACGGCGAGAGGAGTCATTACGAAACGAGCACTCAGAATAAATCCGTGAAACAAGAATTAAACTCGGCGAAGCGCACCGGACTCGTTCGTCTTTGAAGCAAAATCGAAATCTGTTAGGCAGGAACTTCGCTTACGTCGTTAGCGAGGAACGCAATAGGTGACGTAACCGCAGCAGGCAAGAAAATTGGTCGCCCCGAAGCGGAAACACAGCCTTCCCTACCACTCTGAATCCGAAACACTGGGGGCGAAGTCCGAAGTAGTCTAAACTTTCGTGGTGATTAGGGAGATGAGGAAAACCTCATTGACCAACCCTCTTGACACCTCGAGTTCGAGCTAACGATTGTATCTGCTACAAAATATGATGCATTGCATTGCCACCAAAAGCTATCCGTAATTTTACGCAGATTCGATCAGGCTTTCAAACGTCTCCCATTCCAAGGCAAAGTCGATGCGACGGGTTGTTTTGGTTAACTTGGTGCGCCGGAAGGAGTCGACCCAAATGGAATAGAAGGGTGCGTATTCAGATTTATCGTGCCTAGCTGGTTAGACTTCCCAGACTGATCGTTTGTTTGTTTAGTTGAGAGCGACTCTTTATTGAACTGCTCATCATCTTTTAACGGGATTGGAGACGAACTCTGACTCGACGTCACGCCCTGAGCGACAAGAAATAGATGAGAGCAAAAGGGCTGGAAAGCGCGAGAGACTTTGTTGAACTTCAGGGCTGAGACCTTCACCTGATGACTTCTTCGGCCATAGCTTTGCCTCAAAAGTCGTATTTTCGCCGAACTTCGGCTTTGCAGTCTGTTGTGAGGATGGCTTGCCCTTCCGTAAGTTGTGCCTGCTGTTTTGGGCTTCGCCCTTTAAGCCTAGGGATTCATTAAGACAAGCAAAGGGGGCACAGCCCGACGAATATTGTCTCGGTTGCGGAAGGGCACAGCCCATCCTCACAACAGGCGGCAAAGCCGAGACCACCTTCCAACGAGCTTTTAGGGCAAAAGCCTTCAGCCATATTAAAGATCAGGTCGCTTGGCATTTGGTGAGTCTCGCCAATTTCTTAAACCGTATTGAACTCTCAACCGTAAGGAAACGAGATTCCTCTCGCATGAGGCAGCGAGCTGGAGCAAACGCGCGTTCGCAGACGTCAATGAATTAATCTCACGCGCATCTCATTGGCGTCTGCGGCGACCGCGCCTTCCGAGTCAGCATGCCCTTCAACCTGACTCGAAACGATCAACGACGTCGTCCTCCTCCCCTGAAACCACCGCCGCGGGAGCCTCCGCCACGAAAGCTGCCAGCGCTACCACCCGTTCGACTGTATGAACCAGTGTCACGCGTGCGGCGTGCTCCTTCCATACGCGCCGCTTGATCGCGTTGGAGGCTTCGGTATGTTGAAGTGTCCAGCTGACGTGTGGAAGCCGAAGCGCCTGCACGTTCGCCGGTCGGCCTGTTCCGTTCCCTTTGTCTGGCGCTATCATTCAGCATGCTGTCGCGGAGTGAATCGCGGTCAGGTCTTTGGACCGAATTCCAACTGCCATCGTTCCATTTGCTCCAGTTGCCGTTTTGGTCACGCCGGTAGACATTCCCGTCTCGGCCGGCATAGACGTTGTCACCTCGGGAGCCAACGAACCCACTGCCGCTATCACCCCGACGCCTGATCATTGCGCCTTCATCACCTCGTGTTACGCGTGTGGTGTTACCGGTTGCACGATTCGTGAAGCGTTTTGTGCTGGCCCAGTCGTCACCACGCTGCACTTGTGTCGAGCCCCAACTGCCGTAGACCCCTGAGCCTTGTCGGGTCTGCGCGTACGTACCTGTTCGAGGATTCCACGCTTGGGCTGCTCCTCGCGCTCCATATGGTCCATACGCGAAAGCACCACGCGCGTACGTGCCGGTACTCGGGTTATACCTGGCGCCAAACCCAACACCTCCGTATGGTCCATAGATTCTTCCTGCCGTCCCATAAACGCCGGTGTACGGGTTGTACCAGGAGCCATATCCGTAAGTTCGCCAGTACGGGTAATAGATCGGGTAATAGCCTCCGTACCAGTAATACGGAGGGTAGTACCAGCCCGTGCCCCAAACGGCGCAACCCCAGCCAATCATCATGCCGGTGTAGCCCGCCACTGCTGCATAGGTGATCCAATCATCATTGGCATCATCATCCTCCTCGACAGTGACGTAGGTAACACTGTGGGCCGGCGAGCTGGCCGGTATTTCGTAAATCTGTTTCGGCACTGAAGTGGCGATGGCCCAGGGTCCTTTTGGCGAAGCCGACATGAACCACACTCCTTGAAAGCACATGTAGTAGACGTCGCCAACCTTGATGATGTCCTTATCCGTATTTACCGCGCGCTGGACTTGTGTCCCTCCGATTGGCTGGTACTGAGGCTCGCCCTGATAAATGACATCCGGAGCCTTAACCTCATTCTTGTTGACGCGCGCAATCTGTGGCACCTGAGCCAGCAGGACGGCTTCGGCGGCCTGTTGCGTTCCGGGAACAGAGGCCAACACGCGCGAGCGTGGATGCTCAAGCGAGATCCGCTTGAAATCCTCCGGCAGAGTAGTCGTAGCAAAAGTCCAGTTCCCATTTAGATTAGGTGCGCGGAACCATCTGCCGGCCACCAGGTAATAAACCGGACCATCTTTTCCCATGCGGAACAGGTCACTTTCTGTGTTGCTCACCCACAGCAGCCCGGTTCCAGGGACAGGAACATACTTCGGCTCGCCATCAATGAGGATGAGTTCGGCAGGTTTGGAGATGACGTGAACGGTTGGCACTTTCCCGGCAGGCTTACCCGGCAAATTGGCTTTGACGTCTTTCCAATTGTCGTCATCGGGCAGCTTCGCGAAACCCTCAGGCAGTCTTGCCGCTGGTCCCCAGGGACCGTTCAAATTTGCAGCTCTCAGCCAACTCGTATCGTTACGTAGGTAATAAACACCGGTCGGGATGTGTTGGAAGACATCCCAGTTGGTGTTGACCAGGAACTTCAGTTCGTTTTCCTTGATAGGACTCCAGATGGGATCGCCATCAAAACTGAGTAGTATTGCCGGCGTCCGGCTGAGAAATATTATCGGTGGATCGCTCTTGAGACCCTCGACGTTCTTCGGGATGATCTGGCTTTTGTCTACCTGGACCAGCACGCGATCAAGCGCGATTATCCGATCCTCTTCGGGAATGTTTTTTTCAATCTCCTTGACGATTTCATTTGTCTGCTCTTTAGAGAGTGTTTGAAAGTTTGCCTCCGTTATCTTGAGCGTTGAGAACTTCACCAGTCGCTGTTCCAATGACACCGATGTGTCAGCTTCAATCTTTATGGTTCCAAGCGCGGGTTTCTTATCGTTCTTCGCGACGTATTGAACTGCAGCCATGGCAACCATATGCTTTTGGCTATCCCAGGTTGCGACCTGAGGCTGAAAGAGCACGACTTGGGCTTCGCTCGGCAGGCTGTAACCACGAGGCCAACCTCGATCGTTGGGTTGCAGAGGTGCGGGCGCAGCACGGCCACCGGCAGGCTCCTGTCCCGTTAAGCCCGGAGCCCGCGGATGTGCCATACCTAAACCATACAGAACTAGTGAGGCAGTAAT
>JBKOYD010000126.1:0-11300 GCA_046725195.1 Acidobacteriota bacterium | reverse complement strand
CTTCCTCCCCACTCACCCACTACCAAACTCACTTCCAATCGTACTCTCACTTGCCCCCCCCGCGCGGGCCCACCCCCACCTTCCTGACCTAACAAATGGGAACTGAGATCAAGGTAGCGCAACAGCGGGGGCGCGCTCGTTTCCTCTAGGGTGAGTCTACTGGTGTTTGTTGCCGCTTGCCCCCTTCCCAACTTGTCCTGTTTCTCAACAATCTCTGCGACTGGCGGTATTTTCACACCTGACCCGCTACAGAGTTTCGTTCCGCTGAAATAGGTCTTTAAGCCTTTTGCAGTTCTTCGAGCTTCTCGCGTAGCAGCGGTACTACTTTGCGATAATCCTCGACGATGCCGAACCGGCAATGTTTGAAGATGGGCGCATCAGGATCTGTGTTGATTGCGGCGATGTTCTTCGCCTCTGAAATCCCCGCCATATGCTGGCTCGCACCAGTGATAGCGATCGCTAGATACAGGTCTGGAGTAACCTTCTTGCCCGTTTGCCCGACTTGTAACGTTGGCGACACCCAACCGGCGTCGCAAGCTGCACGAGAGGCGGCCAGCTGACCGCCCAGTAACTCCGCGAGGGGTTTCAACTCCTGTTCGAAAGGTTCAGGTCCACCGATGCCTCGTCCGCCTGAAACAATAACTCTCGCCTCTTCCAATCGCGCTTCGCCTTGTGTCTCTTGTTTACGCTCGAGGATCCGTGTACGTGGATCAGAAGCAATAGTTACGGCAGCTTGTCTGATGTTCGCGGATACGGCGCGCGCCTTGGCAGGAGCAAACGAACGTGCGCGGATCCAAACTACTGCGGGCGTGCGCTTCAATTCAATTATGGCCTGTGCCTTTCCGCCATAAACCTGCCGACCAACGCGAATGGCGTCGCCACTGGATCTCAATTCGACTGCGTCACCGACTGCTGCACCACCGAGCCTGTGAGCGAGGCGAGGAGTGATTTCCTGACTGTAAGTGTCATTTGCGAGCAGTACAGCGTGCGGTGCAAGCTCATGACAGACACTCGTCAATGCACTCAAACTTGACTCCGGTTCGTAGTCGGTCTGATCAATGATCACAACTTCATCGACTACCGGGGCCAGATCGTTTGCAATCGATTGAGCCCCGAAACCGAACACGACAGCAGTTAACTGTGCGTCTAGCTCGGAAGCGAGTTGTCTCCCGGCGCCGGCAAGTCCCTGGGCGGCTTTGTCGAAACCGCGGGATGCGAAAACACAGATTGCGATTATCTTCATGACCAACTAACTGAGGTGTCCATCTACAAACTGCGTGTCACCTCGGATATACGCCTGGCGAGTGTTTCAACTCTTTCATCCAGTGTGTCGCCAGTTACAAATTCACAGCTCGACTCCTTTTGAGGAATCATTAGTTCGACGATTTCGTAGTAACTGTTGCCGGCATGCGCCTCATCCACTGCGATATCGAGATCCTCGAGTTTCCATTGCGTCAGCGGTTGCCGGAACGACATCATCACGTCGCGTACTTTGGGAATTCGTGGCACGTTGTGTTCGTCATTGGTTACGGTAACAACGAGAGGTAGCTCGGCTTCGAGAATTTCGCAACCGATGTCGGTCTGACGTTTCAGTCGCAACTTGCCGTCGCTTTGTTCGATTTGATCGACGAATGAGACGCAGGGAAGATCCAACTCTTCGCTAAGCAAGCCACCTGTTTGTCCCGCGCCCCAATCGCCGGACTCCCGGCCGACCATGATTAGATCGAATGACCCCAATTTACGGATTGCGGCGGCAAGCACACGCGCGGTTGTATAAGGATCAGGGTTCTGGTTGCCGTCGTTGATCACGAGCGCGGCCGCGTCAGCTTTCATTGCTAACGCCTTGCGCAAAGCGTCTTCCGCAGAAGTTGGCCCATAACAAAGGACAGTGATCCGGGCCTCACACCCGCGCTCTCGAAACTGAAGGGCAGTCTCGAGGGCGTTCTCGCAGAAGATATTCGTGACCAGATTTGCGGCGCCTCGTTCAGCTTCGCGTTTTATGGGATCAATGCGGAAGTCCCTGACAGGGATCTCCGGGTCGAGAATCTGTTTGAGGCAAACGAGGATATTCATGAAGGAATCCCGGCATTCTCAGGTTGGCGTCGGGGCCTGTGCAAACTCACTTGGCCTTTACGACACGCAGTGCTGATTTCTTTGAAGGCGAATCCTGACGTAGCAGTCCATTAAAAGCTATCTTCAGAATCTGTTCGGCTACCTGTTCCTGGGATAGCGCTCCGTCTTGTCGGAACCAGCGTGAAAGCCAGCTAATCATTCCGAGAAGACTGAAAGTCGCCGCCGTTGTATCTACATCCTGCAGTTTGCCTTGTGACTTGAGCGTGTTTAGAAGCTCGCGAAGTCCGTTGAAATATTCGCGCTTGCGGCGAGTGATGATGCGGTTTTGCGCAGGCGTGAGCGCGGTAATCTCATCAACCAGGATGGTGATTGCGCCCTGGCCCCTGGTTACCAGTTGAGCATGGCTGGTGATAATGAAGCGAAGTCGGTCGATTGGATCTGCTATTGAGGCCGCCGGAGTCGCAACTTCCTCGTCCAGTTCATCCAGACCGAAATTCATGATGTCAAACAATAGTTCTTTCTTGCCGTGTATATAGTGGTAGAGTCCGGCCTTCGTCATTCCGAGCGCGTTGGCAATGTCGTTTATGGAAGTAGCATCGTAACCTTTGCGCAGGATGATCTGCGCGGCGGTTCGGTAGACCTCGGCGAGTCGTTCATGGCTTTGAGCCGATTTCTTTTGAGTTTTCATCCGTTCAAGTTCCTCGTTCGGTCGGATATTGCGATCAAACTACTCGCCATGCTACCTTACCGACCGTCCGGTAGCTTATACCTCCGATTGGGACAATGCGTCAAATAGCACACTCACGAGGAGTGGTTGCTGCTGTTCATCGTCGAGCGCGAAACGAATTGAAGGAGCGATTTGAGATCATGAAGAGAAGCATCCTGGTCCTTGCCACGCCAGTTGCTCTAATGCTTGCCTGCTTGCTTACGATACCTAACAGCCGCGCAGAAGGCACGAGCAACGTGCTCGAGAACGTTACATTTACGAAGGATGTCGCGCCAATCTTCTATAAGAGCTGTACGGGGTGCCACCGTCCTGGCGAGATTGCGCCGATGTCGTTGCTCACCTACAAAGACGCACGGCCCTGGGCCAAGTCGATCCGCGAGAAGGTCTTTAATAGAGAGATGCCCCCATGGCACGCTGATCCTGCTCACGGAGAATGGTTGAACGACCGTCGCATAAGCCAACAGGCAATTGACACGATCGTCGCCTGGGTTAACGGCGGCGCAAAAGAGGGAGACCCGAAGGACCTACCATCTGCGCCGCAATACACGTTGGGCTGGCGCATCGGGAAACCGGATGAAACATTTTCAACGCCGGAACAGTCCGTACCGGCAGAAGGTGTCGTTAAGTATCAGTACATAACTGTACCAACGAACTTCAAAGAGGATCGCTTAATCACTTCTGCTGAAATTCGAAGTTCCGCTCGTGAAGTGGTTCATCATGTGATTGTCTTTGTGCAAGAACCAGGCACAACGCGATTTGAAGGGCGGCTACTCGTTGGTTTCGCACCAGGTGAAGATCCAGCAATCTTTGCTCCCAGCTTTGCGAGGAAAGTGCCGGCCGGGTCAAATCTGGTTTTCCAGATCCATTACACGCCCAACGGCACTGCCCAAAACAATGTGACGACGGTTGGTCTGATTTACGCGAAGACGCCCATCAAACACACTGTTGTAACGCGACCAATTCTGCAAACTGCTTTTGTCATACCCGCCGGCGATCCAAATTATGAAGTAAAGTCAAATTACACCTTCAACGAACCGGCGCACCTGTACAGTTTCATGCCTCACATGCATCTGCGTGGAAAAGATTTCGAGTATCGCGCTGTCTTCCCCGACGGAACGTCGAAGACCCTGCTTTCTGTTCCTCGTTATGACTTCAGTTGGCAAACCTACTACATCGCCAAGGAGCCGATCGCTGCGCCTAAGGGAACAAGGATCGAGTGCGTAGCCCATTTTGATAACTCGACGAACAACAAGTACAACCCTGACCCGACGAAAGCTGTCCGCTGGGGCGATCAAACTTGGGAAGAGATGATGATTGGTTGGTTGAGTTTCGTCTACGACAATCCGCCGGCGCCTAAACCAGCGGAGACTAAATCAGGTCAATAGAAATATTCCTACAGCAGGACTGTCTGAACCATGGTGAACGGCGGGTGACGAGATTGGTTCCACTCATCACCCGCTGCTTCTTTGCTCACAAACACTATATTTCATGCGAGGCTTATCTAATCTTTTTAGTCCACGAAGCACTCCCCGCTTTCTCAGCCAAGCGTCCGTAGTCGCGTTGCTTCTCGTCTCCTGTTTCTTAATCTTAATTAGTCCACAAGGGACTAACTCTCATGAACCCATCACTACAAAAGTGAGGTTCAACAAAGAAATCATTCGCATTTTCCAACGTCACTGTCTCGCCTGCCATCAGTCCGGCAGCACTACTGATATTTCGCTCGCAACGTACGCCACGGCTCGTCCGTGGGCCAAAGCTTTCAAAGAAGAAGTACTGGAGAAACGTATGCCGCCGTTTCAAGCCGTGAAAGGCTTCGGCGATTTCCATAACGACTACACGCTAACGCAAAACGAGATTGACCAAATTGTCTCCTGGGTCGAAGGCGGCGCACCCAAAGGCGATGACAAGGATCTTCCAATCGAAATGAATAGATCAGCTGGATGGGCCTTGGGACAGCCGGATCTTGTTTTGTCGCCCAAGTGGGCAGGGAAGTCGCTAGAAGAAAATATCGACGGGTACAAATGCGTGACAATTGCTACGAATCTTAAATCAAGTCGTCGGGTGTCAGCAGTTGATTTTCAGTCAGGCGACGATTCCTCCGTACATTGTGCTTCATTTTGGATAATGCAGAAGAGTAGAGGTGCTTCGGTCGATTGCGGGCGAGGCAACGCAAAGTCAGAAGACAGTCTCGGCATCTGGCTGCCCGGTCAAACTCCGCGCCGCTTGCCTAAGAACGTCGGTCGCTTGCTACCAGCTAACGCAAATATTGTGATGCGTATTCACTATCACAATAACCATGACGCGACGCCTCGAAGTTCGCTCGGACTGTATTTCACAAGAGGATTCGGAATAAAAGATCTTCGTACGATGACTCTCGGTACAGACGAAGAGAGTATTCTCGCCGGCACAGAGCGTTATCGCGTCAAGGCTAACTACACCATGAGCGAAACTGCCGAAGCAATCTCAGTTCGCCCGCTGCTATATCCATTTGCTAAGTCGGTTGAGGTCACGGCCTATAAGCCAGATGGATCAATTGAGGTGTTGGTTTGGGCCCAGGACTATCGGTACGATTGGCAGCCGGAGTATGAGTTTAAAAAGCCGGTCTCGCTACCGAAGGGAACGCGTATTGAATTGGTAGCGTACCTCGATAACTCCGACAATAATCCAAACAATCCAAACCGGCCGGCGCGAACAATTCGGTTCACCTCACCACTATGTGAGTTGGCGTTCGTCAAAAGTCACGGAAAATAGCCGTAATGCGAAGAGTTGCGCTCGAATCGCTGATTGTTTTGTCGCTGCTTCTGGGTGCGTTCCCGACTGCAGCTCAGAAACACGGCAAAACTCATAAGCCCAGCGCACCAATTGTCGACAAGGACGATGAATTCTACGTTTGTCCGATGCATCCTGATGTGACATCCGACAGACCTGGTAATTGTCCTAAGTGCAACATGACCATGGGTAGGACTAACCGTCCCGAAGCCGCTGACTACCAAATGCGGATCACCACAATTCCCACGGTCATCAAGGCTGGTGAAAAGTTTCGTCTAACATTCAATATCACGCATCCTCGGTCTGGCCTTCCAGTAAAGGAGTTCAACATCTTTCATGACATGCCGTTTCATCTCTTCGTCGTAAGTGAGGACCTGAGTTACTTCTCGCACATCCATCCACAACAGGATGCAAATGGCAGCTTCACTATTGAAACGATAGTACCCAAACCTGGACCATACATAATCTATTCCGACATCTTTCCAGTAGGCGGCCTGCCGCAGGTAATACACCGAAGCCTAATCACCGCGGGTTTTAAAGGCGATCTATTTTCTTCGCGCGCTGAACTCGAGCCTGACAAAAGTCTAACGAAGACACTCGGGGGAGTTCGTTTCGCTTTGACGCTTAATCCGGCGGATCCTGTCGGGGGCAAGACGGTGACTCTTAACTATCATCTAACTGATGAAAAGACCGGCGACCTCGTGAAAGACCTCCAGCCTTATCTCGGCGCATGGGGCCACACGTTGATACTGTCTGAAGACGCTCGGGATTATGTTCACTCGCACCCGACCGAAGTGATCGCAGACAACGTGGATAGAACTAAGATTTGTGGAGGTGCCGACGTTTCGTTTCAAGCCTTCTTGCCAAGAGCAGGACGATATCGAATTTGGTCGCAGTTTCAGCGAAAAGGTCAACTAATCACCGTGGAGTTCACTATTGGAGTTAGAGGACTGTGACGGCGATGCAAAGGCAATCGGCAAGGGTAGGGCGGAACATTTCACTGCTTCTGCTCGGTGTCTGTGTAACAGCGATCTTACCATTCAGTATTCATGCGTTCAGCAACCATCCAGGTGTCAGGCATCAACAAGCCGCGCCGTCCAAGCCGGAGCAAAAGCCAATCGACCCGGCATCTTGGGGCGGAAATCACGTAGGCAAACCGATTCCAGAGTACGTTCATGGTGATGAATGTTTGTTTTGTCATCGAAACAACATCGGCATCAGCTGGCAAAAAAACGCGCACGGCGTTGCTGTCAGGCAAGGAGAAGATGCGCCGGAGTTGGCGGCGCTGGTAAGGAATCAAGTGGCTTTGTCGAGTGTCGCCGCGCAAATTCAATACTTTCTTGGTAGTCGACATCGGATCCGCTTTCTAAAGAAGGATGGTTACGGCAAGTTCGCGCTGTTGAATACTCAAGCAGTTCTTGGCTCAAACATGATCGTTGAAAAATGGATCGACGTGGATAAGTTAACGTGGGACAAGGAACGGTTTGCCAATCGGTGTGCAGGTTGTCACGCGACGGGAGTTGATTGCAATACGAAAACCTTTGCAGCTTTTGGTTTGGATTGCTACGCGTGTCACGGTGATGCCACGTTGGAGCACACTAAAGATACGTCGTTAATGTGGTTGTCAAAAAAACGTCGCGACGATGCGCGTGCAATTACATCCATTTGCGCCCAGTGTCATTTGCGTTTCGGAAAATCACGCTCAACTGGGCTGCCTTATCCAAACACATTCATTGCCGGCGATAATCTGTTTCAGGATTTCGAAGTGGATTTTGCAAAAGCTGACGACGACGCTTTAAATCCCGGGGACCGGCACGTGTGGCGGAATGTTCGCGATGTAGTACACCGAGGCGAGCAAGTTACTACTTGTCTCACTTGTCATGAGGTTCATGCTAACTCGACCGCAAAACATTCGAGCGCAAGGCACGAAAAAATCTGTACTGATTGTCATGGAGAAAAATTTAGCCCAGAAGTTAAGCCGTATGTAGTGCACAGCTCACTTTGTGAATATTGAATGACAAGGGAGTTTGGAAAAGGGGAAGACGCATTACAAGTATTTCCCGGAAATCGGACAACTTGGGAAGGGGGCCAGCGGCATCACTGGGACCGCAGGCGTCTCGCCTGCCACCTTGCGATAGAAGCCTGACTACATTAAACGGACATGTGACGTAACGTTGGCAGGCGAGACGCCTGCGGTCCCAGTGATGCCGCTCGCCCCCTTTCCAACTGTCCTATTTCTGGGAAGTGTTTATGCTGAGGCACCCGAACGCTGTTGCGCAAATTCCTGGAAGGCCTTTTCGTTGTGAGTCGCGATTTGCCAAATATTTCCACCTGGGTCTTTGATCATGGCGCGGCGATCCCCATACGGCATGTCCTGCGGCTCTTCCAACGACTGACCGCCTGCCTTCAGAGCACGTTCATATGTCGCGTCAGTATCTTCGACGTAGAGATACAAAAATGCGGGCATCAATTCACGAACGCCAACGCCGCTCACCATAACAATTGAATCTCCAATTTTGATCTGGCAGGGTTCTATGCGAGCGTCTCCCTTACCATCGAATGCTGCTTTGAGGAACTCAACGAGTTTGGCCACATCTGGGGCAACAAGCCGAGGTGTCACACTATGCCAACCGTCCGGGATAAACTTGCTCATCAGCGTTTACTCCGTTCCATATGATCTTTAGATTACCGCTATTGAAGCTGCTTCAATAGCGGTCGAATGCGATTTCGGTAGTCGATACATTTCTCAAGGACTCTCCGGTACTCGCGCACATCAACATCTCGTTCGCTGCATAGCAACATAAGGTTGCCGTCGTCTCGAAAGTTATTATCCCACTCGATAGTCTCTTTATCCGTCCAGTCACGTGAGTACTGTCGAATTTTTTTATCCGGCATGCGGTCGAAATAGGCCCGAAGATTCACGGCCGTTTCGTCCACGGGTTCATCATCTGGTTCCTGTTCAAAATTCCACACAGGTTGTTTCATACTAATTTTCTGTTGATGCATTATTTATGTCTAAACTTGACGAGTGTCTATCTCGATGCTACGTTACCGACCGTTCGGTAGCTGCATTGTACTTCGATTCGTTTCTGCGCTCCAATTTCGCAATTGGTTTCAAAGGAGGTCTCTCATGAGGCGAGTATCGGTCATCTCTTTCCTGGTGTTGGTTCTCTCAGCGTCGACTGCAATAGCGCAATCGGGTGGCGTCGCAGGCACATGGGACGCAACTTTGACGTCACCGCAAGGCACTTTCAATGTCCAGTTAAATCTAAAACAGGACGGGGAAAAGGTTAACGGAGTCATTAAAGGACAAAGAGGTGAGACACCAGTAGAGGGAACCTTGACCGGGAAGGATCTAAAATTGAAGTACACGATCAAGTTTCAAGAAAACGACCTCCCTATTACCCTCACCGGTACGCTCGATGGAACGACGATCAAGGGCAGCGCTGATTACGGCGGTTTAGCGCAAGGTGATTTCAATGCCAAGCGCGCTGATGAGACCAGTACGACACCGGCCAAAGCTCCGGAGTCTGGTGCTCCGGCCAAAGCTCCGGAGTCTGGTGCTCCGGCCAAAGCTCCGGAGTCTGGTGCTCCGGCCAAGGCTCCGGAGTCTGGTGCTCCGGCCAAGGCTCCGGAGTCTGGTGCTCCGACCAAAGCTCCGGAGTCTGGTGCTCCGACCAAAGCTCCGGAGTCTGGTGCTCCGGCCAAAGCTCCGGAGTCTGGTGCTCCGACCAAAGCTCCGGAGTCTAGTGCTCCCGCTGCTGATAAACCGGATATCACTGGCGCTTGGGCCTTTCAAGTGGAAACTTCCGCCGGAAGCGGAACACCAACTTTCACTTTCAAACAAGATGGCGAAAAGCTGACTGGTCAATACAAAGGCGCATTCGGTGAAGCGCCGGTGACTGGCAGCGTGAAAGGTAACAAGGTTGACTTCGTGATCAAGGTTGACATTCAGGGACAACAAGCCACGATTACGTACACCGGCACAATCGAAAAGGACGGCACCATGAAGGGCACCGCCGAGGTGGCGGAAGTTGGTTCAGCTACGTGGACTGCTAAACGACAGTAGAACGACGGGAGAGTAAGAATGTCACGACGTTTCATCGCAGGCATTACGTTGTTTGCACTGTTGATCGCGGCTTTGATGTCTAACGCGATTGTTCGAGCTCAAGAGCAAAACCAGACTACAGCCCCGAGTTCGGCATCGAGCGCCACGAAGAACGATTACGGCAAATCAGAATCATGGTTGTGTCGACCAGGCCGTCACGATTCATGCGACGTCGATTTGAGCACGTCCATCATTGCTTCAAACGGAAAGCTTACACGGGAGAACTGGGCAGCAGACGCAAAGGCGCCGATTGATTGCTTCTATGTTTACCCGACCGTCTCCAACGACACGTCTCCCAACAGCGACATGGTCGCCGGCTCGGAAGAATTGAATGTGATTCGCGCTCAGGCTGCGCGTTTCGGATCGCAATGCAAAGTTTATGCTCCTTTATATAGACAAGTAACACTGGTCGCATTGCGTGCGCTTCTGGGTCGCCGAGCGATGACCGTCGATCGAAACCTTGCTTACAACGATGTACTTGATGCCTGGAACTATTATCTCGAACACGACAATCACGGCCGTGGCGTTGTTCTAATCGGCCATTCGCAGGGCTCAATGGTGCTGACACAGCTCATCAAAAACGAAATCGATGGTAAACCCATCCAGTCGCGCATTGTCTCGGCGTTGTTGCTGGGAACAAATTTGGCTGTGCCTCGAGGCAAGGATGTGGGCGGAGCGTTCGAGAGCATGCCACTTTGCCGCTCTGCTAAGCAGACAGGGTGCGTCATCAGTTATGCTTCGTTCCGATCAAACTCACCGCCACCCGCGAATAGCAGATTTGGAAAAGTATCAGACGACAACATGGTGGCGGCTTGCACAAACCCAGCGGCATTGGGTGGAGGAAGCGGCGAATTACGTCCCTACCTTGGATCGCGCGGCAGCGGTGTCACATCCGCTGAAGTGGTCCAAAAGTCCTGGGCCGCTCCGTCGCCACCCATTGAGACGCCGTTCGTAACCCTGCCTGGCCTATTGATGGCGGAATGTGTCTCAAATGATAAGGGTTCTTACCTGGCGATAACGGTGCACGGCGATCCAGCAGATCCCCGCACGGATGACATCACAGGCGACGTTGTGAGGGATGGCAAGGTTCTGCCGGATTGGGGCTTACATCTTATCGATGTGAGCGTCGCGATGGGCAACCTTGTTGACATTGTTCATCAACAATCCAAGGCTTATCGTTCCACTAAGAATCACTTCCCATCGACTGTGAAAGCCAGCAACAAATTGCCCGGTTGACCGACGATCTTCCCATAGCCGGAATTTGTATAAAGAATACCGTTGGCAATAGTGGGTCCGCCTCCGTCAAGAGCTCCACCTTTCGTTAAACCACCGTTCACTGTTGTTATAGGGACTGCGGTATCGTAGTCCCACACAATGGTGCCGTCCTTGATCGAATAAGCTCGCAGGTGTCCATCCACAGTCCCGGAAAAAACTATACCTGGAATTACAGTTGCGGCCGCTGATTAAGAGTTGTTACAGCGCACTGTTCCCCAACTGCATTTAGGAGCAGGAGCCGGCACGCTCCAAAGTGTCGTGCCTGTGCCAATCTGTAATGCGCTGATGCCAGGTTTGCGCGATCGTCCGGAAACATCTGCCACCGGAACATAAACATTCTGAACATCT
>JBKOYD010000145.1:0-13791 GCA_046725195.1 Acidobacteriota bacterium | reverse complement strand
CTGGCAATTGGCAATCGGCAATTGGAAATGAGTCAGAACCTATGAACATCTTAATGATCATCCGCGTCGCTTTTCGCGCCCTTGTTCGAAACAAGATGCGCGCGGCCTTGACCATGCTCGGCATTATTATCGGTGTCTCAGCCGTCATTGCAATGGTGAGTATTGGACAAGGAGCGTCAGCGTCCGTTCAGGCTCAGATCGAAAGCATAGGTACTAACCTGTTGTTTGTGAGCGCCGGCGCTCAGAACGTCGGCGGTGTGCGAAGTGGTACCGGCGACAGCGGCACGAATACGCTGACGGTCGAAGACCTTGACGCGGTGAAACGGGAGGTGCCGAGTGTTTCCATGGTAACGCCGGCTGTCAACGCGAGGTCGCAATTAGTCGCGGGCAACATGAACTGGAATACTTCGGTTCAAGGTGTCAGCGAACAGTATCCCGAGATTCGCAAATGGACCGTGCAAAGTGGCTCATTCTTTACCGATGCTGATGTGCGCACAGCCGCGAGAGTCATAGTCATCGGTCAAACAATCGGTGACAACCTCTTCCCAGGCAGCGATCCGGTGGGCCAAACACTTCGCGTCATGAATCTTCCCTTTCGAATTGTTGGTGTCATGGCGAGAAAAGGACAGGATCAGCAAGGGCGAGATCAGGACGACATTGCGTTTGCTCCTTACACGACGGTCCAAAAGAAAGTTCTCGGCAGCCCTCGAGTTCAGATCGCGTATGTATCGGCAATCTCGCAGGATGCCACTTATACGGCCGAGTCGCAGATCACGGACTTGCTGAGACAGCGTCACAAGCTAACGGCGAACGAGCCGAGTGACTTTACAGTTCGCAATATGACTGACATTGCCGAGGCGGCCAATGAAACCAGCAATACTATGACAATTCTGTTGGCGTGCATTGCGGGAGTCTCTCTGTTGGTAGGCGGTATCGGCATCATGAATATCATGCTTGTGTCAGTTACCGAGCGTACGCGCGAGATTGGTATTCGCATGGCTATCGGCGCAAGGTCGTCAGCTGTGCGCACTCAGTTCCTTATCGAGTCGATTGTGTTGAGTTTGACTGGTGGAACTATTGGTATCGTGCTCGGCGTGGTCTTCTCGCTTGCGATACCAAAAATGCTTGGATGGCCCACGCTTGTATCCACGATGGCAATCTTAGGTTCAGTGGTCTTCTCGGCGGCAGTAGGAATCTTCTTCGGCTACTACCCTGCGCGGAAAGCTGCGTCATTGGATCCGATTGAAGCGCTGCGTTACGAGTAAGTTCACGCTAGCATGAGGGTTTGAGGAACTTTAGTTAGAAGATCGCGTGAACAACACTAGT
This sequence comes from Acidobacteriota bacterium, assembly GCA_046725195.1. Lineage (GTDB taxonomy): Bacteria > Acidobacteriota > Blastocatellia > Pyrinomonadales > Pyrinomonadaceae > PSRF01. The sequence continues at coordinate 12,465 of JBKOYD010000145.1, read as the reverse complement.
CAAGCTATGGGTCCTAAGGTCGACCTTTCCGGAGGCTCTCGTGATGAAAACAAGATCTCGTGAGGTTCTTTTCGTGATGTCGCTAGCGCTACTAATGAGTCTAGACTCAGGGGTAGCTCTTGGCCAAGGTGCAAGCAAACCACCAGAACCGAAAATCGCCAGGTTAAATTTTGAAGTTCAGTTGCATTTGCTCATAGCTTCAAACGAAACCGGTGAAAAGGGAAACGTTCCGCAATCCCTGGAGTCAGTGGTCAAACAGCTTAGGCCATCACTCCCATATGCCAACTATCGCGTAGTTGCGACTTTTGTGAACCGCCTGACGGATGGCGGGACATTGGAACTCAAGGGTGCGCTCTCGTCTGCTTTATTGACCACCGGCCTACCCACTCCCTTGCCTCAATCCGCCTACGAATTCACTCTATTCCAGGTGAAACTAGATACTGACGATGAGGGCAAACCTGCTATTCAAATACCTAAGTTCAGATTCGGATTAAGTTTGCCCGTCATCACTGGAACGAGTCGAGCCGAGGGTATCTTTCCGGCCGTCACCTATCAACCCGCAGGTATAACAACTGAAGTGAGTCTGCGGGAAGGAGTACCTACCCTGGTGGGTACACTGAATACGAGTCGCCCGGATCAGATGCTAATACTGGTCACGTCAGTTAAGCGTACAATGTGACGCATCGCACCCTTATCTCGGATGCTCCTGCTACTGTTTTACTACTGCTCACGGTTTACCAATTGATTCCTCACAGTTGATCGCCATACCCAATGGACACAAACCCAGAATATGAAACTCACCAAGTAACCAACGACTACGCTTCCCAAACTAAACTGCGGATCGTTACTGCCAACAAGAAGAGCCAGAAACAGTCAGGACTCATTCCCTCTTCCGAAAGTCTTCGGTTAACATGCGCCGCATGATTCCGCGACCACTTAACCGACAACCACTCGTCATATCAATTGCCTTCTTCTTAACATTCGTCTTTCTGAACAACTCACTAGCGCCGGGCCAGCGCCGTGCACAGACACCGGCATCGTCTCAAACGGCAATGCGTGCGAAGCGACCCAGGCTCGTGCTGCTGATTGCGATAGATCAATTCCGTTACGACTATCTTGAGCGTTTCGGCGATCTCTTCGGTTCAAATGGACTCAATCGATTATTGCGAGACGGTGCTTCATGGACTCAATCCAACTATGACCATATGCCAACCTATACGGCTCCGGGTCACAGCACCATGATGACGGGAGCGTATCCCGCAGAAACAGGTATTGTCGGGAACGAATGGCCAGACCGCTCGACCGGCAAGAAAGTCACCAGTGTTTCTGACGACACCGTAAAGCTGCTCGGCGGCAATCCAAATGAAGCCGCTTCCAGCCCTCGTCGTTTAATGAGCTCAACTTTGGGAGATGAATTGCGCCTTGCCACTAACGATCGTTCAAAGGTAATCGGCATTTCTGTTAAAGATCGTTCGGCCATTCTACCAGCCGGTCGTCATGCCAACGCCGCGTACTGGTTCAGCACGACGTCAGGCAACATGGTCTCTTCAACTTATTACTTCAGCCAACTACCTGCATGGGTATCCAACTTCAACAACGCGAGACCGGCTGATAAGTATTTCGGCGCAAAGTGGGAACGGTTGTTAGCGGAGAATGAATACCTGAGACGAGCAGGCCCTGATTCTCCACCCTGGGAAAACATCGGGAATGTATCGGGAGACACAAATGCTTTTCCGCACACAATCACGGGAGGTGCGAGTACCCCGGGAAGCGGCTTTTATAACGCTTTGGATTATTCGCCGTTCACAAACGATCTGCTTGTCTCCTTTGCCGAACAAGCGATCGCCAACGAGCAACTCGGACAGGATGACGACACTGATCTCCTTACTGTCAGCTTTTCAGCAAATGACTATGTAGGACACCGTTTTGGACCATATAGCCAGGAAGTGATGGATGTCACGCTGCGCGTGGATCGTCAGATTGCAACGCTACTCGATTTCGTGCAGAACCGAGTGGGATTGTCGAACGTGATTGTTGCTTTAACCGCTGATCATGGGGTAGCGCCCATTCCGGAGCAAGCGGCCGCCCTGGGCCTCGGAGGTGCACGATTGAAAGTGCCTGACATCCTGGGTGCTGTCCGTTCGGCGATAAGTGCAAAGTTCAATGCTCAAAACAAGTCGCCAGATCCCACAGCTGACTATATTTACACTTACGACGATAACGGAGCGAAACGAGATGGATTTGCAAACGGGAATATCTATTTTAACTACGGCGCGCTGAAGCGTGACGGAGTCGACCTTGATGAAATTTCGCAACTTGCCGGCCGTGCCGCCCTCACCGTTCCAGGTATCGCACGTTACTTCACGCGCAGCCAACTATTGCGCGGCGCCACTTCCGTCACGGATCCCATCGAACGTCGAGCGCTTCACGGTTTCTATCCGGCCCGAAGTGGCGATGTCGTGTTGGTAGGTGAGCCTTACAAATATCTGGGCGACACCATCACTGCCACCCACGGAACACCTTATTCGTACGACACCAACGTGCCTACGATCATCATGGGACCAGGCCTCATTCCAGGCCGTTATTTTGAAGCGGCTTCCCCCGCGGACATTGCGCCGACACTTTCTGCGCTACTCCGAGTGACCGGTCCGAGTAGTGCAACAGGCCGTGTATTGGTTGAGGCGCTCAGGAAGTAGTCAGCAAAATTGTCAGGTCAGGAAGGGTGGCTTGCCCCCGCTCTTCCATTACAAGGTCTCACTTCCCTCTTTTGAGGTCAGGAAGGTGGGCTTGCCCCCGCTCTTCCATTACAAGGATCTCACTTTCCTCTTTTGAGGTCAGGAAGGTGGGCTTGCCCCCGCTCTTCCATTACAAGGATCTCACTTTCCTCTTTTGAGGTCAGGAAGGGTGGCTTGCCCCCGCTCTTCCATTACAAGTTCTATCTTTGGTTAGTTCTATCTTTGGCGTAACCTTTTCTTCGTTCCGCAGTTTTATTCATAGGAAAGCTGGCTGGCGCGAGGACCAGACTTGAATCGGACTACTGAATCCGACGAACGGCTCTTAATAGAGGCTGCTCAGAAAGATCCGAGCCGCTTTGCAGAGCTCTACGAACAGAACTTTCACCGCGTGTATGCCTATGTCGCGCGGCGGGTACGTGATCGTTCCGAAACACAAGACCTGACCGCCCACGTTTTTCATCAAGCACTCGCAAATCTTGAGAAGTTCAAATGGCGTGGCGCGCCGTTCTGCGCCTGGCTCTATAGAATTGCTTCGAATGCAATCGCCGATCGAGCCCGAAGCAAATCGCTTGAATCAGGGAAACCCAGCCAGCAAGAGGCTGTCCAGGCGACGGAGTTTGATCTGGAAGCAATTGAACGTCGCGCGCGCGTCTTTCAGGCCGTCGAAAAACTTCCGGAAGATCAGCGACGCGTAATTGTCATGCGCTTTGCTGAGGAAAAAAGTATTCGCGAGATTGCCAACGAACTGGAACGAAGTGAAGGTGCGGTGAAACAACTGCAGTTTCGTGGTTTGGATACTCTTCGCTCGCGCTTGAGTGACAAATGATTCCGGCTGAATAATTCAAAATGGCTGATCGTCTACCCATCGACCAACTCGACGACGCTGTGGCAGCTATTCTCGCGCAGCGCGAGGTGGATCCCACTGTTGATCCGGAGGTCGCAGCGCTCGCGGCGGTCGCTCGCGATCTTCAGGGACTGCCGACCGAACAATTCAAAGGCGAACTAATGAAACAACTGTTAAGGAGAGATCTTATGAGTAGTCCTGCACCGAAAACCGAAGTGACTGTTGTACGTCGCCTGTCAGTGTACCTTTGTTTCAAAGACGCCAGCGCGGCAATCGATTTCTACCGCGAGGCGTTTGGCGCGAAAGAGGTAATGCGACTGACAGAACCAAGTGGCAAAATCGGGCACGCTGAACTCGAAATCGGCGACTCGTTAATCATGCTTTCGGACGAGTACCCCGACTATGGTGCATTGAGTCCGGAAACCATCGGTGGGTCTCCCGTCAGGATCCATCTTGACGTGGACGACGTTGACGCCTTTGCTCGCCAGGCGATTTCTGCCGGAGCCATTGTCTCCAGACCAATTGCGGATCAGTTCTATGGCGATCGTTCAGGACAGCTTCGCGATCCGTTTGGTTATACTTGGACGGTGTCCACTCATCTGAAGGATGTTTCTGTCGAGGAAATGCAGAAACAGTTTGATGAGTTTAGTAAGCAACACAGCGAAAGTGCATCGAAGGGAGATGAGTCCTTGAAAACCAAGAAGGCTAGACGTCCGGGCTTATATAGTGTCACTCCATATATGACAGTTCAGCAGCCTGCAGAGCTGATCGACTTTGTGACAAAGGCCTTTCACGCCAAGGAACATTTCCGCACTACCGGTTCTGCCGGTGGAATGCACGCAGAAGTTGAGATCGGTGACTCGATAGTGATGATCGGTGGCGCGCCCCACATACCTCCGCAGCCGACCGCAATTCATCTTTACGTGCCTGATGTCGACGACGCTTACCAACGTGCACTGGAAGCTGGAGGCACATCTTTGATGGAACCGGCCGATCAACCGTACGGCGAACGAGGCGCGGGCGTTCAGGATCCCACTGGCAATCGCTGGTACATCGCGACAACGTTCGTGCCGTTGAAAGAGATCGCGGAAGACTTACACACGGTTACGCTCTACTTCCACCCGATTGGGGCGCAGCGATTTATAGAGTTTCTGGAAACCGCACTTGGTGGCAAGGAATTGATGCGTTCCGAGTCTGATGAAGGAGTCATCCTGCACGCGAAGGTACAGATTGGCGATTCAGTAATTGAATTGGGCGAAGCGCGTGCTCCTTCACAGCCAATGCCTACTGCGATCTATCTGTTTGTGGACGATGTTGACACAATGTATGACCAGGCTTTGAAAGCTGGCGCCACGTCGATGTTGCCACCTACAGATCAGGCTTATGGCGATCGGAACGCCTGGGTGAAGGATCCTTTCGATAATGTTTGGTATTTGGCAACGACTGTTGCCGGTTAGGAAGGTGGCTTGGGAAAAGAAATCATCGGTCATTATTGGTCATATATCATTTGACGTTTCTCATTTGTCATTTTTGAAGATGGTCTTTGGCCTTCGGTTTTGGGTCTTAAGTCTTCTTTTCAACTTTAGCGGAGGCTCCATCGATGGTCCCCTGCTAAGACAAGAGCCAAGACCAAAGGCCAAAGACCGCTCCAACAAATGTCAAATGAGAAATGTCAAATGATATATGACCAATGATTTTCTTTTTCTCAAAAGCCTGAGACCAACTCTGCTCTCACTTCCGTTCGTAGCGCTTGGCATACGGCGGCACTTCAATTCCCTCGGGTAAACGCGGATCTTTGATTGGTTCCCCTGCTACCAATTGCAGCGGAATCACTCCCGCCCAGATGGGCAGTTTGTAATCCTCTTCATCATCGAGTGGAGGGCCAACGCGGATCTTCGCCGAAGCTTCCTCAAGTGGTAGAGAAAGCACCGTCGTCGCTCTCAGCTCCTGTTCCGACGGTTCACGTACGTCATTCCATCGTCCTTTAACAATATGTTCTGAGAAGGCAAGTAAGGCGGCAAGTTTCTCACTGTGGTCTTCAACGATTGAAGCCCGACCAAAAACAACCACCGATCGATAATTCATCGAGTGATGGAAAGCAGACCGAGCCAGGACCAGCCCATCAATTATGGTCACTGTCACACAAACATTGACGCCGCCGGCGACGGTTCGCAGCATTCGGCTCGCTTGAGAGCCGTGGATGTAGAGCTTGTCGTCTACTCGAGCATAGCCAGTAGGAATCACGAACGGCTGCTCGTCAACGACAAAGCCGACGTGGCAGATAAAACCTTCGTCCAGAATTCCGAAGATTGTTTCGCGGTCATAGTGCCCACGTTTTGGTAAGCGTTTGAGGTTAGTTCTTTCCGTTTGGGGGAATGTCATAGGTGATGAATAGTAAATCGTGAATGTTGAATCAACCAAGTGGCCAGTTGTCAGCGAGCAGATGCGGTTTGAAGAGAGTCACCTTCGTTAACAACTCACCTTGGAACCGGGAACTCTTGCCATTGTGACTTGCCACTCTGAGTCGTAATGAGCACCACCGACTCGGCTATTGATTCCGAGACCCCAAGTTTACAGAACCAGGAGCGAAGCGACTGCCTGAAACTCTCGCATTCCGGTAGCTGAGTTTCGAGCAGTCGCTTCGCTCCTGGTTCTGTAACTTTAGATCAGCCCAGCTAAAACTCTTTACTAGTCGAATCCTGCTGCTTACTCGTGCCAGATTCCGCGGTTGCTGATGGCGGCATTGCCCCGCGCGTTAATCGAATGTTGCCGTTAATTCCCTTTGCGTTTATAGCGTTACCTCCGCTGCCGATGCGTGCCCAGTAACTGCTGTGCTTAACCTTGTCGATCGATACATTGGGTAGTTCGGAAACGACTCGCCCATTGATTCCTTTTGCGTCGAGGACTGCATTCACATCTGCACTCAATTGCAATTCAATGTTTCCATTAATGCCACTCAAGCTTACGCCCTCGAGGTTAAGTCTCTTGAGAGCCACCACGACGTTTCCATTGACGCCCTTGAAGTCGGCTGTGCCAACGGCTCCCGCGATTTGAACGCGACCATTTACGCCACGCACGTCGACCGAGCCGTCCAGGTCACCCACCACGACAGACCCATTCACACCTTTTGCATAGAAGGAAATCTGACGGGGCAACTTTAGACTTACGCGTTCGGATGCCCTGGAACCAAATAACCTCGCGAAGAAGCCCCCATCACCCTTCTCTCCGCGAATATGCAAACCATTCGCGTCTGCTTCAACGTTGATCCGGCGTCGATTTAACGCTTCCTGGCTTGTGCCGATCCGTTCAATGTAAACATCCGCAATTTTGCTGTCTGATGTTTCAATCGTGACGGCACCGTTGAGGTTGGAAAGTTCGACTCGGGCGCCAGGGGAAAGGTCAAACGTTTGATGAATTTCGGCGCGCACGTCGGTAGACGAATCGTGAGAAACGAGCCCACGGAGTTCGGCGACTGTTCCATTACTTTTGGACGCAGAACGGACCACTACACCTGCAATTCCCGCAATTATTACGAGAACAAACACTATCACTAAGCGTTTCATGTCGGCTACCTCGTAAAGGAATGAAAAGGCCTCTCCGTGTCAATAACGACAGCCCCTAATGATTTGTTTCGCCGGATTTGTCGGCAAAGCGGCGGTCACTTGAGCTATTAGATATTCCCCTGCAAAACATTCGGTGTCGGCTCTCTTTATATTGACAGCACTAGATGGCCCTGAGTGAGCATCCTGACGTGATACTGATGGTCCTCACGCTGCCAGAACTGGATGGATTCTCAGCAACGAAATTGATCCGTGAAAGACAGGAACTAAAGAGCGTCCCAATTATCGCCGTCACGGCGCACCACGAAACCGACTTTCGTGCGGACGCTAAGGCCCCCTTTCGACGCCTACGTGACCAAACCGATCGACACTAATTGGCTCAAGGAACTGATCTGGCCTCCTTTTGTAATCGTTAGATCCTCACAGGCTGGAGAATCTCGAAACTTGTGTGTCCTACATTGGTCGACTATCGGAGTCGCAAAGCTTTGCCGGGACGGTTTCCAGTCACGCGGCCTTCGTTCCATACTTCGACACCATTGATTAAGACCAGCTTCACACCCTCCGATAACAACTGAGGCTCCTGAAAAGTGGCACGGTCAATAATGTGATTCGAATCAAACACCACAAGGTCTGCCTTAAAACGCGGGCGAATTAGACCGCGGTCCTGAAGCTTGAATCGTTCCGCGGGCAGCGAGGTCATCCTTCTGATTGCTTCCTGAAGACTCAGCCAATGAAGATCACGAACATAGCGCCCCAGCACGCGTGGATAAGTTCCCGCACCACGAGGATGTCGCGAAGCGATTCCGCCGTCGCTACTCACCATTACCCACGGCTGCTGGTAAAAGGTTTTGATATCAGAGTCTTTCATCGAACGACAAACAACACTTGCGCCACCGTCACGCACAATCTTCATGTAAAGGTCGACCGGGCTAATTCCTTCGCGCCGACTTATATCGTCTAATGTCTTGAACTCGTAATCGGGGTGTGCCTTGCAACTGACAATGGTAATGTTTGCTGCGCCACCGACAGCCGCAAGTCCACCTGCGACGTCTGATGGGTCATCATGACGACCACTTGGAATCAAAACTCTGATTGTTGAACTCCACGCGTCGTAGGGATAGCAGTCTGCGGTAATATCCTGCCTGGCCGCGCGCGCTCTGTTGATGAGAGAAACTGCTTCCTTGGCCTTACCCCAGACGGCAACGGTCCCCAATTTAATATGGGAAATTTGAACCGGAACGTTTGCCTCTTTGCCAATTCGAATTGCTTCGGAGAGAGCCATTAAAGTCTTATCAGCCTCGTCACGGATGTGACTGATGTAGATGCCACCAAAAGTGCCCGCAATCCTGGCCAGCGCAATCACTTCTTCAGTGGTGGCTGGTTTTCCAGTTTCATATTCGAGTCCTGTTGACAGACCAAATGCGCCTTCACGCATGGCCTGTTCAACCAGCGACTTCATTTTTTCAATCTCAGCCGGTGTTGCCTGACGGTTAGTGTCATTTCCCATCACACGCGAGCGCACCGTCGCATGTCCCACAAATGTGAACACGTTCAGTGAGACCGGATTACGATCCAAATTGCTCAAATAGTCGCCAACAGGAAACGCCGACCCACCGTCTTGTCCGATCGAAATCGTCGTTATGCCCTGGGAAACCTGGGTAGCTGCGGATGGATCCTCATCAAGTCCCCTGTCAGAATGATTGTGCGCGTCGATGAAACCGGGCGCGAGCACCAATCCTTGAGCATCGATGACTCGGGCATTCGAGGGCACCTGAATCTGTCCGCGACGGCCAACTGCAGTAATTGAGTCTCCGACGATAACTACCGCGGAATCTTTCAACGCGGAACGTCCCGAGCCGTCGATGAGAGTTGCGCCCACGATTGCGGTAACCGTCGAAGATTGCCTGGGGAAAAGTGGCGATGTAGAGGATGTATTGGTAAAGGAAGCAGAAACGATTAGCGACAGAAGGCCAAGAGTGACAACCCGCTTCATGAGTCTCCTTAGGGTCACGAGCTCCCAGATAAGAAGCCGGAGCGGCGTGAACCTGTCGTTTTTGTTTTGTCAAAAGAGTCGGTCGGAAGTGAGGGCGTTTGAGCCTACGGTTTCTTATTCGTAGTTATGTACTGCTGGAGCTTCTCCTTTTCTGGATCATCTGGACGCTTCTTCAAAAATTCTTCATACTCAGCAGCAGCTTTGTCCTTCATTCCCACTGCGTTGTAGAGAGCCCCCAAACGCAAGTGCGCGTCCGCCATTCCCACCGGATCAAGCTTTATTGCCTTATTCAAGTAACCCACCGCGACGGAGCCTTTCTTGATCTGGAGATATGCCTCGCCCAGAAAGTAGTTTGCCTGTGCAGAGGTTGGTTGAACCTTGACCGCTCGGGTCAGAACTTCAATCGCGCCGTCAAAGTTCTTCTGAGCGATTCTTAGTCTGCCGAGGCTGATCAAAGCTAGCTCATAATCCGGATGCACCTTTAGCGCCTCGGTATAGGCCTTCTCAGCCGCTTCAAAATTCTTCTGAATGAAATAAATCCGCCCCAGTTCTGCCCACGCAGGAAAATCCTTGGGATCGGCTTCGACGATTTGACGGAACAGTAACATGGCCTGATCATAGCGTTTCTTTTCCGCTGCCTCTGTGGCCTTGCGGTAAGCGTTGTTGGCTTGCTCAGATCGATCGTACCGATCCGCAGCAGAGAGAACCGCTGCTCTGTTCAGGGCGTTATCTTTCAGCTGAAACTCTATATCCTGACGCATTTCGTGCTTCAGAGGTGAGGAGAGGTCTATGTTGAATCGAGCTACTTCAATGTTCTCGACCTCGACAACGATTTGATATCTGCCTTCCGTGATATTGACGAAGCGGTACCGGCCATTGCTCGGCACAGATTGGCGGGATACAAGGTTGCCGGCCTCGGTATAAAGCAACACATCAAGCGTTATTAGCTTACTGCCCTTCGTTGCTTCCTCATGAAGTCGAATATCGCCATAGACAATATTATCGCCGCCTGTACGTATGGCGCCTCTTTGACACTGCACCTGCCTGAGGTTAACGAGGAAAAGCACGACAAGAATCGTCAGAGCAATGCGTTTCATGATCACCTCACCTGTTGTTGCAGTCGAAAACACGCTGAACTGACTTTCGCTTATCTTCCACAAACGGAAAAAGGAGAGATAGAAAGCGATCGAACAATTAAGGCTTCTTGTATGCCGCTATATAATCTTTGAGCCTCTTTTTGTCCGGGCTGTCGGGTCTCTTTTTCAGGAACATCTCATACTCAGCTGCTGCTTTGTCTTTCATGTCTTTCGCGTTGTACAGCGCGGCCAGCAGCAAATGCGCATCAGCCATTCCTATAGGATCGAGCTTAAGCGCCTCATTCAAATAAGGCACTCCCCTGGATCCAAGTTTGATCTGAAGATATGCCTCACCCAGAAAATAATTTGCCTGGGCCACCGTTGGCTGAAGTTTCACTGCCTGGCTAAGGACTTCGATTGCGCCATCAAAGTTCTTGCGGACGATCCTCAGCCGGCCGAGACTGATTAAAGCCAGCGGATAATCGGAGTGCGTTTTCAACGAGTGAATATAAGCCTTTTCTGCCTCGTCGAAGTTCTTCTGGATGAAGTAAGCCGTCCCCAACTCTGCCCAGGCTGGAAAGTCGCCCGGATCGCTCTCGACGATTTTTTTCAGCAGATGGATTGCCTCACCATAATCCTTCTTCTCGCTGGCCTTTCCGGCTTTGGTAAAGAGCGCCTCGTGTTTCGTTGATCGACTGTAAGTGTCCGCGGCTGAGACCACTCCGGATCTGGCGAGCCTGGAACCCTCTCGCCATCGGAGCTCGATGTCCTGACGGAAATCCGTTTTGAACGGAGAGCTTACATAGACGCGCACGCGCGCTATTTCGACATTCTCCACTTCGACTACGACATCGTATCTCCCATCACGAAGATTAAGAAAACGATACCTTCCGTTGCTGGGAACGGTTTGGCGAAGGAGAAGGTTGCCGCCTTCCGAATAGAGCAGAACGTGCAGTGACAAGGGTTTCAGACCACCTGCCTGGCTCTCATCTACCTTGATGTCTCCAAACAGAGTATGACCGCCAGCTTGTGCGAATGCAGATCCAACAAGAATAATAATCACAAAGACTGAGAGACCAAGCCGCTTCATCTGCGTATGCCATTACATTGAGACTGGGAAAAGATCGTATTCCTCTTGGCAAGTGTGAGCAAGAAGCGGGCTGAAGCTTAAAAGCCTCAGCCCGCAAAAGTGTATAGAGCGAGAGACGATTTAAAACTCGTACCTAAATCCAAACTGCATCACTCGCGGTGATCCCTGAATGGCAGTGAAGTTTGACCAAACGGTTGGGGGCTTGGCTGTTGAGGGTTTCAGGTTCACACCGAATCCACTCCTGCCAGTACTGTACTGGCCAAGCCGTTGAGTGTTAGTGATGTTGAATGTTTCGACGCGGATCTGAAGCTTCTGTCTTTCGCTCCAGGGCATAGAAAAGCTCTTGCCCAAACCGATATCGAGGTCAACGTAGCCAGGGACTCTGAAGACGTTACGATCCCCCGTTTCTCCCGGTCTTGCATTGCGGAAGCTGTCGTACGCCGCCTGGGTATTACAACCGAACAATTTTGGCGAGCCTGCTGGATTGACGTCCGTAATCGTACCTCCACGGTCCGGGCAAGTGTCCACAGGCCGGATTCGGATCACATTGCTCTGCACGTTCCAGTTTGTGGCCCAACGGCTATTATCAAACGGTCCGCTATCACCATAGAAGCCAACCGGCAGGCCAGAATTCCACCGGTAAATGCCGGACAATTGCCAGCCCCCGATGAACCCATTGACCCATTTGTTGGCGTTTCCAAAGAACGCGCGGCCACGGCCGAACGGCAAGCCCCACACAGCGTTGATGTTGATAATGTGACGAATGTCAAAATCTGAGTTCGCGTAACTATCACGTTGCCGAATGGGATTCACGATAAACGCGCCTCCGAAGGCGCCGGCCGTCGACAGTCCCGAAGCATCGTCCAGGGAGTGGGATAGAGTGTAATTGAAATCCATCGTGAGATTGGTACCCAGGCGTTCACGAATGGACAAGGTGCCAGCGTGGTAGTTTGACTTGGCAATACTACTGAAAGTTGACAGCGCACCATACTGCGGCTGGAAAAACAGATTGTGCGATGTAGAAACGCCTCCATTTACTGCCTGATCCAAAGCGTCCTGAGTATCCGTCCAGTCATTGCCAAAAATTGATCTACTCCCCATCATGAAAACCGCCTGGGTCTGATTAAGCGTCGGATCCAGAACCTCGTCACCAAAATAGTTGTCGTT
>JBKOYD010000093.1:0-70818 GCA_046725195.1 Acidobacteriota bacterium | reverse complement strand
CTGTAATTCTATTTTTCCTGGTTCTAAGCCATTGGTTTTTCGACGCAATCGCTCACAAGCTTCCACTTACACCTTCGAGTGAGTCCTTCTATGGTCTGGGGCTCTGGAATTCACTACCCGCAACGTTGTTTGTTGAGGGTGGCTTCTGGTTGGTCGCCCTGGTCCTCTACGTTCGCTCGACGCACCCGGAAAAGTGGTCAGGCATTTTCGCCTTTTGGCCCATAGTAGTGTTTCTAACGTTCGTATGGGTCACAAACATTCGTTCCGGGCCGCCACCACCAAACGCCGTTGTAGGAAGTTTGGTTTTCTTCTTGCTACTCGTTGTTTGGGCTTACTGGATGAACCGAAGCCGCACCGCTTACGAATATGAAAGTTGAAACCATTAGACTGATTCTCACCGTGGTCAGTGGGCTTTGCTGGACCATTGTTTACATCGAAGGCATACGGCTCGGCTTCAAACAGAGATCTTACGCAATTCCTTTTTTTGCACTCGCCCTGAATCTCTCGTGGGAATTGCTGCACACGATCTTGGGATTTCGAATCGGTGTCGATCTGCAAACAATCATCAATGCAATCTGGTTGACGTTTGATATTGGTATCCTCATCACCTATTTCAAGTTTGGCAGAAAATATTTTCCCGCAAGTCTCCCTGCCAGTTTGTTTATTGCGTGGAGTGCTCTCGTACTGGTTACGGCGTTTTGCATCGAATACGCATTTGTCAGGCAGTTTGGTGTGTCTGCTGGAGGAGCGTACGCCGCGTTTCTGCAAAACCTGGTGATGTCAGTTCTATTTATCGCCATGCTGGTGAGACGTGGCGGCACCGAAGGACAGAGCCTCACACTCGCTGTTAACAAATGGATTGGAACTCTTGCGCCGACAATTCTTTTTGGTGCGATTGGTGCGGGCAGCCCTCCCAGGGCAAACTTCCTAATCTTGGTAGTCGGCGTCTTTTGCTCGGTTTTTGACCTGATTTATATCTGGATGCTCTTTACATATGCAAAGGGAACTTATTCAAGGCAGGATGTTGCAGTTCGACCTTCGACCATCCAGGGCATGGGCCTTTATGCACTTCGAACTTTTGAGCCCGGTGAGGTTGTTCTCCGCTGGGACCTGTCCCACACCATTTCGAACGAAGAGCTAGCCCTATTATCGCCAGAGGAGCGAAGATACGTTCATCCCTTTAATGGAAAGAGAGCGATCATCGTCCAACCTCCTGAACGATTCGTCAATCATAGTTGCAACAACAACACGAGGGTTCGTGACTTTTGTGATATTGCCGTGCGCCGCATTGTACTCGGTGACGAGATCACGAGCGATTACTCATCGGATGGCTCGGGATTGAGATTCACTTGCTTGTGTGGTGAAAAAAATTGCCGTGGCACGGTAGGCTCCTGAATCGATATGTGGCGACGCAAGATAAGTCATTTGCCATATGACATTTGAGATTTTTCATCTTTCATTTTGAAGATGTCACTAACATCGCTTCCGACTCTCACCTTCCAGCGTGGATCATTGGACTATCGCTGGCGTTGCCTTTGTTGAGCGCAGACCATTTATGTTGAAAGCCAGGGTGGTTTGAAGCTTTCGTCGAGTATTTTTCAACGTCATCAAACGTCGACACTCAAAGCCCTTTCTGTCTACTCCACACTACATATTCCCCTCTTTCTGGTTCGACACGTCAGCTTTGCGCCTATATGACCTAAGTTTGAACGGTGGCATGTTCCTTGCACAGTAAGTGAGCAGGAAGCAGGTTGCGAATAAGCATAAGAGATTTTCTGCCGAAACCGCGTATTGATGTTTGATTAAGAGTCGGATTGCTTGAACCCGAACTGGGCCAAACCCGTTGAGAAGCAGAAAGAGCCGCCTCCGGGGACCGTTGCCCTCAATCGCGCCTTCACGCAGCGAGAAAAGTTCACACACACTGACAAGTCGGGCAAGGAGCAGAACAAGAAGTAGTGAATCTACTGCTCCTCCCCCGGTCATCCGCGATGCGGTTCTCCTAAACGCGTCGCGGATGACAGCTGTTTCGGATTGGATCGAACAAACAAGCCAGGTAATCGCCCGCGGCAAAAGCCCATAGACAATTCAAAGTTGGTTCTAATTAGGAGTAAACGGTAGTGTCCTAATTTGGTTTTTCTCTGCGCAACCTCGGCGTCTCTCTGCGTAGCAAGTTCCTAAGTTCTTGCTTTTTTTATCAACTTTTTCGTAACGGCTTCGCCGCCGGCTGTGAGGCGATGGCTGTGCCTCGCCATTAGCGCGCTCTCAAACTGGGTTGCGGCTCTGCTGCGCTGTGACTCTGCGGTAAATTCTTCGCGAACACAGGCACCGCAGAGACCCGAGAGGCACGCCGAGGTTGCGCAGAGAGCCGGATTAGGACTACTGAGTAAAACTTAGTCTTGCCGTAAAACGAACGTTCGTGCTATATAGACTAAGACTGCTCAATGACATTTCGTGGGGTGGGTTTTGACTAAAGTTCAACTGCGAAAAGCGGCGAAAGTAGTGGCGGCAAAAGGACGGAAGGCCCAGGGCGAACGTACGCGCCAGGCCATCCTGGAAGCCGCGGTTCACATAGCCTCGGCTGAAGGACTTGAAGGTCTGACAATCGGACGGCTCGCACTCGAACTCTCAATGAGCAAGAGTGGCCTCTTCGCCCACTTCGGTTCAAAGGAAGATTTGCAGGTTGCAACTGTCGAAGCTGCTCGCGCGATCTTCATTCGCGAAGTGATTCGACCCGCTTTTGAAACCGCACAGGGCCTGCTGCGTCTGTGGAAACTATGTGACATTTGGCTTGCTTACGTGCAAAGCGGAGTATTTCGAGGTGGTTGTTTTTTCGCCGCCGCTGCAGCTGAATTTGACAGTCGACCGGGTCCCGTTCGCGATCGCATAGCTGAGATCATGAAAGAGTGGCTGTCGACCCTTCGCAGCGCAATCGTGGAAGCACAGAACGCCGGCCAGCTCAACAAAGAGATCGACGCTACCCAACTTGCTTTTGAATTTAACTCTTTGGAATTAGGCGCCAACTGGGCTTTCCAGCTCTACGGCGATCTTGGGGCATTTACAAGAGCACGCGAAGCGATTCGTGAACGCCTCAGCAGATATGCTACGACTGCAGGCGCTCCACTGCTGTCATTGGGTAAACAGCGAACTACTCGAGCGCGTGCCTAAAACGAGTAAACCCTATGCAGGACGTCCACCGGATGAGTCAGCCGTCGGCCGTTGTGCTCAAGCGAAGGGCGGCTTGGGACGGTATAAGACTGGAGCACTGCCAACTGCGCGCAGGCGAACTACCCAAACATTGTCACCGCGAACATGTCGTCCTGATCTCGCTGACCGAAGGCTGCAAGGGTGAGTTGATCACAGGCAGTGGTTTCGGGATGAAGGGTACTCAGAAAAAAGGAGGCGTCGCGGTATTGCCGGCTGGACTCGAACACAAGGCTACTCTCGACGGCCCGTCAGAACACCTGGCGCTGTACGTCGATCCATCCCTAATCACTCGCGCCGCCGCGGACAGTCACCTTTCGACAGGTTTTGAGATTGTCGAAAAATACCTTCGTGGCGACAAGGTCATTAGCAACGTCGGTATGGCATTACTTGCGGAGCTCGACGCGAAGGGCGTAAGCGGGCGACTCTATGCTGAATCCCTGGCCAATGTACTCGCAGTTCATTTACTGCGCTATTACACAACCTCAACATCTAAACCTCAGCCCGCATTATTTACTGGCGGATTGTCGCCCGCAAAGTTACGGCAAGTAACAGACTTTATATCTGCGAACTATGCTAACGATTTAAAACTGGCCGAGTTGGCCCAGGTGGTGGGGATGAGCAGCTTTCATTTTGCGCGCGAGTTTAAGAGAACCACCGGTACAACACCGCATCAGTACTTAATCAAGTTTCGCGTAGAGCGTGCCAAGTCCCTGTTGGCTCAAAACGAGTTGCCACTGATCGAAGTGGGATTGCAGTCTGGATTTAGTCATCAAAGCCATTTCACAAGACTGTTTCGCAAGATAACAGGAACTACGCCGCATTCATATCGACTCGCAAGTCAGGAATAGTCGGCGCGCAGAATCGTCGTCCCACAGGGACGACATGTCTATCGCAGATTGAGTTAGCATCGCCGTCTGGCGCCTGGAACGCTGGAAGTTCTTATTGCGTTTGTCACCACGAAGATTGGACCCTCCGGAGCGAGAGAGCCGGCCTATCATCAGCAAGAACAGTCAAGCATTAGCAATAACGGGAAAGATTATTGGTCCATCCAGTATCTAAACTTCACTCCTCAGACTAGTTCTTTAGGAGGTGTGAACCGTGAACTCAAGACTATTGTTGCTTTCCGCCCTGATAGCTCTCTCGTCGATCGTCATAAATGCGCAAACAACAGACCCGCACACAGCCATCAAACGCGGTAACGAACTCGTCGCGAAAGAGAAGTATGAATCGGCTATTGAGGAATACGAAAAAGTTTCGAGCTCTGCCGAGGAGCCGTATTCGCAGGCTCTTTACAACATTGGAGTTTGCCACTACCAACTCTGGCGGACGGAAGAATCAATTGTCTTCTTCAGACGCGCGATCCAATTACGGAAAGGTCGTTATCCAAAGGCTTGGTATGCGTTGGGAACAGCACTGGAGGATCAAGGAACGCTACGTGAAGCCAAGGACGCCTACAATCAGGCGTTGGAGACATCGCATGGAGAATTTGTGCTTGCCAAATACAACCTGGGATTGCTCGCGTCGAAAGAAGGCGACTTTAAAGGTGCTGCTATTCTGTTTAAGGAGGCGACAGCTCGTCCCGGCCGTCATGTACCGGCAAGCCATAACAATCTCGGCGTGATGCTGGCCCGCATGGGACTTTTAATAGATGCCGAAAAAGAATTCGCAATTGCGCTCGCGAAAGCGGAGGGTAAGTTTGACGATGCCGCTCACAACCTGGAGTTGTGCCGCTCACTTTTGGCTTCCATCGCGGCGAATAGGCTGGATGAATTGCGGCTCCAGACGTGGCAGCCGTCAGGCAGGCTAACTTTGTAGAGGAGGCACTCGCGTGGACACAAAAGCCAATGATGCGCTCGTTATTCTTAAACTCTATGAAATGCGAAGTGAGCCGTTAATGCGTCAGGCTCGGGCGTGGTTCTTCACCGAATTTCAACCAAAGAGTGGATTGGAAATTCTGGCGCTCATGCAAAGCGGCGAAAAACAGAGCGCCTTTTATCGCATGGTTTCTTCGCATTGGGAGGCCGCTTCGGCTTTAGTCAACAACGGCGGCATTGATGAGTTGCTGTTTCTTCAAGCGAACACAGAGCATCTGGTCGTCTTCGCCAAACTGCAACCGTATATAGCCGAAATTCGGGAGACCATCGGCGAGCCCGATTACCTCAGCCAGCTGGAACAGCTGGTTATGAAAGCTTCGAACGTCGAGAAGAAACTCGAGAACCGCCGGCGTCTCCTCGCTCGGTGGGCCACCGCGAAGACCGCCACAGCCTAACAAAAACAGGCCAATATTTGTAGGGCACTCCGTGGCCACCCCTTCGTTACATTCCAGACTCCCTCCATTGTCACCCGGATCGGTTCGATTGGTAACGAAGGGTGGCCACGGAGGGCCACCCCTACAAAATGTTATTGACGCCCTCTCTCACGCCGCGCGCTCAAACGCACCTACTAGATAGAGAGGTTCCAAGCCGGTCGCCCAATATTCCACCGCTGCGCGATCCGGCTGCGTTGTTTCTCGCCCACTGCGTCGAGAGGGAAGTGTCGGGCTTAGGGGAACGAACTCAAGCCAAGCCTCCCAAGTTCCATCACTGCGAGGCTCGCCATAGATGAGCACGTCATAGAAATGACCGTCGGTATCTTGTACTTGCTCGCTATGCCTGCGTATGAGTTGAGGAACGACCGAAGCTTGAGCCCAAGTTACGCTAATAGTCATTTCTCTGGCACTTCCGCCCGTTTCGTATCCCACCTTGATATCTGCATCTGCTGGAATGAATACAGTCTCACCGGCTAGAACTATCGAAGCGGACTTGCCACTTCGAATAGCGTCGGCAAGGCGATGCAACATCGACGCGATCTCGCTTGATGTACCCTGCATAAGTTTGTCCCAATAATTGTTGGTGTCGGGTGTAACTATTGACGAGGGGCGTAGAAAGGGAATAACTAAGTTTAGCGGTCATTCATGATGATGTCCAATTCGTCGAACGCCGGGCTACTGCCCCGGGCATAAGAGGGTATGATGTGGTGAAAGTGGAAGGAGAAGACTCGCAATGAAAACCGTTCTCTGTTTTACATTGGTGTTATTAACAGCGTCAGCCGCTTTCGCCCAGAACACGTCGAGCCAGGCCACGAACAACATGGGCCTGTTTACGCCGTCGCAGATTCAGTGGGGAGACGGTCCTCGATCTTTACAGAAGGGCGCCAAGATGATGGTTTTGGAAGGCGATCCTACTAAGGAAGGCATCTTCACGATGCGACTATGGTTTCCCGACGGATTTGAGGTGCCTCCGCACTGGCACACACAGATCGAACACGTGACGATCATTTCAGGAGTCCTTAACTTCGGCATGGGAGAAAAGTTTGACCGGGCGGCTACACGCGAAATGCCTGCCGGCAGTTTCGGCTATTGGCCGGTAGGGATGCGACATTTCGCGTGGACCAAGGGGGAGACCATATTGCAATTGCATGGCCGTGGGCCTTGGACCGTTACCTACGTTAACGCGGCTGACGATCCTCGGAAAGGGACGAAGTGAAAAAGATCGGGACCACCGCCGCAAGTTGTAACGCGGTCAGAAGCTCGCCGAAAGTGGTGGGATCATTCCTAGTACTTCTGTTCTCTTGCTTATTGTTCGTTAGCTACGTCAAACCGTCTATTGGTTCACCGGCTCAGAATACAATCCTGGGGCCAATTGATGTCCTTCACTACAGCGTTACGATAGAACCGGATATTACGAATAAGTCTCTCAAGGGAAACGTTCTAATCCGATTTATTTCTAACGCTGATCATCTCAATGTAGTTGAGTTTGATTGCGGTGATCTCGCAATAGATTCGGTGCGTCTGGCTGGGGAGTCGCGCCAATTTTCAATTGACGATCATCGATTGAGTGTCGCATTGCCGCCCGGAGCCAAAGCGAAAGAGGTGCAGGAAATAGCGATTGAGTATCGCGGCGCTCCGAAGCGCGGCGTTCGCTTCTTTCCAGACAAATCGCAAGTCTACACTGTCTATGCAACGAGTCAGTGGATGGTTTGCATAGATGCTCCTGAGGATAAGGCAACACTAACTCTGAAGCTCATCGTTCCTAAGAATCTAACGGCGCTGTCAAACGGACGCTTAGTCTCACAACGAGAGCTGCCAGACAAGAAAGCGATGTCGGAGTGGGAACAACACACACCTATTCCCACTTACATCTTTGGCTTTGTCGCCGGACCATTTAAGGTGATTGAGGAGAAAAAGGGAAACGTCGAATTTCGCTATCTCGCGACGAGCTATACCGAAGACGAGGTCCGGCGCATTTTCCGTGACACGCCAGAGATGCTGGAGTTTTTTGAAAGTCGTGCTGGCGTTCGTTACGCAGATCAAACATACACGCAAGTCCTGGCCGCTGGCGGCGTCGAACAGGAAATGAGCAGCTTCACTGCCTTGAAGGAAGCGTACGGCAAGCGCGTACTTGATAATGAGCGGGATCTATGGCTGGCCGCGCATGAGTTTGCGCATCAATGGTGGGGCAACATGGTTACCTGCCGTGATTGGAATCATTTCTGGCTAAACGAAGGCATTGCAACTTTCATGGCGGCGGCGTATATAGAGCACCGCTTTGGACGTGATACTTACTTACGCGAAATCGAGAGTTATCACTCAAATTACGAAAAGGTTCGTCAAGCTGGGAAGGATAAGTCGCTCGTCTTTCCTGATTGGCTGAACCCAACGAGGGAGGATAGAACTCTGGTCTACGATAAAGGCGCGTACGTTATGCACCTTCTACGGGAGGAAATGGGCGAGCGCGCTTTTTGGAACGGTCTGAAAATTTTCACCCGTCGTTACTTCGGCAAGTCAGTCGTTACCGCGGATTTCGAAGGAGCGATGGAAGCTGCGAGCGATAAGAGCTTGAAAAAGTTTTTTGCAAAGTGGATCTACCTGAAGGAGAGTTGAAAGTATTGTAACGCTGAAAGCCGCATCCTCGTCGCAGAGCGACGGCAAGAGTTTAGCCCGGCGTTTCAACGCCGGGACTACACCTAATCTCTCACTCCGTCGCGTAGCGACGGTTGAATTCAATTGTCGCTACGCGACAGGCGGTTCTTTTCGCAGTTCCCGGGCGTTGAAACGCCCGGCTAAATTCTCGCCGTCGCTCTGCGACGAAGATATGTGGTCTGACGATAAGGTTTCACCGCTGAGAGAGCGATCACGCTTGCCCAAGCGACCACATTCAATATCGTGCGACTTCGTGAGTATTTGCCGCTGGGCCAACGTGTAGAAGAGTTCGCGCTCGATGAATGGCACGACGGCGAGTGGCGACAGTTTGCGACGGGTACAAGCATTGGGAATTGTCGTCTCACAAGAAATGAACCTGTCACCACAACGCGAGTTCTTCTGCGCATTACAAAGGCCGCAGCCTCTCCCGCCATTTCAGAATTTTCCCTTTTTGCTGAACCCGAGTCGCACGAACGCGTACGATAGAAACGGAGGAACCATCATGTTAACGATTGATCGCCGTGCAGATCGTAGGACACTTATTGGTTTAAAACCTAAGAGACTCGTGGTCCGGACAATCCTGCCTTTAGTCTTTGTGGTTTTGGTGGGGTCTCAAGCTTTAGCTCAGGGTGGCGGAAAAGCGGAGCCTCTGCGGATCGAATTCAAACACAGGTCTACCGCGACGATCAGCGACAAGATAAGCGGCACTCAGGAGGCAGAATATGTATTTGCAGCTAAGAAAGGTCAAAGGCTTACCATCAAACTGACTTCGGTGCCGACGCGTTCCGCGGTCTTCGATTTGAAGGCTCCTGAGAATGCAGATCTTGGGTTGGAATACGACGCGAACTACAATTACAACGGCACACTTCCTAAGACAGGCGATTATTTGATCATCGTCGTGCGTCCAACAACTTCGCCTGGCACCGCTTCTTACAAATTCACTGTTACGGTACGCTGACCCTTCAACGTTGATTTATTCGGGTGACCAATGCAGCTACTTTATCCCTTTGCGGGCCAGTTGCTCCTTCAACGCTGCAGAAACGGCGGCGTCGAAACCGTTTTCCTTGACGCCATTCTGTTTCTTACGTTCAGCTGAAATAAACTCGTCTCGCTGTTTCGAAAGCGAGACTATCTGAGCGCGAATTTCGCGTCGCTCGCCCAGACGTTTTTCGATCTCTTGCGTACGTTCCTCAGTTGAAAGTTTGCGAAGGTCCGCCGGCAGGTCCTCCTCTTTTACTGACTCGAGTTTCTTTGATCCGTTCTCGATGTCCTGGAGTAAGTCACCAACGTAAGCCTTAGCATTCATAGCCTTGTTCAGAGCCCGCTCAGCTTTAGCCATAGGCATCGCGCGTGTTGCCACGGTCGTTTCGGCACTGTCCGCGAGCTCCTTCGCAACCTCGCGATAACTCTCACCCGCAGCACCTCCGCCACCACCATAAGCGACATAAGTTCGACCTATCCTCGTTGCGAGCTGCCCGAGTTGCTCGTCGTACGGCGTCGTTATGGCTTGAACGCCGCCATTCTGCGCAATCGCAAAATATTGTCCCTGGCCACGCTGGGCAATCGCCTGCCACACCTTTGTGGTGTCAGGTAAGCTCCCACACTGGATTGTGTTGACTATCATTCCTCTTTGCACGGCTTCAGCGGCAGTAGTCACCGTATCGGCTTCTTCCTGGTAGTCGTCATGCGGCGGCGCATCGCCCACTAGGAAAATGACTTGCGCACGGCCGAGAGCGGCCGCTGACCAACCAGCTTTCGTCACACCATCGGCGAGTGCGCGTCGAACATCTTCGGGTCCATCCCCGCCCCCACCTGCCTCATAGTTCATCAAGGTTGTGTAGACCTTGTCCAAATCATCAGTGAGCGGCAGGACCTGAGTTACGTATTGATCGCCACGATCCCTGTAGGCCACAAGACCAACACGAACCGCAGGATGCGACGAAGTTTGCATTACCTCGTTGACTATTCCCCAGATTCGCTGTTTTGCGCCTTCGAGTAGGCCACCCATCGAACCGGTGGTGTCGAGCACAAACACCATCTCCAATTCGACGGATGCGGGCCCGGGGAGTGTGTTTACCTCGGTGGACACCGGCTCAATTACTGGCTCGCGCGAAGTAATCACCCACGCCGTGGCAATCCCGACGCCAATTAGGAAGGTGACTAATGCGGTCAGAAAGCGGAAGGTTAGCGAATTCATGGTACAGACCTCCTCAGATGGACTTGCTTCCGGTTTAAGTAGGCTTTCCTATTAGACGTTCAACCGTCTAAATCGTTCCCTTTTCAAGGGCGCTAGTCCTTGAACGGATGGTCTCTCGTCAACTTGCGCGTCGATTAAGTCGGGTCATGCGCTTAGCCACGCAAAGCATCCGAAAATGTGTTCAGGAAGATTTTCAGCCTGCGAATCAGCCTGGCGGTGAGTCCCACGATCACCAGAGTGGAATTTGAGCCCTGATCGCGTTGGACAAAGTCGAAATCAACGGCAACGGAGTTCGTAGGTTCAAATCCACCATGAAGCAAGGTGTCTTCGTCGCAGAGCGACGTTTGAGCTTAGCCCGGCGTTTCAACGCCGGGACACGGTCCTGATCTCACCATCGTCGCGGAGCGACGCTTGAATTCAATTGTCGCTACGCGACAGTCCATTCTTTTGTGCGTTCCCGGCGTTGAAACGCCGGGCTAAACGCAACCGTCGCTCTGCGACGAAAACATACTTACATTGCAGGGTGGGAGTAAGCTTGATCTAAACGAATGGGCGCTGCTGTGGTCAGAAGTTCGACTTTTGTGCAAAGCCTAGAATAGCTTCAAAGAAAAAGGCGAGCCGGAGCTCGCCTCTTAGACAATTCCTTTTGAGAACAACTATGGAGTCAATTTACTCGAATCGCTGTCCCTCTTCTTCACATAGATGTCCCCGCGTTGAGTCATGCCAGCTTTTTGCGCAAGCGTCGCCAAAACCGAAGCAAGCACCTCCTTGTTTTCCAACTTGAAGCTCGTGATACCGGTAACTCTCGAGTCGACATCGTTGTACTGCAAAGTCAGGTAACGTACCTTCGTTTTGATGAAATGCGCCGGTAATGCGTAGATGATCGGAACCGCACTCGCAACCGTAGCCGCTTTTGGTTGTCGCTTTTGCGTGTCGGCGAAGGCTGACGTCACAGCATCATAGGGAATGTGAATCTCTTTTGGCGTCTTCTTGTCTTTGAAAAGCAGCTGGCTGTTAGCGTCGTCAAATGTAAGGGTGCCCTCCATGGTCTTGGTGTAACCAAAGACTCCGCCTTCGTATTTTGCCTTGACCGATGTTGGCGCAGGCGGCGGCGCGGGCTTATTGGCCGGCTCCGGATCCATAGTCCGAGGACGTTGTGCAAAAGCCCCCGTAGTTAGTGCTCCAAACAGGAGCAAGGTCAAAATACCTCTCATGTTTACTTCTCCTTTAACAGCTAACTTGATTGAGGCGGGAGGACGTTAAGGAGACGCTACCACAACGCGTTCAGGTTGTCTCGCCAACTCCTGCGAAATAGCCTAACTTCAATCGCCAATTGGGAAATCAGAATCCTCTAGCCCACACTGGCACCTTGTATAGGATCCACCAGAGTAATGCTTGAATGGCCATTACGAACAGGCCAACAATGGCGCTTCCGTAACAAACACCGCGTGCTGTTTCAATGCCTGTTGGGTCGGAACGGTACGATCTGACTACGCCAAGACTCCCGACAACTACCGCTCCAGGACAGAACAGGATACCCAGGTAAGGGACTAACGAATAAGTTGCGAAAGCGCGCGCGGTGGTCGCCAGACCGGTTCGACTCTCAGTCATGGCTGTGGACCTTTGTGCTTTGTAAGTACAAAGCGATTATTTAGCAAAGGGCTTTACTCGTTCAATGGACTCTTTCAAGTCAGTATCGCCGGGAGCAAGTGCTGAGCCTTTCTGATAAGCAGCGAGGGCCTTCGCATATTGTTTTGTAACTTCGTAGGCGTATCCGAGCTCGCGATAGGAGTTAACATCCTCAGGTGCTTTCTTTGTAGCAGTTTCCAGCGCGGCTATCGCTTTCGGAAAATTCGATGCACGCGAATGTGCCACGCCAAGGAGATAAAACGTTACGCCGGTTGCCTCTTGCGCAGTTGTAGCGCGTTCGAGTGCAGCAGCCGCTCGGGCATATTGTTTCGAACCAATCAATGCCTGACCGAATAGCGTAACCGCTTCAGCGTCGGTCCTAACTTTGATTAGACCTTCGCCGGCGCGCACGGCGTTCAGATAATCTGCGTCTGCTTTGGCCGGATCACTATTCAAAGCCGCACGCCGAAGGTAGGCGGACGTTAGCAGCGTCCAAGCTCCGGCGAGGCGTGCATCGTTTACTGTTGCTCGGTTGAGTGCCGTAATCCCGCCGTCGAGATCATTTTTCGCAAGCGCAATCTGTCCAAGGTAAAACAGCGACAGCGAATCTTTGGGATTCAGTTTGACGACCGCGTTGAAGCTCTTTTCCGCATCTGCTGTTTTGCCGGTCTTGTATTCAGCGATACCGCGATAATAAATCATCAAGGCATCGGGTTGACTGGCGTTACGCGTGGTCGCCGCAACCAGCAGAGGTAATGCATCCTGATAATTTTCTGAGAGAACATAAGCCTGCCCGAGCGCACTCTCAGTATTTGGATCTTCTTGTTTTCCGCTGCGCTGCAATTCAACGGCTTTCTTTAGATCCTTTGCAGCCTCAGCGTACTGTTTGAGATTGAGCTCCGCAAATCCCGCTATCTTCCACGCTTCTGGATCATTCGGATGCGACGCCGCAAGTTCCTTCGCTTCTTTCGCAGCCGCGCCAAACTGCTTCTGTTCGAGCAAGAGGTAAGCGTGTTTGGTATCGGCTCCTGCTACTGTATTTACTACAGGCTTGACTGGTTGCACGTCCAAGAGTGAATCGTTAGGACTACTTCGGCGCGCTGTGGGAGATGGTGCCGGCTCGGGTCTTAGCAGCGGGTCGGACGTAGATTTTTCGACCGTTCCTGTACTTTTTTGGGTTTGTTTGGCGCGTCGCGGTCTAGTCGTTTGAGCATCAATTGAGGGTGTGACCAATAAAATCATCGCACCAACGCTCAAAAGATGGTGAATAAACGAAAATCTACTCATGGTGGAAAAGATTGTATGCGGGAGAGGGTTAGGTTGAAAGCTCAGATTCCAGATTTCCTTGACAACCCTCGGATGCCACAAGCGGGTGCTGCGTTTGCCTCGGCTGGGGCAGTAGCCCGACTGTCAAGGAGGGTCTAGTCGATAACTAAATGCCGACGGCGAACAGTGAGCCCTCCTTGACAGTCGGGCTACTGCCCCCGAAGCCTCTCGGGTCTAAAAGTTCAATTTCAGACCAAACTGGAATTGGCGCGGATCGAAGGCGGCAGTGGGGCGGCTGAAGTAGCGGCCGTTGCTCGCTCGCAGATTAAAAGTACGAACGTCGTCAATGAATGGCGATGCAGCGGCTTCGTTGAAGCGATTGAACATGTTGAAGCCTTCAGCGATCAGTTCAAGTCGAACCCGCTCCCCCAGCGGAACCAACTTAGCAATCCGAAGATCGAGAGACATAAATCGATGGGTCAAGCCGAAATTGCGTCCCAGACTTCCACTCGTGAACACACCGTTTGTAATCACACCGACGCAACCGGCAGTTCCTGCAACGCACAACCTACCGTCATCAAACACGGTCGGCCGATCCGTCTGGTTTGATTGATCGTTATTTGTGTCCTGGTTGCTGAGAATATTGAAGGGCCGTCCTGACGATACCTCGAAGATCGGCGCCACAGTGAAATTGGAAAGGAAGCGGTAGAACCCCTCCGCGGAGTTCCAGCTACTCGGCGACCCTATCACAGCGCTAACCACAAAGCGATGACGCTGATCAAATAGCGAGTCGGAACGTTCAGCTCCGAAGTTGCGGTTGTCCTGTGGCAGAAGCAACGTTTGCAGGTCGGACGAATCGTCGATCGAATGTGACCATGTGTAAGACGCCAGGAATTGGAAGTGGTTGGCAAAGCGTCTCTTCAGATCTACGTTAAGCGCGTTGTAACTGGAGTTGCCATCTGAAGTCTGCGCATTGATGGAGCCGAATGGAGAGATTGTGCCGGGAGTGCGCAGTGTTCCTGCTAGTGCTCCGTTTAGAACCGCGGGAGTTACAAGACCGCCTGAGAGAGCCTGGGCCAGGAAGTAGTTTGGAGCATTGGGCCGGAAGAAATTCGCGATGCCCGCATTGACGACTCGACTCCCAATGTTGGTAAGTGGCGCTGTAATCATTCCTGGAATAATGATCGCGAAGGGCTGTCCCGCTGTCGGGTAGGTTGGAGCTCCAGTCGGAGTGGTCATGGTGAAACACAGCAGCGGCACACCACCCGGACAGGGAGTGCCAGTCGTTGGGATCGAAAACGCTACTGCTTCCGTCGTACTGACGGGATTGCGTCCCGCTAGACGGAAGAAGTTCTGAATCTGAAGGTCCGTTCGTGGAGCATTGATATCGAGTGGATGTGGCAAATGATGAGCGCCGACAAAGATATAGCTTCCTGACAGCGTCATGTCTTTGGTTAGTTCGCGCTCAATTGTGAAGTTCCCCTGATTGGCATAGGCGTACTCAAAGTTCTTCTGGACGGGCAGTGTAAACGGCAGCACCGGACCGAATCCCGGGAAGGTTTGGTCATTGAATCGTTGCCGTCCGAATTGATACTGCGTTCCCGCAGCCACACCTGGAGTGACAACTCCAGCGGGGCAAATCGGTGTCACTGGACCACCTGGAACACATACAGTTCCCTGGAAAACCTGGACCGCATTCAACAAGTTGGTTGGCTGTGGTAGACCGGGCGTCAAAATACCCTGCTGTTGTTGCACGGCATCCGCGATGTCAGAGTTGAAACCGATTGCGAGTAACGGATGATCGTAAAAAATCCCAAAGGCCGCTCGAACTACAGTCTTGCCATTGCTCTGCGGATCCCAAGCAATTGCCAAACGGGGCGCCCAGTTGTTTTTATCGCGTGGGAAGCCTTGCTGAACACCTACTGCATCCTGCGCCGCCAGCACATCAGCCGGCGAGAGTGTGATTCCGGACAGCGGATCTCGGAAACCCTGAACCGCAATCTGATCGGTTAATTCGTAGTCGTAGCGGATTCCGTAATTGAGAGTCAGGTTGGGACGAATCTTCCAGGAATCCTGCGCGAAGAATGCCATTGGCTTATTGCCGATACTGCTAATCGGGTTGCCAAAGCCCTGAATATAGTTTGCGGGGAATCCGAGCCCATACTGTTGCACCGGAGTGAAGTCGGGTGGAGGAGGCAGGCCCGGCGAGCAAAGTGCGGCGATTAACGTGCATCCTCCCAAGCCGCCAAAGTTAAATAGACCGGCGAAGTTTAATTCGAAGATTGCTTGCGGTATTCGCACGAACGCTATGTCGCCACCGAACTTAAGGTTATGGTGCCCGGCCACGAGGTTCACGTTGTCGGTAAACTCATAACGTGTTTCCGTGCGAGCTACGGGTGAAAAGAGTTCCCGGCCGATGAAGGCTGTGCCGGATATGTTGAACGCCACCGCATCTCCGTTTTGCGACTTGAAGGTGGCGCGACGTTCTCCAAAGTTGAAGCGTCCTTCGTTTATAGCGTTATTGGAGAGAGTGGAAGTGAGAGTAGCGACAGCGGAAAAATCGCGCAGCTTCTGAATGCCTGTGCGCGAGAAATCGTTCTGACCAAGCGACTGATTTTGAGATTCGACCTGAATGCCGGTAATCGTGCTTGGATTGTAGCCAAATCTTAAGCTCAGCTGATGAGGCGAAGTAATCAAATGGTCGAGACGGAACGAGTTGAATGTTGTCCGGTCGGTTACAGGAAAGATCGTTTGCAGAGTCGTCAGCGGCCTGAAGGCGATCAACTGACCGGCAGCATTTGTGGTACCGGTTGGAACTGGCGCCCCAGAAAGAATGAAGCGTGGCCCAATAGTTCCGGGCGTAATCGGACTAATCGCCGGACAAAGACTGCCGTCATTTGGGGAGGTAAGCGGGTTGCTACCTGTTAGGCCAGTATTTCCACCACTGGAAGCAAAGAATGCATATGTCCGAGCTCCACAGATAGCATTTACATTTCCCGACGCGACTAACGTATTAATAAAACCAGCCTGCGCCGGAGTGATGTTGTTGAAAGTCCTGGCTACCGGATTAATTCCGGCAATCACCGGAATGGTAGCGGAACCGTTTAATCCCTGGGTGACGTCGCTGGTAAAGAAACCGGACTCATTACGGCGTCGTTGTTCGAAAGCGAAAAAGAAGAACGTGCGATCCCTGTCAAATGGTCCACCAAGCGTGAATCCGTACTGCGTACGTGTGAACGGCGGATCCTCAATTGGCGCAAAAGCGTTGCGCGCCTGAAAACTCCGGTGGCGAAGAAAACCAAAGATGTTCCCATGAAAATCATTCGTTCCTGATTTCGTAACCACATTAACTACTCCGCCGGCTGACCGACCAAACTCTGCAGCAAACGAATTAGTGACGACCTGAAACTCCTGTACAGCCTCCTGACTAACCGTCGACCGCGAGGCGTTAACGGAATTGTCGGTATTGTCCGCGCCATCGACCTGAACCAGATTGGAACGACCTCGCTGGCCACCAAAATTCAAACCAGTTGTCGGTGCTGGACCAATCGGCCGGCCATTGTCGCGGCCCACGGTCGAAGTCGTCAGCGCAAAAGATAGATAGTTGCGTTCGTTTATCGGGAGATTGTTTATCCGTTGCTGGTCGATAGTGGTGGCGACTGCGGTCTTGGAAGTTTCAACTATGTCTGCGGTCGCATCGGAAATGGTCACACTCTCTGTAATCTGACCAGGCTCCAATACAACGTCCACCTGCGCAGCCTGTCCGACAGTGATATTGATCTTAGTCAACACCGCCTTTTTGAAGTTAGGCGCCTCCACGGTTATTTCGTAGTCACCAGGAGTTAAATTAACAATTCGATAGAACCCTTCATCGTTAGTGGTCGCGGTGCGTGACACATTAGTGCCTGGATGACGGGCTGTAACGGTAGCGTTTGCCACAACCGCACCCGTCGAATCTTTCACGGAGCCCTGCAGGTCGGCGGCATTTGCCTGCGCCTGTCCAAAAGTGACGTTTGCACAAGTCAGCGACAGTATCAGTAGACAAATTACTTGAAACGATCTGATGAGCCAGGTGTTTACAGGGACAAACATCGTATTCTCCTTGACTAGTTTGTGCCGCTCAGAAACCGCGCGGTTCGTAGTGATACTAGTTACGGTCGTTTACCAGTGGACGAGATTCTTTTGGAGAACGCTCTCCGTCAATTTGTCGACGTGTAGGAATGGATCATCACGTCGATGCTATTTGACTCCCTGGAGATAGGAGCGATGACAGGGAGACCAAGACTGCCTAGTCTTTTTACTCTAAAAGGTTGTGCGTGGCAAGCAATTATCGTTTCGGCGATCGTGGAGTTCTTATCACTAAAATACTGTTATATAACCACTTATCCGACCCGACCTAGATTTGGATTCTCAGTGTTATTGGCGCGCGTAGCTCGGGCGATCCGATTCCTTAACTGCCCATTCACGCTACATATGGCAATCCCGAACTCAGCGAAGCGAGGACTAAGAGCAACCCGTCGCAGTAACCCACAAAATCTTAATCGCGAATCAAACTTTCGCCGATATTCTGTCGCGTAATCAACGGTCAACGACTCAAACGACCCCTTTGCACTCAATTTGTCTCCGTGGCGAACTATTACCTCGGCCACAAGGCGTCCACTTTCAAGCGCCATGAGCATGCCACTTCCGGTAAAGGGATCAATGAAGGCGGCCGAGTCACCAATCGCCAGTAGACCTGGCGCGGGAGCGGGCTGCTGTCGACCAAAGCGCTCCCATGAAGCGCTGAGCCATTCAGAAGTCAGCTCTGCGCATTCAAGTGTGTATCGCGCTCTCTTGTTCCTCATTACGATATCTCGTAAGACGACTTCGGGTTTCGAACGGCAGCGCTGTACGTCCTTCGCCATGACGATAAAACAAAGGTTACTGAAGCCGGCATCAACCGTGCTCAGCCCACCGTACCCGCCGGGATAAAAATAAATCTCACAAGCTCCTTTCGATACCCTTGTCTTTTGTAGATGAGTCTTAAAGGCTATTAATTTTGGCCGTGATCTTTTTTCCGTGTCTCTGCCGTGCGACTTAAGCTTTCGGGCAAGCACGCGCGCGCGTCCGGTTGCGTCGATCGTTATGGGAGCGCGCACGTCCAGCTCATGCTCATCCGTCCTCAGCCGCGCTCCAAGCACACGGTTGTTGTCTTCCAAAAGATCAGTGACGGTCGTGTTTTCCAAAACATCTACGCCGCTTTCCTGTGCACGTCGCAGCAGAACGTCGTCCATGATCGCTCGGCTTAAGCCCAGTGCTGCGTTGAAGCCAAACGAACGACTGGGAACTGTGACGTGGTGACCTTGCCGAGAATAAAAGACCGTTTTGGTGATCAAGGCTGGACCAGATGACATCATTGCGTGGTCGACGCCTAGTTCTTGAAAGTGCGTCCGGCATTCGGGAGAAATAAACTCTCCACAGAGTTTTGCTCGCGGAAATTTCCTTTGCTCCACAAGCAACACACGCATACGCCTGTTCGCAAGATGTATGGCCGCACTAGTTCCTGCCGGACCCGCACCTGCGATTATCACGTCGTATTTGACACTATCGTTGTACATCTTTTCTTAAGCCGCCCTATCCACACTCACCGGATCGGAGTCTGAACTTTCGCGCGCGGAATCAGCGACGCTTCGCGCAGCGGCACTCAACACAAGGCGATACGGGAAGTATCGCCTTATGGAGATAGCTTTAAGTTGCGCGCGCGCTGCTAAATCAAACAGCTCGTCAGCTTTGAAACTCCGAAGTATGGAGAGAGCGCCGTCTTCCCTGATCAAACGATTATGCAAAACCAACTTTGCGACTGTGGTGTAAAGGAAATAGGCAATCGGGTGCCGATGAAGATCGATAACGAGTATGCTACGCCTCGCTACGCGGCTCATCTCGCGAAGAATCTGAACGACCTGCGTCTCAACAAAGTGGTGCGTAAAGAGGGAACAAACGACGTAGTCAAACTCGCCGTCGAAGAACGGAAGGTGCAATGCGTCGCCCTGCACGGAACTTATTTCGGGGAAGTCACGCGACTCGTCGAGCATTGCTCGGGCGGATCGTTCGTTCAATTCAAGACCCACCGCATTTAGGCGTCGACCTGTTTGGCGAACCCAACCTGCGGTTACTCGCAAGAGCTCTCCGGATCCTGCGCCCACGTCTAGAACTGAAAAGTCCGTCAGGGACTCTGCTTCTATGCGTTTGAAGAGAGTGCTTCTTAGCGCGTGCGCGTCGCCCAACCATCGGTTGACGCGGCGCAATTCGACCATGCAGCCTTCGTACTCCTCGCCGGTATAGTTACCAGTATCGATATTCTCGAGTTTGTAGCTGCGCCTTTTGAAGATGTCGAACATGTTTCGATTAATTCTGAGCGGGGAACCTAAGCCCTGAACCAGACAGACAACTGATTGCCACCTAAGACTCTTTAACTGACTTCTGGATCACTAACGCGCTGTTCTTAGAGCCGAAACCAATGCAGTTGCAGAGCGCATTCCTAACGGTCGCTTCGCGCGCTTCGTTGGGGACGTAATCAAGATCACAATCGGGGTCCGGTTCATCAAGATTAATAGTTGGAGGAATTTTGTTTGTGTACATTGCGCAGAGGGCGGCTCCCAAACCGGCAGCGCCGCTCGCACCTTGCGGATGACCAATTTGCGATTTTGTAGCGGACATCGGTATGCGTGCCGCGTGCCCATCAAATGCCAGCTTCAACGCACTGGTCTCGATTCGATCATTCAGCAAAGTGGACGTGCCGTGAAGGTTGACATAATCAATATCCTTTGGCTCGTACCCTGCATCCTCCAGCGCCAAACCCATCGCTCGCGCCGGCTCATCACCATCCTCGGCCAGACGAACGCGATGATAAGCATCGCAAGTGGCACCATAACCAGTAATCTCCGCATAGATGCTGGCACCGCGATTCATTGCATGTCCTAGTTCCTCTAGAACATATATCCAGGCGCCCTCGCCCAGTACGATCCCTGAGCGATTACGAGAAAAGGGCCTTGATGCTCGGTGGGGTTCGTTGTTCCAGTCGCTGGTTAATACTGTCATCAGATTGAACGCTGCGAGAATGCCTGGAGCGATCGGCGCATCCACTCCGCCGGAGAGCATCAGCTCTTGTCGACCGAGCGCGATGTGTTGTGCCGCGTAAGCAATCGCATCTGTAGAACTGGTACAACCGGTGGAAACGATATGTGACAAACCACGAAGCCCAAACGCCATGGAAAGTTCGCTCGATAGACCACCATGTGTCGACGCTGGAATAGTGTAGACACTGGCTTTACTGGGTGGGCCAACATACCAGTATTCGTATTGCTGCTCGGTGAATGCCAGGCCGCCGCCGCCAGTTCCAAGTTCCACTCCGAAGCTGCGACGTTCCGTTAGCGACAAGTCGTTTGGGAATAAACGAGCGTCGTCGAGAGCTTCGCGAGCTGCTGCGAGAGCAAGTGGGACAGTGCGAGGAACGTGCTTGCGATCTTTAGGGTTGAGTTGCGCTTCCCAATTGAAATCTGGAACTTCAGCCGCTATCTGAACAGGAAAGCTGGACGGGTCGAATGCTTCGATTCGGCGAACTCCACTCTTACCGGCCACAAGCCCGCTCCAGAACGCGTCGCGTCCAATCCCCAACGGCGTTACACATCCCATGCCGGTAATGACTACACGACGTGGACGCTTGAACGCGCTCAACATAGAAACTCCTCGTGCGTTAGGGAACGTTCTGGGAGGATAAAAGTAGCTGTTTGCGTGCTACTCTCCAAAAAGCCAACGAGGGCTTCGAGTATCTCGCGCCTGTGAGGCGCTATGGATTCCTCGGCCCTCGCTCAGCAACTGGTAAACAAACCCCTTGTTTTCATCTAGACTAAATTTTCTGACCGCACTCATTGCAGAATTTAGCTCCTGCAGATAATTCAGCCTTGCAATTCGGGCAAATGGGCTTTTCCTGCTTGGCCCCGCATTCGTTGCAAAATTTCGCTCCCGGCTGCAATGGTGCCGAACATTTCACACAAGGTACTGTCTGGGCCGTCACCTGCATTTTAGCGCCGCAGTCATTGCAAAATTTTGCGCCAGGAATGTTTTGGCTTCCACACTCAGGACATTTTTCGCCAGTCGATGCGGCGCCGCCTTTCGATTGCTTTATGGCATCGGTCATTGCACCTGCCATTGCATTCCCCATCGCAAATCCGGCGCCAAGTCCTGCTCCAGTCCCAGCCCCTCCCGACGGGTTTTGGGCGGCATCGCGCATGGCGTCCGCAGCTTGGAATTGTGTATAGCGTCCGACGTCACCGATAACACCCATCGAAGTACGTTTGTCCATTGCGGCTTCTACTTCTTGCGGCAACGAAATGTTCTCGATCACGAACTTGGTCAACTCTAGCCCGAAGCTTTTGAAGTCCTCGTTCAATTTGGTGCGAGTGAACTTGCTAAGCTCGTCATAATTCGACGCCAAGTCGAGCGCCGCGATCTTCGATTCCGCGAGTGCGTCACTAAACCCACCCACCAGCGTGCGCTTCAACTGACCTTCGACATCCTCCGTCACGAAACGAGCATTCGTCCCGGCGATCTCTTTAATAAAGGCCTTCGGCTCGGCAACGCGAATGGAGTAGATACCAAAAGCGCGCAGTCGAACCATACCGAAGTCGGAGTCACGCATCATCACCGGATTTGGCGTGCCCCACTTCAGGTCCGTGAACTGTTTGGTATTAACGAAATAGACCTCCGCCTTGAACGGGGAGTTAAAACCGTACTTCCACGCGCCCAGTTTGCTCAGAATCGGCGTGTTACCTCCGTCGACCGTGTAGCGACCTGGCGGGAAGAGGTCAGCAATTTGACCTTCGTGCACAAAGACGGCAGCTTGTGATTCTCGGACAATTAGCTGCGCTCCATTTTTGATTTCCTGGTCCTTGACGGGAAACCGATACAACAGGGTGTTGCTGGTATCATCCAGCCACTCAATCACCTCAATGAATTGAGAGCTTGGGCTTAGGCGGTCGAGTATTCCCATTTTTACCTCACTACTGGTCGCAAGAATAGAAACCACGTTGGGAGATTATACGCTGAGACCATGGAAATTGATGAGGCTTCAGGGCCGCGTGCGGCGTCGTATGATTATTAGCGCCGTCAGACCACCCGCCATATCAATCAAACTGTCGAAAATCGAGCCTGTGCGGGACGGGACAAAGCTCTGGTGATATTCATCGAGTAAGGCATAGAGCACTACTAGCACAAGCGAAGCAAGAAACCAGTGATGCTGTAACGCGGGACGCGGAGATGTTCGAAAGGCGCGAGCCGCGAGGTACCCCAGGATCGCATACTCTGTAAAATGCGCAGCCTTCCGGATAATCAAATGAATCTGTGCAAGCGTTTCCGGACTTGTGTTCGGAAAGAGCCAGAGGATTAGTGGGCCAACAAAACGCGATGTGTTTGACGCGGAGAAGCTGTCGGCAGAGGCGAAGGAAATAAATAGAAGCCAGACTACAAGCGGGAGGTAACGACCAACAAACTTGGCGGCAGGTTGTCTCTGTGTCAATGATGTTGTGGGGATGCCGTTAGTGCCGATGGGAACCGAATGCACTTCCCATCGCCGGAACCAAAAAGGTTGGTGGTCCTACAACGCAGCCGCTCCCGAAACGACCTCAATGATCTCGTTAGTAATCGCGGCCTGCCTAATACGATTCATATTGAGTGTCAAACTGTCGATCAGTTCGCTGGCATTCTTGGACGCGGAGTCCATAGCTGTCATGCGAGCGCCGTGCTCGGAGGCGACCGACTCGAGCAACGCGCGAAAGATTTGCGTTTCAATCAGCCGTGGCAAAAGTCGGCTGAACATCTCATCAGGCGGTTGCTCGTAAATATAATCAACCAGATTCAATGCTTGTTGTGTTTTTGTTTCCGGTTCGTCTCCCTTAGTTCGGGAAACCGGTAACAATTGTTCCAACACGACACGTTGCGAGAGTACAGACTTAAACTCGTTGTAGATGATGAAGACTTTGTCGAGCTCTTTGTCGTCTGTGTATTGCTTGATTATAGCCCTGGCCACCTCTAGCGCTTCGGAAAACTCCACTCGACCTTTCCCGGTCAGACCAATGTACTCCCCAGCAATTACGGCGTTGCGATTGCGAAAGAAATCGCGACCCTTTCGCCCTATAGCGAGAAGTTCAATCGACTTGTCGGAGTTTTCTTTAATGAACGCCTGCGCTGCCTTGGTGAGATTTGTATTGAAGGCGCCACACAGACCTTTGTCGGCCGTAATCAGGACCAGCAGGTAGCGTTGGTCTCCGCGCAGATCAAGTAGCGGGTGATGAAAGTTTTCATCCGTTCGCTTTGCAAGCTCGCCTAGTACCTCCATCATCTTGTTAGCAAACGGACGCGCGGTTACGACGCGATCCTGAGCTCGCTTGAGCTTCGCCGCAGAAACCATCTTCATGGCTTTCGTAATCTGCTGCGTATTCTTGACCGACTTGATACGCCGGCGAATGTCGAGAAGGTTCGGCATTGCTTATCGTTCGTTTTAAGCCGATGGCGCGACCGCTGTTGATGGTTGAGTTGCAGGCGCAACTGGGAAGTCTGTTATTTTCCCAGCTTGTTTCTGCCAGATATCCTTGAAGTCTTCGAGCACTTGTTTTAGATCGGCTGTAATTTCGTTCGTAAGTGATTTCTTTTCCGAAATGCTGGCGAGCAAACCCGGATGAGAGTTCTCTACAAACTTGAGGAGATCAGCCTCAAAACGACGGACGTCTTCTATTGCGATGTCATCTGTGTAGCCATTGGTGGCGGCCCAAATAACAAGTACCTGCTTATCAACATCCATGGGTTCATATTGAGGCTGTTTTAGTATTTCGGTAAGCCGCTGACCGCGCGCTAACTGTGCTTGAGTCGCCTTGTCGAGATCGGAACCGAACTGGGCAAATGCCTGGAGTTCGCGAAACTGGGCCAAGTCCAAACGCAGCGTTCCGGCAACCTGTTTCATTGCCTTTATCTGAGCAGAACCGCCTACCCTCGAGACGCTGTTACCGACGTTGATTGCCGGTCGGAAACCGCTATTAAAGAGATCGGCTTCAAGAAAGATTTGACCGTCGGTAATTGAAATGACATTGGTAGGAATGTAAGCAGAAATATCGCCAGCCTGCGTCTCAATAATCGGCAAGCTCGTCAATGAGCCGCCACCCTTCACGTCCGACAGTTTTGCAGCACGTTCCAGCAAGCGGGAGTGCAAGTAAAACACGTCTCCTGGGTAAGCCTCACGACCAGGTGGGCGGCGAAGCAGCAAAGAAATTTCTCGGTAAGCTGCAGCCTGCTTCGACAGGTCGTCGTAAATCGTAAGCGCGTGTCGACCAGTATCACGGAAATACTCCCCCATTGCCGCACCTGAGTAAGGCGCCAAGAACTGCATTGCAGCGGGATCGGAAGCAGTGGCCTTTATCACAATCGTGTAGTCCATAGCGTCGAAGTCCTGCAGCGTTTTGACGACTTGGGCCACCGTGGAGGCTTTTTGGCCGATAGCGACGTAAATACAAATTACGTCTTTGCCCTTCTGATTGATTATTGTGTCGACCGCAACTGCTGTCTTACCAGTTTGGCGATCGCCAATTATCAACTCGCGCTGACCGCGACCAATTGGCACCATCGCATCAATTGCCTTAAGCCCTGTTTGAAGCGGTTCCTTAACAGGCTGTCTGTCAACTACGCCAGGAGCGATGCGCTCAACTGGATAATAGTGCTCAGTAACTATTGGACCACGATCATCG
This sequence comes from Acidobacteriota bacterium, assembly GCA_046725195.1. Taxonomy (GTDB): domain Bacteria; phylum Acidobacteriota; class Blastocatellia; order Pyrinomonadales; family Pyrinomonadaceae; genus PSRF01. The sequence goes on along the minus strand of JBKOYD010000093.1, from coordinate 45,791 downwards.
ATCGGGTTACCCAGTACATCAACAACGCGGCCGACCAACGCATCACCGACGGGCACCTGCATAATGCGGCCAGTGCGCTTTACAATATCGCCTTCGCGGATTACTTGAAACTCGCCGAACAAAACCGCACCAACTTTGTCCTCTTCAAGGTTCAGAGCGAGACCGCGCACGTCATGAGGAAACTCGAGCAGTTCTCCAGCCATGACTTTTTCGAGACCGTGAACTTCCGCAATACCATCCCCGATCTTGATTACCGTTCCAACCTCGGTGACCGTGACTCCGGTTTCGAAATTCTCAATCTGTTTGCGGATAATATCGTTGATTTCGCTCGCTCGTATTGGTTCCATAATTTCCTCTATCGTTAGTCGATTCTGTGCTCTTAGCTACCCGCGAGGCCCACTGCCAAACGATCGAGTTGGCTCTGAACAGAGCCGTCGAATATTGTTGATCCGATGCGTGCGACCAAGCCGCCAATAATCGTCTCGTCAGTGGTGAAAGTCAGTCGCACTGTTAAACCGGTCGACGAAGCGAGCGCATCGCGCAAAGAATTTTTGAGGTCTTCCGAAATAGGCATTGCCGTTGTGACTTTCGCCGCCACTACTCCACCGCGTTCATCAAGCACCTGACCGTATCGCTCGGCTACCTCCCGCAACTGCGGAAGGCGCTGGTTCTTCAACAGCACACGAAGAAAGCTTGCCGTGGTTTCGCCTACACGAGTACGTGAAATCAGGTCCTCGACTACTTTGCGTTTTTGGTCGTAAGGAATTGTCGGGTTAGCGAAGACTTCTTTCAACTGAGGATGCGCATTAATCATCGAGGCCCAATAATCGATCTCAACTTGTACCTGTCGTTCCTCTCGTCTTTCGATGGCTACATCTGCGAGAGCTGAAGCATAACGTCGTGCGACCGTCTGCAAACTCAAACTTGAGCCCTCCTCAATTCGCCGATGTTCTCCTTGATTAGACGCGTGTCATCTTCGGGCCGCAACTGTCTTCTTACGGACTCCTCGGCAAGTTGCACGCTCCGCATTGCCAAGAACTGGCGCAATTGCTTGCGGGCTACTTTGGCGGTCATGTCAATTTCTCGCTGGGCCTGGAGTTCAAGTTTTTCAATCTCACGCTTCATCGACATCATTAACCGTTCACGTTCCGACTTTGCTTCCTGCTGAGCGTGTTCGCGGACGGTGAGAACGTCGGACTCTAATCTCTCTAACAAGGCCTTCGCCTCAGCGAGCTTTGTTTGGGCCTTTTCCCGCTCTGCCTGGGCGTTAAACAGCTCCTGTCGGATGGCCTCACGGCGTGCCAGTAAGGCCTCGCTAACTTTTCTTCGCGATACGTATAAGGCCAGTCCCGTGAAAATGGCGAGGTTAGCAAACTTCCAGGCTTCAAGCCCAGGATAGTTGAACCAATCACTGAGCCACTCCATCCAGGTTGAAGCAAGTAGAACCATAGCTTACATTTCGAATCTACGAGTTTGGACGCCGTAAAATCTGAGAACTTATCAACGCGCTGATGGATGAGGCTTGACCCTCAAGCTCGCGCCGTACGCTTTCCTCTTGCTGCCTCGTCGCTTCGGCTTCGGCAGAGACTTTTCTCGACATTTCTTCGCGAAACATACGCAGCTTCTCATCTTTCTCTTTCATTGCTGCTGCGCGTTCTTTTTCCAACAGGCGATATCCTTCTGCGCGGGCCTCTCGCAGTGCCGAGTTGTACTCCGCCAACTTCTGTTCTGTTTCCGAGGCCATCGCCTGCGCTTCGTTCATCCGACCCAAAATATTCCTTTCTCGCTCGGTCAATATTTGGTTTATCGGCTTTAAGAGGGTCTTATTCAAAACGACAACCATGACGCCGATTAGGATCAAGTGCAGCAGCAGTGTGCCGTCCGGGACTAACTGAATTGTGCTCTCTGCCAGGAACATCTGCTCGGTCTTACCTTTATACAGTTTTGGCCGCCCGAAAAGCGCGCGAGTCTAACATGCCGCCAGAGGTCGGTCAACCGAACCAGAAACCAAATTCGAAAGGGGAAAGGTGCCCCGCACCGCGCTGAACACTACTAATTCTCGGTCCCAATAAGACGGTTTTACTTTGTACCGTTGGGCTGAGACGCAAGGCAGTTGTATCTTTTAAATTGAGGCCGCCTTAATTAGCAGACTGTAGATGCGATCCAGGTCCTGAGTGCCGAAGAAGCTTATTTCAATCCGACCTCGACCGTCGTCAGACTGCTGAACGATTCTTACTTGCGTTCCTAAGGCCCTTCGCAGTTTGGTCTCTGCAGCGCGAATGTTTGGATCGACAGTACTTGAAGAAGGCCTTGATCTTGGGCGTGCGTCTCCGGTTGTTTTCTGAACCAGCTGCTCGGTGGCTCGAACAGATAGACCTCGCTCAATCACCTGCCTGGCTATTCGCCGCTGGAGATCCGGGTGAGGAAGGCCCAAGAGTGTACGAGCGTGTCCAGTAGATAATCGACCTTCTCTTACAAGCTGCTGAAGGTCGTCCGGGAGACGGAGTAGTCGCAAGTAGTTCGTGATGTAAGAACGGTCACGTCCCAACCGTGACGCTAACGCCTCTTGTGTTAGCCCAACTGTCTCGATAAGGCGCTTGTAGGCCTGTGCTTCCTCAATCGGGTTGAGATCTTCGCGTTGGATGTTCTCAATGAGCGCTATTTCAAGAAGGTCTTTGTCCGGAACGTCTTTCACGACCACGGGAACCGTCGAGAGTCCGGCCATTTTTGCTGCTCGCCACCGACGCTCTCCAGCGACAAGCTCGTAACCATCACCGAGACGTCTAACTAATAGCGGTTGAACCACGCCATGACTGCGGATCGAGTTCGCCAAACTCTCCAACCCAACCTCATCGAAATGAGTCCGTGGCTGCATCGGCCCGGGAGCGATCGAATCAACTTCAACCTCGGATGGACCAGAATTGAGATCAAACGTCCGGTCAGATGATAGGAGAGCCCCCAGACCCCGACCCAGCGCTTTTCGATTCATAGATAATCTCCCTGGCCAACTGAGAATACGCTTCAGCCCCTTTGGACTGTGCGTCATAGCTAATTATCGGTTTTCCATAGCTTGGTGCTTCGGCGAGCCTAACGTTCCGAGGAATCACTGACTGAAATACCTGAAGCCCGTAAAAGTCTCGAAGATCCGCAGCTACTGCCGCAGACAGGTTCGTTCGCTCGTCGTACATCGTCAACAGAAGACCCTCGATCATCAAACCGGGATTATGCAAACGCCTAATTCGGGCCAGCGTGTCGAACAGTTCCGTTACGCCCTCGAGAGCGTAGTATTCACACTGGATTGGTACCAACAGAGACTTTGCCGCAGTAAGACCATTCAACGTTAGCAGTCCCAATGACGGCGGACAGTCGATTATGAAGTAATCATATTTTGATTCGACAGCTGAGAGCGCCTGCTTCAAACGAAATTCCCTCTGCTCGACGTCAACCAACTCAATCTCTGCGCCGGCCAAATCTTTATTGGCGGGAACCACATCCAACGACGGGATGGCGGTTTGCAAGAGGATTTCGGAAAGAGGCTGATCCAGGACAATGCTATGGTAGAGACCGCGGCGAAAACTTCCTCTCTGAATACCGACGCCTGAGGTTGCATTTCCCTGCGGATCGGCATCCACCAAGAGCACGCGATTGCCCCAACTAGCGATTATCGCTGCGAGATTAACCGCGGTTGTCGTCTTACCGACTCCACCTTTTTGGTTTGCTACGGCTATCGCTTTAGCCATTATTCGGCGGGCAGACCTCTCCTCAAACTGACCCAGTCGGGCCTAAACCTAACACAGACTGGCCGTTCGGGCCACCAACGTATGCCTTCGACCCGTTTTATCGCCAGCATAGCTATGTTTCACGTGCCCCCAAACAGCATTCGCTCCGAAGTGGGACACGTGAAACATCCACTGTCGGTTATACAGCCTTTTGTTGCAGGGAAAGAAAGACGAGCAGGGTTGACAGCGCGGCTGGTGTCAAGCCGGGCAGTCGCCGAGCTTCACCGAAAGTGTCAGGTCGAGCTCTGTCGAGTCTCTCCACGACTTCCCTCGACAAGCCACTAATACGACTAAAAACCGTCTCACGTGGGATTCTCAAACCATCATGGTGGTAAAGTCGCGCAATCGTCGCTTTTTGGGAACCAAGATATCCTTCATAGAGCGAGTCCGCCAACACGGAGTTTAGATCAGTCTCGACATTGGCGTACATCGCGCCGCTCGGGAGCAGCGACATTATGAGTTGAGAGGTGACCTTGGGTCGTTTTGCTAGCTGAGACAAGGAAAGTTGATCACCGAGGTCGGTGTTCAAGAGCGCTTGCACCGCGGCATGCTGAGCGTCAGACCGACGCAATCGTGTGTTATCTAAGACTGTTCTTAAACTAGCGAGACGGGCTTGGCGGGCGTTAAAGCGATCCCAATCCGAGTCTCCTACGAGACCCAGTTCCCTACCATATTGCTCCAGGCGTTCGTCAGCATTGTCGTAACGAAGGGCCAGTCGATATTCAGCGCGTGAGGTGAAGATTCGGTAAGGCTCATCGACGCCCTGTTTGATAAGGTCCTCGACCAGAACCCCAATGTACGATTCCTCCCTTCGCAATCGAAAAGCTTCTCGTTTCTGTGTGTACAAAGCAGCGTTTATGCCAGCCAGGAGACCCTGACACGCCGCTTCTTCATACCCGGTCGTTCCATTAATTTGACCGGCATGAAAGAGGCCTGGCATTCGAGAAACCTGTAAATCCGGCCCTAATTCTCTCGGATCCACGAAGTCGTATTCAATGGCGTACCCTGGGCGAATTACTCTCGCCTCCTCCAAGCCGGGAATCATTCTTACAAGGTCTTGCTGCAGTTCAGCAGGTAAAGACGTCGAGAAACCGTTTAGATAGACTTCGTTTGTGTCGTGTCCCTCGGGCTCGAGGAAAAGCTGATGTCGTGACTTATCTGCGAACTTGACCACCTTATCTTCGATCGACGGACAGTATCGCGGACCCACGCCCGTTATTTTTCCCGAGTACAAAGGTGACTCCGTCAGATTCTCTCGGATCGCTTTGTGCACCTCGGGTGTTGTGTAGCCAATGTAACAGTTGAGCTGTTCCTGCTCGAGACTATCCGTAGAGAAAGAAAAAGGGACGGGTACACGGTCGCCTGGCTGGGGCTCGAAGGCCTTCCAATCAATTGTTCGCCCATCCAACCTTGGAGGAGTTCCGGTCTTGAGGCGGCCAACGGGAAAACCAAACCTCTTCAGGGATTCCGCTAATTCTATCGAGGCTGGTTCTCCCGCCCTTCCTCCTCTGTACGTACGCTTACCCGTGTGGATCAATCCATTCAGAAACGTGCCGGTTGCGACGACAATAGCAGTTGCTCCAAACTGCCTGCCGTCCTCCAGTGCGACGCCGACAAGTTTGCCTCCATGCACCACGAGATCCACAACTTTTCCCTGTCGAAGGTGGAGGTTCGGGGTTCCTTCAAGCGTGCGACGCATTTCACTGCGGTACCGCAAACGATCCGCTTGCGCTCTCGGAGACTGGACGGCTGGTCCTCGTGATCGGTTTAGCAATCTAAACTGAATTCCCGTGCGGTCGATGACACGCCCCATGATTCCACCAAGGGCATCGATCTCTCGCACAAGATGTCCCTTTGCGATGCCTCCGATTGCAGGATTGCACGACATCTGTCCGACAAGATCGAGGTTCAGGGTAACAAGCCCAGTTTCAGCTCCCAGACGTGCTGACGCCGAGGCCGCCTCGCAGCCAGCATGCCCTGCTCCAATCACGATGACATCGAAGTTCTCATCAAACGACATTGCTATTTCCCAATGCAGAACGTTGCAAAAATCTCAGATAGAATCTCTTCTGTTGTTGTCTCTCCTGTAATCTGACCCAAGAGTCTCAAGGCATTATGCAGTGGCACCAGGATCAACTCTTCACTGTGCCGCTCGCGCAGGGCTTGCCGAGCTGAATCCAATTCTCGACCTGTGCTACACAACAACTCGTAATGGCGAGCATTTGTTATTAGTAAACTTCCGCCTTCGATCCTCGAGTTGTTAAGACTTTCAAGTATAGCAGTCCGAAGAGTGGATAGTCCTTCTCCCGTGCGTGCGGACACATTAATGACGTTCAATTCCCCCAAACTACCCTTGTCAACGACGAAGGGAAGATCACACTTGTTCATTACCACCAAGCGGTGACTCCTTGCAGTATGAGACAACAGATCCCAGTCAGGTGGTCCAAGATTGATTGTCCCATCGAGTACCACCAGAATCAGATCAGCGTCTACCATCGCTCGATGAGTTCGCTCGATCCCAAGAGTCTCAATGCCGTCGACGGTATCGCGCAAGCCGGCGGTATCAGTAAGGATTACAGGAATGCCTTCAAGGTCTATCGTCTCTGACAAAGTGTCTCTGGTGGTTCCGGGGATGTCAGTGACTATCGCTCGTTCGTGTTCTACTAAGTTGTTGAATAGACTAGACTTACCTACATTCGGCCGGCCGGTTATCGCTATCCTGACGCCATCTCGAAGCAGTCGACCCGCACTGTAACTTTCTGCGAGTTTCTCAACGCCGGCGCTCACTGAGTCTAAAATCTTTTCTATGTCATTAATGCGGGGCGCTGGCAGGTCGTCCTCGACGAACTCCAGCGCGGACTCAAGCAACACAATGACTTCGATCAGTTTTTCTTTGAATGGATCCAGCGCGTTAGATAACTCTCCGTCCAGTTGCCGAGCTGCTTGCTTGACCGCGGCTTCAGTCTGCGCTGAGATCAAGTCTCGAATTGCTTCCGCCTGGGCCAAGTTGATTTTTCCGTTCGAAAGAGATCGAAGCGTGAACTCTCCTGGTCCAGCGAGCACTGCGCCCAGTTCAAGCGTCGCATCAATGATTTGACGGACCACAGCCGGCGAACCATGGCAACTAACCTCCACGACGTCTTCACCAGTTAGCGAATTGGGAGATTGAAAACAGGTGACGAGTGCCTCGTCCAAAGTCTCGTCGGTGCCGCGACGCTTTATCTTTGCCAGCACTGCCTTTTTCGGTTCAACTTGAGCGAGGCGGCCGTTAGTCAACTGTTGGGCAATGCTTATTGCTCGTGAACCGCTCAAGCGAATTACCGCAAGAGCACCACGGCCCCTTGGAGTGGAGAGTGCAACGATCGTACTCATCGCAGTTGAGAAAGCTGTGGATTTCGGTGGAGGGCTTGTCTTACTTTAAACCTGGCGACCGGGCTTCTTTGGACCAATCCTCAACTTACGGTCGGCGCCTTCGCCGATCGATTCTGTATAAAGATCCGGGCTCTCTGCCAGTGTCAGATGGATTATTCGTCTCTCGTTAGCGCTCATCGGCTCGAAAGTAAAAGCCACACCCGTTTGTCGAACGCGATTTGCGGCGAGATTTGCCATCGCCTGCAGCTCTGCCTCGCGCGTCGCGCGAAACCCGTGAACATCACAAACAAGTCTTTCGCCTGCTGAGAGGTTTCGTCCATAAACTTGATTGATTAAGTGCTGTAGAGCTTCAAGCAGTTCGCCAGTCTGAGCCTGTAAGAGTTCAGCATCCGCTCCCTCGAGATCCAGAACATCACCGGCAATACCTCGTTTTACGGCTACTCGTAATTGCAGGCCCGTCGTCTTAAAGATGCTGTCGAGAAACTCAGCTGCTTGCTGGGAAACACCTTCCATAACTTAAATCCTTCACGCCCGCGACGGAACTTGGGCCGCCTGCTTTTTCCCGCCCGACTTTGAGGTCTGAGTTGGCGGAACTTCGTCATCGGATTTTGTCCAATGGTTTATCAGAAATTGTTGGCTGAATCCAACGATATTGCCTACCAGCCAGTACAGGAGTAATCCGGACGGGGCTCCCCACAAAACGTACAACATGAAGATGGGCATCCCTATCGCCATCATCTTCCTCTGCAGCGGGTCAGCGGATGGCGCCGGCGTAATCAGTTGCAACACGATCATCGTACCAGCCATTAAAACTTCGAGTATGTGGAATGGGTCGCCCGCCGAAAGATCTGGCAACCACAAAAACGTGGCCTGCCGAAAATCAAGTGAGATGGTAATAGCGCGATAAAGTGCAAACAGGAAAGGCATCTGAATGAGCAGTGGCAAACAACCACCGAGCGGGTTGCCCTCCTTCATGAGCCTCAGCTGTTCCATTTGCAAATCTTTCAAGCGAGGATCATTTTGCTTCATCCCTTTGATCTTCTCTTGCAACTCTTTCATTTTTGGCGCGAGTTTTTGCGCCTTCTTCATTGCCTTTGAAGATCGCCACTTCAAGGGAAAGAAAAGCGAGTACACGGCGATTGTGAACAGAATTATAGCGACGCCGTAACTACTGGTTAGTTGATAGAGAAAGGTTATGCACTTAAGAATCGGAACTGCTAACGGACGGGAAAGCCAACCGAGCCAACCATAGTCTATCAATCCCTCGAGATCGACCGGCCGTTGGACCAACTGGCCTATTTCCTTGCTTGACTCAGTAAGAAGGTAGTGGTCTTTCGGCCCAGCGTATAAGACGGTCGAAGAACCATCTGACGGAATCGGCACCAATGCCGTAATTAAGAATCTCTTTTCCGGCTTGCCACCGTTCAACTGATGTTCATAGGCAACTGTTCGGTATTCGAGTCCCTCTGTTCTCCTTGAGGGAACTGCCACCATCGCGAAGTAGGTGTCAGCGACGCCTGCCCAATCGATAGGACCATTTAGCAGAAGACGGTCGGGACTGCTGCTGTTGCCATTGATTCCGGCGGCAGGATGTCGTTCGAGCTTTTCGTTAACGACAGCCACAGCTTCGGGCGCCACTGAGTAAAACGTATGATGACTAACTCCCTGATCGCCAATGCTAGGGCCTACACTAACTTTCACTCCCGGTATTGTTTCATCGCCTCGCTTTACAAGAACGGTTAAGAGCGTTTCATACCGTTGGGCATCGAAAACTATCGTCTTTCTAACTTGAACCCTATTCGCGTCCTCAAATACAAACGTAAGTTGCTTCTTCTCGCCAGGCGCCAAATTTACCTCTACATCACCGTTACTACTGACACCTTCGACTGTATAGGTAGATAAAGCGAGAGCCGCGTCCAAAGCGGCATCGCCGGTTTGCAGTTGTAGCGGAACCGCGCGAGGTTGTCTCTTCAACCCTTCAGGCGAAATGAGCTCAAGCGGTCTCTTGTCGCTTCTGGTACCGGAGACCGAATAAATATTTCTCTCGCTGGTCTTGTTCTTCTTAATGATCCAGCTGAGCGGCTCCGCACCTCGACTGTCGAACTTAGTTTCGTACAGCGGTGTTGTAATGGTTATCGTTCTCTGCGGAGCTGCAGTCACATTCGTCGGAGGCGTTTGAGAATTAACACCACTCGGTGTGGCGCTACCAGCAACTTGCTGGGGAGATGCACTTTCGGGCGCCGACGGACTAGCTGTCGCACGAGGTTGGTTGTTTTGAGGAGGTTTGGCTGGGTAAAAAAAGCTCCACAGAAACAGGATTGCCGAAGATAAAATTAAAGCCAGAATAAGTCGTTTTTGTTGCATCTAGTGCTAGCGGTAGTTACAACCCACCTATAAATAGGAACCAATCCCCAGATCATTTGACCGGATCGTATCCGCCGGGATTGAACGGATGGCAACGTAGTAATCGACGTAGGGCTAGACCCGTTCCGCGCAAAGCTCCATAGCGCGAAATAGCGTCAATGGCGTATTCCGAGCATGTTGGAATGAATCTGCACGAAGGAGGTAGAAGCGGTGAAATCGCCAGTTTATAAACTTTGAGAAATGAGATCAGAACTATCTTCACACAACTACGCTTACTTAACAGGATCCCCGCATTTCCAGCCTGCCGACCCTTTCAATTATTTGTTCGAACTCTCGGTAGGGCGCACTCAATTTCTCACTCAGAACCGCAGACTTCGCGTTAAGAACCCAATCGTAGTTTTTGTTGAGTGCGTTCAACGACCCTTCGTTGGCCCGAAATGTTTCCCTAAGCAGCCGCTTCGCCCGATTTCGGTGGACGGCCTTGCCTAAGGCCTTCTTTGACACCGTGACACCTAAACGGTGATGCTGCCCCTCATTATCAATAACGAACACCGTGATAAATACGCCTTCAAAGCGTTTGCCGTTCCTGTAGACATGCTGGAACTCTTCAGGATCTCGCAAATAGTTGCGCATGCCTAAAGGCTAGCCATCTCAATAATGAGACGGAGTTAATCGCTTTCTTCCTTTAGCGCGACGTCGCTTTAGCACCAATCGACCATTCTTGCTGGCCATTCGAGCGCGAAATCCATGCGTCTTCGCGCGGCGTCTATTGTTAGGTTGAAAAGTGCGTTTCGACATAGTGATGAAATTCTCCTCAAAACGAAAACCCTAAGACTAATCGCGGCCTGCAGTTATGTCAAGAAAGCAACCAGGACGCGCGTGTACGCTAATTTCTCTGAGCCGATCTTGCTCATCACCCATTTTCGCTGATGACTATGTGACCCCACGCAGGCACAACTCTAACCACGTTTGGGGTAAAACGACATTCATCGGAATGAGCAATTGAACAATTGCCCTGTACTAGAATCGTGCTCATCAAACAGAAATTGATCATGCCTCAGCTATGAACGAGGACGCTTGTTTTAATTCGCCTGACTAGCTTGATTGATCCGAAACTTCTATGTTAGTCTCCGCAGGCTTTGAGAGTCACGGTCCCGTAAACAATTGATAGACAACGACTTTAAAGCTTTACTTTAACCCGGCGGCCAGTTTTTCCACTAGCTGTGGAAAACGTTGTGGAAAACGCCGCGGCCATCAATCCCAGTGTTTCCGGTAAGGAATAGTTGGAATAGGGCTAGTTCGGGACGCAGAATTGTGTGCCACGGCAGTGTACGTTTCCATTGCATCGGTTTTCGTCAAATTGAACGCTCCAGATCGACGGTTTTTCAATGAACACTTCTGTAGAGAGTAATGTCTGGGGAGACATCCTTCATTCACTTCAGAGCAGACTGAATCATCAAACCCTGGAGACTTGGTTTCGACCGATTCAATTCGAGAGTCTCGACAGCGCACATCACGTTATTCACCTGCGTGCTCCAAACCAGCTGGTGAAGGATTGGGTAGTTAGCAACTACTCCAAAGTGTTGGACGAATCTTTAAACGAACTAAGGTTGGCCGGATACTCAGTCGGCTGGGTAATCGACCAGCGACGAGAACGGGTTCCGGAAAATTTGATTACACGTCCAGCAATCGTTGAGCCACGCGACGATAAGGACAACGCTTCTACTGGCAATCGCTTGCCTTTCGGGGATCCTGATCCGAGCACAAACATAGCGAAGCCTTCTCATTCAACCCAGCCGGAGCCGTCGCTGAGTTCCAAGTACACCTACGAAAGTTTTGTTGTTGGTTCTTGCAACCAGTTTGCGCATGCGGCATCAATGGCGGTTGCCGAGGCACCTGGGCGAACCTACAACCCTCTCTATCTCTATGGTGGTGTGGGTCTAGGCAAGACGCATTTGATGCATGCGTGTGGGCACGCCATTAAAGCTCGCAATCATCACCTCAAGCTCTGCTACATCTCATCCGAAAAATTCATGAACGATCTTATCAACGCGATTCGCTACGATAAGACACAGAGCTTCCGTGAAAAATATCGATCAGTGGATGTACTGCTCATCGATGACGTGCAGTTTATGGCGGGAAAGGAACGCACTCAGGAAGAATTCTTTCACACATTCAACGCGCTCTACGATCAACAAAAGCAGATCGTAATCAGTTCGGATTGTCCTCCGCGGGAAATACCTACTCTTGAGGAGCGGCTGCACTCTCGGTTTGAATGGGGTCTCATTGCTGATATTGAACCACCTGATCTCGAAACGAAAATCGCTATCCTCAAGCGAAAAGGGGATCTTATCGGTGTTTCGATTCCTGATGATGTGGCGATGTTTATCGCTAGCAGAGTGAAAAGCAACGTGCGGGAGTTGGAGGGGTCTCTGGTACGACTAATCGCAATCTCCTCACTTCGGGGTGAGCCTATCTCAAAAAGCCTGGCTCAAGATGCTATTAGAAATATCGCCAAGGATGAAGAGTCTGGTCTTATCACTGTCCAGCAGATTCAGAAACTCGTAGCATCAACATACAAGCTATCTATTGATGAACTGCTCTCCAAAAATAACGCCCGACACATTTCCCATCCGCGTCAGATCGCGATGTATCTCTGCAAGCATTTAACCAAACATAGCTACCCAGAGATAGGTCGCGCGTTCGGAGGAAAACACCACACCACGGTTATTCATTCAGTCGAAAAAATTGAGTCGCTTGTGGCAAGCGATGAAACTCTCCAAAGGCTGATTAGCGAACTCTCGGAATCGTTAAAAAAATAGCTTGTCCATCATCGCGTTTTTGCACAGTCCGATAAAGAACGTTTTGTGGAAATGTGGTAATGTTCATCTCCAATCACTTTTTCCGAAACTTAAGGAAAGCCATGGAACTAGATTCCACAGTGCTTGAAGGGAACTAAACATGTCGGGATGTTCGATTTAGGTGTTTATTCACAGATTCACAAGCACCTACTACTACTGCTAGATATTTAAAGATTGGTTTTCAACTAGCAGAAAAATAACGGCGCTACTTTGTGGATAGGTGGCGAAGGAGTAAACGGCAATGCAATTTGTTGTAAGTAAGCAGAACCTGCAAAAGGAACTAGGATTTGTTCAGGGTGTTGTCGAGAAGAAGAACACAATTCCCGTGCTCTCAAACATACTAATCGAGTCTGTTGGGGAGAGTACGATGAGAATTACGGGCACAGATCTCGACGTAACTATTCGTTGCGACATGGACGCCGAAGATATAACGACCCCAGGCTCGATATGTGTTCAGGCTAGAAAGCTTTTCGAAATTGCTCGACTGCTTCCTGATGCTCCGGTGAGTTTTAAGAAGGAAGATAACGAATGGGTAACTGTGAAGTGTGATCGCGCTCGCTTCAAACTGGTAGGTGTCGCTCGTGACGCTTTTCCAGAAGTACCGTCGTTTAAGTCAGCGCCGACGAAGATTGCTGCTAGTGTAATAAAAACATTTATTGACCGGACAATCTTCGCTATTACTCAGGAGGAATCGCGATACACGCTCTCCGGTGCAAAGTTTGTACTCGATGACTCGGGCGCTCGCATGGTAACTACTGATGGTCATCGATTAGCGTATGTTGAGAAGAAGAACGTAACTAAGAATGGCGCCACGCAGAGTATCGATACTTTAATCCCCCGGAAGACACTTGCAGAGCTAACCAAATTGACCGCTGGTTTCGACGAGGAAATCAGTTTGGGTATGGATGAGAATCATATCTATTTCCAGGTAGGACCAAGGTTGTTGATTTCGCGAATGCTCTATGGCCAGTTTCCAAACTACGAAATGGTAATGCCGAAGAATAATGACAAGTCGGTTCAGTTTGATAGTGGTCTACTGAATCTCGCAATCAGACGGGTAGCGCTAATGGCCGATGAACGTTCGCATGCTATACGCTTCCACCTCGAGCCGAATCAGTTAGTGATCAGCTCACAAAATGCTGAGGAGGGTGAAGCAAATGAAACGCTACAAACCGATTATGCTGGTGATGAAACAGATATTGGATTCAACGCCCAGTATCTTCAGGAGTTTCTAAACGTAGTTGGTGATGCGAAAGTGGCCTTTGAGTTTAAGGATGGCAACTCTCAAGCGCAATTACATCCGTCGGAAAACGGAGACTACGACTACAAATATGTCGTGATGCCGATGAGAATTTGACACCTCTGACCGTTAATTGACGCCCTAATAAACGCGCTCTTGGCTTCTTAAGCTTGAGAGCGCTTTGTTTTGCGCGACGGTCCAGGATGCCAACCTCTGTGCTAAAATCTACAGATGCTGCTCTCGGCGATCGAAGTAACTAACTTCCGTAACCTGAGTGGGAAGATAATCTTCGGTCCGCAACTCAATATCATTTACGGACACAATGGACAGGGCAAAACCAACTGGTTGGAAGCTATCCACGTCTTGGCCAGGACAAAATCTTTTCGCACTTCCCGCCTGCAGGAATCGATTAGGTTTGGAGAACAGGTCGCCGTTGTTAGAGGCAGAGTAATCGCCGGACTCGACTTAGCGAGAGATTTGCAGGTAACGCTTCAGGATAATTCAAAACAGATCTCCGTTAATTCAAAGCGAGAATCTCTCGCACGCTATCTTACTCAGCTTCAGGTGTTCTCGTTCACCGCGTCTGATTTGGATGTCGTACGCGGCATGCCTGAAGCACGACGAAGGTTTCTGGATCGAGGTATCTCATCGATCAGACCTGCATATCTAAAAACCATCGCAGACTACAGCCGGGTCATAAAGCAAAAAAACAAGTTGCTGCAGCTGGCCAATGAGAGTGAATTCACTCTCGATAAAACTGAAGAGCTTCTCGCTCCCTGGAACGAACAATTGGTTGATCTGGCTGCGGTCATTCATCGCGAACGCGAAGACTACGTGGCGGGTCTTAATAGAGTCCTTGAAAGACAGCTCTTCGAGCGGCGCGACATCAGTACTCGCTACGTTTCGTCTCTTGAAGGTAAGGGGGACTTGGGCGAATACGAGTCATTGTTACGCTCGAGAATTCTGCTTCGCACGTCGGCCGAGGTCTCAGCCCGTCATTCCTTAATCGGGCCCCATCGGGACGACTTGGAGATCCATCTGGACGGGCGCGAAATCAAGGTTTACGGAAGTTCCGGGCAACAACGTAGCGCATTGTTACTATTAGACTTAGCGGCAATTTCATTGTATAATTTAGCGTCGAATGACCATCCGGTTTTTATCATCGATGACGTCGATGCGGAACTGGATGAGAGAAGGATTAGGCACCTACTGGATTACCTTGAAAATCGCACGCAGACCTTCATCACGACCTCAAAGCGGAATTACGTGGAAGGGTTCTTTTCAAGGGCGAATGTCTATGAAATTGAAGATGGAAAAGTCCGAAGCAGTCAGACAACAACTGACTTAGCTTCGGCAAGTTCCACTCTTGTCTAATCGAATCTTTATGAGTAGCAGTATAGGAGAACAGATTGTCAACAGCAGGACCAACAATAAATAAAAAAGGACAAGCTTACGATTCGTCATCGATCACGGTTTTGGAAGGACGGGATGCCGTTCGCAAAAGGCCCGCGATGTACATAGGATCGACAGGCGAGATAGGCCTCCACCATATCGTTTACGAAGTCGTAGATAATTCGATCGACGAAGCCCTGGCAGGCTATTGCGACACGGTTGAAGTGACTATTCACCTCGATAATTCAATTACGGTCATTGATAACGGACGCGGAATCCCGGTCGACGAAATAAAGAAGGAAAAAAGATCCGCGGCTGAAGTGGTCATGACCAAACTTCACGCTGGCGGCAAGTTTGACTCAAACGCTTACAAGGTGTCCGGCGGGCTACATGGCGTCGGTGTATCGTGCGTAAATTTCCTTTCTGAGCATCTTCATCTCGAAATTTGGCGCGACGGGAAGACATATGAGCAGGACTACGCTCGTGGAATTCCGGTTGCCCCGCTGAAGCAAACCGGAAAGACTCGCAAACGAGGTACAAAGATCACTTTTCGGCCGGACGCACAAATTTTTACGGAGACGAGTTTTAGTTTCGACAAGCTTTCGGAGCGGCTGCGGGAGAAGGCGTTTCTCAACAAAGGAATTCGCATCACCATCAAGGACGAGCGTGAAGAGCCGGAACGTTCACACGAGTTTTATTACAAAGGCGGAATAGCAGAGTTTGTTAAGCACCTCAACAAAAACAGAACGACTCTTCACGATAAGCCGATTTACTTCGAAAAGGAGGCCGAGGCCCTCTCAATCGAAGTGGCGATTCAATATAACGATGGCTATGACGAAAAAGTCTATTCGTTTGCTAATAACATCAACACCGTAGACGGTGGTACACACTTATCGGGTTTTCGCAGCGCGTTCACGAGAACCATCAATGCTTACGCGCAATCCTCAGGTTTGGCGAAGAACTTCAAGGGGTCGCTTACAGGTGATGATGTGCGCGAGGGTCTTGTCGCCGTGATTTCCGTCAAGCTCCCTCAACCGCAGTTTGAAGGCCAAACAAAAGGAAAACTCAATTCAGACGTAAAAGGTGCCGTTGAGTCGTTCTTGAACGATCGACTGACGGAGTTTTTCGAGCAGAATCCTCCTGTGGCACGAAAGATAGTAGGAAAGGCTCTGGATGCTGCTCGAGCACGAGAAGCCGCGCGTAAAGCCCGGGAAATCGTGCGCAAGGGCGCAATGGGCTCAAGCATGTTGCCGGGCAAGTTAGCGGATTGTCAGGAACGTGACCCGTCTCTATCCGAAATCTATATCGTCGAGGGTGATTCTGCAGGCGGTTCGGCGAAACAAGGCCGCGATCGTAAGAACCAGGCGATCCTCCCTTTGAAGGGCAAGATTCTCAATGTTGAGAAAGCTCGGTTCGATAAGATGCTCGGTCATAGCGAGATCAAATCTCTCATTACGGCGCTCGGCACAGGCATAGGTAAGGACGACTTCGATATCAACAAGCTTCGTTATCACAAGATCATTCTGATGACGGATGCTGACGTCGATGGTTCTCACATTCGAACGCTGCTTTTGACATTCTTCTACCGACAGATGCCGGCATTGGTTGAACGAGGACACGTCTTTATTGCGCAACCGCCGTTGTTCAAGGTGAAACGTGGAAAGAAGGAAGAGTACATAAAAGACGAAGGCTCCATGGTTCGTTATCTGATGCGCCAGGCGACCGGGGACATGAGTGTGAGGTCGGCGGGCGCATCCGTGGCGATAGAGGGCCGCGAGCTAGCGAAATCATTGGAGAAGATGGTCGACTTTAAACGCTACTGTGAACGCGCCACTCGGCGCCTGAGTGGCGACGCGCACCTGCTCAATACACTTCTCGATGCTCTCGCCGGCCGCAAAGGAGTTTTGCGAAAAGAAGGACTCACGCTGCGCAAAGTTTTTCAGGATGGCGACCTGATGGCAAAAATTGAAGGCGCCCTGGCCAAGGCTGGCTACAAGACTGAATTGACCACGGACGAAGAGCATGGGCTTTGGGAAATTGAGACCGTAACAGCTTCGGGCCTCAACCTCGCCATCGATTGGAACTTCGCGAGCTACGTCGAGTTCCAGAAGGCAGTTGAGCTGTTCATGATGCTGGAAGATAGCCTCGCCGCGCCATTCATTTCCGGCCAGAACGGAGCCAGTGAGGAAGTTGCAACACGTGATGCGTTGCTGGAAAAGGTTCTCTCTGCGGCGAAGAAGGATCTAACGATCCAGCGTTACAAAGGGCTGGGCGAAATGAACCCGGAGCAGCTTTGGGAAACGACAATGAACCCCGAGAAGCGAACGCTGCTCGAGGTTCGGATCGACGATGCAGTAGAAACCGACGAAATCTTTACCGTGTTGATGGGTGATTCTGTTGAGCCGCGCCGAAAGTTCATCGAGGATAACGCGCTCGACGTCAGAAATCTTGACGTGTGAGAAGTCCCCTGCGATGTGACAATCATTCGCGAAATCGCTTTACCTTAAAGCGCGAAAGTCGTAACGGTGCTCCTCGAGGAATTGCCGCCTTTCTCGCCGCGATCTCAATTTGCTGTTCCGGACTGTCGACACCAGGAATATCGGGAAGCAATAAGCCTCGCCTTGCGCCACTCTCGTCTTCCACAATCACGCCATACACGGCAGGATCCAATTGTTCAACTTCCGCTGGTTCGGCTGGTAACAACACGTCGACCGAGTAACACAGGTTTGCCAGCTCGCTCTCTACCACTGCGTCAAACCGTGGATCCTGTGTGGCGGCGCTGATCGCATTGGCAACTATTTCCTGGGCAAGCGTGTCTTTCACGGGCTCGATCGTTCCTATGCAGCCGCGCAATTCGCCGTTCAATGTCTTAAGTGAAACGAAGCAGGGCGAGCGGTCCCCAAGTAACCCTCCCAGGTTTCCAGAAGTGTCTATGAACTTTCCGGTCCGGACAAAGTTTTCCACAGCTTTGCGTGCTAGCCTCGGCAGATCATCATCTTTCCTCTCGGAATGTTCGTCGCCACATTCGCCCGGCGAGCTGACAGGTTGGTTAATCAGTTGGGCTACAAGGTAACCTACACCGAATGGTGCTTCGTAGTTAATGACCTCACAAGCAAAAGGTAAGTCGCCGCTTGCCCCAATGGCCACAAGCATTGACCGGTAGCCGCACTCGCCCGCAAGTTTACGCAAGCCGTGATCGATCTCAACAATTCTTTCTGGCACATTCGATCGGAGTGCCTCAACAACTTCATCATCGAACACATGAGCATTTGAGTTATAACCAGCAGGAGCCTGTGGTTTGAGTCGATGACTCAAATCCCCACTAGCTATGAAAGCCACTGGACGACCAACTTGATCGACTGCCTTTTTAATACAAGATCCAAAGCGAAGATGATCTTCATTCGATAGAAAACTGTAACCAAGCGCCACGGCCTTTCCTTGCCAACCGTTCTGAATCAAAAAATAGAGTGGGACAGCGGTGCCATGATCGAGATCATTCTGCGCCAGCGTCGACACAAGATAATTCTCATCCGCCGCGGCGTTTGCGATTGCACCTAATAATTCGGCGTCGACTCGTATCGCAAACTGTGCCGCAGGAGCCCGAAAGTTTGAGAAATCGCCGTAGATTTTGGGGCCTTCATAAGCGACGAAGGAATCCGCTTCCAAGGGGGCGTGAGGTGAAATCAGAACTACAGTCTCCGCCCCACTGTCGATCAGACGTTTGGTGAGTTCCCTCATAGCGTTGATCGAAGCGCGAACTTCAGTTATCGCTTCGCGGCCCACCTCAGGCACCATGATCGGTGGATGCGGTGCAATACCGGAAAAAACTAGACAGCTTTGGGTGGTCATCGCACAGACTTTCGATCTTTGAAGGGAACTGCGTGTATTCTAGCTCCGAGTCAACCAGCTCACAATTGATCTCAAGAAGAAAACGCTTCTATGATGTCAGCCTGTTAATCTTCAGTCACGTCTCTTATAGATGAAGCAATTTGATTTATTGATTGTGGGCGCCGGACCGGCCGGCTCGTTTGCTGCTGAACTACTCGCTAAGAATGGCGCGAAGGTGGCGCTTTTCGATGGTAGACCAGAAGGCGAGCCAAAGGCCTGCGGCGGCGGTGTAACAGCGAAGGCCTTAAAAGCATGGCCACAGCTACTTAAGGCAGTGGGTAGAACGATAAACGAGCTCGATTTGTACTCGCCTTCAGGGAGAAAACTTCATCTGGCTTTGGACGAACCCTTCGCCATCTACTCACGCATCGCATTTGACTGTTACTTGCGTGATCGCGCGCAAGATGCGGGCGCGACGGTTTTTTCCGAAAAGATTTCAGCGCGGAAGGCGAAGAAGACTGAAACAGGCTGGATATTAAGGGACGCAGGCGAAGAATGGTCGGGCTCGGTACTGGTGGGCGCTGACGGCGCGAACAGTGGAATAGCGAAGAGGCTCGCTGGACCCATTCCGCCTTCGGACATGGAAGTTGCTTTCGGTTATCGAGCGCCATTGCCGGCTCTTGGTGTGGCGCCGACAGTCGTCGCCTTCCTACCGCGATGGGTGGGTTACGCTTGGGCATTTCCGCGTATGGATCACATCTCTTTCGGCATTGCGACAACGCAAGACACATTTGAACATCAACCACTCGACGATCTCCTCTGGCGTTTCATGATTGGTTATTACAGACAGTGCGAGGGCGCGAAAGTAAAGTTCTGGCAAGGCGACCAGGAGAGAAGTCAGACAGCGCGCATCCGAGAACACTTAAGTACAGTTGCGGAGCGTTACGCCGCGCGGATACCCGGACTTGCGGACCAAACTTGGACGAAAAGAAAAGTTTGTGGTCCAGGATGGGCGCTTCTTGGTGATGCGGCAGGCTTCGCGGATCCGGTTACGGGAGAAGGCATCTACTACGCACTGCGTTCAGCGGAACTATTTGCTGAAGCCTATCAAAGCGGCAACCCGCTGAGTTATGAAGCAGGTTGGCGAGAAGATTTCGGTGCTGAACTCCGTCGAGCCGCACAAATGCGTCGTCGTTTTTACGGAAACTTTTGGGGAGCACCCTTCACCGAGAGAATGATCGAGTTTGCTCGTGGCCACCGCGGGGTGAAACGAGTGTTGGGAGATCTAGTCGCGGGGGAACAGGGTTATGTCGATTTGAAGAAGAAGCTCGTTCGCAGCGCACTGCGACCGGTCTGACTTATACAACAACCTCACTGGCCAAATAATTTACGGGCCATTACCCATGGTTTGACCACCAACCGTTATGTTAATGCGCAAGCTATTGCATGACATCCAAGGATGATGTGGTTAATGATCCGCATAAAAACGCCCACTACTTTTTCGCTTGTGTTCTTGATGCTGTTAGCGTGTTGCTCCTGTAGCAAGGCGCCTGAAACGCTAATCAAAGGCGGCTACGATGAACGGGAAATGGACGCCGCAATTGCTCGGGCCCGGCGCGAAGTCGATTCTTTCATAGAAGAGATGTCGAAAGGCAACGGCACGGACTTCGCCGTAAAAGGGCCCATTCAAGACAAAGGAGAGACCGAACACTTTTGGTTGACGGATATCGTCTATCACAATGGGAAATTTGAAGGGATAATCGGCAACGACCCTGGAATGGTGACGAATGTGAAGAGCGGTCAAAAATGGACCGTCAAGAAATCTGAGATTTCAGATTGGATGTTCATGCGTAATGGCAAAATGTATGGCAACTACACGCTTCGCCCACTGTTGAAGACGATGTCGGAAGAAGAGGCCGAAAAGTTCAGGTCCATCTTGGCGAATCCATGACGCTTCGAACAAACCCTACTGGAGCGGCGGGGCCGCGCGACTGTAGGTCTCATGCGGAAGGATTACTCGGACGCTTTCATGATCTCAGCGGCCAATGTGCATCGACTACGGTGGATTAACTATGCTGCTTGCCTGTGGGCACTGTTGTTCGCGATGCCGCACCTCTGGTGGGCACTTGGCTTCCCGATCGGATTTCCCGGCGGTCCGGCTAACCACCACCTCATGGTAAGCACGTGGCGCTACTTCTTCGACCTGGTTGTGATCCTGCTGAGCATTACAGCTCTCTTAGTCGCTCTTGCTCTGGTGCGACCCTGGGGCCAGACCATTCCACGCAGGATCTTCGGACCATGGCTTGGATCGCGTCTGCGATGTTGACCCTC
Source organism: Acidobacteriota bacterium (assembly GCA_046725195.1). Lineage (GTDB taxonomy): Bacteria > Acidobacteriota > Blastocatellia > Pyrinomonadales > Pyrinomonadaceae > PSRF01. The sequence continues at coordinate 24,624 of JBKOYD010000093.1, read as the reverse complement.
CGGGGAGTGGCGGGATTGATCGTCGATGGCACATCCGACCCGGTCTGGTGGCCAATTTTTCTTGTCGGTGGGATCCTCTTTGGGGGCGTTGCGTGGATCGCCAGGTCTCCAAACCCGCCTACCAGCTCCAGACCAACAGCCTGAGGACCACCTCATTACCCTATGTGCGTCAATCAATCGAAGCCGGGTTTGGAAGGGAAGACCACTGAAGTTGGCGAAGTAGGCGCGAGATTTGGACCGGAGCGACACGGCTTCTTACCTCACCATCACGGCGCGAGGCGCTTGATCGTCCATGGACCATCTGCTTTCCGCTCATACAAGATCCTGTCATGCAGTCGACCGACGCGGCCTTTCCAGAACTCAATGCGGTTCGGGATCAGTCGATAACCGCCCCAATAATCCGGACAATCAATCTCGCGGTCGTGATAGTTCTCTTCCAGCTCTCTCGCTCGCCGCTCAAGAATTTCACGGCCCGATATGACTTCACTTTGCGGCGAAGCCCACGCCCCAATCTGACTTTCGCGAGGACGCGTCTTAAAGTATTCGAAAGATTCCTGTGTCGACGTTCTGGACACCTTTCCTTCAACACGCACCTGACGTTCGAGTTGAGGCCAGTAGAAGACTAGTGCCGCGTAAGGATTGTCATCGAGTTCAACTGCTTTGGCGCTGTTATAGTTTGTGAAAAAGACAAATCCGTCGTTATTCACCTGCTTTAGCAACACCATTCGCGCCGAAGGTTTGCCCTCACGCGTCGCAGTTGCCAGGCTCATTGCCTCAGGCAAGGGCAGCTTCGCAGCAATCGCATCGTTGAACCAAAGTCTAAACTGCTTGATGGGATCGCGATCGATAAGGTTTTCATCGAGCGTTTCCGATCTAAACTTGGAGAGGATCTCAGTCATTCTATTCGTTTGCGGTGTACGGGCTGAGTCTCTGGCGCAGCTCTGCTGGTATAGGAACTGTTTCAAAGGTCTCCTGTTGGACCGCTGCCAATACGAAATGCGCGGTCGCGATCAGCTCGGTCTCACCCTTACGGCGCACCTCAAAATTTAACTTCATTGATTTCGTTCCAAAGCGACCGACGTAGACACTAACCTCCAACAGATCGTCCAAACGTGCGGCGCGATAGAAATCGCATTCGAGGTGCACGCGTGGTAGCCATATCTTGAGTTCGTCAAACATCATTCCATAAGGCAAGCCCACCTCACGAAACAGTTCAGTCTCAGCAAACTCGAAGAAATGAATGTAAGACCCATAAAAAATGATGCGCGCTGCATCGACGTCGGCCCAACGTACACGTTCTTCGATTGTGAATTTCTTATAATCGGACATTCCGAGAAGATACCACTGGCTCCAGGTCGCGTGATAAGTCAATTAAGGACAAATTCTCGGCGCGAGATCAAACTGCAATCTCACTCAAGAACCTCAGCAGCTCATCATTAAACTGTTCGGTCCTTTCGAGATTTGAAACGTGCCCGGCGTTCTCCAGGACAACCAATCGCGAACCCCTTATTTCCTTGTGCAACTTCTGACTGTCTTGTGGTGGAGTAATCGCGTCTTCATTTCCTACCATAATCAACGTTGGCACGGCGATTTTAGATAGCAAAGTAGTTTGATCATCTCGTTCCGCCATACCCAACAAAGCACCCGCGGCTCCTTGAGGCTTGGTCTTCAGCATCATGTCGCGGACTCGTCTAACAACTTCTGGCCGTTTGCTCACGGTTTCTGGAGTGAGTAACTTCGGCAACATTGAATCGGCGATGCCGGCCATTCCTTCGACAAGAGCCTTCTCGGCTTGTTCTACGCGCGTTTGCTTCCCCTCCTCTGTATCAGCCTGCGCCCGCGTATCAGCAAGAATCAGGGCAAGTACTCGCGACGCGAATTGCTTGTAGAAAGCGAGGGCCACATAACCACCCATCGACAAACCGCCGAGTACTGCCTGCGAAATCCCAAGAGCGTCCAATAGATGGGCCACGTCCTGAGCCATCTGGTTCATAGTGACAGGGCCTTCAGAGCAATCACTTTCACCAAAGCCGCGAAGATCCGGCGTAACAACGCGATGCGTATCGCTCACCGCCGTCGCTTGTCCCATCCAGAGTGATCGATTAAAGGGATAACCGTGTAGGAGTACAACAGGTGGACCAGAGCCCACGTCGGTGTAGCCCATCTGGAAATCGTTGATAGGTATTACCGCCATGTCGTTCTACTTAGAATTCCCTTCTTGCGGCCTTCGCTACAACGGAAACTAATTCAGTCAATTCAACGGGCTTTGCCAAATAGATTTGAAAGCCCGACGATAACGCGCGATCGCGATCTTCATCCTTGGCATACGCCGTTATTGCTACGGCTGGGATCGTTTGTGTCCCATTGTTTTCCAGGGATCTCACTCTTTCAATTAAACCGTAGCCGTCTTCGTCGGGCATCGCTATATCCGACACGAGCACATCGGGTCGGTTGTCCTTGATTGCCTTAAGAGCCTCGCCTGCTGACGATACCGCTGTGACATTGGCTTGCCTTCTGCTGAGGGCAGTTGCCATCAGTTCAAGAGTGTCCGAGTCGTCGTCCACAAGTAACACGTTAAGGCCCGATAACAGCTGCGGAGCTCGATCGGGGATCGTTTGGCTTTCCGTTCCAACCGCGCCAAATCCAACAGCCTTCGCAGCAGAATCAATGCTGGGAAGCCTAATGGTAAATTTTGCGCCTTTACCTTCACCTAAACTTTCAGCCCGAATACTACCCCCATGTATTTCGACGAGGTGCCGCGCGATTGCCAATCCAAGGCCGAGGCCTCCATGCTGACGTGTTGTAGTACTGTCCGCCTGGCGAAACCGATCAAAAACAAAAGGTAGAAACTCACGGCTAATTCCCTGGCCACTGTCAGCTACGCTGATCTCAACTGTCGCCCCCAGTTGCGAGAGCGTCAACCTTACACGTCCACCATTGTCAGTAAACTTCACGGCATTGGATAACAAATTCCAAATCACTTGCTGCAGTCTATTTGCATCACCGGAGACGACAGCCGGCACAGTGTCGATATCGGTTTCGATCTTTATTCTTTTGGCGTCTGCAGTCGGACGCACAACGTTAATTGCACTCTCAACGACAGGAGCGAGTTCTAATGGGTGCAGGTCGAGGTAGAGGTTTCCGGTGATGATGCGTGATACATCGAGTATGTCGTCAATGATTTGTGCCTGCGCCTTAGCGTTGCGCCATATAGTCTCGACGGCCTGCTCAGCCACTCGTTTGTCCAGAGATCCACCTTCAAGCAATCGCGCCCAACCAAGTATCGCTGTGAGTGGCGTCCTGAGTTCGTGGGAAACTGTCGCAAGAAACTCATCCTTCAGGCGGTTAGATTCTTCTGCAGCTTCTCTGGCGGTGCGCTCCAGTTTCAGCAAGCGAACGTTTTCAATAGCTACGGCCGTTAAGTTACCCGCCATGCTCATTGCCGTAACATGTTCATGTAGGTAAACATTTGGCTGGTAACTCTGAACCTCAATCGTACCGATAATGCGACCCATCACCGCCATAGGCACTGCCATCGATGACTCGGGTCGGAGACCGTTATCCGGCCCAACGACTACAAAAGGGCGACCTTGTGTTGCTCGCATATAGTCGTGCGTGATTACAACCTCACCTGTGCGAACCGCTCGGCTGTTTGGACCAGACATTGTTACTGGCATTGGCGGTAAATCCGAAATGTCGAGCTCTTTGTCGTCCCCCCATCCATAACAAGCAGTGCGAACGTCACGAAGCGGATCATAGAGGGACACGAAAAAGCCGTCGCAGGGAACAGAGACTTTCGTGAAATCGCGTAGGCCGCGAAAAATTGTTGTCAACTCTCTGGCCGTACCCAACGTTTGTGCAAGGCTCGAGATTCTCCCAAGTAGCCGTTCGTATTCGGAAAGCGCGCGTTGATCTGCTTCGCGCAAGGCCTCTTCCGCCCGCCGGCGAGCGCTAATGTCTCGAGCGACCCCTTGAATGCCAACTGGCGCGCTGCCTTTAAAAATCAGCTTGTTGCTTATCTCGAGCGTTACGACTCGACCTCGTCGCGAAACAACGTCTATTTCGTAGTTCGTTCGCTCCTGGCCCGATAGTTTGTTACTCAGCATTTTCTCGCTGGCGGCGACTGAATCGGGAGTAAGCACATCCGTAATGTTCATTCCCAACAGCTCATTCTGCGAGTAACCCGTTATTACTTCGGCGGCCTTGTTTACTGAGATGATCCGACCTTCAAAGTCGAGCCTGTAAACAATGTCGTTTGCGTTCTCAACTAACTCCCGGTAGCGTTCCTCGCTTTCGCGCAACGCTTCTTCTGCGAGCTCGCGCGCCTCCAACGTCTTTCTGATTGTTGCCTCCGACTTGCTTAGTTCAGCAGCAGAACGCTCCGCATGAGCGCGAGCTCGTACCTCAGCGCGAGTAACTGCAAAAAACAACAAACTGAGAAGTACACCCGCGGCAAGTGTGTAGGGCAGAAAGGCGCTGCTCGACCCGATTTCGAACGAGGGCTTCGTGGCGTAGGTCATGGTCCAAGTACGACCAGCAACATCCTGGGTGAGGCGGCTCGAAAAATGCGGGCGCTTCGATGAATCCGAGACGATTCCGTAGAGCAAGTTTTCGGGTTTTACGTCGTCACTATCGTAAACCTGAAAGTCCACGTCAAAGTTCTTGTCCGAAATTATCGGGGTCATGAAATCATCGACACGGAATGGACTGTAGACAAATCCGACAAGAGCGTTTCGTCTCTCTTCTTCAGAGGCGACCGGGGCCCCATTCTTGTAAACAGGCGCATAGATCAAAAAGCCTGATTGTCTATGTTCGATTTCCGGTTCCTGGATCAGAGTTACGCGTCCCGACGCGGTGGGCATTCCAGAATCGCGCGCCTTCTCCATGGCTTGACGGCGTACGGCTTCGGTGAACATGTCAAAGCCAATGGCCACGTCATTGCGATTCCCGGTAGGCTGCAAATAGACGATCGCGGTGTATTGCTCGCGAGGATAGTCGGGCCAAACCTTGAAGTCGGCAAAGCCCACACGCTTCATCGTGGCAATGAGATTCGCTTTTTCTTCCGGGCGAAAGCTGATCGAGAAGCCGATGCCTTGAATTCCGGGGTAATTCTTTTGTAATTCGATCTGCTGAACGAACCGCTCAAATTCGCGAGCGTCTACCGAATCACTTGCTGCGAAGAGTCCAGTGCCAGCGCGCAGTAATGCGATCGAAGTTTGAATTCTCAGTCGGATTCGGTCATCGAGTTCTTGAACGGATCTTTGAAAATGGATCTTGTCCTGATCGTGAGACAGTTTTGCGAAATAGTATGAGACCAGAGATGTAAAGCAGAGACCCAGCAAGAGGATTAGATAAGGCAGAGCACGACGACGGCCTGGTGACCTTTTATTCTCTGGACCCTTAGCTCGGTTCGACTCGCGCATAATGTGAACAGAAGGATGCGGTCCTCTGGTAACTGAGGGCGCGGTTCCGATCTGACGTTTGGTTTAGGTAGTCTTCTAATTAACGGACACGACGAGTCCGTCTGCGCAGAAAATCTATTAATACGAACTGGGACAGATTTCCCGGGTTTGCAAAGTAAGCCTTGCCGTTCGTCATAGCGGTCATTTGCTTTACGAAATCGACAAGGTAATAGTCGCTGGCCAACATGAACGTATTGATCATTATACCGGCTTTGCGACAAGCCTGTACCTCTTTGAACGTTTCGGCCATCACGAATGGGTCGCCGCCCATCGAGTTCTTATATAGACGACGAGTAGGGGGGGATTTTTTGTCAGTTCCTTTTCCAGGTGAACCAGCGTTACGCTGCAAAGAATCTCCTATGAAACAGGCCGTTGGTTTGCCATCAGTAACCATTACGATTTGCTTCATTTCTTTACGTTGGGCCTGTAATAGTCGACGCGACAAGCGCAGGCCTTCAGCCGTGTTGGTGTGATACGGTCCAACCTGCGTAGTTGCAAGTTTGCCAAGTGGGAGTTCTTCTGCCGCATCATGGAATAGCACCACCTTGAGCGAGTCGCCGGGATACTGCGTGCGAATCAAGTGCGACATTGCCAGTGCAACTTTTTTGGCAGGCGTAAAGCGATCTTCGCCATAAAGAATCATGGAGTGGGAGCAGTCGAGCATCACGACAGTTGCGCAGGATGATTGATAGTCGCATTGATGGACGTGTAAATCCTGGTATTCAAGATTGAGCGGAACTTTCAACCCTTCTCGTTGAATGGCCGAGAGGAGCGTCGTGTTGACGTCAAGATTTATCGTGTCGCCAAACTCGTAGCGTTTACTTACCGCCGCCGCTTCAACGCCGGTCGAAAGGAACACAGTATCGTGACGTCCGGCCGCGCTTTTTCCCAAACTCCCTAGCAAGTTTCGGAGCGTCTTATATCCCAGGAAGTCCAAACCCTTTTCAGTAACCTCAAACCGAACATCTCGAGGCAACGGATCTGATATTTCACCTTGTCCATGGCCTCGGCGCTGCTGGTTAGTCTGCTGTGGCTGTTGCTCGTGAAGCGTTAGATATCCTTCCTCGACAAGTCGTTCAATCAGTTGATTCAACAACTCCTCGATTAAGGAGCCTTTGAACTTGCCTTCGTTTTCAGCAAGCATCTCCTTAATCTGATGCTCGCTTAGGAGACCTTTGTCGATGAGTGCTTGAAGCAGCGCACGCCGGAGGGCATCGAGCGAAGAGTCCGTGGTTTTGCGTTGGCGAGTCCAATAATAGTCGTCATCGTAACCCGAGGCGAGCAAGGCGTCAGACATACTGTCCATCAACTCGCCGAGGTTGATGGACGAAACGTCGAAGCCCTTGAACTTGGAGTAACGAATGAACCGCATCGCCAATTTCCGATTTTCGATTGCCAATTTGTTTAAGACCCGATTTCCGTTTGAAGCTGCTGGTGCTTGCAATCGGCAATTGGCAATCGGCAATTCTAACTATACTTTCCTGTTTCGGTCAGATCGTCATATATCATTCCGCGACGATCCTTCTTCGCTTTTGTAACCGCGGTGTAGCTCCCTTCCTCGTTGCGACTAATCTTATTTTCCGCATACAAGCCTTCGAGGACAAATTCGCACGCTGCGACCACTCGCGCCGTCTCTGAGCTTTTGAAATCAAAAGGAATTAAGGCCGTCTCAAGCAGCTCGGGAACGGCGTCGAGCAAGCGTTTACATTCATCTGCTGCGGCCGTATCCGCGAGCAGTAGTTTGTTTCCCTCATCAAACCACTGCACTGCTAATGAAAAGTCGATACCGACGAAATAACCTTCAAAGATCTCACCAGCTGCACGTTTGATGAGATCTCTTGCGATGCGATTTGCTCCCAGTTGTTCACCTTCGTATTCCAATTCCATTTTGCCGGTCATTGAAGGAATCGCCGCGTATATGTCTGCAATACGAGGCACAATTGGCTCATCGCCTGTGAGAATTGAGCGACGCTCAGCGTTTGAAACGACCGATTCCATGACGGTAATCGGCATTCGCTGTGAGACCCCAGAATGCTTGTCGACGTGGCTGTCGTCGCGAGCTTCAAAGGCAATCTGCTCCACAACCTCGCGAATAAACTCGGGAATGACCAAACCATCTCTGTCTTCGAATCGGTTAGTCCACGCTTCCTGTCGCGTGATTTCAACAGCTGTAGGCAGCTCTTTTGGGTAATGTGTCATGATCTCCGATCCGATACGGTCCTTCAGTGGCGTGATTATCTTTCCGCGTGCCGTATAGTCCTCCGGATTTGCCGAGAAGACGAGCATAACGTCGAGCGGCAGACGCACCGGATAACCCTTAATCTGTACATCGCCTTCCTGCATGATGTTAAAAAGTCCGACTTGAATCTTACCTGCGAGATCGGGCAACTCATTGATGGCAAATATTCCACGATTTGCGCGAGGGAGGAGACCGTAGTGAATTGTCAGTTCGTCGCTCAGGAGGTGTCCGCCTTTAGCAGCTTTTATTGGATCAACGTCGCCGATGATGTCCGCTACTGTCACATCGGGCGTTGCGAGTTTCTCGACGAAGCGAGCGTCTCGATCTATCCAATCAAGCTCAGTCATATCGCCGTGTTGGCTTAACATCTGGCGACCATACGCAGAGATTGGTCCAAACGGATCATCGTTGACTTCCGAGCCGGCAATGATCGGAATTCTCTCGTCGAGTAGTTCCGTAATCTGTCGAATAATGCGGCTCTTCGCCTGTCCGCGTAGACCAAGCAAGATAATGTTGTGGCGAGATAGGATGGCGTTGACCAGTTGCGGAATTACCGTATCTTCGTAACCAACAATCCCAGGAAACAGCTTGTCGCCGGCGCGAAGTTTTTTAATTAAGTTTTGACGCAGCTCGTCCTTTACCGGCAGAGTCCGAGACGTGGATCCTTTAAGTTCGCGAAAGGTTCTTGGGTAATCCATAACTGCGTGGAACGATTCTAACCGCAAATTAAACTCGCCGGAAACGGAGACCCTTCGTCAGTGGTCACTCGTCCGTTGTTAGTTGTCACTATTTACCTCGCCAAGAGTTGTCCACGCCGCGACAAAACATCCTGGACTCTCTTCAATGACAAGGCCATCCTCTTCAAGTTTTTCCAGATGAGCTATTACAGATCTCTCCGCCATCGAGTGCGCCTTTGGTGACACATCGGTGTACACCCGAGCGACGATCTCTTGAGCATTAACCGCACCATCACGCACGGCCTCGAGGATGTGCTTTTCGCGCTCGAGGCGGTGAGCAATATATTCGTCGATCTTTTGATATGGAGTTGCCACTGCCGGCCCATGACCTCCAAATAGGACCGCAAGGTTCGGCAGCGAACGCATTCTCTGGAGTGACGACAGATAAGCGCGCATATTACCTTGCGGCGGATCAATGAGTACTGATCCCAAACCTAATATGTTGTCGCCCGTAAGCAGTACCCCATGTTCCTCGTCATGCAAGCAGAGATGCCCGAGCGCGTGTCCTGGTGTATGCAAAGCGCGGAGTCTGAGTTGCGGTTCGCCCTGGAGCGCAATGATCTCATCATCTGTAATGAAGCGATCGACGTGGACGTCAACCAAAGCCTCAGCCGTCTCCGCGTGTGCTGCAACTTGCACATCCAGATGATCCTTAAGAGCATTGACGCCGCCAACATGATCTGGATGTAAGTGGGTCAAGATTATCTCGCGCACTTGGCGGCCTTCTGAGATCAATTCGTCAACGCACTGCGCGAGAGCCAGCTGCTCGTCCTCGAATGGGGATCCAGGGTCCACGATCAGGAGCTCTTTAGAAGTATGAATCAGGTAACAGCACGTGTGAGTTGCTGGTGGTCTTGTCGGAGTGCGGACCGGGAAGCAAATATAGTTTGGCCTAAATGTAATGCGACGTGCACTTTCGCCCCGCGCTTGTGGTATCGATAAAAAACGTTCGACGAGGTCCGGCGTTATCCCGTCAGCTAAAGTCTTAAGTGCATGAAGCGTTGGTGGTACGGCAACAACATCAGATCTTAGCCAGCGATCATAAGCGTCTCGCGCGGTAAGCCACTCCCCTTCGGCCAATTCGCCGACCAGGACGCGTGGCTCCTGCTTTGCTGGGCAGTTGACGATAAAGAACCAGGTGTCAAAGCGACGAGCGTTAAATGGCGGCGTCACCCAACGACCGGCGAAAGTGAAATCAGCTGCATCAAGTTCGAGCTCATAGTGCTTTAACAATGCGGGCCATGACAGGCGCCCCGACTCGAGATCGTCAAGCAGTGATGCGCGCTGCCCTTTTGTTAAGGCCTTGCCCCCTCGTGCGACGAGCACGCCGAGTTCTTCGAACAACTCTCGAGCGGCGCCACTGACCATCGCCGCGGTTTGAGCATTGGGCGAGTTCGCGACCACAACCTCAGCGTCGCCGGCATCGATTTGGCCACCGGGAAAAGCGTGAAACCCGCCGAGAAAAGCGAGCTTATCACTACGTTTTACCCAAAATAATTCAGGGTTGGAGGGATCCGTGTCTTGCCGAAGAAGGATTACCGCAGCAGCGTCCCTGGGAGTAGCACTCGTTACCAATGCTTCCGCCATCTTGCCTGTTATGACCACCTGAATCTCTCGCCGTCACCCGGTCCCCATGGAACCCCGCGCATGTGGTAGCCGCCCTCTTCCCAAAAGCCTGCTTGATCATGTTCGAGGAAGCGCACTCCCTTAACCCATTTTGCCGATTTCCACGCGTACAGTTGAGGGATAATCAAACGCACAGGGCCGCCATGTTCCGGCGGAATCGGTTGGCCGTCGTGTGACCATGCGAAGAGTGAGTCTTCTTTGAGAAAGTACTCGAGGGGAACATTGGTGGTCCAACCGTAATCATAGGCAAGTGCCAAAACGAACTTCGCTTCGGGCTTGACGCCAACAAGTCGCGCCAGTTCACGCGTCGAAACGCCGCTCCAGACGTTATCCAATCGGGACCAGCGCGTAACGCAATGAAAGTCGGCGTAAACACGGACCACAGGAAGCTGCATGAACTCATCAAGACTCCAGTTCTGCGGATGTTCGATCAGCCCCTCGACTTCAAAGGACCAGCTAGCTAAATCTATGTCCGGCGTTCCGTGCGCGTCCAGTACGGGCCACTTCTTCGTTCGGGATTGACCTGGCGGCATCCGGTTCCCTCGCCGCGTGTCGGGACTTATTATGATCTCGGAATCGTCAATCTCTTCCGGCTTGCGCGGATCAGCTGTTTGATACTTTGGATCTCGGAAAAGGTTATCGAGAAAACTCATGTTGCAATTGGTCTTTGGTATTTGGTCTTAGATCTTTGGAAAAGGAAATCGAAGGTCGACGAACAAAACCCAAGACCAAAGGGCCAAGACCTATTTGTTATTTTTTCGTTTGTCTCTCTGCTAGTGCCATCAATTCTTCCGGCATCCACTTGCCGACACCCTTCGCAACCGCGTCATCAATTCCCACTGTTCTGTTATGCCACTCGTCTCGGTCACCTTCTGGGCCCCGCTCTTTTTCGAAGTTCTCAGTTTGTTCCAGACTGAGGATGATGCCATCTGCTATTTCGTTCCAGTCTTGAAATTGAATACCGCGTCTGATGATGGGCAATCCCGCTGTCCAGTCCTCTTCCGGCGCACGTGCATCCTGTTCGGGTATCGTCAGGTTGTATAGTGTGGGAAGAGGGCCGCCGGAGTATTCCTTCACCAGCTGTTCTTTTATCTGTTTGTACGACCAATCCGAATGCTCTGCTCGCAGCGCCTGAGCACGTCGAAAAATATCTGCAACACTGGACTGCGTCCGGTCCATTTCCACCACCTCATCTTCTTGATAGGGGAATACCTTACACGGAGGTAGCCGATCGGACAAATAGGCAACGTCAAAAGGTGGATCTTCCGCGCAATGGCTTCAAAACAACGCAGAACTGGTCGCAACACCGGAAGCTGCAAAGAAACTTCTACGCGCCGAATCATTTCGTCGGAAGTTCCGCTAATTTATTTCATTGCTTCAGCCTGACAGGATCTGAGTAAGCCCTTTGCTTTCTTCTCGCCAACAGCGCAATGGTCGTCAACGCTATCGTGATCGCCGCTGAGAACAAACAAAACTGGCAAAATGCATGAATTACGAAGGCTTGCAAATAGATCAGCCACAAACTTACTGCAAGCATTAACAAGACGAGGGGCGTTAACAACGTTCCTGCCACTCGATATCCAAATGCCGCCAGGGTTGCAAGACTGAAGACGGTGAAATACGCAGCGGCTCCGATCATCGCGAGCGGAATGCCGGCAACCACAGCGTAGGAGCTACTAAGCACTTCGGAGCAGCCGGCGATTATTGTGCAGCGAGCGCTTTGTCCTGTGATGTGTTCGACGGTGAGATAGATCGCGTCCGCAAGGCCCAGTAAGGAGAGAAGTGCGGCCGCGGCGTACATCCATGTCCTGCGTCTTTCATGCGATGTCACGGCAGGATAGGGCCCTTCGATTGTCATCTGTGGTTTCGGCTAGCGATGAGTGCCGAGTTCGGTATGAATAAGGATCCGGAGTTTATCCGCTGGAAGAGACTCGAACGGCACTTCGCGACCGTTAAGAAAAACCGTTGGGGTGCCTTTTACGTTGAGCGAATGACCACGCTTGCCGTCTTGAAAAATTCGTTGCGCTACAGCGTCGCTATTAATGTCACTTTTGTACCGCTCGACATCGAGACCAATCTGCCTGGCATAACCTTCAAACAAGGGCCGGACATCGAAAACATCCTTCCAGTCCTTTTGATGTTCGTAGACCAAGTCGTGCATTTCCCAAAATTTGCCTTGTAGTCCCGCAGCCTCAGCAGCGGATGCGGCAGCAAGCGCGTGCTGGTGAGTGGGCACAAGCGGAAATTCGCGAAAGGTTATTCTCAAACGATCGCCAAACTCCTGGTGCATCTGTACAAGTATGGGGTGGAATAGCCCGCAGGGGGGACATTCAAAATCACCAAACTCTTCGATGTGAACCGGCGCACTCTCTGGTCCAAGCGTGTGAGCCGGCTCCGCTCCAGGGGCGGCTTTACTTGTTCCATTTTGGCTAGACGGTGGCGACGGGCTCTTGGCGACCAACACGCGTTGGTCCGTTGCCCGTGTTAGATACCAGGCGCAGCCCAATGCAGCGCCAAGGACAGCGAGAATGATTATGAACGGTAGTAGTCGTTTCATGTGGCTGAAAGAGGACGGCTTGTCAAACTGCTGCGGCCAGAGTTGCCGCGAGCGAGCGGAAGATATCGCGTCCGTCGCTCGAGCCGAGCAAGTCTTCACAAGCGCGTTCGGGGTGTGGCATTAAACCGAGCACATTACGTTCGCGGCTGCAAATACCCGCTATATTGTCGCGCGCTCCGTTTGGGTTAGCGGCGTCAGTTACAGTTCCATCCTTCTCACAATAACGAAATACTATGCGATCTTCCTGATTAAGTTCTGCAAGCGTGCGATCGTCGCACACATAGTTTCCTTCAGCATGAGCGATTGGAATACGTAAGACGGATCCTCGCTTAAGTTCATTTGTGAAAGGGCTATCCGACGTCTCGACTCGCACATAGACGTGCTCACAAATGAAATGTAGATCGCGATTTCGAATTAAAGCGCCAGGTAAGAGCCCGGCTTCGCACAGGATTTGAAAGCCATTGCATATCCCGAGTACAAATCGGCCACTCTCCGCGAACTTCTTGACTGAATTCATTACTGGCGAAAAGCGCGCAAGTGCACCAGCACGGAGATAGTCACCGTAAGAGAACCCTCCTGGAATGATCACGGCGTCGTAAGTACTCAGATCCGTGTCGCGGTGCCAGATGAAGTCTACCGGTTGACCCACGTGTTTGGAGATCACGTGATAAGCGTCATGATCACAATTCGATCCCGGAAAAACTATAACGCCAAATTTCACGCCTCTATCTCCACGTTGTAGTCTTCGATTATTGGATTGGATAAAACTTCGCGGGCAATTCTCTCAACAGACTCGCGGGCCTTTTGATTGTCTAACGAGCCGTCAAGTGAAATTTCAAAGTACTTGCCCTGGCGAACATCTGAAATTCCTGAAAAGCCGAGCAGTTCCACTGAATGCTGAATGGCTTTCCCCTGCGGATCGAGAACTCCCGATTTCAGGTTTACGTAAACTTTGGCTTTCATATGCTCACGAGTCTCCCTGATATAACCAGACAAAATATTGCGTCAAAAGTAGTTATTGGAATAATATCTCGGCCCTGTAGCATGAAGCTACCGGGCTTTTCCTGATTGACACTTCGGGTACCGGTCAAACATTTCCGGTCTTCAACGCTTCTTAACAGGAGAAACTTATAATGCAAAACCCGCCGCCCGTCCAAACTGGCAAATCCAGCACGGGGCTCGATGAAAACATAGCTTCGCTTCTCTCCTACGTTTTTGGGTGGCTCTCAGGCCTGATTTTCTTCTTGATCGAGAAAGAGAGTCGCTTGGTCCGTTTTCATGCGATGCAATCAATTTTGTTCAATGTGCTCATCGCTGTAGCAGCAGTGGTGCTCGGGATTGTGATTTTCATCCTGGTTCTGATCCTCGGACAACTTTCAGATGTGCTGGCAGGCATTGCGAGCTTAATCTCATTCCTCTTCTGGCTGGGATTCTTCATAGTCGTAGCAATTATGTGGATCCTCTGCCTGATCAAAGCTTATCAAGGCACAATGTATAAGCTCCCAGTGATCGGCAACTTTGCTGAAAAGTTCTCCGCCAAGCCCATTACCTAGTGTAGCGCGCCTGTCGAGTTCATTCGAGTAGGTCTGGCAAATCGGCCAGTCCTACTCGAAAACCCTTTTAAAGATAACGTCAACATTTCGCAGGTAATAGTCCAGTGAAAAGACGCGTTGGATTTCCTCACGCGACAAATGCGACTTGATGTCGTCATCTGTCTGCACTAGCGCAAGAAAGTCCTGATCTCCATCCCAAACTCTCATCGCATTCCGCTGCACCCACTCGTAAGCAGTCTCTCGTGATACGCCCTTGTTTGTCAGAGTCAGCAGAAGTTGGCCACTGAAGATCAATCCTCGGGTAGCACCAAGGTTCTCGAGCATTCGCTCAGGATAGACGACCAGTCCATCGATTAAATCCGTCGTCTTTTTCAACATGTAATCAAGAGCGATACTCGAATCCGGAAGCACAACACGCTCAGCTGACGAGTGAGAAATATCGCGCTCGTGCCAGAGCGCAATATTCTCCAGACCAACTAAACTATTGGCGCGTACGACGCGGGCCATTCCACAAATCCGTTCTGAAATAATCGGATTGCGTTTGTGCGGCATCGCGCTGGAACCTTTTTGTCCTTTCGAAAAACGCTCCTGTGCTTCTCTCACTTCCGTTCGTTGCCAATGACGAACGTTGAGCCCAACCTTCTCGAGAGACGAAGCAATGACGGCAAGTGTGGTCAAGTATTCGGCATAACTGTCACGCTGAATGACTTGCGTCGAGACCGGAGCTGCCTTCAAGCCCAGTCGTGCACAAACACTTTCTTCTACAGATGGGTCGAGATGTGCGAAAGCTCCGACTGCTCCGCTGATTTTCCCCACGGCGACTGCTTCTTTTGCCCGCGTCAGCCGTTCATGATTGCGCCTCATTTCGTCGAACCAGAGAGCGAAGGTTAGACCAAATGACGTGGGCTCAGCATGAATTCCGTGCGTGCGTCCAACTTGTGGAGTGTGCTTGAATTCCAGTGCGCGACGCTTCAAGGCTTCCATTAGACCATCTAGTTTTTTCAACAAAATGGCTGCGGCATCCCGCAAGAGGAGTGCGTTGGCGGTGTCGACTACATCCGACGAAGTAAGACCATAGTGAACGAATCGAGCGGCTTCACCAATCGTCTCAGCAAGGTTGGTGGTAAACGCGATGACGTCGTGGTTGGTTACCTTTTCGATTTCGTTGATGCGTTCAACTGAGAAGCTTGCCCGCGCTTTTATCTGCTCAACTGCATCGTGAGGAATTGTTCCCATGGTGGCGTGTACTTCGCACACGGCGATTTCCACATCCAGCCATTTCTGAAATTTATTTTGCTCGGACCAGAGCGCGCCCATTTCGGGCAAGGTGTAACGATCGATCATAGGTTTTGGTCTTTGGTTTTCGGTCTTTGGTTTTTGGACTTCGTTCTTGTCTTTCGCACTAACGTCTTCGTGGGCCACAAACCCAAGACCAAAAGACCAAAGTCCCTTCCCTATTTCAACGCGGTAGAGTTCACGAAATAACGCGCCAGCAACCAGCGGCCGTTCTGTTCTAATAGCGTAAACGTCTCCATTCCTTCGCCTCGCTCAAACTTCGTTTGATAACTGACTATGAACGCATGGCCCTTTAAAGCACCGCCGGAATTCTGCTGCTCAATCGCGGAGTGAACTGATCGACTTTCAGGCTTACCGAGCTTTGCGCGTAGCGTTTTGAAAACCTCGTTCGACTGTTCAAGCGTGGCGTCCTGGCGCCAAAGATTAGATGCCTCGTTGTAGATTTTTTCGTACCGCTCCTGCGCAATGTCATCTCCTACAGTTGAGATTACGGTTTCTACTTCATTGGGAATACGGCCACGTTCGGTATTTCGTTCACAGCCGCAGCACAACAACACCAGCAGGAAGATGACAACAGTGCAAGACCCGTAACGGCAGGACTTCGCGCGAAGATCGCTTGCTTCAACCCTCAGCCTCATACCTCTATCCAGGGCGTTGGCTCCTTGGGATAGGAAAGACTGATCTGGGTATCGGCGAAAAATAATGGTGCCCTCTCATGCAACGCAACTTCAGCAGTAATTTTCGCTAGATAAGGGTTGTTCGCCCGCTGTGAGAGGTGAGCCAGAACTATATACTTCGCGCATCCGTCAAAGCCATCCTTGATCCAGTCGGCCACATCTTCGTTGGACAAGTGTCCCAGTCGCGACAAGATTCTTTGTTTGAGCTCCCACGGATAAGAGTCACAGGCCTTGAGCATGTCCCTGCTGTGATTCGATTCAATGACAATAGCGGCGCAACCTCTCAGGCGCTCCTTCATGAGTGTAGACATGTGGCCAAAGTCCATGACGGTTGCAATCTTTACGCCCTGGTGTGTAGCGGTAAAACCAAAATTGTCGACTGCGTCATGCGGAATAGTGAAAGGGTGAAAATCGATCTCGCCAATTCGGAAGTCTCGGCTTGATTCGATTTGCTCAACACGGTCGCGAAGTACACGGGCTCGTCGTTTCGGCTCGTCGCTGCTTACGTTGAAACGTTCGCTTATATATGCGTCAAGTGTCTTAGCTGAGATGTAGACTGGACAATCAACCGATCTTAATAGAACGCGAAGGCCACCAGCATGGTCACCATGTTCATGAGTTACAAGCACTCCATCGAGTCGTTGCACGTCCTCGCCTACTATTGAAAGTCTACGCGCAATTTCTTTTGCGCTTAAACCCGCATCGACAAGCACGCGTGTGTTTCCTGCAACGATCAAGACCGTATTCCCAGTTGATCCGCTGCCGAGAACGGTAAGTTTCATTTAGCTCGCTCTAGAACAAATAGAAGAAGGCAGAACGAATTTACCACTTAAACAAGAAATCGGCTATCAGCAGATTCGAATTCAGAGCGTGTCTCTAATGAATGGAATAAGAGGTGTGGAACTAGATTGCGAGGCGTGAACGATCGACATTAAACCCATTGAGATTCCCCAACGCACCGAGCGCCAGCGTTTCCGATTTGAAATAGGTTCGAGCGACCTCTTGCAGTTCTTCCGGAGTCGTGGCGCGAATCTTCTCGATAACTTCATCAGGTGAAATACGACGGCCGTGAATTATCTCCTGACGAGCTAAGGTGCTTGCACGTGCACTAGAAGATTCGAGTCCGAGCAGAATTGACGAGATGGCCTGATCTTTCGCTATCCGCAATTCATCGCTCGAAACACTGTTACGCACGACCTCACGCAACTCATGTAGCGACAAATCCAGAACCTCATCGAGTTGCTCGGGGGATGTTCCAGCGTAGACATTGAAAACGCCTATATCAGAAAACGCACTTCCGCCGGCGCCGACAGAGTATGCAAGGCCACGTTCCTCCCGAATCTTCTGCCAGAGACGGCTTGAAGTACCACCTCCAATAACGGAGGCCAACAAGCTTGCCGCATAGCGATCCTCGCTAAGGGCGGCAGGCCAAGGCGCAGCGATGACGAGATGCGCTTGCTCCAGCTCACTCTTCTGCTCGATCAAAATGGGCGAGGCTGAATGTGGGCGGCTGCTGACCGTAGTATGAGCCCGCGAAGCATTGCCCTCGCAGCCTACAAACGCGGCCCCTACAAGTTCGACGAGACTCCCGTGATCGACATTGCCTGCCGCTGCCACGACGAGATTGCTGTAAGAAAACTCCCGCGCATGAAAAGCGACAGTAGTCTCATGATCGAAGGTAGGAACCGTTTCCCTCGTACCTTCGATCGGCCGTCCAAGAGGCTGATCCGGAAAATAGGCCGAGTTGAAAAGTTCCCCGAGGAGCTCATCTGGCGTGTCCTCGACCATCTTCATTTCTTCAAGGATCACCCTTTGCTCGCGTTCGAGATCCTCCTGTTCAAAACGCGGGTTAGAAACCAGATCAGCCAATAGATCAATAGCTTGCGAAAGAGATGAATCCGCAACCTTAGTAGCAAACCCGGTCATCTCATGCGTGGTGTAGGCATCGAGGTGGCCTCCCAACCGGTCGGTCTCCACCGCAATATCGCGCGCTGTACGACGCCTGGTGCCTTTAAAAACGGCATGCTCTATGAAGTGGCAGATCCCATTGAGTTCTGCCGTCTCATGTCGTGAACCGCGGCGGACCCAGATACCGGCGGTAACCGACCTGAGGCCCGGCATGTGTTCGGTCAGGACTGCTACACCGTTTGGGAGCCTCGTCGATTGAACTTCATCTATCATCTGTCGGAAACCAAAAAGCTCGAAAAATGCAACGTGGCTGATAGGGGGATTGAATCCTAGCACGCCCGAAAAATCGCGGCAAATAGGCCAAATTTAGGACACCAGTTACTTGACAGTCATTCAGGGCCTGGAAGACAATGAACGCAATTTCTGGGGTTCCGGTAAGTCTCCTGCCTGAACCAGTTCGGCTTTCACTAGGGTTTTTGCGGCAGCCATTTTGTCAAAGGCGGATGAAAGTCAACCAGGGCTTTTGCGTAAGTCGACCATAAACGTTTTTGGTGCTCCCCCTTCCGTTTGCTTCCGATATGGAATTTGCTCATGGAGGTCTTTATCGCATGAGAAGAGGTTTAGGTTTTAGTTTGTCTCTGCTCGTCCTCGCGTCGCTGTTGATCGGCGACGCTCAAGCTGCGAACTCGAATAAAGCACTGGCAACCATTACTGGTTCGGTTAGGGATAACAAAGGTAATCCACTTGCGGGTGCGCTGGTTTCGTTGCTGAGGGAGGGCGTCAAACAGACGACGAAGTACGCCAGAACCGATGGACAGGGAAACTTCTTTGCGAGGGTGCTGCCTGGGCGCTACGGAATAAAAGCCATTGCTGATGGATTCAATGAGGTCGTCTTTACATCGGTTGAGGTCAAGGCATCGCAGGAGCTTGTTTATCGATTTAATTTAGAACCCGTTGGCTATGGCAACACATTGCCAGAACGCCGTCGTGATCGTGAAGACGGCAAATGGACGTTACGCTCTGCGCAAACGCGACGCTCAATCTTTCAAGTGCAGGAAGGGCAGGACTCCACGGTCCAAGCTGTCACTTCTGCCCGAGCTGAGAGTCAGACCGCAGAAAATTCTCCGATTGAAACTGCCAGGTACAGTCCCAACGAATCTACTTCTCGAGAATCCAGATTAAGAACGCGCGGTGTGTTGGAGAGCTATTTCGCCAGCGACGCCTATGCTCATTCGTACGTCGGACTTAACTTCGCGGTATCTACACCTGTTTCAGATCGTGTAGAACTCATTTTCTCAGGTCAAACAGGAACCGGTGATGCACCTGAACGCGTCGAGGCTTCGACCCGCTTTCGCGTTGGCGATCGTCACCGCATCGGTGTAACCGCGGCCGGATTACGTTTCGAGACGCCAGTTTGGACCACTCGAGTAAACGATCGTGGCGACATCCTCGGTCAAGTTTCACTTCGGGCCATCGATGAATGGATCGTGCGCGATGGAATTGTCATCGTGATGGGAATCGATTACTCGCGTTTCGTCGGTGCCGGAGATGCGCACGCTTTCACTCCGCGGTTCGGTGTTCAATACGATGTTAATGCACAAACCCGCGTGAAAGCCGCGTTTGCTTCCGGCGGAGATGAAGACGGAATACAAAGTGTCGCCACGTTCGAGGATGAGCAGGTGGTATTTCGTCAGCAAGCGGTCAGACCCGTCGCGTTTATTGATGGACAAGCAGTACTGGAACGCAGCCACCGGCTTGAATTTGGAGTCGAACGCGTTCTTGACAACAGTTCAAACGTAGAAGCCACAGCTTTCTTCGATACAACCAGCGGGCGAGGTGTTGGCTTATTAAGTACTCCGGGAAGTGCCTTCTCTGGAAAGGCGGCCGACTCATTTGTCGATGTGGCAAACCAACAGGGTTCTTCGAAGGGCATGCGCGTCGTTTACACAAGACGGTTAAATCGCGTGTGGACTGCATCTGCCGGCTACGCCTTTGGACGAGGTCAACGACTATCTGCCGCGGGCTTCTCGACTCCCACCGATGTATTTGAAAATGGCCTCTTTCAGACTGCGGCCGTACAGGTTGGGGCGGGGTTTCATTCTGGCACGCAGGTCCGCACCGTCTTGCGCTTCTCCCCTGAAGCGACGGTTTTTGCGATTGATCCCTTCGCCGGCAGACTGGGTGTTTACGATCCCTCTTTGAGTATTCAGGTGACTCAGGAATTACCAAGTTTCGGATTGCCGGTGAGGGCGGAAGCAGTAATCGACGCTCGCAATCTTTTGGATGTTCAACCAAGCTCTGATAATGGAGAAGTCCTGACTTTCGTTGGGACGAATCGTCGGTCTGTTCGCGGTGGAATCTCGGTCAGGTTTTGACGACGCGCGATGAAGCGAGCAGTCCAAACCAACTCCTTCTAAACACGCCGTTCTGCTCCCTTCCCCTCCGCATCGTCCGACAAGCGGCTTGTCCAAATTCTCGGAAAATTCCGAAAAGATGGATTCGCGTGCACCTTTGCTAATGCCAGAGAGTCTTGGCAATGCAGTTCGGCTCAGAGATTTGCTCATTCTCCAATCGATCTAGTTCGGGACCAAGCCGGAGAAACTTAGTCATGTATTGGGAACATACCTTGCCTAATTAGCGTGGATCTGTCGGCTTCGAGTGTTAAAGCCGGCATTGAGGACCATGAAGGGATCGATACTCACAACTAAGACCTGGTTTCTGCTAATCGGTGCAGCACTCCTGATCAGTGCTGGAGTCCTCAATTTCCGTCAGCGGGTCAGGAATGAGACGCCACCCTGGGACGGAGTTGAATGGACTGACACTAGTCAGGGGATTATCGCAAAAACCATCGAACGAGGTTCTTCTGGTGAGAGGGCTTGGTTGCTGCCTGGAGATCGCCTGATCGGCGTTAGCCTTGATGGCAGAAGTAAGCCCGACGAGATAACGCACGCTCGCGATGTCCAAATCTATCTCGACCAGGCCCGTGTTGGTGGCCAAATCCACTATTTAATGGAACGGCCCTCCTACCCGGAAGAGACCCGTTTCTATTGGGCCGACCTCGACAATCTTGATTCCGTTCACAAATGGACGCCGCGGCTCCTATACATCAACCTTATAGGGTTGGTCTATTTATTAGTTGGCTTCTTTGTTCTCTTCAAGCAGGGCGGACGAGCGCCATTCGTTTTACACTTTGCCACTCTGTGTCTCGCTGCGTTTGTTTTTCATTTCTACACCCCGGTTGGTAGTTACCGTGACCTGGATCTCGCAATAGCCTTCCTGAGGAACGCTGCATTTATTGTCTTCCCGCCACTCTTCTTGCATTTTTGCCTGCTCTATCCAACAAAGCAGCAGCTCTTCGCGAACCGTCGTTGGCTTGCAGTCGTGCTCTATTTGCCTGCGCTGCTGTTGCTTCTGGTTGCCGGGATTGTTTTCCTGCCACTCGCAGTTTTTGTTCTTATTAGCAACAGCCTGCACTTTGTTGGGATTAAGGTCGGAGGGGTTTCCGAATCTTTTGTCGGCCTTTTCTATCGCGTCAGCTTTTTCCATTTCGTCGTTGGGCTAATCGCAAGTGCGTTACTTCTTGTTAGAACATACGTTACGACCAAAAGCGCATTGGTCCGTCAACAGATGAAATGGGTTGTCTGGGGCACTCTACTCGCCGTCACGCCCTTCACCCTACTTTATGCGGTGGTCTATCTATTTGGCGCGCCAACAGACCGTTGGCTAACCGACATCGCTGTTGTACCGCTGGTTGCTATACCTTTTGCCTTCGGATATTCCGTCCTTCGTTATCGCCTGATGGATGTGGAACTGGTGGTGCGTCGGGTGTTTGTCTATGCGTTGACAACACTCGCAATCGCACTGCTGATTGGCGTGGTGGTCTACACCGCCGGGCTCTACGCTTTCGGTTCCGATCAGGGATTTACCTCTGGCGAGATCACTCTTCGAGTTGTCGTCGCCGTCCTGGCAATGGCAGCTATTGTTATGGTCGCGGCGCCAGTAAAGAACTTCCTCCAGGAACAAGTCGACCGGTTCTTCTATGGTGAGCGCTACGATTTGCGAAATAGTTTGTTGGACTTCGGTCGCACTCTCTCTGCCACGACCGCTCTCGATCCACTACTCGATTCGCTAATCAATCGTTTGCAGGAAGTGCTGAACGTCGGACGTATAGCGATCTTCGTTGAAGACAAGCACTCGCGTTCAGGTTATGTAGTTGCACGCGCCTTGGGTCTGTCTTCCGAGGCGGTAGTACCTCCAGATTTTCGCGAGATGATCCGGGTGCGTTCGGCCGAAACAGGAATCGTACGCGCTGACGACCTTGACCTGCCCTCAGACTCAGGTGCGGTCAGACGTGTACTTCACTACTTTGTACCATGTGTAATCCGTGGACGGATGGTTGCTGTAATCGGACTTGGCCGCTCCGTTGATGGCGCCCTTCTTTCCTCAGAAGACGTCGAGATACTCCGAACTGTTTCTGGTTACGTGGCAGTGGCCATCGAGAACAGCCTGCTCTATCAGGATCAACAAGAGCGCGCAGGCGAGTTGAAGCTTCTGAAAGAATTCAACGAGTCGATTATCGAATCTATTAATGTCGGACTGCTCGCCGTCGATCTCGATGGACGCGTCACCCGTTTGAATCCTGCCCTCGAGCATATACTCGATCTGCGTCGCGACGCCGCAGTGGGAAAACGTGTTGAGGATCTGTTCTCAGAAGATTTCGCCGACACGCTTTGGCAAGTTTTGGGCAAGGACGGATGGCGTCTCAAGGAAATCCGAAACATCTACAAGCTCCACACCGCCACGCGCGGTAACCGCCCGCTTGTTCTAAATATTGCGCTTGCTCCGCTACGGGATGGACAAGGCCAAACAGGCGCGTTGGTAGTACTCGAAGACGTGACGACGCGAATCTCTTTAGAAGAACAACTGCAGCAACGCGAAAAGCTTTCGTCCATTGGTTTGCTGGCCGCTGGTGTGGCGCACGAAGTTAACACGCCGTTGACCGGCGTCTCTTCCTACACGCAGATGCTGCTGGGAATGTTGAACGAAAACGATCCCAAACGCGCTTTGTTACAGAAGGTGCGTACTCAAGCTGAACGAGCTACGAACATCGTGAACAACCTGCTCAATTTCTCACGTACAGGTAGCGCCACTGAATTCGCGGAAATCGACATCGCGCGCGTGCTCGACGACACGTTGCAACTACTCGAGCCGCAGCTACGCCGCAGTCAGATCGAAATAGTCCGTTCCTACGTGCCAAATGCACCGGAGGCCTACGGCAACGCCGGTAAGCTTCAGCAAGTGTTCACAAACCTCATACTGAATGCGCGCGACGCTATTCCTGACGGAGGAAGAATCACCATCTCAACCAGCAGCGACGAAGATGGCTTTATAGCCGCCGAGATTTCCGATACAGGAATCGGTATTGCGCCCGAGAACGTCGCGAAGATTTACGACCCGTTCTACACAACAAAGGGAGTCGGACGCGGCACGGGTCTGGGTTTAGCCGTTTCTTACGGAATCGTTCAGGAACACGCTGGTCGTATCAGTGTCGATAGTACGCCGGGTCGAGGCACCACTTTCCGCATTACGCTGCCCACTGCGCGCGTTCGTGCTCGGCTGCAGGCAGTTGGTGATTAGGAACTGGTTTTCACCCAATACCTCCAACAAGTGTTCGGACATGGGCCTGCTGTTTTGCCAGGCCTTTTGTTTTAAGTTTCTGAACTCGCTAAACTAACGTGTTTCCGACAACCCCGATATTGACCGTATTGCACTAGATGAAAAACGAAAAGCGCAACTCCAGGAAAGGTTCGGTTCTCGTCGTCGACGATGAGGAGATCATGCGAGAAGTGTTGGAAACGCTTCTCACCGCTGAAGGTTATCGCGTTGATCTTGCCAAGACTGGCGAAGAAGGACTCGAGGCTTATGGACGACGCGCCTTTGATGTGGTCTTGTTGGATGTCTCTATGCCGGGCATAGGCGGACTGCGAGCGCTTGAAGAGTTTTTGAAAATGGATTCCGAGGCAGCCATCGTGATGATAACCGCCTACGCGACCTTCGACACTGCCATTGCGGCCTGGGAACGCGGCGCCTTTGGTTGCATCAGAAAGCCATTTCAAAACGAACAGATCACAGCCACCATTGCGGCCGGTATTAAGCGACGGCGAAAGGAAGAGGAACGACGGACTCTTCGTCGTGCAATGAGCAAGGCCGTAGATCGTGGCGAAATAGTCGGTCGGTCGGATCTGATGCAGGAAGTTTTTCGGTTGGTTGAACAAGTAGCGCCAGCGCGATCCACGGTTCTAATTACCGGCGAGAGTGGGACAGGCAAGGAGTTGATTGCAAAAGCAATTCACGAAGCGAGCACGCGTGCTGGTCGTCCATTCGTCACTGTCAATAGTTCAAATATTCCATCAGAGTTATTGGAGTCGGAATTATTTGGACACACTCGGGGTGCTTTTACTGGTGCTGTCGCAGCAAAGAAAGGCTTGTTTGAGGTTGCCGATGGTGGCTCGATCTTTCTCGACGAGATTGGCGACATACCGCCTGAAACTCAGGTGCGATTGCTGCGC
>JBKOYD010000007.1:0-6605 GCA_046725195.1 Acidobacteriota bacterium | reverse complement strand
GTAACGGTATGGTCCGGTAATGTCGGGACCGTCGGGAAACCGTCCTTTCACGTTAGCCCGACCTATCAGGATGGCCGTATCGCCATGGACTCGCACTTGCACATCCTCGGACTGTATTGACTCAATCTTTGGACCAGTGGTATCTCCTCTTTCCTGCACGCCGCCCGCTGGGTTGATGAACACGTGGCGCTCCACGGCGACGCGCTGCATCAACGTCTGATCGTTGCGCACTGCGGCATCCATCAGCTCGCGGTCCAGTTTTGTAAGTTCTTGCTCGACAGGTCCCATCTGTTGCGCTGCTGGGGAAGTTGGTTTTGGTTTTGCTGGATCAGTCTGGGCGTCAACGATAAGTGAGGGAATCGCTAATGCGAACACTACGACTACGAGAATGCTTCTCATGGCTCACCTCCGTTTGTGTTTGGAAAGTAAACTCGTCGCGGGGGAATTGCAGATGCGGCGTTTCTATATCATACGAAGAGGCGAGTCAAGAAGGATTCAACAAGGAACCGGCTTACAGGCGCTGCCGCCGCACGGAACAGGCGACCGGCCGTCTGTATTTCGCCGTCCAAATGTGAGGTCATACCATTCCCTGCTCGGGCCGAACGTGCGGGGGCTACTGATGTATGACGCCACCGGACATATGGCTGTGCACATAATGAACGAGAATCGGCCGAACTTCGACGATAAGTTTTCACATCATGGCGCACCTAACAACGGCATGCGCCCCGCCATCAACTCTTTCATGCAGATCGAAATCGGGTGCGGTGATACTGGGCGTTAGGTTGCTCTTAGGTCAAACGGAGAGTGTCTTATGAAGCGACTCCTTCTACTATTTGGGCTAGTGTTCATCTCCTCGGCTTGTGCAAGCTCCTTTGCCCAGACGAACATCAAGAGCGAGTTTGTCAAACTGAAAACCGGTGACGGTATAACGGGCCAATCCAAAAACGCAAAAGGCCAACGATAGCTTGCCGCTTTGACCATTTACTGTGCCTGCAAGTAGTCGATCTCTGCAACGCCTTACTACTAATATGGGCGGCACCGAGGGTCAACTCCGACCACAGTGGATTCTCACGTCAGTCAGATTCTAATGGTGAACTGGGTAGCTGGAGAAGATAATAGGAGCGCTTAGCTTACCATCTAGGCTCCAAGATTATTCCGAAGACGGGTAACGTCGCGTTGTGGTGGCGCGCCAAATTGCTTCTTGTAATCGCGACTAAAGTAAGACGGGTCCTCGTAGCCGACGCGGAATCCGGCGCTCGCGGCGTCCAGGTCTTCCCCGAGCATCAGACGGCGTGCTTCCTGGAGTCGTATCTGTTTCTGAAACTGCAAAGGACTCATTGCCGTAACCGACTTGAAGTGATGATGGAAACCCGACACGCTCATTCCGAGTTGGCGAGCGAATTCATCGATCTTTAGTGGCTCATCGAAATGCTCGCGGAGGTGCCCAATCGCCCGCGAGATGCGTTGCGTGTCTCCGGAGGGTAAGAGATGACTGAGTCGCGCGCCTTGGCCTCCAGACAGGAGCCGGTAGATGATCTCCTTCACGATGAGTGGTGCCAGAACGTTACTGCTTCCCGGCTCATCCGCAAGTTGAACCAGCCGCACGACAGCGTCGAGAAGATTCGCGTCGATCGAATGCACGTCCATCGCTTTCGCGCTCGCATCCCCTTTCTTGATCTTAATGTTTGCTTCCATCAGGACGGAGGCGACCAGCGAGGGGTCAAGATCGAGGCGTAAGCCAAGATAAGGTTCGTCCGGCGTCGCCTTTTCGATCTGGAATATGAGAGGCAGGTCGACCGTGAATAACAAGTAATGCCCCGGGTCGTACCTAAACACCTCCTCACCTAGCAACGCCCTCTTCCTGCCCTGGGCCACGAGGCAGAACGCCGGCTGGTAAACGGTATTCAATGATTCCGATGGCCTCGACGAACGCGCCAGGAAAAAACCTGGGAACACCTCTTTAGCGCCATCTTCGGACACAGTTCGGCCGATCCGTTCAGTGAGTTCTTCTCTGTTGGTCTTGACCCTCTGTGCGTCTCGGGGAGTTTCCCTACTGTTCATATGTTCATATTAGTCTCTTTGTGTGCAACGCGGGACGTCAATGTAGCCGCTTTTGCAGGATCGTCCAATAATCCGCGAGTATCGTCTTATCGTCGGTCCGGCAGCCGACATCAAAATCAGACCAGAACAATAGGAAGCGAAAACAGCTATTTGTTAGACGAGAAATATGAAAAAGCTTGTATTGAATAACGGAGTGGAGATGCCACTTCTCGGTTTTGGCGTTTTCCAGATCGAGGACTTGGCGGAGTGTGAACGGAGTGTTTCGGATGCGATCGACGTAGGTTATCGCCTCATTGATACGGCGGCCTCTTACGGAAACGAGGAGGCGGTCGGTAATGCGATAAAGAGGAGCGGCGTGCCGCGCGATGAGTTCTTCGTGACGACAAAGCTCTGGATAGCGGACACCGGTTACGAGAAGACAAAGCGAGCTTTCGATCGCTCGATGAAGCGTTTTCAGCTCGACTATGTCGACCTCTACCTCATTCACCAACCGTATGGGGATGTTTTTGGCTCGTGGCGCGCGATGGAGGAGCTTTATGGCGAGGGTAGGATCAAGGCCATCGGCGTCAGTAACTTTCATCCCGATCGTGTAATGGACTTCCTTGTCCATAACGAAGTGGTTCCCGCTGTGGACCAGATCGAGACGCATCCGTTCCACCAGCAGGTAGAGACTCAGAAGTTCCTCACAGAAAACAACATTCAGATCGAGTCTTGGGGACCATTCGCGGAGGGAAAGAACAATATCTTCGGCAACAAAGTGCTTGTTTCAATCGCGGAGAAGCACGGCAAGACGGTCGCGCAGGTCATCCTCAGATGGTTGACGCAGCGGGACATCATCGTCATTCCCAAATCGGTTCGAAAGGACCGAATGGCGGAGAACTTCGACATATTTAATTTTGAGTTGACACAGGAAGATATGGACGCCATCAGGCAGCTCGATACTGGTACGAGCCTCTTCTTCGATCATCGTGACCCTGCGATGGTCAAATTGCTCGGCGAAGCAAAACGAAATACTTGAAAGGCGCGCCTCAGAGAGCAGAGACAGGATGAAAAATAAGCAATCAATCGATCAGGAAAGTAATGGAATCAACCGGCGCAGCTTTATCGCGAAGACCATCTTTGCGGGCGCCGGCCTAGCGACGTTAGCGGCTTCGCAGAATGAGATGAGCGCCCAAACTGGGAGACAAAGTACGCGGCGAACTGGTGAGAAGCCCGCCGCGGATCCTTTGCCGGGGCGAAGAAGGCTGGGCAAGCTCGAGGTCTCATCGGTCGGACTGGGCGTCCAGAACATGAGCCGCAAGTATGAGACGACCGTGCCGTACCGTCCGGAGATGATCAACATAATCCGCGCCGCCTATGATCGCGGCGTAACGTTCTTTGACACGGCTGAGGCTTATGGACCTTTCGAATGCGAGCGTATCTTGGGTGAGAGCATCGCAACGTTTCGAAACAAGGTCGTGATCACGTCAAAGTTCGGCTGGAATATCGACCCTGAGACTGGTGAGCGGCGCCCGGGCTTAAACAGCAAGCCTGATCACATCAAGCGTGCAGTCGAAGGGTCGCTCAAGCGGCTCCGCACCGATCGCATCGACCTCCTCTATCAACATCGTGTTGACCCTGAGGTGTCGATCGAGGATGTCGCCGGCGCCGTAAAACAACTCATGGATCAGGGCAAGGTCCTGCACTGGGGCCTCTCAGAAATGGGGCTCAAGACGCTGCGGCGTGCCCACGCGGCACTGCCCCTCACGGCTGTCCAGAACGAATATTCGATGCTGTGGCGTGGTCCGGAGAAGGAAGTGATCCCAACATGCGAGGAGCTTGGCATCGGCTTCGTACCGTGGAGTCCGCGTGCAGTTCCTGACTGGCTGGATTGACGCCAACACGCGCTTCGCGCCGGGTGATATTCGCGCAGTGGAGTCCCGCTTCTCTCCTGAGAACCTTCCGCACAACTTGCAACTCGTTGGGCTCCTGAAGACGTGGGCCAAAGGTAAGGAAGCCACTCCCGGGCAGATAGCGCTCGCGTGGCTGATGGCGCAGAAGCCGTGGATCGTGCCGATCCCAGGCACGACCCAAATGGCACATATGGTGGAGAACAGCGGTGCGGCCAGCGTTCGCTTCACGCCCTCTGAAATCTCGGAGCTGAACTCGGCAGTAATGGCAATCGAAGTCAAGGGGCAGCGCCTGCCGGACGCCGTGCTTGCCTTCTCAGGCGTTGAGGCTCCGATGAAGAAGTAAGAAAGCAAATTTGATGAAGGATGTCTCCATGAAACCAAACGCAATGAAAACGTCTATTCAGCCCAAAGTATTGCCAAGCTCGATCGTCACGATTATGGCGCTCGCAATGATTGCCTTGGTGCCAATCGCCGTCTTGAGTCAGAGCACCACAGGCGACGCCGTCAAGCAGCAAAGCAACAGCAGCGCGGAACAGGAACTGATTCGTCTCTCCAAGGAGAAATGGCGCTGGATGTCGGAGCGCAAAGTAGATTCTTTGGACGCTCTTTTTCATGAAAAGGCTGTCTTTGTTCACATGGGCGCAACTATGACCAAAACCCAGGAACTCGAGGTCATCAAAAGCGGAGCTATCCAATACAAGACCGTGGAAATCCAGGAAGCGTCAGTGCGGTTTATTGATAAGACCGCCGTCCTTTTAAACAAAATCCGCCTGGTTGCCGTCGTCGGCGGCAATGAGGTCACCATTCCCTTCATGGTGACCGAAGTATATGTGCAGCAAAGCGGTACCTGGAAGTTAGCTTCGCTCTCGTTTACCAGGCTGCTGACCCAATAAAATTCGATTAGCGGGATATGGGGCAGAGGGAGCTCAGCTGAAGTTGCCGGAATCGAGATGAAGTTTTGCGAATGCAGTTGAGATCCACGCGGTCCTATTCATTAACTAAAATTCAAACAATCCAGCCGGCCGAAAGATCATTGCACCATATATACTCCGATCTATCACCACGCTTGCCAGACAGTCGCGTCAACGTGACGTCAAAAACTCACCCTGATCTTTTGCCGCGATTCAACTGTAGAGGCCAACGGATTTTAAGCCCGTTCACTTGGATGACTAACGGTACTACGCATGACCAAGCACTAATTACTGAAAGTGTCAGCCGTCAAAGTAAGTTACATCACGCGTGGTCTGAGCACGTAGGTCCCTCATCCTTCCCTGATCTTGGCGCCAGATAGAGACCGTCTTTTTTTGTCCAATCTGGATGTTAGATGAGACCACACTCTGGGCGAGATTGACGCGCACGACGCTTGTCGCCCCGAGCCAGAGGAGTTCGAGACTTTGACGAAGTCAACCGGTCCAGCCCATACCATCTTGAAGCGCGGTTCGATTCTGTAATATAAATTCGCTTCGAACCCAGACTTTTTATAATGAGGTCTTCGACCCGTGCGGCTCACCTCGCATCTGGTGAGGCGCTTCCGACCGGGGCGGCTTTCCGCTTATGAATAAAGCGCGCAAATCATCCCAGAAGTCCGCGCGAAAATCATCGGACCAAACCATTAAAGCGACGACAACGCGCGAACGTCAGAGCAAAGCTCTTAAGTCACGCGCCAAGAACCACAACTCAGCCAGCAAATCGGCGAAGTCTGAAAATGATCTCTTTCCGATCGTTGGCGTCGGCGCTTCCGCCGGCGGGTTGGAGGCCTTCACCCGTCTCATAAGACATTTACCCGGTAACACAGGTATGGCCTTTGTACTTGTGCAGCACCTCGACCCAGAGCACCAAAGCAAGCTTCCCGAACTCCTGGCAAAGACCAGCAAGATGCCGGTCCTCGAAGTCGCCAATAACACTCGGGTCAAACAGAACCATGTATATGTGATTCCACCAAACCGAAGCATGACAATCAACGACGGGATTCTGAAACTCTCGCCATGCAAACGAGCTACCGGTCGCTCTCGCTCGATCGACCACTTCTTGGAATCTCTCGCGAACGATCAGAGAAATCAAGCTATTGGGGTGATTCTTTCGGGAACGGCTACGGACGGCACGCTCGGGTTACAAGCCATCAAGGGCGAGGGAGGAATCACCTTCGCGCAAGACGAATCGGCCAAGTATGACAGCATGCCCAAAAGCGCGATTGCCGCCGGCAATGTTGACTTCGTGCTTCCCCCCGAAAAGATTGCCGAAGAGCTCGCTCGCATCGCTGATGATCCTTTCGCCACAGAAGACCAGGCAGAAAAGGTGAGGGATGCCGCAGAAGACGGGATCGTCGTCGAAGTGAGTGCGCTGCAAGAGATTCTGTTATTGGTGCGTAATCAGAGCCGCGTCGATTTCAGTCTTTATCGAGGCAATACGATCCGTCGCCGGATCATGCGACGAATGGTGCTGGCGCAGATCAAGAGTCTCGGTGAATACGCCAATTACCTACGCCACAATTCAGCCGAGTTGGAAGCGCTGTATCAGGATTTACTTATCGCCGTCACAGGTTTCTTTCGTAACCCGGAAATCTTTGAGGCGCTAAAGAAAAAGGTATTCCCCAGGCTACTCAAAGAACGGTCGCCAGACGACGAGATGCGGGTTTGGGTCGTTGGTTGTTCG
>JBKOYD010000119.1:0-6124 GCA_046725195.1 Acidobacteriota bacterium | reverse complement strand
GTTCGGTGAACCCAAAATCGACAACAGCGTTTCCTCATTGCTTCTTCAAATAAAACCCACGAGATGGCGATGTAGCACCCGTTTTCAACTCGAGTGCCAGACGAACGCCTGTTGCATTCGAAGTGAACGTACGCGAGGACGAGTCTAAAGTTGTGAAAGCCGCGTTCAATTCTTGTTAAATTTGGGGGTGCGCGGGTCTTGGTCGAATGCGCCCGGACCTTTGGTCACAGATTGACGAATTAGTCCCTTTGATCTGTCCTTATATATGTATGTGCAGCTGGAGGTACCCCACCGCTACATCCTTCATTCGCTTATTCCTTCCGCAATTGAAGTCTGATACTCAGTTTTGGTGGTCGCGCAGGTTAGCTGAGGAAGCTGCCGGAGACTGTGACCAAATAGAGTCGGGGTGACTGTTGAGAGTCACTAACGTGGTAGCAGCTGGGCTGATAGTGCGAGAGGGGTCCGCACATCATTACTTTCCGCGAGTAGCACTGACATTAGGACAACGGCATAGCATTGGCAAAGATAAAAGTCGGCAAATCAACGCCCGGGGTTCTAATCATTTTTTGAGGTCCGCAAGCGACCACATTTTGAACTCATCAAGGGATTGCAGTTGAAGGGCGCGACCTCACTCGGCAATGATTGCCCACTTTATTCGAAACGCGTCACGGTTGATAGGGCACGTCAGAACGAGGCGCGTCCGCCAACTGCTTGTCGAGCGACTCGCGGTAGTGCACGCAGCCGCGAAAGAACTCCGGCCAGTTTGGGACTGTAGGCAGTGGGTCCGTCCGTTCAGGCAACAGCCCCCAGAGTTCCGGGTGATGCCAGCAAAGCTCGTGGCCCGTGCTGTCCCGGTGCAACCTAATGCCGGTGCGAAGCTTTTTCGCTTCTGCAATCAATTGTTCGCGCGACATTGCGTCAAGGTCTTCGTCCACTTCCCCTCCTCGCGTGCTCAGGTGTAAGTCACACTTTTGGACGCCTTGTTGATCCGTTCGATGAGTTCATATCAAGAGCGTATATTGGGCGATTTTTACAGCACGCACAATCGCTTTCAGCTTTTTGAGGTCCGAAAGTGTCCAGCTCGCTCTTCAGATTCGGCATCTTAGGTGCGATGGCGATGACAATGTGAAGCAAGGTTGAGCCACAAAGAAGCACAAACAAGCACAAAGGCCTTCGGAAAATCGTCTGCGCCTTTTGTGATTTTTGCGGCACTCGATTTTCAGAGTTCATAGAGGACGACGAAATTAATATGCTGTTTAAGCCAAGCAAAGTGCTATTAGCCCTTGCTGCCCTTTATATTATTGCGGCAGCGTCTCAAGTTACTGCTCAAGACGAGGTCATCAAAATAGAAACCTCACTTGTCAACCTCAATGTCCTCGTCCTAGATCGTCAAGGGCGGCGTGTCAGTGGGTTAACGAGAGAAGATTTCGAACTTTATGAAGATGGCGCGCGGCAGGAGATCACCCATTTCACGGCAGATGAGCGCCCGCTGCGGCTGGTGCTGGTTTTTGATGTGAGTGTCAGCATGGAGTCTGTCTTGTCGACCGTTAAAGAGGAGGCCATTGCGTTGCTGGGCAGCTTAGGCTCCGATGATGAACTGAGTATTGTCTCGTTCGCTAGCGAAGTTCGCCAACTGTCTGGCTGGCTGAAGAGAGAACAAGCCGGGAATGTCATCAGAAGCATCACGCCCGAACCGCACGCCCAGCCCGTGCCGGCTTCAATAGGTCGGCAGGGCTACCGCATCGGCGATACAAACACATTTCTATACGAAGCCTTCCGATACCTTTTCGATAACTTCCGGGTTGATGACGACAAAATCGCAATTGTCATGTTTAGTGATGGCGTCGACACGGCTGCCGGTCGTGCCATGCCGAATATCAATAGGCGCGCGGATGAAGTCGGAAAAGCGGTGCGACGGCAGGCGCAAGAGAGTTGGGCACTTGTGTACCCGATCCGCTACAAGACCGAGCAAGCCATTGGGGAAATGCCCCCATTTGCTCGGCGCCCCTTCCCCACCCCCATTCGCATTGGGAAACCGCCCGCTGATCCAGGTCGCGAACTCTTTGAACAGATTGCCGCCAGTACCGGCGGCGGCGTCTTAGAATGGACCACGCGCCACGATTTGATTGCGGCAGTCAGAAATGCCCTGGCGGATTTGCGTAGCCAGTACGGCCTCGCTTACGCACCGCTGCGCAAGAGCCCAAACGGATTTCGTCGTATCAGGGTTCGCCTTAAACGACCGAACCTGGTAGTACGGACTCGTGAAGGATACTTCTACAATCAAAAGAAAAGATGACGAGCATTAAAAGAAAGGAACTGGCCGAGAACTCGAAACGACATCGACGGGATAAGAAACAATGATAAAAGCTATTCGCATTTTATTGCAGTCGACATTCCAACGACGAGAGATGACTGGACTTATCTGGTCAATTAAAAATAACTATTTGGTTCACGAAGCACAAAAGTTGATCAAAGTATCGGAATGGGGTCGAACGTCTTTTCAGACTCGCTTTGATTGCTGTTGTTGGCTTTCGGAAGATATTCGGAGACTGCAGCCTCCGCTTCGGTCAATTCGATCACTCTTGCGATAAACAAATGTAGCCCCTCTAGAGTGACGTTCTGTTCGCGTCTGAGACGACAGAGCACCGAAGCACTGTCACTATCGAGGAAGCAGAGGTCAGCGAGATCCAGGGTAAGGTGCTGTCCGGTTTGATCTCCGATATCTCGACAAATTCTTTCCAATAACTCCGCGTCTTGAAGATAAAGACTCCCTTCGACTTTCAGCACCATCTCGCCATCATGAGGTTGCTCACTCTTTGCTCTCTTACCGTTGGAGTGTTCCCAGCCCCTGTCGTACTCCTTCTGAGTTATACGTAGCATTTGATTTCCTTTGATTTGAATCCAATGGTTTTGTCGATCCATTCTCGTTCTCGATATCTCGGAACGTCCAGCAGAAGAATCATCCGGCGCCGGTTGTTATGCAACCGAATTGCCACATTGCAGGAATCGTTTTTAGGTGTGGCCGAATATTTGAATTCACAAGAAGTAGCGTCAAAGGAATTTGAAAACAGAAGCTTTTGGAGTGCGTTTTCAAACAGCCCAGTGACCGGCCGCGGTCCGGTGACCGTATTTGGTCATTTGGAACTTCTCAGGAATCCACCAACTTTTCGATAGGCGCCAACCTCTTCTGAGGTTTAACGAGAATTGAACGCTTCTTTCACAACTTCCAACTTGCCAACGTCGTAGGTTGAAATCAGAACCTGGGTGGTCGTTCGGTAGAACAATAGGAATCAGTATTCTTTCCCTTGAACACGTTTTCCGTATGCAGCTTGGCGAGGTTCAAATGGCCGAGGGTACAGCTCAAATCGGCGTCGCTGGTTTGAGACGAGAGCAATACCTCACTCTTCTGGGACTTGCAAAAGCCATCAGTTTGCACCGAAACATTCCCGATCTCTTCCGTGATCTGGCTTGTCGGCTGCAGAATCTTTTCAAGTTTCGCGATATCGGAGTCATGCTACATGACGAGATTCGCAACGTCATGCGTCTGTATGTTTTGGAAGCCTGTGAAGGTCTGTTACGTGAACCAGTCACCGAGGTTCCAATCGAAGGCTCTATTGCTGGATGGGTTTGGCGAAACCAGGAACCAGTAGTCGTTAGTGATCTCGAGCACGACAGTCGCTTCCGCTTCGCCAAAGGGCTTCGACCCTATCCAGCGAAATCGATTTGCAGTCTGCCACTGACGACGGCCCACCAACGGCTCGGAACGCTCAACGTCTGGAGTGAAGATGTGGGAGCTTATGACGAACTTGATTTGGAGTTCGCCCAACTCGTAGCGACGCAAATCGCTGTGGCCGTAGACAACGCGATTCATTTCCAGGAAGCACAACTCTATCAACAACAACTCGCAAGAGAACGAGACACGCTTCGCCTGATGCTCGATGTAAACAATGCAGTGGCCTCACATCTGGATCTGCGACAGATGCTGGAAGCCACGACGAAGAGTTTGCAGCGCCTGATGGAGTTTGCCTATGTCAGCGTTTTCTTGTACGAGTCTGAACGCAATTCTCTTCGATTAAGTCTCCTCGACTTCCCTGCCGGGCGGGGCTTAATTCAGGAAGATGTCGAGATCTCTTTGCAAGAGAATCCTACTGCGACACCGGCAGGTTTGGCTTTCACCACCCGCGGACCAGTGCTCATGCGTGTTATCGATACCGAGCGGTTTTCTTCAAGCGAGGCTCACTTACTGGTGGCAGAGGGAATCAAGTCGAGTTGCAGTATCCCTCTGCTCTCGCATGGTCAGACGTTAGGTGTACTAAATGTTGGTAGTCTTAAGGAGAATGCCTTTAATGAAAGCGACTCGCAGTTGCTTAGTCAAGTAGCTAATCAACTGGCCATCGCAATAGAGAACGCCCTGGCTTATCGTGAAATCGATGCGCTGAAGAACAAGCTCGAAGACGAAAAGCTCTATCTCGAGGAAGAAATCTCCAGTCAGTTTAATTTCCGCGAGATCATCGGCAATAGCCCCAGCCTCAAACGTGCGCTACAAGCTGCCCAGACGGTAGCGGCGACCGATTCAAGTGTTCTGATCTTTGGCGAGACCGGAACGGGCAAAGAACTGATCGCGCGCGCAATACATAAACTGAGCACGCGGAAGGATCACACTCTTGTGAAAGTGAATTGCGCCGCGATTCCGACCGGCTTACTCGAAAGTGAAATGTTCGGTCATGAGAAGGGAGCCTTCACCGGCGCTATCGAACAAAGAAAAGGCAGATTTGAGCTCGCACACAAAGGGACTCTCTTCCTGGATGAAATTGAAGATATTCCGCTCGATCTGCAACCAAAATTACTGCGCGTGCTTCAGGAACAGGAGTTCGAGCGGTTGGGCAGTTCCCGAACCATAACGGTCGACGTTCGGCTAGTGGCCGCTACGAACGCTGACTTGTCTCAGTTGGTAGCCGAAAAGAAATTCCGAAGTGATCTCTATTATCGTCTGAACGTGTTTCCAATTACTCTGCCGCCTTTGCGAGAACGCACCGAAGACATCCCTTTGCTGGTGCACTTCTTCGCTCAGAAGTTTGCGCAACGTATGAGGAAACCAATCGAGCGAATTCCTACTGAGACGGTGACGTCGCTGACTCGCTATGCCTGGCCCGGAAACATACGCGAACTACAAAACCTCATCGAACGAGCTGTGATTCTCACGCGTGGGACAGTGCTGGAAGTGCCGTTGGCTGAGTTGAAGCAAAACGGGAAATTAGTTACTGATCAGAACGGGACAAACGCTCTGGAGGCAGTCGAGCGCGAACACATCCTGCGCGTGTTGCGGGAGACAAACTGGGTGATTGGTGGCGCCGCAGGTGCGGCAGCCCGGCTTGGTCTTCCAAGGACGACTCTCAATAACAAAATGCACAAGCTTGGTATCACCCGGCCACGCCTGATTAATTCGTCAGGACTCGCCTGAACACTCCGAAACTGGCAAAAAACCTTCACTTGAACAAGCAGCAAACAAGAGTGACCCGGCCCTTCCCAAAACGACCCAGTTAGAGCATCTCGAGTGGGATCTTTCGGTCCGGAGGCGGAAACGCTTTGTCCAGTTCCTTAATATCGCGGTCCGTAAGTTTGATCTCAAGCGCGGCCCGGTTCTCTCGAATGTGCTCTGGACGGCCGGCTTTGGGAATCGCCACTATATCGGGTTGACGAAACAACCAGGCCAGAGCGACCTGGGCCGGAGTAGCGTCGTGTCGCGCTGCAATCGATCTGACAACGGGCTTATGCAGCATCTGTTTTTGCCCAGCTGCGCTATGCCCAACCGGCGAATACGCCATGATGGGAATGCGCCGTTCGCGACACCACTGAAGCAGATCCCATTCGATGCCGCGATGCGCCAGGTTGTACAGCACCTGGTCCGTAACTATCTCCTCACCGCCCGGTAAAGCGAACGCCTCCTCCATATCATCGACGTCAAAATTGCTCACGCCATAATCTCGAATGTTTCCCGCTTTCTTCAGCAGTTGGAATGCTTCAAAGGTTTCTGAGAGAGGCACCTCGCCTCGCCAGTGCAGCAGGTAGAGATCTATGTAATCCGTCTGGAGCCGTTGCAGACTTCGTGCGCAAGCCTTGACCG
>JBKOYD010000011.1:0-20506 GCA_046725195.1 Acidobacteriota bacterium | reverse complement strand
GAGGGTGTCAGCTTATGCCTGTACGCCAAGAGAATCCCGACTGCCGCAACGAAGAGTACCGCGAACACAATAAATGCACGCGACCGGAATGGCTTTACCAGCACGAACAACAATCGTTCCGGAAGCGGAGGCAACACCGCCCTAATTACGTACTTCGGCAAACGTTCCCAGATCAATGAGAACTTGAAGTTCAAGTGCAGGCTGGTGCCGTAACCGCCGACGATCGCGCCCAACACCGCATAACGAATCAATACGTAAACAAGAACGGTAATGAACAGCAGAACGAGTGCCAGAGTGACCTGCCGGCGTTCCATGGGCCGTTTTCTAATCGCCGGACAAAGTTCAATCGCAATGCAAATAAATGGAAGACAAACTGCCGATTCCTTGCTCAACATGGCGATCGCAAAAAAAGCAACGGTGCCAAAAAGAAATCCCATGCGTCTCTTTCGCGTGAACATCAAATAAGAAATCAGAGCAGCAACACAAAACAGCGTTGCCAACAAATCCGCGCGTCCCGAAATCCAGGAAACCGCCTCGGTATGAGATGGCAGAACAACAAAGATCAGACCTGCCGCCACAGAGACGCTTGAAGAAAGGACGTTTTCATAACCAGTCCTTTGCATGAGCTCGGCTGACAAAAGTACGACCAGCAATGAAACGAGTACATGCAAAGTGATATTAGTAATGTGATAACCGACAGGGTTGATTCCCCACAAACGCCCGTCTAAGGCATAGCTCAGGATGAACAGTGGCCGAAAGAAGCCGCCAGGCTTTTCTCCCCAGGTGAACGACAAGTCGCCGTTAAGGACCTTCCCTATCTGTGCGAAGTCGTCCG
The DNA here is from genome assembly GCA_046725195.1 of Acidobacteriota bacterium. Classification (GTDB taxonomy): domain Bacteria; phylum Acidobacteriota; class Blastocatellia; order Pyrinomonadales; family Pyrinomonadaceae; genus PSRF01. The sequence continues at coordinate 19,671 of JBKOYD010000011.1, read as the reverse complement.
AGAGAAAAAATGAGTTGATGATTGTGGAGTAGGCAAGAAGTGCGACGAGGAAAAGAACGACAAACAAACGGAGGAGATAGTAAGCGCGTTGACTGTTCATAGATGGCGAGATCATTCGCTCAGGAAGCGGAATGATTACAGCCCAAATCCAGCAGCGAAAACGTTAATGAGGAATTCCAGGACTCGAAAGTCACACAAGCCGCTTCGGAGTTAGTGTTACCTGCAGTGTTTGCTCACCACGTCGCACACTCAACTTATATGCGACTGGTTGTTCAAACATCTCATTCAACTTACTCAGCGTAAATTCGGTTGCGGGTTGACCATTGATTGCGGCGATGATGTCTTCTTTTTGGAGTCCAGCTTCCGCTGCAGGTGAATTCTCGAGTAGGTCCATTATACGAAAAGTGCGGTAGTTGGGCCCTTCGGCTACTATCGCTGCTCCTGAAAATGCCTGATCGTAAGGATCACCAAAAGTGTCGTTTGGCTCAAAGATAATCCGGCTGCGGGAATAGTCCAGGAAAAGTCGAAACTTACTTGCGACACGTGCACCGATGTTGCCGGCCAGAGAGGAACTTGCAAAAGCGCCCGCCTTATCTTCCGAGAAGAGAGTGATAGGATGTCTTATCTTAAAGCTTCCAAACTTTAACTGATCGACTCTGCCAAACTTTCCAGTGGTCTTGCCCCCCGCTCCCGCCCCACCAATCGACTTGATAGTCTTTAGATTCGAATTGAGAAGACCATGCTCAGCAACAAACGGACTATAGAGTGCCAATGCCAGGCTAGCGCCGATATCCAGAACAAACCTGCCCTTTATCGGCTGACGATCGGACGGCGTAACTTCTGCGTCCAGGAACGGATGTCCGTGTACCAATTGAATGGGTATGCTTTCTCCAGTCCCTTCGTAAACAAACTTCTCTTTGTCGTGAAGCCTGAGCACACTAGCCTGGTAATCGATTTCGACAATGAACTGTCGAATGAATTCGCTGCCGATTATGCCGTCGAAATCCTGGCCGAATCGAGACGAGAGCCCACCCAACGGTAAAGCCATAGTTACTGGTTGAGAAAATCCGGGTAATCCTGAAATCGTATACGACGCCCCATCGACGAACGCCCCCCTTTTCGTTGAAGCACCAGCACCGCCTACGCTCACTTGGCCACGAAGTTTTAGCTTCAACTCTTTTGCTCGGTCCAAATTAATGATTGCGAACTGATCGCCGGTATCGAGTACGAAAGAAAGCGGTCTTGAATTATTAACCTTTAGGGCCAACACAATATGTTTGTTGATAAGCTCAAATGGAATTATCGCTCCTGAGGCAGAAAGCTGTGCTTTCGAAGACGACTGAGCTACTTGTACAGGTGCGTTCCGAACGGCGGCGCTCTGTAATCCCACACCGACAATACTGATCACGAAAACAAGCGTCAGTACTGTTACGAGCAACGTTCGGTTATTCATAAGCCAATGCCTGATGCACCGTGGATCGTGATGCTTGCCAGGCGGGGAGGAAGCTAGCTGCAGCACTCAAGACAATAGATATCACAAGCCAGATTAAGAGTCCCAGTGGTTCGAACGTAAAGTCGAGTCCACTCCTGAACAACATGCCGACGAGTAAGTCGCCAATCGCTTTACTAACTGGCCACGCTGCGAGCGCGGCGATCACCCAACTCAGAACACCAATGATCAGACCTTCAACAACAACAATCAACCAAACAGCCCACGACGTGGCACCAATTGCACGTAAGACGCCCATTTCTCGCCGCCGCTCCAACACATTCAGACTCATCGTCGTCATCAATCCCAATCCGCCGACACCACCGATTATCGACGACATGACAATAAGAAATATGTAGATCATCAGCATATGCTGGTCGAAGCTAAACCGGGTGTCGGCTTTGCTCATGCTGCCGCGCGCACGGACACCTTCATTTTCAAAATTCCGATCGAGGTTGGACTTGACCGAGTTTATGGAATCAGGGTCTGTCTTATCCAATGCAAGCCGCACGCTGTTAGCCATCTCCGGATGCTTTTCCTGAATGAAAGCGCGCGGGACGTATGCGGCCGGAGGTGAAAAGGCCTCGCGTGCAATCCCCACAACTCGCCATGTTGTTTCGGCCGGTCCCATTCCAAGCTTGATTGTGTTGCCAACTCTAAGGTGCGAACTTTTTGCAGCCAAAGCATTGTTTATAACTATGGCATCGGTATCGCCTGGCACGAGCTTGCGTCCCTCGACTATGTCCAATTCAAGCAACCTGGTGCCTGGAGGCAATGCAATAACAGTAAACCGATCGACTCCATAACCACCCCCGTGTAAGCCACCAGTGCCCGAACCACCGTGAGGATCAGAGACGGTTTGTGTTTGACTCGGGAGCGTAGCTTCTGTCGAGAACCAGCCTTCCGCTTCAGTTACGCCTGGTGTGTTACGGATTGCGCGTTCGATCTTTTCCAATGGATACATATTGCCGAGAGTGACGGTTAGATCGAATTTCTTAGAAGCAAACAAGCGGTCAAGTGTGTTGACCATTGAAGCACGCACGTTTAGAGCGCACATAAAGAAAAGGCCACCTGCGGAGAGAGTCAGAAGCGTCAGGACGAGACGGGTGCGCCGGCGAAAGCTATTTCGAATGGCCAGGAACAGCGGGCGAAACGTGCCTCCGATTCGGGTCACTGCGCGGTCCAAAACACTTACCCCGAAGTTCGCCTGAGACATGCTGACGTCTGCCAGTGCGACACGCACCGGAACTCCGCTGCCTTTCCAAACAGGATAAGCAGCGGCTAACAACGGGGCGACAAGACCAATTAAGGCCACCAGCAGGTAAACCCACACGGGAACAGCAAAGCTGTTGATGTCGAAATTCAGAAACATTGCCATGTATCGGCACAATGCTCGGCTCCCGATCAGTCCCAAAGGAAGAGAGACCAATACCGCGGCGATGCCAAGAAGAAGTGCTTGACCGAAATATATCCGAGCGACTTGCCAACGCGTCGCTCCCAGCGCTTTCATGATCCCAATTTGCCGAATTTGCGAGGCCATGAGTGCGGTGAGCAGATTAACAACTAGAATTCCGCTTAACACCAGCACAAAAAGGCCGAAGCTGGACATCGCAAGAAGTAGAACTCCAGTAATGTCAGAATGCGGATGCTTTCCTGGTTTGGGAACGTCGACGTGTCGAACTTGATGTCCGCGACTTTCGATCAAAGCCCTCACGGCCGTCGCTACTTTACGAATGTGCTCCTCGTTGTAACGGTTTTCCGCAACGAGAATATTCAACTGATCGAGATATGGTTGCTCACCGAGTTGTGCAAGAGTGTCTAATGTGATGTAGCCGTAGACGATATTCTCCATTCGAGCTTGGGCCTGGCCCACATCGTGAACACCTCCGCTAATGACGAGCGGCTGTTCCACTCCGTTTGAAGTCTTAACAGTGACGGCGTCTCCAATACTCGCTTTTGCAACCTGAAACGCGTCACGTTCGATGAGGATTTCGCCGGTCCCTGGCGGCCATGCTCCTGTCTCGGGCTCTAGCTTGCTGACGCGGATGTGACCGTAGTCTTCCACAACAAAGAGAACCATGTTTCGCCATTGCACGGGTCCGGCCTTAATCTGCCCGCTCACTACTCTTCTCGGTTCAGCGTCACTAACTTCAGGGTTCTTAAGAACTGCCGATACGAGGTCGTCATCGATAGCGTCAGTGCGAAATGTTGCTGATGCTGGATTGGTAGCGAGATAACCTCGATCCAGTTCGCGCGTGAGGATTGCATAAGCGGAAAGGACCGCGGCAAATGCGGCGACACCCAGTGCTATGGCCAGCACTACCAGAGCCGTGCGCGTTCGTTCCTGCCAGAAATCCCTAAAGACTTTGTGCCATGGTGCAGGCATCAATGCTTAAGTCCTCGATCAGGAATATAGGTTTATGGGAAATGTCTAAGCTTCAACCACGCAACCATCCGAAATCTCGATCTTGCGATCAATCACTCGCGCAATGTCTGCTTCATGAGTGGCGATTACCACGGTGGTCCCTAGAGTAGCCATCTCGCGGAACAGATCCAGGATTGCACGAGCTGTCAACGAATCAAGATTGCCCGTTGGTTCGTCGGCAAGCACAATTGGCGGTTCATTAGCGAGCGCGCGGGCGATTGCGACCCGTTGTTGCTCACCCCCGGATAAAGTCGCTGGTAGTTTGTCAGCCTGCTGCGCTACACCAACTCTTTCCATCAGGGCAATTGAACGTTTCCGACGTTCGCGGGCCGCGAAGGTCTTGCAAAAATCCATCGGCAACATCACGTTCTCCACCGCAGTCAGCGTAGGTAGCAATTGGAAAAACTGAAACACAAAGCCAACATTTCGGCCACGCCATGCCGCCAGCTTGCTTTCCTTCAGCTCCTGAATAGTTGTTTGGCCCACCGACACTGTGCCCGATGTTGGACGGTCGATGCCGCCAACCATGTTGAGGAGAGTCGATTTTCCGCTGCCGGACTTTCCGACGAGTCCAACAAACTCACCGGCGCGAATTTCGACATCGACACCCCGAAGAGCCGTGAACAGTCCAGCCGGCGTCTCATACTTCTTGTTGACTTGTTTTAAAGTGATCATAGGTTTTTCCAATGAAATCTCTCGGTGTAACGCGGTAGCGACTACATCGTCACGAGTGCTATTTCGGCCGTGTACACTAGGCGTGCAATACGAAGTTGTCCAGTTGTACGATCAGAGAACTTCTTATAACTGAACAAAGAGGTGGTGAATGTCCAAGAACCAGCACGTCGTGAAGTTGCGACATGAATCCAAAAAGAAGATCGATGCTCGAGTCCGTCGTACGCGTGATGCGCTTGGCGATGCGTTGGTCAGGCTGATGCTGGAGAAACCGTTCGACTCTATAACCGTTCAAGACGTCTTGGATCGCGCGCATGTTGGACGTTCCACCTTTTACACACATTACAGCGACAAAGATGACTTGCTGATGAGCGATGCAGAGGAGTTTTTCGAAGCGATTTCGATGGCGTTATCAGCTCACGGCGACAAGTCGGATCGTGTTTTTCCCGTAAAGGAATTTTTCTCCCACGTTGGCGAGGTGCAGCCGTTCATTAATGCGTTGGTCACATCCGGAAAGGTACATGAGAATATGGAATTAGCGCGCGGGCACTTCGCGCGTGGCATTGAAAGGCGTCTTGCCGAGCTGCCGCGCGGTCGTGGAATTCCGACAAGCGAACGTCCCGCCATCGCGTTCGCACACGCGGGCGCTTTGTTGTCGCTACTTACCTGGTGGACTGATCGAGGTATGCGCGAGCCTGCTGAGGCTATGGACGATTTGTTTCACCGAATGGTGTGGAGTGGCGTCAATGGAGCTTCGTGCGTCCAGCTTAACCCCTTTTCATTTGTTATTTTCGGCGCGCTTTAGGACTCTCTGAAGATTCATATTTGGCGGCAAGCTTCCTTATCGTGTTTGAGTTTCGTACCGTCGCTTGCATGCCGAGACTCTTTTCAAGCAGCGCTCCGTAAAACTTCGATTCACCGGCACGCCTGCGATACAACCAATAGACCTCGCGACCATTGATGTGGAAATCATCAATTTCGGAGGCGAGAGATTTCATTTTCCGTTCCACCTCTGGGCCAGGGCTGCGTGCCACGAACACTACGTAAACCTGGTTTCCATCTCCATTGAGCTCCACTTCACTGAAAGGTTTGTACCGTGCGACAGTCGCTAATTCAGAGATGGCTCGTATGAACGTCGCCACGGGATAGCCGAGTGATTTGTGGAGGTGCTTTGCGATTTTCTGTTCGAGAGCCACTGTGCTTTTGGCTTTGGAATCGAAGATGACGTTGCCACTGGCAATGAAGGTCTCGACGTTTGAAAGGCCCATTGCTTCAAATAGTCCACGCAGCTGATCCATTTTTACTATGTGTCCGCCAACATTTATAGCGCGTAGGAAAGCGACGTATTTAGGCATTTTTTGTAAAGTGCCCCTCCCCAAAGGGCGCCTTTTCACTTCTATGTTTTAAGGGCCGCGTGTATTTTTTCGGGCGCGATAAGTTTCCAAGCTTCCCTGATGTGAACTGACAGTTCCCTATCACTCACACGAGGTAACTCGATCCCAACCCATCCGGCCCCACCAACATACGGCGGTTTGTAGAACTTTTTCGGCGAAGCTTCAATCAATGCTGCCTGGACTCCTATGGCAGCAGGTATCAAAACCGCGATGTGTCCGTCGTTGTGATGATTGATAGAACACATGGCAAAGACTCTTTTGCGTACGAAGAAGGTCGGTTCGCCATGCGAGAGTTTTTCCCACGTCTCCGGCAGTGCGAGGCAAGCTTTTCGCACGCGCTCGACATGTTTGTCATCTGTCGCAGGCTTTCGAACAGTTGACTGCGACTCTTTCGTTGTTCGTTTCATAAGCGTAATCGCTCGAGACGGTTAGTGATGAATTGATTTGCGGCTGGCAAGCGCGAGAGTATTTTCCGAAGGGTCTGAGAAAAACGCCATCCATTCTTCCTCGCCCGCCGTGCCGAACGTGCCCTCATTATCGCGAAAGATCATATGAGGTTCAGCGATAAACTTAACGCCACTTTTGAGCAGCTCCGCGTAGGCCGAATCAATATCGTCGACACGAAAATACAATGTCGCCTTGGGACCATTTCTTTCCAACAACACTCGAGTACCGGAGAAATCAAAGAAGGCCAGACCCGGCGGATCATACTTTTCTAAATAGGCAGCACCGAGTGTGTCACGATAAAAAGCGATTGCTTCTTCAAGATCGCGTGCGAAAACGGCAATTTGGTGGAGGCGATCGATTTTCATTTTTGCTTGCCTCGAAGATGGATTTGATGATGCCTTGGTCATTGGATTACATAGGCTAAGGCTTAAAAGCAAAGACCAAGACCCGAGCAACGCCGAATTGTCATAGTCATTTATCTCCGCCGTCAAGCTTCAAGGTTGTTGTCGGAGTGTGTTTGGTTGGCACAAAGAATTAGCCGGTTGAACTAAAGAGCTTTACGTCATCTGTGTCTTTTGGGAGTTTGATCAGCCGTTCGAATTTCAGACCTATCTTGCCAAGCACCCTGGCAGACGCTTCGTTATCGGGCGATGTGATTGCGAGGATGCGAGTAATGCCAAGATTTGTTCGCGCGTCTTTCACGATGCCTTGGGCCGACTCAACGGCATATCCTTTCGACCAGTACTGTGGCAGGAACGCGAAACCAATATCCGGATCCGGCAGTTCGGCTCTCTTAAGCAACCCACATATTCCTATCGGCAATTGAAGTACCTTCAATTCAACTATGTAGAGGCCGAAGCCGTGCTGCTCATAACTCGCAACTGGTCCAGTCAAAATGTAATGGCGGGCGTCGTCAAGATTGCGCACGCCTTTGTCTCCGATGTAGCGAATGAAAGAGGGTTCATTCAGGAGCCGGAGAATAAACTCCGCGTCGTCGGTCGTGAGTTTTCGAAGGTTTAAGCGCTCGGTTTGTACAACGGTCACTCTTTACCTCAATACAGTCTTTGAATTGTGCTACAGAGATGCCTTCTGAGTGATAACGCGACAAATTTGCGGAACTCGTTCCCCTATTGCTAGGTCGGCTCCTTCGTCTTCATAATCAGCAAAACAAAAAGCGGACTGTGGGGAGGAAGTATGTCAGAAAGACCAGTAAACCCTGAAATGATCTATAGAACACTTGGTGCTACGGGAGAGAAGGTCTCAGCAATCGGAGTTGGTGGTTGGCATCTCGGACTGAAGCACGTCGACGAACAACTCAGTATCCGGATTGTACGCGGAGCTCTCGATCGCGGAATAACTTTTATGGACAATTGCTGGGACTATAACGAAGGTCTCAGCGAGACCCGTATGGGCAAGGCGTTGCGCGACGGCTATCGAGAGAAGGCATTTCTAATGACCAAAATCGATGGTCGCTCGAAAACGGAGGCTGCGAAACAGCTTGACGAATCGTTGCAGCGGCTTCAAGTCGACATGATCGATCTCGTGCAACATCACGAGATACTTCGTTACGAGGATCCGCATCGTATTTTCGACAAGGAAGGCGCCAATGCCGCTCTAGTGGAGGCACGAAAAGCCGGCAAACTCCGCTACATCGGATTCACAGGGCACAAAGATCCGAACGTTCATCTCTACATGCTCGAAGTGGCAGCGAAAGAGGGATTCAAGTTTGACGCTGTGCAGATGCCGCTAAGCGTGATGGATGCACACTATCGCAGCTTCGAAAAAAAGGTCTTGCCGGTGTTGGTCCAACAAAAGATCGGCGTACTCGGGATGAAAAGCATGGCTAACGGCATTCTTTTGAAGTCAAACACGGTCTCGCCAATCGAATGCCTGCACTATGCCCTAAATCTCCCGACTTCCGTCGTAATTACAGGCATCGATAATTTGGAAATTCTCGACCAAGCTTTCGAAGCAGCACGGACTTTTAGACCAATGGGAGTTGAAGAGGTTCAAGCACTACTCGTTAAAACGGCTGTGGCTGCGTCGCGAGGGGAATTTGAACCTTTCAAGACTACATCGATCTTCGATGGCACTGCACAGAATCCGGAATGGTTAGGAGAAGAACCGCAGCGAATACGGGACTTAATCGGTGTTTGAACTACGAAGATTCAGCTAGCATTGAACACCATGACGAACGAACGTGAACAGTACACGATGGGGTATGGGCCCGCTGCCACAGCGATTATGGCGATGCGTACCGCGCAAAGCCATGCGGCATTTTTTCTCCCACACCTCAAATCCGGAATGAGTTTGCTCGACTGCGGTTGTGGTCCAGGTACTATCACGCTCAGCTTTGCCAAACTCGTTGCGCCAGGACGAGTGGTGGGAACCGAAATCGAAGAGTCGCACGTGGCGCTTGCCCGAGAGAATGCCGCCAGGCGCGACGTTTCGAATGTCACATTTCAGTCTGCGGATATTTACGCCCTCCCTTTTGAGGACGCTTCGTTCGATGCCGTCTTCATCTCTGCAGTGCTGGGTAACCTGCAAGAACCAATTCGCGGTGTTCGGGAAGCTTATCGTGTTGTAAAACCGGGTGGAGTGATTGGCGTAAAGGAGTTCGATCACGGTGGCGATATGGTTTACCCAATGGAGCCGGCAGTTGAAAAGTATGGCGAACTCTATCAACGCCTTCGTCGTGAGAACGGTCATGATCCGGAAATTGGGCGCAAGATCGGTGGGTTGCTGCTCGAAGGAGGCTTTCGTGAACTTAGGTTGTCTGCTGTTTATGAATCGTTCGTAAGACCGGAAGGAGCTGAAAGTTTTGCACGAGCGTCCGTAGGCTTACTAAACGAAGGTTGGGGCGAGAAGTTTGTTAGTCGAGGTTGGGCTACCCGCGAAAACATACAAGAAATGATCGATGGATGGGCCAGGTTCGCCGCGTTTCCCGGAGCCATCTTCGCAGCTGCCTGGTGTGAAGCAGTTGCTCGAAAAGAAAAGTCCTAAAGACAGGATTACAGGACTCACAGGACCAAAGATAGTGTGGATGAACTTGACCTCCAGGATGCCCAGTTTCCCTGAGCTCTCGTCGCAACTGCCTGGACGGGACGCCCCGGCCCTTCCCAGTCCTGGGAAAATCCTGTAAATTCTGCCAATCCTGTCAACAACGTTCCTTTTTCTCACGGAGGATGCGATGGAAATCAACGACCTCACACACACAATCATCGGCTGTGCCTACAAGGTCCATCACGTACTGGGTGCGGGTTTCCTGGAGAAGATCTACGAGAACGCTCTTAAGATCGAGTTAGACAAACTTGGTATTGATGCTCGTCAACAGGACGAACTGCCCGTTTGGTATGAAGGTCATTCGGTCGGCGTCTACTATCCTGACCTCTGGATAGATAAGCAATTGATAATCGAGGTCAAGGCAGTTCAGAATTTGGCCAAGGAGCACGAGTTAAAACTGGTTCATTATCTTGCCGCAACTCATATCGACAATGGGTTACTTTTAAACTTCGGCTCGTCCGTTCAAGTTAAACGTAAGTTTCGCGAGTACAAGCCAAAGGGCTCCATCATAGACGCTCTATTACATTAGCGAGTCGGCGACTGCTCGACTTCAAAAAGCATGAATTCGCGGTCGAGCCCAGGATCTTTCACTGTTTGACGGCGGCAACGACTCTTTTGAAAAACTCATCGCTGCTTCTCTCTTGATGCCAACGCCACACGACAACCAGATCATGTTCTGGATCGATCCAAATGGTATTTGAGCCGTATCCGAGAGCGGCAAAGCTCGTGGCCGGCACACTTGGATATTGTTTGCGCGCGGTGTTAAGCCACCAAAGGTAGCCGTAGTCGCCGGCCACGGTTGAGGGTGTTGTCGCGGCACGAATCCAGTTCTCGGAAATGATCTGTTTGTTTCTCCACTTACCCTTGCGTAAGAACAAGTATCCAAACCGTGCTTCATCACGCGCACTAATCCACAAACCGCCTCCCCAACGGGTTCCACCGCTGACAGATCCGACTGGTTTGCCCTTAATCATGACAGTAGAGTTGTTGTACGCGTGATACTGCCACGTGTCGGAGGCGCCGATCCGATCCATTATTTCTTGTTTAAGTACAAGCGGGAGTGGCTTCTGCCAAACTTCAAGCAGAGAAAGCGAGAGGCGATTCACACGAACGTCGTTGTATTCCCAGTACTCGCCCGGTTCCCTAAGCAGGCGCGGTTGGCGCTGCCCTCGGCCAAACTCCTCAACACCTATGAAGTCGCTATTCTTGCCCCACATCGAGCCTTCCCATTCGCTCGTCTGTCGCAGGTGTTGTTCCCATGTCACCTTTGAGTTATGCGGAGAATCGTAGCCGCGATCCGTCGCATAGTTCCTGACCGGATCTCTCACATCCTTAATCATCCCGCGATCGACAGCGAGTCCGACCAATGTGGAAAGAAAACTTTTTGCAACGCTATAAGTCGGGTCGACCTGATTCGTGTTACCCCACTCAGCGACGATGTAGCCATGGCGAACGATGAGGCCGTTCGACTCTCCGCGTTCCTTTGGTAGGGGTCCAAGTACTCTGCCAAAAGTTTCGACTTGAGTGGAGAAGTCGGGCGGAACCTTACTGGGCTGGGTCTTTGCGTACGCTACTGCCTCATTGAGCAGCGCGCTGTCCATACCGATTTCTTCGGGCCGTTTAATTTCCCATGCGGCGCCCTGAGGCGGGTAGTAGACAGAGGCTGCTTTCTCGGATCGTTGCGCATTATTGAAGGCAACAGTAACAGCAGCGCAAAAGACCAATAGAAGAAATGAAGTGACTTTTAGTCGGCCGTTCGTCATCGTTTCATTGCTCCCGATTAGCTTAGACGAAAAGATTCAGTTGCATTAAAAAGTCCGTCTGTGAATCGCCACCTAACTGAAACACCTGCGTTCCAACTTTACGGAAATTCCACTTGCGGTAGAACGCTTGCGCACGATGATTGTTTTCCCAAACACCGAGCCATAACGTGTCATGGCCTTTTGATTTCGCATCGTCGATACAAGTTTGCATCAACGCTGCACCAACGCCTCGGCCGATACTTTCTCGCGCAACGTACAAGCGTACTAACTCGATTGGATTGGCGCCGCTAACACCATTCGGACTCCGTCCGCGGCGAAGCATGCTGTATCCGACAGGAACTCCTTCAATCTCTGCAATTTTGAACAAAGAATGGACATCGGCTAACTCGACAGCCTGTCGTTTCTGGCTGAATGCGGATGCCAGGTACGTCTGAATATCTTCGATCGTGTTATCCGCAGCAAACGTCTCCGAAAAGGTACGTGCGCCAAGTTCGGCCAACAAACTGGCGTCGTCGGCCGTAGCCTGACGAATAGTAAGACTGTGAGATTCGTGTACCGTGGAGTTGTCTGACACGGTCAGGAGGGTAAACGAGTGCTGCGAGAATTTACAATATTGCCGCCTAGGTCAAGAGTTTTAGTCCCAATCACGCCTTCTGGTAAATCTCAGCACCGGCGTTGACAAACTCATCGGCTTTCTCTTTCATTCCGATCGCTAATGCAGCCTCTTCGTCAATCCGCTTCTGAGCAGCGTATTCTCGTACGTCCTGCGTGATTTTCATCGAACAGAAGTGTGGACCACACATAGAGCAGAAGTGGGCCAACTTGGCGCCTTCTTGTGGCAATGTCTCATCGTGGTACTCACGTGCGACCTCGGGGTCAAGTGAAAGGTTGAACTGATCTTCCCAACGAAACTCGAAACGAGCTTTCGATAGAGCGTTGTCGCGATACTGAGCTCCAGGATGCCCTTTTGCGAGGTCGGCGGCATGCGCGGCAAGCTTATATGCGATTACCCCATCTTTCACGTCTTTCTTGTTAGGCAAGCCGAGGTGTTCTTTCGGAGTGACGTAGCAGAGCATCGCGGTCCCGAACCAGCCAATCATTGCCGCACCGATGGCCGACGTGATGTGATCGTAACCCGGTGCAATATCTGTCGTCAGTGGTCCAAGCGTATAGAACGGCGCCTCATGACAAGTCTCGAGTTGCTTATCCATGTTCTCTTTAATGAGGTGCATAGGGACGTGGCCAGGCCCTTCAATCATCACCTGGCAATCGAACTCCCACGCGATCTTCGTCAGTTCGCCCAAAGTCTCCAGCTCGGCAAACTGTGCCTCGTCATTTGCATCAGCAATTGAGCCCGGTCTGAGCCCATCACCGAGGGAGAAGGAAACGTCGTAAGCAGCCATGATCTCGCAGATGTCCCGAAAGCGAGTGTATAGAAAACTCTCTTCGTGATGGGCCAAACACCACTTTGCCATGATGGAGCCGCCGCGACTCACAATCCCGGTGGTACGCTTCGCCGTCAACGGAATGTAAGGTAGGCGAACGCCGGCGTGAATCGTGAAATAGTCGACGCCCTGCTCTGCTTGTTCGATCAACGTATCTCTAAAGATTTCCCAGGTAAGATCCTCAGCTTTGCCACCAACCTTCTCTAATGCCTGATAGATTGGAACAGTGCCAATTGGCACGGGCGAATTACGAATAATCCAGTCGCGAGTGGCGTGTATGTTCTTACCAGTTGAGAGATCCATCACTGTGTCGGACCCGCAGCGAATAGACCAACGCATCTTTTCGACTTCCTCGTCGATTGAAGAAGCAACGGCCGAGTTACCTATATTCGCATTGATCTTTACCAGGAAGTTGCGACCGATAATCATCGGCTCCGACTCGGGGTGATTTATGTTGGTCGGAATGATTGCACGACCACGTGCTACTTCGGCGCGAACGAATTCCGGAGTGACGTATCGTGGAATTGACGCTCCAAACGATTCGCCCTGGTGTTGGTATAAAAGTGAATCACGCGACGCATCAAGGGATTCCCATGCGGCTTCACGTCCGAGGTTCTCGCGAATTGCAATGAACTCCATCTCTGGAGTGATTATTCCACGACGAGCGTAATGGAGCTGAGTCACGCAGGAGCCGGCCTTCGCTCTCAGAGGTGCGCGACGAAGAGTAGGAAAGTCTTCAAGTCTGCCCACGTCCTTAACTCTCGCTCTGTTAGCTGCTTCAAATGTCAGGTAACCATCATCGATTGGAGTTGTCTTACGACCTTCGTATTCCTCAACGTTTTCGCGTGCGAGAATCCATTCACGCCTTAGCTGTGGCAAGCCTTCGTTGACATCACAATTGAGATCGCTATCACCCCATGGTCCACTAGTCTCATAAACCCGAACAGGCAGATTGTCTTCCAAGGCGCCATCGAACATACGACTTGGATTCTGCGTGATTTCGCGAAACGGTACGCGCACTCCTGGCAGCTTGCCGCTCACGTAGACGCGACGTGAGTTTGGCAGCGAGTTATCTTGCGGTGCGTCGATTTGGGTTGGTTTGACTCCTGCGCTCATAAAATTCTCCGTGTGTTCCCAGCTTTCTTCCCCTAACGTCATCAACGAAAGTTCAACGACTGAACCAAGGTCATAACAAAAAACCGTTCTATCCTGTCAAAAGGATGGAACGGTCACTCTTGCCGGTTTCTTCCCTTCGACGGTGCTAACCGTATCAGGTTCAAGGGGTCTCCAAGAATTGCGGATTGCAGAATTTCGAAATGCGAAATTTAACCAGCGAACCTTCAATTTCGCATTTCCGCAATTCGAAATTCCGCGATTCCTTTCCGGACTCTCAGCCTTACGGCTCCCCCGAAAACGCTCAGTTGTGATCTTAGTCTACTACATTGCGGCCAAGTTTGCTTTCACGCGTCAGCCGCTGAGTTCTAACTTTGCGGTTCTACCCAAAGCTCGCGCCAGCAAAGTATAATCGCTTCGCTAGAATCCAACCTGACCGATCTTCCGGAGACACAAAATGCTGAAACGACGCTTTTTCACTCTATTACTAATTTGCTCGCTGCTCGCGGTTCCCGTTCTGGGCCAAAACGGAGCAGGCGACATGCTAAGCCGCATTCGCAAAGAGGCAATGGAGCGCTCGCAGATAATGAAAACCATGCACATGTTCACGGACGTTTATGGTCCGCGGCTCACGGGTTCGCCTAACCACAAAGCGGCTGCGGAATGGGCTGTGAAGCAGATGACAGCGTGGGGCTTGCAGAATGCGCATCTTGAGCCCTGGGATTTCAATCATCCCGGTTGGTTGAATGAACGATTGACGGCTCACCTCATATCTCCGGTGAAAGATCCACTCGTTTGTGAAGTACTGGCTTGGACGCCTAGCACCAGGGGAACAATCCAGGCGAAGGCGTATCAACTGATCCTGCCGGAACGTCCGTCGCAGGAACAGTTGACGACGTTTTTTGCGATTCAGAAAGCAAGAGTCCGCGGACGAATAGTGCTCGTTGGTAAACAAACAATCGTGCCAGTCAATTTGAATCCACCGCCTAAGCGAACAACCGATGAGCAAGCGCAACGACGTTATGGTCCGAACGCTCAGCCTTTTGCTTTTCCTCAAGCGTCACCAACTCCGACCCCTGCGGCCAATGCACCTCGACCGTTGAGCGCGCGACAGATCGACGAGCAGCTCGACACTTTTCTGAAAGAGAATGGCGCATCTATTCGTGTTAATGACGCCGGCCGCGAGTTTCGGCAGATCCGCGCTTTCAACAATCGAACGTTTGACGTAGATAAGGTTGTTCCAACCGTTGTGATGAGTAACGAAGACTTCGGACGCATCACCCGCATTCTCAATGACGGCACCGAAGTCATTCTGGAATTCAATATTCTGAATCGCGTCTATCCGGAGGGTGCTACCTCATACAACACGATCGCAGAGATTCCCGGCAGTGATAAAGCGGATGAGGTAATCATGTTGGGTGGTCATCTCGACTCATGGCATGCCGCCACAGGTGCTACTGACAATGCGATTGGTTGCACCATCATGATGGAAGCGGCTCGGATTCTAAAGACGCTGGGCGTACAACCGCGTCGCACAATTCGCGTTGCCTTGTGGAGTGGTGAAGAACAGGGTTTACTGGGCTCAATCGCTTACGTCAAACAGCACTTCGGTTCGTTCGAAGATCCGAAGCCTGTGTTCGAGAAGTTTGGAGGCTATTTCAACATCGATTCGGGAACGGGTCGCGTGCGAGGTGCCGGTGTGTTTGGACCTCCTGAGGCCGCCAATATCATGCGTGATATTCTTGCCCCTTTCAAAGACGACGGCGTAGTTGGTGCTGTGCCTTCTCGAAGTCGGGCTTTGGGCGGGTCTGACAATACATCGTTCAACCAGGCTGGTCTTCCGGGAATTGGAATGGGCCAGGATCCAATTGAATATAACAGCAATACCTGGCACACGAACCTTGACACTTATGAACGCATCCTTGAAGACGACGTCAAGAAGGATGCGATGGTGGTAGCGTGGTCAGTCTATCAACTCGCGATGCGCGACGAACTTTTGCCGCGTTTTACGAAAGCCGATATGCCCGCGAAACCAGTTGAACCAACAACGCAACCTTCAACGACTCCGAAGCGTACAGAGGCTAAAGCAAAGCCGGCGGCAAGAACCACAAAGCCGAACGCAAGCCGCTCTCGACGAAAAGGAAGGTAGTTCATTGGCATTAACTCGCCGACAGTTCCTGAGGCGCAGCGCAATGGCTGCCGCCGGCATTAGTCTAATTCGACCCAACGCTGTTGGAACTGCGTCGATAGTCTTTACAAAAGGCCCGGCCAAGAAGGTGCTCATTCTGGGCGCTGGAATGGCCGGGCTTGTTGCTGGTTACGAACTATCGCAGCTTGGTCACGATGTCACGATTCTTGAAGCCAGGACTCGGCCGGGCGGACGTGTCCACACCCTGCACGAACCATTTTCCGACGGCCTCTACGCTGAAGCAGGCGCGGCTCGAATTCCTGAGAATCATGACCTGACTCTCAAATACGTTCAAAAGTTTGAGCTACCACTAGAGCCCTTTTATCCCACGCGACTCAACGCGCTGCGTTTTGATCGTGGCGGCCGTCAAGAAGTACCCATCGAAGGCTTCACTGAAGCGATGGGACGTCACTACGGTGACGAACTTGGTGGGAGCCCGAAACGTTGGCGCAAGATCAAAGGCGGCACAGATCTCCTTCCGAAAGCATTTGCACAGCGCCTCGCAAGCAAGATCCGGTACGGCGCACCCGTCGTAAGAATCGAACAAGACGCCAAGGGGGCGCGTGTTGTTTTTCTCCAGGAAGGCAAGCCCAACACTATTTCCGCTGATCGAGTGCTTTGCACGATTCCTTTCTCGGTGTTACGAAACATCGAAACGCCAGCGCTCTCGGAGAACAAGCAAAACGTAATCAGGCAGACACATTACGACGCGGTCGCACGCGTTTATCTGCAAACGAAGAATCGGTTTTGGGAAGAAAAAGGTCTGAACGGATTTGCGTTTACGAGTGGCGCCATCGAGATCTGGCAGCCAACGTGGAGTCAACCAGGTCCGCGCGGAATTCTGATGACTTACGCGCGACCAGGTGAAGCTGAGAGAATCACTGAAATGAAAGACAAGGAGCGAATCGCGAGCACAATAACGCAACTCGATTCGATATATCCTGGTTTGCAAGGGAACTTCGAACTGGGATCAACCAAGTGCTGGACTGAGGATGAATGGTCGCGAGGCGCCTGGGCTTTTGTCGGATTTCGCGATTTCGGCGTGGCCACTGCCGTGGAGGGCAGAATTCATTTCGCAGGCGAGCACCTTTCGCAGTGGTCCTCCTGGATGCAGGGAGCGTTGTCCTCGGGAGTGCGTGCGTTGAAAGAGATCGACGAAGCTGCGCTGATCCTGGGATGACGACGCCACTTAATAATACGATTGTTTTGTTAATGGGTTTTCCGGGTACGGGCAAATACACCATCGGCCGCGAACTGGTGAAACTCACGGGCGCAAAGCTCATCGATAACCACCTTATCAATAATCCGGTTTTCACAGCCATAAATGCCGATGGAATTAGGCCACTTCCAGCCGGAGTTTGGGACAAAGTATCGAGTATTCGACAGATTGTTTACGAATCAATCCGCGAACTCTCGCCACCTGGGTTGAGTTTCATCTTCACAATACACGTGGTTGAGCGTAGTGCAGGCGATCACAAAGCCTTTCTCGATCTCGCGGAACTCGCTCAAGCGCGGAAAAGCTTGTTCGTTCCGTTTCGATTAGTTTGTGAAGTGGAAGAGTTGTGTCGCCGGGTTGTCGATCCGGCAAGAGCGGAACGACTGAAGCAGATCGGCCCCGAATCTGCTCGAAATACCGCGGAATGCCATACCGTTCTCGAGCCGGACCACCCGAATCTGCGCACCCTCGATGTCACTGGCACGACACCGCATGAGAGCGCTTTGCTGATAATGCGTGAGATAAACTCAATTAAAGGTTACGAGTAGACGCTTGTACTGGGCCGAAGAGAGTTCTCAGCCTTCGTCTTCTGGAAACAGATCGTTCACAGGCATTGTCCATCCAGGCACGGCAGGTTCGGCTTCGGCTATCTGTCCTCGCCGGTAAGTGGCAGGCGTGTCGGGATCGTCAGCTCTATAGACTCGAACTACGTCTTCACTCAACAGGTCAACATCCCAAACCACCAGCGTCCCCGCCCTGAAATAGTCATGACGTTTTTTGACGATGAGCCGTTCAGCTTTCGCGCTATAGTCGCTCTCGCTGCGAACTTCCACCGCAAAGACAGGTGCTCCTTCGAAGAATTTCATCCCGGTATCCGGGCCAACGTACAACGCTGCGTCAGGACTGAATGATTTGCGGTTCGGCAGGTCCACGACAAAAGCCTTGTTGTCGCCGACCGCGCGCCCAAACCTTCTACGCCTACTGTATTCACGAAGTGAGGAAAATATTTCGTCGCCCGCATAACCCGAGAGACTACCAGTTGGAGACATGAGGATGATTTCTCCATTGACGAGTTCGGCCTTCTGGCCGACTTTATAGAGATCTTCGATGGTAGCTTCGACTTTAGTGCTCATGGGTAACCGCCGTGAGTTCATCCGCCAATAAAACTCATTGAGCGAGAAGGAGCGACAAAGTAGGGATCGTTGATGAAGTGGCGAGGCTCTTTCTTCATGACGACCGCTTCGATGTACTCAATGATTTCGTCGCGCGAGGCACCGCTCCGCACCACGTCGCGTAGCGAGTGTTCGACAGTTGAAAAGAGACAAGTGCGGATTTGGCCGTCAGCAGTCAAGCGGATTCGAGAACACGCTCCACAGAATGGTTCCGTTACCGGAGCAATGATTCCAATTTCTCCCGGTGCTCCATCTGCGAAGCGATAGCGTGAAGATGTTTCAGAGCCACGATTCACATCGATACGAACCAGTGGGAACCGTTCGTTGATCCGCTCACGAATTTCGTTTCCAGAAACCACGTCTGTGCGTGACCATTCATGACCCGAATCGAGTGGCATGAATTCTATGAAGCGCATCTTCACGTCGTACTCGCGCGCAAAAGCGGCAAAGTCGGCAACCTCGTCCTCGTTATGCCCGCGCACTATCACTGCGTTGATCTTTATAGGTTCGAGCGCGGCCTCTTTCGCTGCCGCGATTCCCGCAAGCACTTTATCCAGCACGTCGACCCCGGTCATTTGTTTGAAGACGTCTCGCTTCAAACTGTCGAGACTGATAGTCACCCGATCGAGTCCTGCTGCTTTCAATCCATGGGCGCGTTCCGGAAGGAAATAACCGTTGGTAGTGAGAGCTAAATCGATGAGGCCCTTATGTCCGATATGCTTTAGCTTGTCGTTTACTTGCCCAAGAGGCTTCTCCCGCTCGTAATCGACAGACTGAAGTTTATCGGGCATTTTCAGCTTCGAAAGCTTCCTGATGATGGTCTCAATGTCCCGACGCATCATCGGCTCACCACCCGTCAAACGGATCTTTTCAATCCCCAAAGCCACGAAGATTTCGCAGACATACTCAATCTCTTCATAAGAAAGCATCTGCGCTTTGGGGGCAATAGGTGGTTCACCGTGCGGCAGGCAGTAAAAACAACGGAAGTTGCAGCGGTCCGTTAGGGACACGCGTAGGTCGCGAATCCTTCGATTGTAAGAATCCTTAAGGCCGCTAATCATCGGCGCAATGATACTCGCGCCTGAGGGTATTCCAAAACGTCGCCGTCGCGTGAGCGACCTTTGAATGGAACAGATTTCAGCCGTCGTTGACGCGATAAGGCTTGCTTACTGGGACCGCAGGCGTCTCGCCTGCCACGTTACGCCACATTCCTGTTTAATTTCGTCAGGCCTCTACCGCAACGTGGCAGGCGCTGTCTCTTATACACATCTCCGAGCCCACGAG
>JBKOYD010000031.1:0-35130 GCA_046725195.1 Acidobacteriota bacterium | reverse complement strand
GTAGTAGCCAATACTGTAAAGCGTTCCGATGTCAGCCGCGACGCGTGCAAATGCCGCACGAGCGTCGGACAGGTTGGCGGCAACAAAACTTCTACCTCCCGAAGTACGAGAGAGATCATTCATCTCGCGCCGCGCAAGATTGTAGAGTTCCCGGCTAATCGACATCCTTTCAAACTGACCCATTTGGCAGAAGTTGTTGAAATCTTCGGCCTTGGCTGATGGCACAAACAATTGCCGATAGCGCTGAAGTTGTTTTTGCGAAAGCGCCAAACGACCGTCGTCGCTACAATCCTTCATCAGGCGATCCTCGACAAAGTCTTCCGTATTTACTTGTATGAAGTAACAAGCTATGCCTGCGCGTGAAAGCTTTACCTTCGCCGTCGCAAAGTCCGAGTTACTCGCCGAATCGACTCCGTCGGTCAAGGCCACAACCGCCCGTCGTCCGTGGACCTCATCTCTCGGTGGATCCCGAAAAACGTTATCGGCCACCCGCTCAAGTGCGTCGTAGTAAGGCGTACCATTACTTGCGCCGAGGTTCTCGATTGCTTTTCGCAATGCCTGGCGGTCGCCAGTCAAGGGCGTCAGGACTTCGACGGTAGCAATCGGTTCGGCAACAGTTTGAGCTGTATTGAACGCTACGACACCAACTCGATCGCCCGGCCGCAGCGCGTCAATGAAACTGTTCGCCGCAGAGCGAATCAGTGCAACATCATCACGAGTTGATCCTGACGTATCGAGTAACAGCGCTATTTCGAATGGAGTGTCGGCAGTACCGAAATTGGCGATTGTCTGCCGCTGCCCGTCTTCTATGATTTGAAAGTTTTCGGCGCGAAGACCTGATAATGGGCGGCCAGTCGTGTCGGTTACAACCGCTGGGACTGAAACCAACTGGGTGTCGACCCTAACCACGTCTCCCTCATCGAGTTCGTCGGAGCTTGCATTGGCTGGTTTCCTGGTATCCCTTGTCTGATCAGTCCCAGTCACGCGGCGCGGCCGTTGAGTCTGTTGCTGATTAACCTGCTGTGCGCCCGCATGCTCTATGGTCCACAAACCGATGATACCGGCCATAACGGGAGCAACCATCAGGAGGCCGTGCCAGAATAAATTGCGAGTACTTTTCGTGATTATTGACATGCTGATAAATCGGATGGGCTCTCTTGGACAAGAATATAACTGGAAACACGCGAAGCACAAATGTCTGCTTAGAGACTTATGAATTGTTCGCGATCCGGAGCTCAATATCTCTAACGCACAGAATTTCCGTGTCCCGTCATCCGTCACCCGTTCAAGCCGCTTCATCGGCAACGACAGTACCCTTTAGTAGCTACTTCCAACTGATCACGCACCTTTCTGTCGGACCGCGGGCGTCTCGCCCGCCAACCTCACCCTACAATTACGATCAGAATTGTGGGCGCCGCCCTTGAAAGCCTGTAGCGTGTCTGCTCCGAACCGGGGCGGGCGAGACGCCCGCGGTCCCAGTTTCTGCGTCTTAGTACAAACGAGCAAACATTAAGAGCGTGTACTTTTCACGGTTACATATTCCTTTCTTGACTCTGTGTAGGTCATTTCGTACCAGTAACTCACTTTAAAAAAGGGCTCAGCATTGATATCGTTCGGCACATCGTGACAGGACTCAAACGGCTCTTCTATACGATTTGGTTCGCAGTTTTGCTCGCGCCGTCCTCGGTCGCTGTAGCGGTTGTCCAGGATAATTTCGATCGTCTTGAGAAAGCCGCAAATCTAATACGGCAAGGACAGCTTGCAAGTGCAGCATCCGAATTAGAACTTGTATTGCGAAAGTCTCCTCTCGATGCGAATGCTCTAAATCTGTTGGGAGTCGTCAGGGCTCAACAGCATCGATTAGTTGAAGCTGAAAAACTATTCCTAAGCGCACTCCGGCAATCACCAAAATTAGCAGGCGCGTACATTAACCTTGGACGTTTGTATTTAGATCAGAAGCAGGTTGACCGCGCTGTGTGGGCCTATAGTGAAGCTGAAAAGCTGGCGCCGGAAAACGCAGAGATCCAGTATCAGCTCGCGTCGCTGTACGACGAACGCCGCGATTGTGCGAGAGCTCTTTCTCATTTGAAAAGAATTCCCCAGCCGGTGTGGCGTACGGAAGAATTGTACATTGCCACGAAATGCTACCTGGACCTTGGTCAGAAAAGTGACGCATTGGCGATTATCACATCGCTCAACAACGCGGGAAGACTTACTGGTGAAGAAGCCGCAGGTTTTGCCTCGGCACTACTAAAAAAAGACCTGAGTGACGATGCTATTTCAATTCTCGAAAGCACACTCCGTAAGTATCCGACTTCCTTCGCGTTGCTCTATCAGCTAGGTGCGAGTTATGCAGCGAAGAAGCAGTGGCTCAAGGCCGAACAGTTCTATGCTGCAGCACTTGAAGTGAATGGTCAAAGCGTCCCGACGTTACGCGAACTAGCTCGAGTCGCACGCGCGCTTGGAGAATTGGAAAAAGCGCTGTCGTATCTGGTTAGAGCCCGGAAACTCTCACCCGACGACCGGAATGTACTTTACGATTTCGCCGTGGCCGCGTTTAGTATGAATCTCATTGTCGATGCCTTACCAGTTGCGGAAAAGTTATACAAAGAAAAGCCGGACAATCCTCCTTACGTTCATTTGTTAGCAGTCTGTCGTTTTCGTCATGATGAAAAAGGGACTGCGGAGAAGCTCCTGCGGCAATACATTGAACTGAGACCCAGGGATACGCTCGGGTATTACCTGCTTGGCGTGACGCTATACACAGTCAAACGATACGCTGAGGCTCGGGAGGCACTCCAAAAAAGCCTAACCTTCGGAAACAATTCTGATAGCGAGTACATGCTTGGACTGATAGCCGAGAACGAGGGCGACAATGCGTCCGCATTGCGTTGGCTACAACGTGTTACGGAGTCATCAACTTCATATGCAGCAGCGCAAACACTACTCGGCATAGTTTACGCGGAGCAGAACAATGTCTCGGCGGCTCGTACGACGTTGGAGCATGCGGTTCAACTCAACGCGAAAGACTTACGCGCACACTATCAGCTGGGTCTTGTTTACGCGAAACTGGGACTGAAGAACCAGGCGCAACAAATGTTCGCCATTGCAGATCGTTTGCGCGAGGAACAAAGAAATGAGGAAGTGATTTCGTTTAAGTTGATTGACCCGCCTCAGTAGTTTATGCGCCGCTACCTCAACTCACTTTATCCGTTCGCTTCGGAGGGTGTTTATAGTGGACGTCGGGTTGAGAGCGTAGCTCCGCTGCTTTCTCATGTGGTGAGGTATCGCTTAAGAAATTGCCGCCTCCGATTTCCGGTCCAGCCAGGTACTTCAGCAGATTGGGCTTTCTCAATGGCGGATGAAACTCGATGTGAAAATGAAAGCCACTGTAGTCGCCTCCATCTGTTGGCGCTTGATGCAAAGGCATCACGTAGGGAAATGGCATCTGCCACAGATTATCAAACTTGACTACAACGCATTTAAGCATTTCAGCAAAGTCTCTGACTTCCTGTTTTGAAAGCGTCGCCAAACTGGAGTGCGTGGCCTTAGGAGCAACAAAAACCTCATACGCATATCGGGCGAAATACGGCAAAAAAGCAATTGCTGAATCGTTTTCCGCGATGATGCGTCTCTGGTCCCATTTCTCGGCGGCCAGAATATCCTGAAACAAGATGCGTCCAGTTTCAGCCAGGTGGCGCTGACTGACTCGCGCTTCGGTTTCTATCGTCTTGAATACGAAGTTGTTTGCATAAATCTGACAGTGAGGATGCGGATTTGACACTCCCACGGCCTCACCTTTGTTTTCGAAAATCAGCACATGGGAGATTTCAGGTCGGTCACCAAGTTCGACGTATTGGTCCTGCCAAACATGAACAAGATTCTCGACGTCTTCCAACTCAAGTTCGCTTAAGGTTAAGTTGTGTTTGGGGCTATAACACACAACACGGGCAATACCCTGAGCGGGCTGATTTCGGTAGATGCCGGTTGGGCTGACAATCTTTTCGGGAGCTTCAAGAGACACACTGGGATGATCGTTATCGAAGACAAAAGTGTGGCTGTAGTCCGGATTGACTTTTCCACTCACACGACGATTGCCAGGACATAGATAGCAATCAGGTACATATTCGGGAAGCTTTTCCTCTTCGTGCTGGACAGTTGCGCCATTCCATGGTCGATCCTGCCGATGTGCCGCAACGATGACCCATTCTTCGCGTAAAGGGTGCCATCGTTCTTCCCATGTCATAACTTCACCTTTTCAACTGTAGCTCAGCAACTCCACGCCGCTCGTAAGGGTGAGTTGGTTCTAAAGCTTTTGTGCTTCGAAGGCGAGAGATATTTTTCCTGCCGATTTCGTTGGCTTTTTATTCGCAGGGACGGATCAAGTAACCCAGAAGAGGCCGTACTGTAGATGCTCCTGAGCATTTCTTGGCGATAAAGCCGCTAGGCGTGCTTATATAGGACGACATTGAGCACTATGTCAAGATTTCGCTACCGTTGGAAGTGTCCTAATTTGGTTTTTCTCTGCGCAACCTCGGCGTCTCTCTGCGACTTTGCGGTAAAATTCTTCGTTAACACAGGCGCCGCAGAGAGGCGCAGGGGTTGCGCGGAGAGCCAGATTAGGACACTACTCTTTCGTTCCCACGGTCCGTTTCTCGTCAGCGGTTAACGACGACAAGTTCCGTCGCGCCCATGCGCTTCACTTTTCAACATTCGCCTCATCGATCGTCAGATATCGCCGGAGCGGGGGATTCGTTATGGTTTGAACCCCACCACTCGGCCAACGAACTTCGATTGTTTTGATGCTTGAGGCCGCACCTATTCCAACAATAATTCGAGGGTCGTTCGCTGAAAGATAACTGCCGCTGGTCGAGACGTCGAAAATCTGTTTACGACCATTACCGTCTGTTACTACGACACGTGACCCGATGCCCTCGCGATTGGATTTTGACCCGACAAGATAAAGTCCGATCCAATTGTTCTTTGTTCCCTCGTTGCGCAGGATTAAGGCCGAGTCGTTCAGAATGTTGATAACGATGTCAACCTGACCATCGTTGTTGAGATCTCCAAAAGCGGCGCCGCGCGCGGTAATCGGAATATTGAACGGTGCACCAGCAGTCGACGAAATATTTACAAACGACTGGCCCGTGTTACGCATTAATAACGGGGGCTGCTTGTACTTCAAATAGCTGGTTGATCTCTCGATCGTATCCAGCACGTGACTTTGGGCGACAAAGATATCGCGCCATCCATCGTTGTCAGCATCGATGAAACGGGTGCCCCACCCGGAGTAAAGAAGCGAGATCTGCCCAACTGAAGTTGATTCGGTGGCCCACCCAAAACTCAGGTCTTTGTTGTTGTGAAAAAGCGGGTAGGTTTCATTGGACAGCGTAGTGATCACGACGTCAGCCCAGCCATCGTTGTCGTAATCGGCGGCGTCGACACCCATTCCTGCGAAACTTTTACCATTTTCGTTGTAACCAACGCCCGATAAGACAGCGATATCCTCAAACGTTCCGTCTGTTTTATTGCGATAGAGTGATTGCCTCACACTATCGTTCGCCACAAAAACGTCCAACCACCCGTCATTATCGAAATCTGCAAAAGCAACTCCAAGAGCCTTGCCTCCAGAATCGGAAATACCAGCCTTTACGGTCACATCTTCGAAGCCGCCTGCCGGTTTTTGGTGATACAGCAGATTCGTGGTGCCTTTGAAGTTATCCGGGTGGCAGTATGCGCGTGACCCTGGCCGTGGATCGCCGCAAAATAGCTGTCCTTTTGCAAAATCCCAGGTCAGGTATCGAGCAACGAACAGGTCCAACCGGCCATCGCGATCGAAATCGAACCAGCCGGCGCTCGTGGACCATCCGCCTCCAGCCACTCCTAATTTCTTCGTCACGTCGGTAAAAGTACCGTTGCCGTTATTCTGATAGAGGTGATTTCCTGCATAACCGGTGACATACAGGTCGACAAAACCATCATTATCGAAATCTCCGGTAGCAACTCCCATGCTATATCCGGCCCCGCTCAAACCTGCTCGTTCGGTGACATTTTTAAAGCTGCCATCAACTTGTTGTTCATACAGTCTGTTCCAGAATCTCGAATCACTCTTTTCTGGTACGGCCTCGGCGGACATTTCTTCGCGCAACAGCCCGCCGTTTGTGAAAAACAAGTCCATACGGCCATCGTTGTTGAAATCAAAAATAGCAACCCCGCCGCCCATTGTTTCCAGTAAATACTTTTTTGAAGTGGGTGAACCAATGTGCCGGAAATCGACCTTGCTAGGCAAAGAAATGTCCGTGAAGAGCACTGGTGATTTAGCTTGGGGTCCGGGAACAGGGGGAGTTTTGGGCAGGTTGCTGATCTCGTAAGAGCGGCCTGTCTGCATTGGTGTTGGTGTTGGCTGCTGTGCGGTTGCTGAAGCGTGGCAGAGGGTGGTCAGCAAAATCAGCAGCACAGTCGGCAGGGTTGCGATCCTGAACTTTGCATTATTGGCCTTTCGATCAAGCTTCATAAACTTCTTCGGCTCGATTCCTTGCTCTGTAACACTTGACAGACTAATCACGGCAACAGTCCAATTCTGGGCCAACCATCCTCCCAGACGATTGTGGAAATCGTAAGAGTTGCCTTTCCTGTGAGGGCATTGTACGAGTGAAATACCATCAAGTCGTTTGTTGATTCTCTAATAAGAGATTGACCTCCTGGCCCACGCCACGCCTGTGAACCTTCTGTGAGGAGCGTGCCACCCCCTGCCATCATCGGCCTACCGTCACGGTCGAGATATGGACCAGTGATCTTATCTGCTCGACCGACAACAATCTTGTAGGTGCTTTCCTTTCCACGGCAGCAGAAATCGAACGACACAAATAGATAATAGTGACGGTCGCGTCTAATGATGGAAGGACTTTCAATAGCAGGCGGATCTAGAGGCCGACGACTGGCCAGCGAGTATAACTTTGTATCTTGATCAGAAAGCTTACCGCTCTTTTGATCCACCATCCGCAGTTTTATGCCACCCCAAAAACTCCCGAACGCAAGCCAGCTCTTTCCGTCAGAGTCCTGCACGTAATTAGGATCGATCGCGTTGAAGTCGTCTTCTCTAGAAGAACGAATAACTCGACCCTGATCCACCCACTTATATTTCGGACTGCCAGCATCCAGCGTTTTATTGGTAATTAGGCCAATAACAGAACGATTACTGCCGAACGTGGATACAGCATAGTAGAGACGATACTCGCCGCGAACATAAGAAATGTCCGGAGCCCATATTCCGCGTGCGCCAGGGACCTCTTTGAGCGCCCATTCAGGGACGGATTCAAAGACATGCCCGCAAAACTTCCATTTCCGTAAATCCTGAGAACAAAAAATTGGAATGAGCTGTCGCTCGAAGCGATTCGTGGCGAAGACGTAGTAGGTCTTGCCTTCACGAATGATTGCCGGGTCATGTATTGGACTGATGTCGCCTTGTAATGAGAGGACCTGCGGTTGTCCCTTTTTAGGTTCCGACTGGTTGGCAAAGACTCCAAGCGACAACACCAGCGCAAGGGAGATTGCTTTCACAACTATTTGCACCACAGCATCATCGGGCAGCGATCCGCAGCACCGTAAGGGAACTTGGATCGAACGTATAATTGAATTCTGCAGAGGGTATCTGAAACTGATGTTGGATGGGCGACAGCTTTGTCGGTTGGTCCAAACTATTCTCGGTCTTTAGATCCGAGCTGGCCAGAACAAGAGCCCTGCCGAGCTTACTAAATCGTTTCCCGCCTGAAAGGTTGACGCGTACCTCTTTCTGAGACGGTGTTGCATTGACGACCTTCAGCACAACTTCTCCGGAGGGACGGACGATCGAGGCGCTGGCGTAAAGGCCTTGTTGAGCGTTGCGGGGCGATCCGTTCAGCAATACCGGAAGGATATGCGTGCCTTTATTAAGACTGAACAACTTTTGCACGTAATAGTTTGGGGTTCCATAAGATCGCAAATTGTCAAACCATATTAGATCCGGAGTCCACTGCCAGCCATCAACATGCGCGAATAGCGGAGCATAAGAAGCCATCCGAACAACGTCGGCATTTCTCTCCAATCCGGTCATAAACGCAGCTTCAGCTAGCGCACACTCCCAGTTGTTTCGGTTATTCGGACTCGCTATGCCTACGCTTTGCGCGGCATATTCTCCGCTGAAGACCTTCGGTCCGGTGCGCGGATAGTTATCGTAACGATCGGAGTTGGTCAAAAACCAGTTAGGGGCCATGTAGTAATGTTCATCAACAATGTCAGCGTTTAGTTCCCTTAACTTACCCCATAGGAATTTAAACCGATCGTCATTGGGGCTGGGTCCCGAATCTGAGATCAGCGTAATCTCTGGATGTTTGGCTTTAAGAACTTTGGAGAATACTTCGTACCTTTCAATGAATTGCGGTCCCCATTGCTCATTACCTACGCCAAGCATTTTAAGATTGAAAGGTGCCGGGTGGCCCATCCCCGCACGGACGCGACCCCACGCGCTACTCACTGGGCCATTGGCGAATTCGATTAGATCCAAAGCATCCTGAATGTAAGGATCGAGTTGATCCAGAGGAACTAATTCACCGGAGTTGAATTGGCAGGCCATGCCGCAGTTGATAATGGGTAGAGGTTCAGCGCCAATATCTTCAGCGAGTTGGAAGTATTCGAAAAACCCAAGTCCGAAGGATTGGTAATAATCAGGCGCAGGACGATGTTTGAACTCATCGTTCCATCGGTTGATGATCAATCTTCTCTTTGTAATGTCACCGATGGTTGTTTTCCACTGGTAACGCGTTTTCAAGTACCTACCTTCAACGATGCACCCTCCCGGAAATCGCAAGAATCCCGGCTTCATATCCTTTAACAACTCAACCAGATCGGCTCGCAACCCATTTTCACGGTTTTTCCACGTGCCGACTGGAAATAGCGACACCACATCGATGTCGACCGTACCGGGCGTCTCAACGAACAAATTAAGCTTTGCCTGCAAGGCAGTAGCCGACGGTCGAAGGAGGAGCGAATACTTTTTCCAATTCCGAGTGACGCCCGCGAGTCGAGTTCGGGCGAGAACGGCACCACTTGAATCCTCTAACTCGATTCTAAGCGCAACCGGAACGCGTTCCCCCAGGCGAACATTTCCAGTGCGTTGAGTGTGTGCAGGATTTCGTGCGTATAGACTCAACGTGTAAGTAGCGCCACGCTGAAAACCCATTCCACGAAAGCCTTCGTTCATCACTCCAAACCCTTTGCCTGGGCTTGTGACATTAAAGTGAAGATAGTGCGCGTTCTCTTCGTTTATCGGATCTTGAGTGAGTACTGATACGGAACCCTTGGATCCCTCACGTTCGATCTGTTTCCATGCCATGAGCTGCTCAGGGAATTCAAACGAACGATTCTTCACGCGTTCAGGATAGAGGCCGCCGTCAGCGCCGAAGTTGATGTCTTCGAAAAAGATGCCGAACATCGTGGGCGATATGTCAGCGCCGGGTTTGTCGACATGCACAGTGATGTCTGTGTTTTGCGCGATCGCGATTGACACGTAAAGGCCAATGCACATTGAGCAGATTAAAGCCGAAAAATATTTAGTAGGGCTGAATCGCTTTTGTGTTTTGCTCATAACTGCCTGGACTTATCGACGGAGAGTTCTTTTCTAGTTCAGGGCTAGAAGTCTGAATTCATGAATTCGCCACGCCGCGATCTCTAACGACAAGCGGCGATCGGATGCCTTTCCTCCTTGCGTTAAGCGGCGACCAGTTGCCCGTGCACCCTGCGTTAAGCTTTTGATGAGTTCAACTTCCTCAGCGCTGTAGGGCGACCCATCTG
Organism: Acidobacteriota bacterium; assembly: GCA_046725195.1. GTDB lineage: Bacteria > Acidobacteriota > Blastocatellia > Pyrinomonadales > Pyrinomonadaceae > PSRF01. The sequence goes on along the minus strand of JBKOYD010000031.1, from coordinate 25,302 downwards.
TACGAAAGACCTCATGGAACCAGATCGAAGGCTCACGATCGGTGTAAGGATGTTGCCATGAATCCCATGGAAGGTATGTTTGGGTCTTTCCAGCAACCAAGCCCCAATTGATCGCTGCTACCTTGTATTTTTTCGCAACTGGAAGACTGCCCTGGAAAGTACTCTTATTGCCCCGAGCCATGTACTCCGTACAAAGAATCGGTCGTTGATAGCGTGTGAGCCATTTAATACGTTTCTCAAATTCGTCGGCCGCGTCGTAGTTATGAAACGAGACGATGTCCGAAAGGTAAATCTGTAGCCGATCCATCGCGTCCATCTTATCGTTACTGGACCAATCCCCTTTCCAAACTCCACTTGTTAACGGCTGTTGTGGACCGACTTCTCGGGCCCAGGCAAATGCCTGCGGCAATAATCCAAGCACTATCTCGAGTTTGTTTTTGGGCTCCAGCTTTCCGTAGCTTGAACCATTGGTGTTGTCGGGCTCGTTCCAAATATCCCAGGCCAGAATTCGAGAGTCGCGGGCGAAGGCACCTACAACGCCTTTAACATACTGTTCCAGACGAGGGTATTCGGCAGGATCTGCAAGTGCTTTTGCTCCGGGACTCTGCATCCATCCCGAATTGTGAACGCCGGGGCGTGGGGCGCGTTGTTTTCCTAACGCAGGACTAGGATCCCAGCACGAATCGAACAGCACGAACATCGGTTTGATTTGGTGTTTGGCACAAATGCGCAGGAACGTGTCGATACTTCGTTTGAAGCCTTCCGGGTCTTGCTTCCAGACAAGATCATGGAGGAAAACACGCATAGTGTTCATGCCCAAACTACGCGCCCAACCCAGTTCCGTGTCGATACGTTTCGGATCAAAAGTATCGGCTTGCCACATTTCGAGTTCGTTAATTGCGGAAGCAGGAATGTAGTTGCTGCCTACCAGCCAAGGCTGATTTCGATACCAGGCATTGGCTTGTGCTTCAGTCCATTTTTTACTCGGAACGGCGAGGGCTACGGGGCACAACAGTGCAATGACGACGAGGAGCTTTGGCAATCTTCGGAAAGCTATCATGACGTCACGCCTCCATGATGATTCAATGACTTCTGGTCGATCTCGACCAGCTGCGGGTCCCGCTTGCAAACCTAGAAGTCCTGGGTCCGAAACTCGCTTTGTGCACTATTTGCTTGGAAAAACCCTTGACACGTGCTCGTTTTGGGCTTATATAAGCAAATAGTCTAAGCAACAAACACTATAACTTCAAACGTCCCCCCAGACTCGCAGTGAAATCTTCGCCCCCGCATTCGCGGTAATTGCAGCTCAGCAACCGGAAAGCCCAGTGTCTCGCAAGACGGTAGTTAGTTCGCATTAGATTCTTTTCCTGTCCGCCGTAGGTTTTAGTCTGCGCGGCCCAGTAGATTCCCAAGGAGGCGCTATGCAACGTTTCACCCTCAGTGTCTTCGCTCTGTTGGTCCTATTGTTTTCTCTATCGATCACAGCGCCGGCTCAAAGCGATCGCGGTACGATTGTGGGAACGGTGAAAGACCCGAACGGCGCAGTCATTTCGAAGGCAAAGATCACTGTTACAAACCTCGAGAATGGTGAGGTGCGCGAGGTTGAAACAACTGCCGATGGGAACTATACAGTTCCGGAACTCAAAGCCGCTCCTTACAAGATCTCAGTGCAGGCAGCCGGGTTCAAGTCTGCCACAGTTGATCTTGTTCGCGTTGCAGTCCAGGTGACACGTCGGCAGGACATCAACCTGGAGATTGGCAATGTAGGGGAGACCGTTTTGGTTACGTCTGACTCTCAAGTTCTGCAAACCGAGAGTCCAGTTCAGCAGACCAACATTACTGAAAAACAGGTTCGAGAATTGCCGCTTCAAATTGGAAGCGAAACCGCAGGTCGTTCACCACTCTCATTCATCTTTCTGGATAGCAGCGTGGCGACCGGTGGAGGCTCGGTTGGTAACCAAAACGAAGCAGCGAGAGCAGGCGGAACGCTAGGCTTTAATTTTAGGGTGAATGGCGGGCAGGGACTTGGCTCAGAAATACTGATCGATGGTGCCCCTACCCGTCGAGCAGAGAATGGCACCTTCTTCACAGAAGTAGCTCCTGGGCCTAATGCTTTTCAGGAGTTTACAGTTAGTACTGCGCAGTTTTCTGCAGAGTTCGGCAACTCTTCAGGGGGCGTAGTTAACTTCACAGTAAAAACCGGCGGCAATGACTTTCACGGTGAAGTTTACGAGTTCTATCGCACTAAGGGACTAGACGCGAACATCGACGTGAACCGCCTGACTGGCCTGCCCAAGCCCACTGACCTACAACATGATTTTGGCTTCAGCATCGGCGGCCCAGTCTATCTGCCCCACTTTGGCGAGGGTGGGCCAATACTCAAGAGCTTGAAGAATAAAGTGTTCTTCTTCTTTAATTACGGCGGCTATCGCTTCACCCAGTCCGAAACGGTGAACGTTAGTGTTCCCACCCTAAGAATGCGGTCGGGCGATTTCTCGGAACTCCTTACCGATCCAACCGTGTTGAGTTTCTTTGGTGGTCCCGTTCAAATCTTCGACAACACGGTGCCCTGCTGTAATCGCCCCGCAATACCCGGTAATAGACTCGACCTTTATCGCAACGCGCAAAACCGGTCCATAATCGATCCAATCGGTTTCAATATAATCAATCAACTCTTTCCCCTGCCGACTGGTCCTGGTGTCCGCCACAACTATCTGGCCAATAGCACGCGACCCTTTGAAACAGACTATTATGTGCAAAAGCTGGATATGGTTTTGTCGAACAAACAACGGCTTGCGTTCAGTTCAACTTACCGATCGCAGACGATTATTCAGGGAGCTTTTCCGCGTTTTCCCGAACCATGGGTTCAGCAAGGCGCATTCAACCAAACTTTTCATTCTCAGTATTACCGGCTTCAGCACGATTACACTTTTGGTCCGACCCTACTCAATCACCTCAATGCTGGGTTTACCAGGTCCTTCGTTCAAAACAGGAATTTCACTCGCGGGATAAGCCCTGTCGACACCTTGGGCTTCGCGCCAAACATCACTCAGAACCTGGCCCTACCCTTAATCGGATTTCCGCTTGTTGGGGATCCGGTATTGTCTGCTGATCCGCGCGCTTATCAACCCGGTGGTTCAACATTCTTCGATAACCAGGATGGCGACAATGCCGTTCAGTTAGCCGATTTCGTGACGTATGTTAAAGGTAAACACACGTTCAAGTTTGGTGTAGAGACCCGGTGGCAGCAGCTGAATGACTCAAATCACTTCGATCTGGGCGGCAACTTCAACTTCATAAGCAACCAGACCGCCAACGGAAATGGGTTTAATCAAGGTTGGCCCATTGCCAGTTTAATGACTGGTGCGCCTGAGTTTTCATTTGCGACAGTGCAATCAATTGATCCCGGATTCAGGTTCTTTGAGCCAACCTTTTTTGTACAGGATGACGTAAAACTAACATCGCGTCTGACCGTAAATATTGGGTTGCGCTACGACATTCCGTATCCGCGTGTGGAGCACCTCGATAAGTATCGGGGCTTTGATCGACTTGTGCCGAATCCTGCTGCAGGCAATCGATTGGGCGCGCTTGTGGGCCCACCAGGAACGACTTATGGACCGACTTCACCGTATCGCGGCTTGATAAAGCCCGACTACTCGGACTGGTCACCCCGGTTCGGCTTTGCTTACTCACTTAATACCAAAACAGTCGTTCGTGGCGGGTACGGACTCTACTATGCGCCGTTACTCTATAACGAATTCGGACGCGGTGGACAGGCCGGCTTTTCGGTGCAGGGCGGTGCGAATATAAACTTTGGTTTTGATGCGAACATCAGGTTCAGTAACTACCCGGTACTTCCCTCTCCTGACCCGAATAGCCAATTCGTCGTCGGTACAACGCCTCCCGTGGACGTCGAGGGATTCGACAGGTTCTTCAAGAACGGGCGTACAGCTCAATACAGTCTGAACATCGAAAGGGAGCTGCCGGCTAACTTCGTTGCCTCAATCGGATATATTGGAAGTAAAGGAACGCGCTTACGCTCGGGCTTTTCACCCGTAAACGCTCTGCCACTTGAAGCGTTGAAATTGGGCGCGGCGTTTCTGCAACTCCCTCTGGCTAACGTCACTAATGCACAACGCGCTTATGCTCAAAGTGTTGGGGTGACAATACCAGCAACCGGCAACGCCGTCTTTCCGGGATTCGCAGGTACCGTGGCGCAAGCATTGAAGCCATTCCCACAGTACGGCCGCATTACGGAACACATGGAGAGTCAGGGTCAGAGCTTCTACAATGCTTTTAAAGTCGATCTGAACCGGCGTTTCTCACAGGGGATTCAGGCAGGCATCTCTTATACGTTTGCAAAACTGATTACCGATGCGTCGGAAGACTTATTTGGTGCCTCTCCGATTCAAGGAGTCGTACAGAATCCATATGATCGACGAGCTCTCCGTACGCCATCACCCAATATTGTGCCGAATTCGTTGGTGGTAAATTTCTTAGCAGAGCTTCCTTTCGGGAAAGGCAAACACTTTCTAAACAACGGAGGGTCCCTCGATCGGTTGGTAGGTGGTTGGCAAGTCTCAGGAGTCATGCGTTATCGCAATGGACCTCTCCTGGTCCCGTTCATAGCAGGGAGCGCACGAGACTTTCTAGACCTGGTTGGCTTCAATGGTAACTTACGTCCGAACATTACAGGGCAACCGTTTTATACCAACATACCTGCGGGCGATTTGCGTTATCAATACGTAAATAGGGCAGCGTTCTCAGTGCCCCCGAGCTACCAAACCAACGCCGCAACTGGAAATCCCTTGTTCGCTCCGGCTGATATAGGAACACCTGCTTACGCAGCGTACTACGTGGATCCGCTGGTGTTCTTCGGCGACGCGGCGCCAACATATTCTGACTTACGCGGTCAAAATTTCTATACCGAAGACTTCAACGTCCTAAAGAAAACCCGTCTTACCGAAACGACGACACTTGAGCTTCGTATCGACTTTATCAATGCGTTCAATCGTGGACGGTTCCTGTTGCCTGATGTGAACCTTGACCCAACTAATCCCAGCTTCGGTATCTCCACGCGAGCGGGAGACTTTTACCAACCGCGTCACATTCAGCTCGGAGCTCGATTCCTGTTCTAGACGGACATCCAGCGGGTTCATAACGGCGCGGGCTAAGTAGTCTCTCCCGCGCCGTTCCGCTGGGCAGTGACTTTAAAATATACTTCCTCAAAGCATTTGGTTTATGTCTTTTTCCCGCGCTCCATTATTTCGGTATCCGTGTATTCTCGCCCTTCTCTTTGTTGCTGCACTCGCGGCTAACACTTCGGCAGGCCAAGTTCCTGCAAACCCGAAAAATGGATCGGTTGACCAGGCGGCAACTCTAATGGCCGATGGCGTAAACGCGCTCGAAAGAAACGACTTAATCGAGGCCAAAAACAAGTTCCTAAAAGCGCTGGAGATAAATCCGAAGGATCCTGCAGCGCATATTTATCTGGGCATCATCGACGATCGTCAAGGTGACTTTAAAAGCGCAGAACGTCGCTTCGCGGCAGCGGTCAAGGCTGATCCTCAGTCTGCTTCTGCTCATAATAACCACGGAGCGAGTCTGCTGAAGTTAGGCCGGACCAGGGAAGCGGCGCTTGAGTTTATAACGTCGCTTAACCTCGATAGGAATCAGTCTAATGCGATAATTAACCTGGCTCAGCTTCGGCTGTCTTCCGGCAGTGCGTCAGATCTGCATGAAGCAATGGAGTTGTTTCAACGCGCCTACAAACTTGCTCCAGATGTGGATATTGCGCGCGCACTCGTAATTGTTTCGTTGCGTCTTGGAAATCGCGAGGCGGCAGCTAATTATTACCAGGAATACTCGCAGCGTTTGGCGGTTGCGGGAAGTCCTAATACGTCTGCGGCAGCTCGCGCAGAACTTGGTACTGCGCTTCTGGAGAACAACCTTGCTCTGCAGGCCTCAATTGAATTAAACGCCGCGGTTACTGCTGAGCCGAACAACGCTGAAGCAATCGTCCATCTCGCGAAAGCGCATGTGGCCCTGAAAAACCTTCCACTTGCGGGTCGAGTACTTGAAAGCGCAGTGGCTCGGGGAGTTGAGTCGGCTCCAATCTACGCACTCCTGGCTTCCGTTTATGAACAGAGCGGTCATATTGAGAACGCTATTCCGGCAATGCGACTTGCCATTCAGGGTGACCCAACATCCGACAGTTACCGTTTCACATATGGAATGTTACTGATCACAGCGCTGGCGCCTGAAGCCGCTGTTATTCGATTGAAAGAGGCTCTCGAGCTTTTTCCACAATCGTCGCGTTTGTGGCTTGCGCTTGGCATAGCGCACTTCAAGGCAGGTAGAAACGACGAAGCGTCTAAGTCGTTAGCTCGCTCAATTGAGTTGGATTCAAAATACGCTCCTGCATTCGTCTACCTGGGGATGACGTATGTTGAGATCGGGCAATATCCGATCGCGATAGCTACTTACCAGAAGGCACTTTCCTTAAACGAAAATCTTGGAATCGTTAATTTTCTGATCGCGGATGTGATGCTCAAGCAGACAGATGCCGACAATCTTTCTATCGAAACTCATTTATTGAAGGCTGTTAAATCAGATTCGAAGTTTGCTCCCGCGCGGCTCGCGTTGGGGAAGTTATACCTGCGCACTGCTCGATTAACGGAGGCCGCCGCACAATTTGAGGAGGTGATCAAGCTCGATCAGAACATGGCGGAGGCCTACTATCAACTCGCTCTTACTTACCGGAGATTGAAACGCACTGAGGAGTCGCGTATCTCCCTTGAGAAATTCAAACGACTTACCGAAACCCAAAAGGAGCAGGCGTTAAAGAACCGTAAGGACATTATGAATAGGCTTGCCAACGTTTTGTTTTAGCGACGGTGTTCGATCATTCGCCACCATCAAACGCAGAGATCTGAGCTTTCAGGCAACGTCTTCACTAGGACCGCAGGCGTCTCGCCTGCCGGCGTGGCGTTTCAAGCTAGTTTAGTCGATCGTGCATCCAGCGCGACGTCGGCAGGCGAGACGCCTGCGGTCCCAGTGAAGACCAGAGATCGTGAGGTTGCGAGCGAAAAATTAGGACACCACCTTCTGGTTAAGGGTGCGGGCTTAGCCGTCCCGTTCGTTTAGGCGGAAGCAAATTCGTAACCTTCATGATTAGACAGAGTCAACAAGGTAGACCCAATCAGTTTGTTCGGATTTGCCTTGTCTTCATCCTTATCTCATTCATATCTCTGGGCGGCGCAAGTCTTACGTTGGCCCAAACTCAACTCTCACGTGCGTCAATTTCAATTGACGCCTCCAAACCAATAGGCAAGATCAGCCCACTTCTTTACGGCCAATTCATCGAACATATGTTCGAAGGTGTGAAGTTTGGTCTGGATGCTGAATTACTACGGAACCGCAGTTTCGAAGAGCCGCCGAACGTTATCGGATTGTCGCGCTACTGGGAACGATATCCCGATGATCGCAATGACGATTACGCCCTTAACTTTACCTGGGACACTACCACAAGCTATCCGGAAACAAGAGTTGACAAGGAGATCGCTGGTCACTCTTTAGCCGTGGATGCAGGGGATGGTGTTATCCCGCGCCATGGCTGTTTCCAAAGCCGCGTGTCTGTTCATGCAGGAGTTGATTACGTTGGCTACGTTTGGTTAAAGACAGCTGATTACAATGGACGGATGGCTGTCGCTTTAGAACAAGATCGATCGGGAGGTACAGTTTATTCCCAGTCACCAATTACTCCGGTCAAGGGTTCCTGGCGGAAATATGAATTTCACCTGAGCTCGCGAGTAACGGATTCGCTCGCCAGATTTGTAATTCTTTTTGAAGGTCGAGGCCGAATCTGGGTCGATCAGGTGTCATTGATGCCAGCTGATTCCCTTGATGGTGTACGGCAAGACGTCTTTCGTAAAGTGAAAGACCTCAGACCTGCTTTTCTTCGGTGGCCAGGCGGTAACGTCGCACAGGATTATCACTGGCAGTGGGCCGTAGGGCCACGAGATGAACGTACAGCCTGGACAAATCCATCCTGGAAAAATGAGTTGGAGCCGAGCCACTTTGGCACTGCTGAGTTCGCCCGGTTGAGCCGGAACGTCGGTGCAGAACCCGCAATAACGATAAACGTCGAAGGTCGAGGTGCGACCGTTGATGAGGCCGCCGCATGGGTGGAGTATTGTAATGGGCCAACTTCAACCAAGTACGGCGCACTGCGAGCCGTTCACGGATATCCGCAACCATTTAATGTCAAACTCTGGGAGGTTGGTAACGAAATTTGGGGTTCGTGGGTTCGGGGTCACAGTGACGCTGAGACTTACGCACAAAACTTCACACGCTACGCAGCGGCTATGCGCAAAGTGGACCCCACGATAAAACTAATTGCCGTTGGCGATAACAACATGGATTGGAACCGCAAAGTAGTTGCCAGCGCCGGGGCGCACATCGATTACCTTGCAATTCACCATTACTACGGACGAAAAGAGATGGATGGCGATCTCACAAACCTAATGGCGCGCCCATTATTTTATGAAAAACTGTATGAAATGGTTTCGCGACTGCTCAAGCAAATTAGTCCGGAGCATGAGATCAAACTTGCAATCAATGAGTGGGGACTCGATCTGCCATTGGACCAACAGTACTCGATGTTATCGGCGCTTTACGGAGGCCGCCTAATGAACGTCTTTGAGCGGTCAGACGGCTTTGTCGCGATGAGCGCTGTTTCTGATCTGGTCAACGGCTGGCCGGGTGGCATCATCCAGTCGAGTAGAGAAGGATTGTTTGTCTCGCCGATCTACTTAGTAAATCAACTGTACGCACAATCGCTGGGTGCAGAGCGACTTTTAAGTGAGGTGCGGAGCGGTATTTTTGATAGCAGTCGAGAAGGGAGGAGTGTGCCTTACCTCGATGTTGGGGCAAGCCGTTCAAGTGATCGGAAACATATCTTTGTCAAAGCGGTAAATACCAACTTAGATCACGAACTGGTGACGACGATTACGGTAAAAGGTGCGATAGTCAGATCTCGCGTAGAAGTTGCAACCGTCAACGGTGATGGGCTCGACGTTGCAAACGGCTTCGCTACTCCGGATGCCATTCGCGTGGAGCGCTCTTTTGTCTCGCCCGGCCCAACATTCGTCGTAAACCTACCCGCTCACTCAGTGTCAGTTCTTACGTTAACGATAGATTATCCTTTTACTCGTCCCTGACTTTCGTGTCTATCGCGATCCAGTTTACTTCCCATGTCTTGCCGCCATCATCAGAGTACGACTGCTCAAATCGGCACGAGGTCGGACTAATAACAGAGATCACAAAGCGAACGTAGATCACTCGGCCATTAAGTGTGTCCTGGTTGAAAAACTCGCCCGCTCCATTTTTGAACTCGCCTATAGCCGGTTCGCTAAGAGTCCCGGCGTTGATATTGGAAAAATTGAGACTCCACTGGTGGGATTGCGGATTATAAAGACGGAGACTTAAGCCCTCGAAGTGACCCGCTGGGCCATCGGCCACGAGCTCTACCAGGTTTGCGCGCCCACCCAAGACCTTTCGGACTACAGTCGTCCCTTCATACTCAACCCATTTGCTGGAGCCAGTTAGTGGATTTAGCAGGCGCCTAAGGTGAGTTTTCCAGGAGCCAATCTCAAAATCAAAATCGTGTTGCCCATCCCTCGTCTTGCTGCTTTGATTCGACTGAGGCAATCCTTGAACCTGGAAAGTGAAGACCAGGCTGCACACTAAAAGCGAGGTTCGCAAATATTTGGCTGCGTTCATGAGTGGAAATTAGTCTGACCATTAAACCCGGTCAAGAAGGTACCTCAAGGTAACGGTCAGTTTCTCTTGATAAAGTTCGGTTCAAGCCCTAAGCCTTCGTTTGCGAATGATCGCGATGCACCACAAGAAGCCCACCGCCAGGAATGGAAGAAGATAAATCAATAGATCCCATCTTCCATACCCGGGTGGTGTAGCTTCCACGGACAAAAGTGATTCCCCGCTTCCAAGGCTGCTCTGAAGGGCGATGCGAACGCGCCACATTTCCTGCGCGTCAAACTTCACAACGGATTTGAATTGCACCTGGTCCCGCAGAGTCTCGCGCTCCGCCGGATATACCACTTCAGATAAGCGACCACTCGCTGGTTGCACACCAATCTGAATCCTGAGGTCCTGGGGAAGCGATTCTCCCGATGGCCCGCTGGGAATAATAAAAAATGTACCGTCGCCAACGTCGGGATCGGCCCACACAGAAATAACGCAGGGACCGATTCGTTGATCCACCAACAACGGAAATGGCGGGCCTTCATGGGCAAGTACCGGAGCGGGAATTAGACACACCATCATGACCAATCCAACCCAGACATGCTTATACAAAACTCTTCCACATTCAGTTCCCACCCAGCAAAGTTCCTCTCATCTCCATCGGTTGCGACATGAACCAAACCGCAAAACCCCAAATTACCACCGAGACAGTTGCCCACGTCGCGAATACTCCGCCTGGATGATCAGACTTTTCTTCCCTCGCCAAAACATAGCTTACGAGTAGAGAACCGATTAACCCCAGACCTAAGAAACCGTACTCAAAAATGTGGACCACAGGTTGTGTCAAGCCGACCAAACTCCAACGGGGCTGGCCTAAGAATCGCCAACCCAAATCTGCAACAGCATTCTGAGCTACTGGAATAAATGTGTATAAGCCGGCAAGAAAATGGAAAGTGTAGTGGGCCAGCCAGATGCCAAAACCAAGTGGAACCAATGCGAACGAGTAACGAACGCCGAGAGCCAATAGCCCGCTCTTTTCCTTGCTGAACGCACGAGTGACCCATGCGGCAACGCCAATCAGTAATAGTGGCTCTAGTATTAGAAATAGACCGAAGATGAGTGCGAGCACTGGAGCTTCTCGATTGATGCCGAAAAGAGTGGCGATCGATTGCTCAACGACGTAAACCGGAGTCACCATGCCGAATGCATTAAGGAGAGCTCCAAACGAGAAGACAACGACCAATGCCGCGAGATCCTTTCGACGTGAGATAAAACCGAGACCGGAGCGAAATGGATCAACCAGCAACTCTTCAGCTGGCACTCTTGCCAGGATGCCAACGTTATCGTGTGGACATGCCTGCACACAGTCCAGGCAAAACGTGCAATCCAAATTACCGGTCTTGTGAGGCTGGAACAGAGCTAGTTCACATCCGCGTTGTATCACTACCAATTCGTTAACTGATCCTCGTCTGCCACGAATACAGTCTTTCGTCCGGCAGTCCGTACAAATCATTTGATCACGAACCTTAACTTCCAGGGGCGAAACGGTCGAAGCTACGAAGTTGAACTGACCGATCGGACAAACAAACTTGCAGAACGTCGCGTGCTTGAAAAAGCCATCGATAATTAAGACGCCCAGGAAGTAAGCGAGGATCAGCCACGCCGTCCACCACGGTGACGACCAGAGATCGAAGAGTTCGTACAAGAACAGTATTGCGACAAACAAGCCCACCGACAGCCATTTGTTGCGCAGCCGGCGTGGCCAATTCCAAATTGGACGAAAGAGTTTGCGGGCGGCATTCCGCACCAACATAAAAGGACAAGCCAGACAAAAGAAGTTTCCGGCAATAAGCAGGGTCAAAACGAGTGCGCCGCGAAAATGAACCCACGAAAGGGTGGTTGCCAGGTTCTTCGGTGCGAGTGACGGTCCCCACAATCCGTGCAGGATCATCACCATGCTAACGATGAACAACGGGATCTGGAGTAAGGTGCGTGCGTGACGCCAGTGAAGGAGTGAACCAACCAGCGGCAGGCGCAGTAGATCGAACCGACGAATCTGTAAGGGGGGCTTAACCGAAAGATGAGATGGTTGGAAGGACAAATGCCTTAATCGGAGCGGACTCCCTTGACTTCAAACTGTCGTTCAAGTTCTTTTCCGTCAGTCAACCCGGCGCGGACTGTGATGATCCAGTCACCGCCCATCGAAAACTCAATGGAGCCCCGATAGTTTCCGGGGGTGACTTCCGTCGTCTTAGCAAAAACAGGGCTCATGCCAGCGTGTGACATATTGCCCTCAAGCGTGACGCGTGCGCCGGTAACAGGCTTTCCAAAACCATCGGTAAGTTTCAGAGAAACCGTTTCTACTCCCACGCGGATAGGTTGTGGCGTTATCTCATGTTCAATTCTGAGATTAACGTCGTTTTCCGACGTGCGGCGACAAGCCCATGACAATATCGATGCTGCGACGACTAAAAGAGAAAGAAACTGTCGACGCACACCAAATCGGCTTGTTAACAACTAAAACAACCTCCCGGGGAGTCGCATAGTTCTGCCCCTCGTCATGCAGCCATCGCTTTAAGGGAGGCAGTCTTGAGCGCGCAGGTGCAGCCCGCGTGCGCTTCTCCGGCAGGCGGAAACATGTGGTAATACATCGCTACTACCATTGGCACAAACACTATGGCATTGTAAAAAAGATGTATTTCGACTCGTGACTTAGGAAACAACATTTGCAAGAAACTCACTGGGACGGGCGACCCTAGCCAGTTGTGATGAGAGAGCGCCTGCCATTGAAGAACGAAATGTTCAATGTGGTGCCAAAACTGTATTACCAGTGCGACTGTCCACCACTTCCGCGACGTTCCGGTAAATCCTCGACGAAGGGTCCATAAGCCCACAAGCATCACGATCGCGTAGCCGTAATGGAGAGCTTCAGAAGTTACTAGCCATGGAAACCAAAGACCCAGCACGCCGTTTGACTGAGGTCTGGGCCAGCCGAGGATGAAGACCTGAGTGGCCTGGGCGAGGTGCTCCGCCCAGTGTGCCAGCACAATCACCATAAAAAATTGAAGCGCGCGCTTATGCCATGTAGTGTTGAGCTTGTTTAAAAAGCCAACGTCCTGCGCAGCTTGAAGGTTGTTGTCTAAACTTGAGGTTGAAGCAGCCATGGGAATCGCTCTCTTCCTTTCAGAATATCCGTCTTAGCAGAGCGACTAGCTCAAAGAGGTCACCAATAGATATTCAAGTGGACATTGTTCCGAAGTCGGCGATAGCTGCAAAGGGCGTTCGACAACTCGCTACTCGCCCGAGACACCGCCGCATTCTAAACCAAGGGTACCAAGTGTAATACCGTCGGCAACGTAACTCCAGCACACATAAGCAGCAGTGGCTTACAAATACTTAGCTCAATCCCTTCCGACTCCCAACGCGTCAGCTACCCGATTAATGTAATTGAACCACGACGCAATCAGCGTAATTTGAAGAATGCCCTTGTCGTCAAATCCAACTGCTCGAAGGCGTTCGTGATCAGCGAGGGAAATGCGGGTAGCGTCCTTCGTAATCTGGACAACGTAATCGAGCATAACGCGGTCCTGTTCCGAGATCGGAGCGCGCCGATAATCATCCTGAAGCGCTCTGACCATTTTTTCATCAAGTGTGACGCGACGCAGAAACTCTGCGTGAGATTCAATTCAATAATGGCACCGGTTAGTCACCGAAACCATGGTTGCGATCATCTCGTGTTGACGTCTATGAAGCGGTAAATCTGGGGACAATAGAGCGCCGTAAGTCGAGAATGCATGAAACAGAGCGTCAGGAATCAGACTGTGTGATTCAACAATGCCCGCGGATTCGCCATCAAGGGTTGGGTGTACCGGCGTCGCATATTCGATTGGATAGAGACTACGTTGGCTCTCTGACGCCTTCTTTACCTCGTCGTCTTGGGATGGTGAAACAGTCTTAATCCACGTCATAAACTTCTCCTTCGGCAGCAGGAAATGTTTCACGATGGTTCACGTCAACACCGGTCGCTCACGAAACCTCAGATAGTAGACAGGCAAGCCCAATGCGACCACTGTGACTCCAATCAACGGTTGGAGTGGATTGCGACTCGCCAACAAGATCAATAGCAACCCTATCAAGAATAGGAATATTAAGGGCGTAACGGGATATCCCGGCGTCGGGCTCAACGCGGCATCTGAATCGTTACGCCGCAACACAAAGAGGCCCGCGACTGTGAGCGCGATGAATAATACTACGACAAAGATGAAGTAGGAGATGATGGAGTTGAAGGATCCAATCAGAACGAGTATGGAAGCCAGGACAGCCTGAATAGCAATCGCTCGCGCAGGTGTTTCAAACCGAGGATGAATAGCAGCGGCTGCTGGGATGAACAAGCCGTCCTTCGCCATCGCAAAATAAACGCGCGGCGCCGACATAACCACCGCGGCAAGGCTTCCCAGCACCGCCACTATCACGATAAAAGAAAACAGCTGTCCACCGAACCTACCAAATAAGACTTCACCTACCTGTCCTGCGAAAGTTTCCCCCGTCGTCACTCGATCGAGCGGAACCAGGTAAACAAACACTGCGCTGATAAGTATGTACACTATGGTGATTAGCGTAACCCCGTAAGTCAACGCCTTAGGTAAGTTGCGTTCGGGATCACGTACTTCACCGGCGAGCTTGCTAAGGTCCCACCAACCACCGAAGGAAAAAAAAGCTCCCACTAATCCTGCAGCTAGCGCGCCAATAAACGGCTCTGAGCCTGGCCGCTGAGCTACAAGGGGGGTAAAGTTAGACCAACTTCCGAGTTGAAAGGCAAAGCCCCAAAAAATCAGCACGGACAATAGCCCCAGCTTAAGCAACGTCAGCCAGCGAACGAAGGAACCACCTAAACGAACGCCACGAATGTTTAAGAGCGCGACGAGCAGGATTGAACAGATCGCAACGACCTTAAGGGCAACTGGGGAGAGCTTGTAGATATATCCAACATAACTCGCCAATCCAACGGCCAATGCAGCAGTAAGGCCAGGATCCATAACCAGCAACGCCATCCAGCCGTACAAGAACGCGATTGGCGCGCCATACGCTTCACGTAAATAGACGTACGCCCCTCCAGCCTCTGGGAAGCGCGATGCCAGTTCTCCGTAACACAGGGCGCCGCAAAGGGCCATGCCACCCATCAGAAGCCAGACAAACAGGAGCCACATCGGTGAGCCTAGCGACTTGGCCATGCCTGCGGGCGTAAGGAAAATTCCAACCGCAATTACCTCCCCAACGACAAGAGCTGTGGCTGTTCGTAATCCGATCTGCCTTTTGAGATTGCTTGACCCGTTCATCGGCAAAACGACAAGGGGTAAACGTCAGAATGTCACACGCGCAGCAAACTGGAATGCGCGTGGTCCACCAGAGCCAAACACGCCTCCTGCTGTGGTTACTGGCTGGCCAAAATTGGATGATCGGAGAAAACCCGGTTGCGCCGGATCATTACTATCTCTCACCAGCACATTATTAAAGCCCGAATAGTTCACGTTTGAGACGCCGAGGACATTCGTAACGTTGAAGAGATTGAACACTTCGGCGATCGGCTCAATCGTTACGGATTCACCGATCTTGAACGGTCTTGAAACCCTAAGATCAAACGAGTTGAAGCTATCGCTAAAACGCGTCTGTTCTGAAACGAGCGGGAGAGGCTGCCCGCCAAAACCTCCGGCGGTATTGATCCGCCGGAGGAAATCATTCAACTCGGTCGCGCTGTGAAATAGTCTGTTTCCTGCATTCCGTTGCAATTGGGGAACTCGCCCGCTGCCGTCAGGAACCAGGATGTCCATCGGTACGCCCGAGGCCATAGTAACAATGGGGGAAAAACGCAGACTGTACGGCAGATCGAACATACCAGCAAAGGTAAACCGATGTCGCTGATCGTTGGGCGTTGGTCCATACTCCAACTGAAGGTTGTTTGGATTGATCGGACCATTTGAGAAAGGGATCTGATCGTCGTTGGCATAATTGAAAGTCTTCGACAAGGTGTACCCTGCACGAAACTGCGTTCTCTTTGAAAAACGTTTTTCAAAACTGACCAGCAATCCGTCGTATTTTGTCTTAACACTCGACTCGAGATTCTTAACAACGTCAGGACCACCAACGATTGGATTGAATACCTGTCCGATTGCACGCCCAATTATGAAATGGGTACCCAAATTGTGCAGATAATCCATGCGCAGGACGTAATCGCGCCCAAACTGTTTTTGGATTCCGAGATTCATCTGCTGAACCATCGGATTCTGCATTCCATTGTCGATGATGTTGATGCCACCGGCACCGGCGCCAGGAAGAATAAATCCAGTGAATGGGCTTGCCAGCGTTGGCGCCACCGGTGGAAACTTCCCGTTTACGGGATCGAAGAGGAATTGTGGCGGTATGAAGAACACATTTCCTGCACGAACATCAACCGGTAAGGCACGTCCATCAAGTCCGCGTTCGAGTGACTGAATTTCAAGGGTAATCCTGTCGTAATAGATTCCGTAGCCGCCGTGAACGCTAAATTGACTGTCATCATTAGCATAGTTGAAGCCAAATCGCGGGCCAAAATTGTTGATGTCTTTTCCTCGTGTACCCTGGAGAAAAGGGAAAATAATCGGATTCAACTCATCGACTCGACTTATGTTCTTAACATCCGTATCGAGTTCATATCGCAAGCCGAGGTTGAGCGACAGATTCCGTGACACGCGCCAGTCGTCCTGTACGAAAAATGCAAAGTACGTATTGCTGGCATCAGGAATTAGCAAAGGCTGTGTCGGATGACCGCTCCGAAGCGTAACGGCAAAAAGCAGATCGTTGTCATCGACCTTTCCGTTTCCGTCGCGATCGAAGTCCGGGAAGTCCTCAATTAGCTCGATTCGGCCCTGCTGAAATACGCGAAGGTCAAAATCTCCTCTGACCCGCTGAACTTCGCCACCAAAATTAAAAGTGTGGGTTCCTCGCACGATTGCTAGAGTATCGCTCACCTGGAAACGACGTTGCTTGGTTCCCTGCGGAATTCGGAACGATGCGCCATCCTGAATACTAGGAAAGGTCAATTGAGGGCCCGGCGTCACGGGTTCAATGTCATTGAAGAAGTGGTTGAAGCCAAAGTTGAAGCTGTTTACTACGCTTGGGCCAAAGAGGTGTGTGTAATTGGCAAGCAGGGAATGCGTATTATTCGTGCTTGCCTGGCGTTCCGATGCGGAACCAATCGCTCGTATCAGTGAACTCGGGGCAACGTCGTCTTCTCTTTGCAACGAATATCGGAATGTGAAATTGTCAAGACTCGTAGGACGCCAATCAATTCGTTCTGTGCTCAATAGATCATTTAGAGGTGCTACCGCAAATCCACGGCGGATCGAGCGGGATGCGAGGTCACGCGTGCCTACAAGTACTGCGCCATCCTGATTGCGACACTCGAGGGAACCAAAAAACCAGGCTCGATCTCGTTTAATTGGTCCGCCCACTCCAAATGCGTAGTGTTGACGATCAAAAGGTGGCGAATCTTCAAGGGAGCGATCGAACGTAGCCGGAAGACCCTGCAAAGATCGATCACGGAAGTAAACTGACCCTGAACCGTGCAAATCATTACTCCCAGCTTTCGTAACGACGTTCACCACTGAAGAGCCGGACCGGCCAAGGGGCGCGGAAAAACGATTGGTGGCAATTTGAAATTCCTGGACTGCTTCTTGAGAGATATTCTGAACAGCGCCTCCCACCACATCGTCGTTGTCGTCGGCACCATCTATGGTGACGTTCCCACCTCGACCAAGTTGTCCCGCTGAGGAGATAACGACTGTATTTGTCTTCGTAGGATCGAAATTAGGTGCAGGTGAATTACCAGGAATTAGGAGGGCAAGCTCAAGAAAGTTTCGCCCGTTCAACGGCAACGCATCAACCATGCGGCGATCTATTACTCCATCAACTGCTGAGCTATTAATGTCAATTAAGGGTATCTCTGCGACGAGGTCCACGGTTTCAATTATTCCGCCAACTTCAAGCGTCGCGTCCATGGTTTTCGACTGCCCAACCTGTAACGTAACCGCTGATTCAGAGGTCCTCGTCGAAAACCCTTCGGCCTGCACCTTCACCACGTAGTCGCCAGGAGCCAATCCAGCTAGAACATAGAGTCCGTCGGTGTTGGTCGTGACTTCGCGCCGAGCCGAAGTAGCTACGCTAGTAACGGTAATTCGGGCGCCGGCAATAGCGGCTTGATTTCGATCCACAACCCGTCCACTCAACGTGGCTGTTGCCGCTTGCTGCCCATAGCATGAGACTGACGAAACGCAGGTCAGCGCAAACGCACAGAGCGACAAAACAAGACCGATCCTGATTGCGGTATTTATTTGTTTCCGTGAACTCATTGTCCGTCTCCCGACTCTTGAGCTAATGCCAACAAATGTGCGGATGCGGCGGGTCTCCACGATCAGGAAAACCAAAGCATGCAGGCACAGGCGTCAGCACAGTGGACCAACTGGAAACTACGAACAACTTTCTCGTCTGTTATTAAATGGAGGTTGGTCCCGAACTGTTATTAATCAGGCCAATCAGGGGTGTCTAGGTCTGCAACAAAGTTAGGAAGGAAGCCCTGAATCGCCCCAGCTCGGGACCATAATTCGTCTGCAACGGGGTGAAAGGTACCACTCGAGGCCGTTTGGGTCACGAGACCGTTGGTTGATTCTAATATCCAACTTTAGTTGGAGGTCTGCTAACGCAGGTGGACAATGCCTCGCTGTAGCGCCGTGGTCGCAGCTTGTGTGCGATCTGACACCCCGAGTTTGCTAAGGATGTTGTTGATGTGACTCTTTACCGTAGCTTCGCTGATATTCAGTCGACTGCCAATTTCCTTATTGCTTTTTCCGGCAACGATCTGTTGGAGTACTTCAAGTTCCCTTCCCGTCAGATTTGATCCACTCATACGCTCAGCTAGTCGTTCTGCAACCTCCGCGGGAATGCGCCGTGAGCCGCCGTGGACTTTTCTAATCGCCTCTTCCAGGTCTTCAAAAAATACATCCTTGAGCAGGTAACCCTGTGCGCCAGCCTGCAGGGAGCGGTAGATATCCTCGTCGCCATCGTAGGTTGTAAGAACGATGACGCGAGCAGCGGGAAACTCCCGGCGTATCGCAGCGATTGCCTCCACTCCACTGAGAACGGGCATTCGCAAGTCAATCAACATGACGTCAGGTTTGTGTTCTCGGTAGAGATCAATCGCCTGCTGTCCGTTAGTTCCCTCGGCTACTACCTCCATGTCTGCAACTGTATTGATTAAAGCGACGAAGCCCTGACGAACAACCGCCTGATCGTCGATTACTACAATGCGAATCTTGTTATCACCCATCTGTTGTCGCGTCCGTCAACTTGTTATAGGCACATCAACCAGTATCTCCGTTCCTGTTTCAGGGGAGCTTTCAATACTAAGCGTTCCGCCCATTCGCTGGGCCCGCTCGCGCATCCCGACAAGACCGAAATGTCCGTTGCTTTCTACCGTCTTTTGATCGAAGCCTCTGCCGTCGTCGCGCACGCTCAACTGAACACGGCGAACGTCGAAAGTCAGGTTAACGAGAAGATGCTTGGGATTTGCATGGAGCACCGCATTGTTAATCGCTTCCTGACCAATGCGCAACAGATTGTCCTCCACAGATCGAGGCAACTGCCTGAACATTCCCTTAACATGCACTTGCGCGTCGATAGCAGCATCTGCAGTTAGGCGTCGAACCGTTTCGGTTAGGGCCGTCGGCAAATCGGCATTGTCAAGCGCCTGTGAACGCAAATCCCAAACGTACCTTCTGGCTTCAGCAATCCCATGACGCACCAACATACGAACACGGTCCAAGTGGTTTCTCGCAACTTCAGCGCCTGGGGGCATCGTACGCGCAACGACTTCAAGCTGAACGGATATACCCAACATCTCCTGGGCCAGGTTATCGTGAATTTCTCGAGCAATTCGCGTGCGCTCAGCCAGCACAGCATCGAATTGTGCTCTCATTCTGCGGACACGCAGTTGGTAAATTTGCCAGGCAACGAAGGCCAAGGCTAGAACTAGAAGCCCATAGAACCAATACGTCTGGTAGAAGTGGGGCTTGAGGTAAAGCTGAAACGTCGCACCCTGCTGGTTCCAAACGCCGTCATTGTTCGACGCTATCACCCGAAAACTGTAATTCCCCGGCCTTAGATTGGTGTAGAAAGCAGCTCGCTGCGTACCACCGTCGATCCAATCCGGATCAAATCCTTCCAGCTTGTATTTGAATCTCACTTTGTCTGGAGCAACAAAGCTCAAGGCAGTGTAATAGAAATCCAGGCGCGTTGTGCCGGGAGGCAGTTGAATCCCGCTGTTAGTCGCTACCGGTCTATCATTAATGCGGACCTGTTCGATTACGACCGGAGGCGGTTCGCGATTGAGTTGAGTGTTGCTCGGATCGATCATTGCTACTCCTTTGATCGTCGAGAACCAGAGCTTGCCATCACTACTCTTCCAACCAGCGGGATAACCACCCCCACTACACTCACGCGTTAACATTCCGTCAGATGTTCCATACGAAGTCGAGTTCAAGTATTGAATCCGACCTTCCGCAAATTCGTTCAATTCATTTAGACCAATCTTGAAAATTCCTTTCGGCGAACTGAACCAGAGATTCTGCTGTGCATCTTCAAGAATGCGATAGATAACATTATCCAGGAGGCCATTACGCGTTGAGTAAGAAGCAAAACGACCGTTGCGCAACCGATTCAAGCCACCACCATTGGTTCCGATCCAGATGTTGTGTTCCTTATCTTCATGCAGAGAGGTGATCACATCACTGGACAATCCGTCCTTCGTGGTGAAGTTGGTGAATCTTCCGTTCTTAAATTCGCTCAACCCGCCGCGAGTGCCGACCCACAAGCTACCACTTAAATCTTCGAAGATCGCTCCAATAAAGTCGTTCGCCAAACCATCCCTGGTTGTGAACGTTAGGAACTTCCCGTCCTTAATGCTATTCAAGCCATTGCGCGTTCCTATCCACGCGCCGCCACTACGGTCGACAAAGATTGAGCGCACGAGATCACTCGATAGCCCCTCTGCAACTGTCAGTGTTCTAAATCGACCATCCTTGAATTCACTCAATCCGTCTGGAGTGCCGATCCATAATGTTCCTTTGTTGTCTCCGAAGAGCGACAACACCACATTGCTGGAAAGGCCATCTTTGGTAGTAAAGTTCTTCACTTTTCCGTCCATCAAAACACTCAAGCCACCACCGTTCGTTCCAATCCAGATGGCGCCCGACTTGTCCTGATAGATAGCCTTCACGAGATCGCTAGCCAGGCCGTTTCTTGTAGTGAGGGTAGTAAATTTCTTGTCTCTTAAGAGAATTAGGCCACCGGATTCGGTGCCAACCCACAGGCTGCCCTCGCGATCTTCAAAGACCGACAGAATTAGATTGCTTGAAAGACCTTCAGCCACCGAAAAGTTTGGTTGATTGTCGAGCCTTAAACGAACGAGTCCGTTGCTGGTACCTATCCAAACGGAACCTGCTTTGTCGGCTGAAAGGTAGTTAATGCGATTGTCGGGCAAACCATTTTTCGTGGTATACGTCACGACGTACTCGCCGTCGTAAGATTGCAGACCGTTATTGGTTCCGAACCAGATTCGTCCGCTCTTATCCTGCACGACAGCGCTAACACTGTGGCCCGCCAAATCCTGCGTTGCTTTTGTCGTAATAATCCGATCCTCTTTAAGACAGATCACCCCATCAGTGGTGCCGATCCACAGCACCCCGGATCGATCCTGAAAAACAGCCTGGATGTTGTCAGCACTTTCAACAGTCAGCGGAAAGCTTGAGATCGACGTGTTTAAGTAACGAGCTAACCCGGCTGCAGTTGCGATCCAGATGGTTCCGTCCCGGGCTTCCGCCAATGAGCCAATGTTGTTGTCCGGCAGACCTTCGGCCGTTGTAAAAGAAGTGAAGGTCCCATTCTGCATCTTTACCAAACCGTATGAGGTACTGATCCAGAGAGCACCACTGCGGTCTTCCAGGAGCGCCCGAATGTCATTACTTTTTAGCTGCGGAGTATTTTCTTTGTCGAAGATGACAAACCCGACTCCATTGAACCTCGCCAACCCCTCCTGAGTACCAATCCAAAGATAACCGTCGCGTGTTTGCGTTATCGCCTGAACACTATTCTGTGGTAGACCATTCTCTGTCAGCCAAACCTGCTGGCCGAACTCACTCAAACTTCGATTCGGATCAAGCGCATGTGCTCGCGCGGCAAAGAGCAGCGGCAGAGTAAAGACGCCGATCAAGAGTTTGAGACTAATGCTGTTTGAACAGTTAGGCATTAACAGGGATTCCAGCGATGGCTACGAGTGATGCGTTGTGCTGACACTTTAACATTTCGTAAAAGTAGTGTAATTAATAATGAAATTACAATGAGAAACTTGAAGCGCTTCACTGCAATTCTGTTAGGACCATTGCTCTTCGCCGCCTCACTCTTCGCAGCGCCCGCACGCTGGAGAACCGTCACATCTCAGGAATTGCGAAAACTAATCCCCACCCGTGCTCCTGTCGTTAAAGAAAATATCGAGACAGAATTTCGTACTGCTTCTGGAGTCACTGACGGAAAAGGAAAGTTTATTGCCGGGGTCGTAATGATCACTGCGGGCTATTCGGCTGAAGGCAAATACTCTCATTTCTTTATAACCCAGGTATCATTGAAACTAGGTGATATAACGTTACAGCCTGGGGAATATGTTTTTGGCTATCAGAGAACCGCGAACGATACGATTCGAGTCAGCTTCTATCGCGCATCGAGCGGCGATGCTATTGGAGACGTCGAGGCTCACATCAATCGCAAGCGAAGCCTGGTCACTTCGCTGCTGATAACTCCCGCAATAAACGGAAAAGGGACAATCCAGGTTGGCCGATTTATCTGGGAGTATAAGGTCTCTGATTGAAACACGTCAGGAACGGCTCACGCCACGCATCGTTTTAGACTTGAAAATTTGGTCTACGTAACGAAGAATTGCTCCGCCGTTTCCTTCATTCCGACTCGACAAGGGAAATAAACCCAATGAAACCTTGCTTGTATGTTTTGACTCTTGCGCTGTGTTTTCAGAGCTTTTGTCCGGCTATACAACAAACTTTAAGCGCCTCCGCCCCAACCATGCAACCCTTGGCTACCGACGTTGAAGACAGTGACCTCTTCTTTCAACGGGTCAGCGTCAGACCACGCCCTAAACGAAACTACAGTAGCGACATCTCAGCGCTCATCGGCCGCATGACGCCAGAAGAAAAAGTCGGCCAGATGACACAGCTCGAGATTGGAATGATTACGAAAGGCGAAGGCGACAACATCCAGATCGACCCCGAAAAACTCGAGAAGGCCGTCGTCAAATACGGAGCTGGCTCGATTCTTAACGTGAAAGACCAGGCCCTAACGATCGACAAGTGGCATGAGATCCTCCGCGCGATTCATGACGCAAGCCAGCGTACACGCCTGAAGATACCTGTTATTTACGGCATTGATTCGATTCATGGGGCAAACTACGTCCAGGGATCCACCCTGTTCCCGCAGGAAATTGGAATGGCCGCAACCTGGAATCCAGCGTTGATGCAACGCGGCGCTGAGATCTCCGCTGCAGAAACACGAGCCGCCGGAATTCCATGGACGTTTTCGCCAGTACTCGATCTGGGTCGTCAACCATTGTGGCCTCGCTTCTGGGAGACCTTTGGTGAAGATCCCTACCTGGCAAAGGTCATGGGAGTCGCATTCGTCCGCGGGATTGAGGGCACGGACGTCTCTTCCCCGAACCACGTTGCCACGTCTCTGAAGCACTACGTCGGTTACAGCTTTCCCTTAACCGGACGCGATCGTACTCCCGCGTGGATACCGGAAAACTACATGCGCGAATACTTCCTGACGCCGTTTGCCGCTGCCGTGAAGGCTGGTGCGCGAACCGTGATGGTGAACTCGGCTGAGGTCAATGGCGTTCCGGGGCACATCAATCGTCACTTATTGACGGACATCCTTCGCAATGAACTGGGGTTCGACGGCTTTGTCGTCTCCGACTGGCAGGACATTAAGAAGCTTATTACTGAATGGCGCGTCGCGGCAGATGAGAAGGAAGCAACGCGACTGTCGATCATGGCGGGTGTCGACATGAGTATGGTGCCGAGCGACTACAGTTTTAGTGATCTTCTGCTTCAACTTGTGAAGGAAGGTAAAGTACCTATGTCGCGCATAGACGAGGCAGTGAGCAGAATTCTTCTGGTGAAATATGAGTTGGGATTATTTGATCACCCGATGCCCGATACATCTCTGAAGAAGAATTTTGCCGCCGCTGGATCGCAGGCCTTGGCTTTGGAGGCTGCGCGAGAGTCGCTGACGTTACTGAAGAATGAAAACTCTGTCCTTCCGTTGACCAAAGATCGACGAGTTCTCGTGACAGGGCCCACGGCGGATAGCTTAATTCCGTTGAGCAATGGCTGGACTTATGTTTGGCAGGGCAACAACGCCGCACTCTATCCAAAAGATCGACCAACAGTCCTTCAGGCGATTCGAGCCAAGGCTGGAGATAAAGTTACATACGAGCCAGGCGTCTCGTTCGAAAAGGAGATCGACATCGATGCTGCGGTTCGAGCTGCACAGGACGCTGAGGTGGTAGTCGTTTGTATCGGTGAATCGTCCTACACGGAAACGCCCGGCAATATCACCGACCTCACACTCAGTGAGCCGCAGCTGAGATTGGCCGAAAA
Organism: Acidobacteriota bacterium; assembly: GCA_046725195.1. GTDB lineage: Bacteria > Acidobacteriota > Blastocatellia > Pyrinomonadales > Pyrinomonadaceae > PSRF01. The sequence continues at coordinate 787 of JBKOYD010000031.1, read as the reverse complement.
GATCGAAGCGACAGGAAAATCTGTCGTGCTCGTACTAGTCCAGGGACGTCCGCGCATCATCAATCGCATTGTGGACGGAGCCAAAGGAATTCTGCTGGCCTACAATCCGAGCAACGAAGGCGGTACTGCAATCGCAGACGTGCTTTTCGGCGATTACAACCCTAATGGAAAACTCCCTTACAGCTATCCACGCACACCAAACGGTCTGATTACCTACGATCACAAACTCTTCGAGACCGAGAACACTAGTTACGGCAACACGGCGTTCAGTCCGCAGTTCGAGTTCGGTAGTGGGTTGAGTTACACCACATTTGGTTACAGCAATCTTCAAGTGAACCCCAGGACTTCATCGATGAACGGAGAAGTGAAGGTCAGCGTGTCAGTAACCAATAAGGGCCAACGTGCGGGTAAGGAGACCGTTATCGTTTACGTCCGCGACGTAGTAGCTTCACTTTCACCGCCGGGCAAAAGAGTGCGTCGTTTCGCGAAGATCTCTCTTGTGCCAGGACAAAGTCGTACTCTTACGTTCACACTCCGACCTGAAGATCTTTCGTTTATTGGAACCAACAATAAGCCCGTCTTAGAGGCCGGTGAGTTTGAAGTAATGGTGGGTGGCCTCAGCGAGAAGTTCAGCATTCAGTGATAGTTTACGCAACATAGTGTCATGAGGTCAGTACCGTAACGCGGTAGCGTCGGGTCAACCACGCGCATCACGAATCGCGGTGACATCAGACATAGCGATGCATGACAACAAATAAGGTGAGCGTCGTGCACCGTATCGTTGACC
>JBKOYD010000150.1:0-6478 GCA_046725195.1 Acidobacteriota bacterium | reverse complement strand
TGCATCAACCAAGGTGGTACAACCCTTGATCTCACAAATGAGCCGCTTATCAACGAGTAAGTCTGCCTTAAGCAAGCCCAAAAAGGTTCCATCCTCGTCAAAGACCTTCATCCGCTGTTGCTGCTCAACCTTGGTACCCTTTTTAAGAAGGCGATGAAACAGAGCGTTTTCGTAAATCTTTTCCCCGAATCCACTCCGCAAGTATTTATGAATTTCAAAACTAGTTTCTCGTACTACGTCACAAAGGGTGAAGATACTACCGCTGTGAGGATCGGTCGCCATTGTCCTATTTCCTTTCGTGCCTTATTGGTTGTTGTGAAGTGTGTAGTTGCTGTGATCCACAATAAGGCACAAAAGGAACAAATTCAATCAGTTCTTTCTCGTTTTGTGTTCTTTGCTTCTTCGTGACTAACCTCTTTTAAAAGAATGGTTCCACTCGGTTTTGTCCCAACCGCACTTCCATCATAAATCCTTTTTCCCCGGAGAAAAGTTTGTTTCACAACACCATTCAACCTCTCACCCTGATAAGGCGTGATCTTATGGCGGTGATACAACGCTTCTGAGTCGACTCGAAATTCCTCGTTTGGGTTCCAGATAACCAGATCGGCGTCACAACCCACGGCGATCGAACCCTTTCGATGATGCAGCGACACCTGCTTTGCCGGATTACTACAAAGCCACTTCGTGAGATCTTGCAAAGAGAACCCGCGGCGACTTACTTCAGTCCAGATTACAGGCAAACGGAGTTGTAATGACGCGATGCCGCCCCACGCATTAAGAAAGTCGCCACTCTCAAGCAGTTTCATACCTCCTGGACAAGGTGAGTGGTCCGACACGATCATATCGATAGTCTCGCGGCGCAGCGCCTCCCAAAGTTTTTCACGATTCTCACGCTCGCGAATTGGTGGACAACATTTGAACTGAGTCGCACCGTCAGGAATCTCTTCTGCTGCAAAATGAAGGTAATGAGGGCATGTCTCAGCAGTGATTTTCACTCCAGCGGCCTGAGCCCGGCTGAGTATTGGTACAGCTTCCGCCGATGAAAGATGAACAATATGCACTGGCGTGTTGAATTCGCGGCTTAACCGAATCATCAATTCAACCGCTTCGTTTTCAGCTGCTCGCGGCCGTGAAGCAAGAAAGGTCTGATATTCAGAGCTTCCCGAGTGGTCCAAAGGAATACCCGCCCGATCTATCGGCCCAGGCAATTCAGCATGAACTATTAGTAAGGCTCCAAGCCGATTTAGTTCCGGCATCACTTCCCGCAAGTCTTTCTCAGTTACGTGAGGGAACTCATCCACGCCTGAGGGAACTAAGAAGCACTTAAAGCCGACGACGCCGCTCTCCATCAATCCTTCAAGCTCACCAGTGTTTCCCGGGACGAGACCACCCCAGAATCCAAGATCGACGTAGGCAGTTCCTCTTGCGGTCTCCAATTTTTTCTTCAAACCGGCTACAGTCGTGGTCGGAGGAATTGAGTTGAGAGGCATGTCGATCAGAGTGGTAACGCCACCCGCGGACGCTGCAAGTGTTGCAGTCGAAAATCCCTCCCATTCAGTACGTCCCGGACTGTTGATGTGAACGTGTGTATCCACTAACCCCGGCATGACCACAGAACCTTCGTCAGCTTCGATCAGTTCACACTCTGAAGACACTTCATCAAATTCCCGAACCGACAAGATTCGTCCGTCGAGAATATGAAGCGATCGAGGTCCGATCGCGTCTGGTAACACGACGATCCGTCCCCGAATGATGAGATCAGGCGTCGCCATTGTCACAGTCTAGAAAGATGGCGGTGGCGGCGGAAGGTTTGACACCATTTCGCTTGAATCGCGGAGTCCAAAGACTTGTTCATAAGCTGCCGCGACGGCGGCATAGGAAATGGGAAAAACGAGAAAGAGACCTACATAACACAGCAACACGCCACCAAGACCTAAGAGAAAAGCAATCAATTGCATCCCAAGCAGGCGCCAGAAATTAGCAATTGCTGCTTTAAAGCTTAGCTTCACCGCGTCGAACCCTTGCATACCGCGGTCAACAATTAGTGGATAACTAAAGATGAATCCAGTGGATACCACGATTATTACAACGATCATCACCAGCCAGAAGACCCCGAACATAGCTAAGACACCAAACATTGCCGCCGGATTAGGCTCGTTACCCTGCGTCGCCATCGTTACAAAGAACCCAATGTAAAAAAGAAAGTAAGCAGGAACAATTACTGCCATTATTGGAAGCACATGAAGCAGAGTGGCGACGACACTTGGACCGAAGTAATCAAATCCTTTGAAGAGGGTTCCGAATTCAAATGGCTGTCCACGTCGTTTTGAAAAAAAGGACAGATACAGCCCGCACATCATTGGTCCCATCAATATACCCATCGGTACGGCTGACCCGATCAGCATTCCCACAATGCACATGCCAACAAACAACCAGTACCTATCTTTCACCAGGTTCCACCCAGCCTTTATGCATTCAACTGGCTCAACTGCGTTCGGTTGAAAAGAGATCTGCGGGGCGTTTGTCATTTAGTTTTTCCTTGTACGGAGAGGATCATCTTACTTATTGATTGAATCTACGGGATTCAGAGTTGTGCACCTGGAAACGTTCGACGCGTGATTGGTATGCGAAAAAGAAAGTTTCGAATTCGTTCGCTTGCTGATTTTTTGGGAATCAGTTTTGTGCTTTTAATGTCGATATGAAATCTGCGAGTAGGTTTGTCGCCACACGCAGACGATACATGGCTGTTGATCGAATGTCGTCGATTGGCGAAATCTCCTGCGTTAGACTCTTTTTCGCTGCATCGATTAACACGTCGTCGACTCTTTTACCGCGACATTCGTCCTCTGTATGCACACAACGAATAATAATAGGAGCCACGCTTCCAAAAACAAGCCTCAAGTCGTGGATGTTATTTCTGTCAGTAAGGCCTACCGCTGCGAAGCATACTTTAGAGATAGCCTGGGCCTTCCGCGTACCCACCTTGCGATAGTAATTCGTCCAGCCAGCAAATCTTCTTGGCAAGCGAATGCGGGTGAGCAGTTCCTCCGGACGAATTTGCATCTGCTTGTAGCCCGTATGAAAGCCGTGATAGAGCAGCCAACGCGAACTCCGAGTCGATGTCAGTTCAATTTCAGCATCGTAAGCTAACAACGCTGGTGGCGAGTCAGCTGCTGGAGAAGCATTAACGATGTTGCCGCCAAGCGTACCACGATTCTGAATCGCCAAACCGCCTGTTTCACTCGCAGCCTGACAAAGCATAGGGAACTCGTGCCGCAAGATTGAATTGGTTTGAACTTCTGTGTAGGTCGTGAGCGCCCCGAGCGTGACGTGACTGTCAGTGATCTCAATACCTCGTAGTTCGTCCAGGTGCCAGAGGTTGATGTAGTTGAGATGCGGAAGTTTTCCTGCTTCGAGCATCACCATCAGGTCGGTGCCACCAGCGAATGGTTTCCAGAATCCCGGCTCGCGCGAGAGAAGAATCAGAGCATCAGCGAGTGAGGCCGGTGAGGTCATTTGATACTTTGGAACTGAGCCTCTCATTCTTATTTCTGGTAAGCACGAACCACTGACTCAAATATCCTCATGTAACCAGTGCAGCGACAAAGATTCCCGGCAAGTCCATACCGAACGTCTGCTTCGGAAGGTGCGGGATTGCGGTGAAGAAGATCAACGGCCGCCAAAACCATTCCAGGAGTACAAATCCCGCACTGCGCGCCACCGTAATCGATGAACGCCTGCTGCACCGCATGCAACTGATCCGCTTTCGCGACGCCTTCGATGGTGGTGATCTCTGCACCTATTACCTGGGCGATCGGCACCAGACAACTGGTCACAATTTGACCATCGATGAGAACCGTACAAGCGCCACACTCACCTTCACCGCAACCTTCTTTTGTTCCAGAGAGATGGAGCTCTTCTCGCAGCACGTCAAGCAGACGTGCCATCGGGAAAACGTCGAGCGTGAGCGGTTGACCATTAACGACACAGCTCACCTGAATTGTGTTCTTACCACTACTCGACTCGTTCATTTCTGGTCTCATTCACACCTTCCATCAAGATCTCCGGCATCAACGGTATTTGATTGAAACTGACGCCTGTCGCATTCTCAATTGCATTGAGTATGGCGGGTGCTACTCCGTCCATCGGTAATTCGCCAATTCCTTTTGCTCCACCTGGTCCGTATGCGTAAGGGTTCTCTTCAAAGAAAACACGAATCGGAGGAATGTCGGCTGGAGTCGGAATGATGTAGTTGGTCATCTGGTTATTTGCCATGCGACCGTCCTTCCAGACTACGTTTTCGAATAATGTAAAACCAATAGCTTGCGCCACGCCGCCTTCAATTTGCCCGCTCGCCAACACTGGGTTAATTACGCGCCCAACTTCCTGTACTGCGACGAAATCTTCGACACGTGCTTCATAGGTCAGCTGATCAAAGGAAACCTCGGCAACATAGACCGCCCACGCAAAGGCGCCATATGCGTCGCCCTGATACTTCTCATCGTCCCAATGGACATTCGGTGGCGGTTGATAGGTAGCTGAGGTTTTCAATGGACCATGGTTCTCAATGTATCTGGCAGAGGCTTTTTGAAATTCTGACGGCGTATAACCATCATTCAATAACCCACTACCTATCAGCGTCTGTTTCAACCCTAACACTGCGGATTCGACGAGTTTGCCAACAACCATCGATGTACGCGAGGCGACCGTAGGCCCGCTGTTCGGCACTCGTCCTGTGTCCGGCTGCATGACGTCAATCATGTCGAAATCGAGACCGAGTGCCTCAGAAGCAATTTGCGAGAAGATCGTGTTGGTGCCTTGACCGATCTCAGTACTGGCCGCAAGTATCTGAACTCTTCCTTCGGAAGTAGCTTCTGCGCCAACCACTGATTGCAAATAAACTTCGCCGGAACCCGTGAATCCGGCGCCATGCATAAACGAAGCGAAGCCAATCCCTTTCTTAATTCTCGCAGACTGGTTGTGGAGTGCGAACTGCTCACGCTTGACGTGATAGTCACTTAATTGCAAGGCTCGGTCGAGCAGCTGGTTCATCTCCACTCGCTCGCGGATCGTCTGACTCGTAGCGGTAGTCTCACCTTCGTGGATGAAGTTGCGACGACGAAGCTCGTCCGGAGTTAGCCCAACCGCCTGCGCTACCTTATCCATATGCCTTTCAAGCGCGAAGATACTCTGCGGCGCGCCGAATCCTCGAAACGCACCGTGAGGCGGAACGTTTGTAGCAAGTGCGCGGCTGTGAATTCTCACGTTTGGACAGACATATGGACCTGCAGCGTGAATCGTACCGCGTGAAAGCACCACAGGCGACAGAGTGCAATACGCACCGCCGTCAATCACGAAGTCGATCTCCATTGCGAGCAACTTGCCGTCCTTAGTGACCCCCGTTCTGTGTCGCGTACGCGAGGGATGACGTTTCGTTGTGGCTACCATGTCTTCCGCGCGGTCGTATATCAGCTTTACCGGCTTGCCCGATTTCCATGCGAGCAGCGCCGCATGCCCCGCAATTAACGACGGATATTCTTCCTTGCCGCCAAAGCCTCCACCTGTTTCCGTCTGAATGATCCGTATCTTTTCCTCGGGCAGATCGAACAACTTCACCAGCGCTTTGTGAACGTAGTAGGGACACTGCATTGACCCCCAGACAGTCACCCCCTCGCCCGGATTAGCAACAGCTATGGCGCCATTGTTCTCGATATAGAGTTGTTCCTGGGCCCCGGTTTCGTATTCGCCTTCGACTATCAAGGCAGCCGAGTTCCAGGCTTCATCGACGTTTCCTTTGTCAACGAGGAATTTCTTGAAGACGTTGTCATCACCCCAAATGATCTCTTTCTTTGCGAGTGAGTCCTCCAAGGAAAAGATTGGCGGTCGCTCCTCAATCTCTATCTTCACGCTTCGGCGCGCTTCCTCCAGCAGATACTTATCTTTGTGAGCGAGCAGCACGACGGGTTCTTCGGGATGATTGACGTGCCGATCGGCAAGATAGGGCTGGTCGTTGAGGATTAAAGCGACGTAGTTTCCACCGGGAATATCTTTGGCAGTCACGACAGTGAATTCATTCCATGGAATGTCGCCTTCGAAGTAGATGTTCTTGATCTTTCCGCGCGCTACCGGACTACGCACTGTGGCGCCATGAAGCATGTCAGGAAACGACAAGTCGTCGACGTACAACGCTTGACCTGTAACCTTCTTGCGACCTTCCTTGCGAGGAACTGGTTTACCGATGGGGTGCAATGACATGCGTGGCTAATTTACGACTCAGCAATATTGTAGGGGTGGCCCTCCGTGGCCACCCGTCGTCGCGTTCGTGCGCAGTGCATTCTCCGCGCAGTGCAGGATTACCGAACTTGCACATTTCGTCGGAGGTGTTTCTTAGGCAACGACGGGTGGCCCGACCAATGGCAACCTTGTAGGGGTGGCCCTCCGTGGCCACCCGTCGTCGCGTTCTCGCGCAGTGCAGGAA
>JBKOYD010000142.1:0-16624 GCA_046725195.1 Acidobacteriota bacterium | reverse complement strand
TATGAACGGCGTCGATGAGTGCATCGATATGTGGTTTGGGTACGTAAGCCGTTGCTCCTGCTGCAATGGCCTCACGTCGATGGATTTCATAAGCATCGCCAGTGTAGAAGATGCAGGGGACTTGGGGACTGATTTGCAGTAACTTTTCGCAGAGCTCCAGACCGGTTCCATCAGGTAACCGTTTGTCGAGAACGTATAGATCGAACTCGTTCACCGCTGCCAGTTGGCATGCCTCTTCGACGGTTGAGGCTGTGTGTACCTCATAATCTTCGCCTGAAAGAAGAAGCTTCAGCACTTCGGAGGTGTCGAGATGATCATCGACACACAGAATCCGACATGTTGGTTTTGACATCAGGGGCGCCTCCTTGTTCGGGTCGAAATCTATCTTAGAGCTATTCCCTCGTAAAGAAAGGATAGCAGTGGGAGGCATGATTATAATCTGGACCGTGAGAATGCGCTAAGGGTGGACCGCATTTTTCTATTCGGCGCGCCGGCAATTCTGGAAAGCAAGCTATATTGGCGATTTGACTAAGATACCTACGTATGACGGATCGTTCACCTTTCTTACGATCCAGTCCTGCCCACCGCCATCAAGCTCATAATCCGTTTTTCAATAGGTCAACCGAATCACGCAAGCGTTCGAGATCATGGCAGGAGCTACCCTCCCAGGTGAAGGGATTTTAACTTTCGTGTTTGGGGTTGAACGGCGGCGGTGTCTTCATCGCCTTCAACAGCTGGTTGAGCACTTCGATGTCTTCATCTTCCGGTTCGAGCTGCCGATATTTTTCGAGGGTGGCTGACGCAGCAGCTAGATCACCGAGCTTGTGATAGACGAGCGACAGATTGAAGTAGACGAGTGAGAAGCCTGGTTCAATTTGTGCGGCTGCTTCGTAGTGGAGCTTGGCAAGCTGTAGATCGCTGGCGTCGTAATAGAGATTGGCCAGATTGTAATGCGCTTCGACGTGACGCGGGTCGCTTTTCAGAGACAGAGTGAAGTTGTCGAGTGCCCGCGCAATTTGTCCCTGTTCGAGATTGATAATGCCGAGGTTGCAGTATGCCTCAGCTACATTGTCGCCTTCATTGATCGCTTCGAGATAGTGTTGTGGTGCTGTCGGGTCACCCTGTTCGTGGAGGAGTAAAGCTTCCTCAAAAGGAGTCAGCAACCTGGCCAACCGACCCACTTCGGCCCGAAACAGGTTTAGCTGGCCCTGCAGTTCAGCTTCGATTTGCCTGATGCTGTGACCTTGCGATCGCAGTTCACGCACGCGCCGGAATTGCGTCAGCGCTTGAAAATCGTAAATAAAATCAGGTGTTTGAGACGCCGACGAAGCTTGGATAATTCCTTGCTCCGTCCAGCGCCGGATAGTTTTTTCGCTGAGACCAAATAGTTGTTTGATCTCTTTGATGGAATAGGAAGACTTGACACGTTGATAGTCCGCCTTTGAGGGGACAGGTGAGGGGAAGGAAATTACCTTAGTGCCTGTATCTTTCATTAACGCCGACAAATTTTAGCGAGCGAACTCACGATGCCTTTCGCTTCTTTGCAGCCTTTGGCTTAACAAGAGTTATCTCAGGCTTCTTCTTGGCCGCTCCCGTCGCCGGAGCCTTCACCATCGGTTTGCGATTTGAGGCCTGCAGGCTCTTCTTCAGCGCGCTCATAATATCAAGTCTGGGAACTTCTTCAACTTCAAATTCCGCAATCTCTTTACCTTTAATCTTCGAGTCGATCAGGCTTCTCAACGCTGTATGGTAGTTGTCTTCGGTATCTATATCAGCGAGAGTCGTCACCATCTCCTGCACAAGCGTCGTTGCCAGCTTGAGTTCGTTCTTGTTTAGTTTCTGAGCCGTCAGTTTCTGTGCACCCTCAAGGTCAGGAACGTCTTCCATCTTTCGTAGCTCATGAGGATAGTGGAGCTTCTGCAGCACGAGCCCGTCTTCCATGGGGAAAACAGCGACGAGGTCTTCGCGATCTCGCAACACGACTTTGCCAACGGCAACTTTGCCTGTTTGCTTCATTACCTCTCGCAACAACGCGTAAGGCTTTTCAGAGACGGAACCGTCGGGACCCGCGAAGTAAGGAGCATCGTAAAACGTACTCGGTATCTCATCGCGGTCGACGAAGCCGACGATGTCGACAGCTTTCGTGGTCTTGATCTTGATTTTTGCAATGTCGTCAGGTTCGACAATCGCATAGCGGTCGGGTTCGTACTGATAACCTTTCGTAATCTGATCGTTAGACACGATTTCGCCGCACTTCTTGCAGCGCTTGTCATATCCGATTGGGCCGTAGTCCTCACGGTGTAATTGATTGAACGAAATCTTCTCGCTTGTTTCGAGGGCGTTATAGATACGAACCGGAATAGCTACCAGCAGGAAGCGTATGTGACCTTTCCAGATGGATCTCATATTTAGGTCTCTCCTCATGCGAAACGCGGGCTCTTGCCCGCGCTGTCGGTGTCTCTGCCATCGATACGGGCAGAGGGGCCGTATTATGGGGCCCTACTAGACTTCAAGTAAAGCATTAATTTAGTACGGCTAGCCTGCCACCGCGTGCAAAAGGGCCATACGCATCGCGCCGGCTGACTGCCAACGCTGCGCCGGGTCCTTCGCGAGAGCGCGGTCAATGATGTCGCAGACTTGTTGAGGAACATGTGATGCACGTTCGCGTAAGGGAATGGTTGGTTGTTCGAAGATTGCCCTGATTGTGTCGTTGACGCTTGTCTTTTTCGTTAGGTCGAGCGCGAGCTGGCCGGAAATTAGACTGTAGGCAGTCATGCCCACGGCGTAGATGTCTGATTGTGGCTTTACATCGCGAAAGTTGCGTAGCTGTTCGGGCGGCATGTAGGCCAACGTACCCGCCATCTCGCCAGCCATCGTCACGCCGCTCATCCCTGAGTGAGTAAAGCTCTTTGCCAGACCAAAGTCCGTCAACTTGGCAATCAGGTTTGGCGACGTGCCTCCGATCAAAATATTCTGATCCTTGAAGTCGCGATGAATGTACCCTTGCGCGTGCGCAAATGAGAGAGCGTCGAGCGATTGTGAGATTACCGAGATGGCGTCTTGATAGGGAAGGCAGCCGCCACGCGCTTCAGCGAGCTTTGAAGCATCCGCTCCGTTGACGAATTCAGTCACCAGGTAAACCACTCCGTTATGCGTACCGCGATCAATAAACTCGACAATGTTCTTGTGCTTTAGGGCGGCGGCGACGTCGATCTCACGCATAAACCGTCGCATGGCCTTGTCGCTGACCGCGAATTCCGGGAGCAGAGTCTTGATGGCAACAGCTCGTCCAGTCTGTTGCTCGCGACCCAACATTACGCAACCCATTCCACCGCGACCAAGTAGTTTGACTGTGTCATAACCCGGTATCGCTTGGGGAGAACGTTTCAGCTCAATGCGACAGTCTTCGCACAGAAAGGTAAAGCGCTCATTAGCATCCGAAGCCTGCGCTTGCTCACGCCTTCCGCAGTTGAGGCATTCCACCATTACCAGCACTGGACGTAGCGGACGAGCCTCTTGCGTAGTTTCAGAGATGTCACGTGCGTCATTGGTCGTGACCTCTACTACCAGAATCGTTTCGCCGCCTTGAATCCGGTCGCCGTTCACAAGAAAAGAATCTCTAACTCGTTTCCCATTAACAAAAGTTCCGTTCGTGGACCCCAGATCACGTAGAAAGGAATGAGGCGGATTGATTTCAAGTAGGCAATGGTTGCGCGAAAAGAAACGATCGTCAGGCAGGTACAAGTGGGCGTCAGAACTTCGTCCAATCAGAAAACTGTCGTGTTGCGTAAAAGAAAAGATACGGCCCTTGTAGGGCCCGGCTATTACTTTGAGATTGACCTGCATTGTGGTTGAGCCGGAATGTCCGACAAAATTAAGTGTTCGTTTTGCGAAAAACGTCACGGGTCAAAACACGACAAGGTGAAGTTATCGAACTTGAGAAAGCTAGCGTTTGATTTCGAGATCATCAAACGCAACTTCGGTGACGTCGCTGGTGTATAAGCCGGCGCGGCCGCGCTTGTAGTTCTCAGTATCTGTGATACGAGTTAGGTACTGGCCGTTTACATGGAAAGATAACTCACTACCTTTGATCCTTATTTCCAGTTGATTGGGACTCGTGCCGGATCGAATTGCGCTGGATTTTGTCCTGGAAACCAGTGACGATTGGTTTCCGTCCTTGTGCATGATGACTTCATATTCAGGCTCGCTACTTGGATAAATGAGCAAGGCATAATCTTCCAGGTGTTTGGCTTTTGACTGCGCACAATGGACCATCAAACCAAAGCCCGCTGATGGCGCTGTGCCATCCACGCTGCGTGCAGTAACTTTGACCGTTGCATTTTCGGTACTGTAGTCGTCAGAAGGCGCGTACATGACGACGAAGGTTCTTTCTTTCGAACTCATGTGGTACTCGTCGTCAGCGTACCAAATCTTCCCGTACTGCGAACTCCCTACACCCCATTTCTGTTCACTAAAATCATCGGAAAGAGCAGACGGCAAACTCGCAGTACTGTTGGAATTGGAATTGGAGCTGTTCGCGTTCGTTGTGACATTGGTATTCCGATTCTCAGTACGCGTCGTGTTGGAGTTGACGTTGCTCGTACTCGCTCCGATGCTGGCCAGGGCGATGATCATCACAACCAGGCCTATACCGATGACTGCAAGTGCGGCGAGTCCACCGAGGATCCACCAAATCGCATTCGACTTCTTCCGCGGAGCTGCATAAGGTTTTGGCGACCACTGTTGGGGTGTTGGCGGAGGCGCCGGTGGTCGCTGACTTACATAAGGTGTTTCGGGTCGATAGATCTCCGTCGGGGGCGGCTCAATTGTATCTCGGGCCGCAGGATATCTAATGGTCGCATTTGGGTCCGATAGGGGAGGTGCATCACTAACCAGAGGAGTTCCATCGTCAAGACAAAAATTCAACGAAAGATCGGTGTACGTGCGATTGCAGGTGGGGCAGCGTTTCATTTGGTTACTCGGTTACAGTTAGAAAAATACGAGTGTGCAAAAGAAGAATCATTTTCCATATATCATTTGACATTTCTCATTTGTCATTGAAGGGGTGCGGTCGTGGAAGTCGCGTGCATCTTCACCGTTTGTCCCGTAGTGGTTTAGCTATCCGAATCCGCGGGAGGTAATTGGATCCTCCAGATGTTTCGCTGGCGTTTTCAACCAAATCAGAACCAACCAGTGACAAATCACAGCATGGCTCCCAGGAGGGTTGCTTCAGATGACAACTGATAAATGCCAAATGATATATGAGCAATGATTCTGATCTGACTGCACAGATTATAAGTAAAGTTAGGATTGGCTCAAGGGCTGATGGCCTTACCGCAGCGCCCACAGAATTTGGTTCCAGCGGGATAACTGGTTCTACACCCGCGACAAAACACTTCGACGGGTTTCGGTGAACGCCAATCGAGCGCTGCACTTCCGATGGGAATACCGCAGCGACCACAGAACTTGATAGTGTGGGGATAGGTTTGCTGACAACGTGGACAGGTGATTCGGCTGGGAGTTTCGCCGACACTAGAGCTGGGGAACTGAGGTTGGGCGTCTGGTGAGACGGACTCGAATGTTGTATTGCCGCAGCGACCGCAAAATTTGACGCCCTCGGCAAACCGCGAGTGGCACTTGGTACACATGACAACCACCAGCGTTGTGGAATGTGCACCAGTCTTGCTGTCCAGACTTCCACCACGTGAGGGGGACAACTGATTACTCGATGGTCCGATCTTGAGTTGGGCCTCGATGATTTGCTCGGCAACATCGCCGCGGATCTCGATCACCCGCTCATCGTCAGGTTCGCCCGATTTTGACACCCTGAGCACATGCTGTCCTGGAGCGAGTGAAGTGAGAATGACCCGACCCGAGCGACCAACACTCCCATATCTTTCATCGTCTACGTACACTTCAGAACCGGAGGGCGCCATGATCACGAGCCGTGAATCACCGCGCTTCTGTTCATTCGACTTTGCTGATACGGCTGCAGCAACCCCTTCGAACCATTCACTCGCATTAGCCGGACGGTCGTTCGCGTCAACGGCCAGCGCTTTCATGATCGCCGCTTCCAACTCAGGACTAACGTCTGAACGCAGAGTCGATAACGCAGGTGGTGCCTGGGTTAGTTTTTGCGCAATTAATTGAGTGATGTTGCCGGTGAAAGGCGGTCGCCCGCCTAACATATGGTAGGCGATTGTTCCCAGGGCATAGATGTCGGCACGGGGGTCGACTTGAACGTCGGGTTGCATTTGCTCGGGCGCCATGTATTCGGGTGTTCCGATGATTCCCCTGGATGCCGGACCACTTGCTGACGTGACATCGGACCGATCGGCGTTCACGATCTTCGCAAGACCAAAATCCCCAACCTTCACAAAACCATCTTCGCCGGTGTTCCTCCGCCGTTGCTGCATCAAAAAGATGTTTGCAGGCTTCAGGTCTCGATGGAGTATTCCTGCATCGTGTGCAGCCTCCACGCCAGCGACAACCTGACGCATTATGTTTGCGGCTCTTTGAGGGTTCACTGTGCCTTCGCGACGCAGCAGGTGATACAGAGTCTCGCCTTCTACGTACTCCATAACAAGAAAGAAGACGCCGTCGGGGCTCTTCCCAAAATCCGTAACGTCTACAACGTTAGGATGGCGAATGGAAGCGGCCGACCGAGCCTCACGCTCGAACCGAGCAATTGCTTCTCCTTCCCGTAAGTCTTCGTCGTTGAGAATGTCAGGACGAACTGTCTTCACAGCAACTCGCCGCGTAAGAAGGTTCTGATCGCGAGCGAGGTAAACCTGACCCATTGCGCCTCGGCCAAGTCGTTTCTCAAGAAGATAGCGTGAGGCGAGCAGTCGTGTTCCGGGCAAAGTGTACTTGGTGTTTGCTTCGTCTTGCGGGCAGGTCAATACATCGTCTTCATAACAAACTTCGCAGCGGGGGCATTCGCGCATAGGCGAGAATTCTATCAGAAGAGAGAAAGAGCGTCTTAGGTTCGCAGCCAAGCGGCCTATTGGAATGCCATAGATACATCCCTACATACCCTGGACGACTCGAACAAGGCTCATACGTCCTACCGGTGCGATAGCCGCGAGCGTGAAGAAGGACTTGAATACATGGGCGACGCGCGAGAGACCTCCTTGACAGTCGGGCTACTGCACCGAAGTGTCCGCAGCGGTGGGCACGTCTGAACAACACGAGGCACAGCGAGTCGCGGCGAGCGGAATGGCCGTCAGACAATAGGGACAGTCTTTCGTGTTGGGAGGCGGAGGGCGAGTTGCGCGTAACCGGTTGACGGTTTTGACGACGAGGAACACGGCGAGGGCGATAATGAGAAAGCTGATGATGTCGTTGAGAAATACGCCATAAGTAATAACAGGCAGACCCTTCAACTGAGCGTCCGCAAGCGACACAGGTTTTTGCCTGGACAGATCGATGAAAAGGTTCGAGAAATCGGCTTTGCCTAGCAGCAAACCAATTGGCGGCATGATAATGCCTTCAACGAGCGAGGTAACGATTTTGCCAAACGCGGCGCCAATTACAACTGCAACAGCCAAGTCGACAACATTTCCACGGGCGATGAATTCCTTGAATTCTCTCAGCATCGTTGTCTCCTCCAGTTCTTTTCAGCCGGGGTCAATGGCAGTTCTTAGCTAATTTGAATCCGGCCTTCTCAGCTTCTTCAGTTGTTTTGAAAGCGATCTTATTTGCTTCGGATATTTCCTTTGCTGGTTGGCAGCCGGCCGAGTAATACGTCCTGGTCTGTTTATCCCCAAATATCTCGGTGGGTGGTCCATCCGTGGAAATCGAGGCGGCGGATTCCTGTTCCTCTTTCGCTTGTCGACGCGACGCGACGACTTCTTTCGCAGCATCATCAATGACACGGAGTGTTGGTCCGCCGGCTAGCGTGGAGACTATCAGTTGAAAGTCAGCGCAGCGGAGTTGTTGACCTCTGGACTTCCAGGATGACCATTGCGAAGGAACCTGCAAAGACCGCGAAATCACACTCACAAAATCTTCGACTGTATGCACTTTGAAAGTCTCGTCGTAGCCAATCCAAAGTGAAGTAAGACGGTCGTCAAGCATATCGAGCGAGATACTCCGGACGCCTTCGAACTTCATCTTGTCGATTCGTGAATCGAAGTCGGGATTGATAGTGGTTTTCGAAACCCCAAAATCGTCCGCTCGTCCGAACACTGTCTGGGGCACACGAGCTTTGACTTGCTCCTTTGTCATGCCGAGATGAAAACCCAACAACTCTGGAGCGTGAGGCATTTCACTGATTTTTTGCGTGCATTGTTGGGCAAATGCGGGTACAGCGACGAAGGCCAGAAGCAATGTAATGCGAATGCAGTTTGAACCTAGCGAATTGAAGAACAGAACCATGCGGGACTCTTGGTCGGTCAGGTAATGAATACTCGAACGAAAATTAAGACTAAAGATTAGACCATGTCAAACATAGTCGCTGCTTCCGAAGATAAATGCGCGTCGTCATGAAGGTCCGAACGCCGCACTCTTTCCGGTACGGAGTTCCAGGCCTAGTGCACAAGCGCGCGGATTATTCCTTCGAGTGCCGCCGGTTCAAATGGCGTAGAGACATATTCATCACAGCCCGCTGCTAAGGCTTGGTCGCGAAACTGGTCGGCGCCATAAGCAGAAACCGCCACGATCGGTACCGAGCAAAGTTTCTTTACTTCCCGAATGCGACGTGTGGCAGCAAGGCCATCGAGGTAGGGCATCTGCATGTCCATGATGATGAGATCAGGACTCTCCGTTTCGGCGCGATTGATGGCCTGGATTCCATTTTCCGCTTCAACGACGCGAAAGCCCCTTCTCTCGAACCATGTGCGTAAGAGCAGACGTGTGTCGTCGAAGTCATCAACGACGAGAACGGTGCGCTGTCCATCTGAGGCGCCGGTTTCAGTGTTCATGAGTGTCTTGAGCGTCTGTTGGAGACGGGGGGAGCCTAAGCCTAGCAAAAAACCGTGAATTGGGGAATGAGAGTTGGATCTTCTATTTGTGGGATTGATGGTACCCGCAGCAGAGGGTCGAACCTGTGACCTTTCGCCGCGAAGGACGCCCCTTCGAAGGAAGTTGCTGGGATGATCACCGTTACGCCGAACCGGAGAGAGACACACCTAATACTGGTTCCTTCTCAATTTCCCGCTCCGCTGGCAGTACCTGCCACGTGTTTGGAGGCTGCGCACCAGCACCTAACTCAATCTGAATCCTGTCAATTTTGACAGTTATCTGGCAGCACCGCGGGCCATAGCATTTCGCAATTAACAATCATGAAAGGGGATGCATGATGAAGTTAGTATTTTCATGTTGTGTTCTAGCATTGGCATTCACGACGGCAACCAGGATTACATTTGCCCAAAAGGAAACGCCCACGGGCGTCGAACCTGTAAGGGACATTGATTTGCTGCGCCGTGATTTGCGAGGGGAGAAGAAACAGCTAATAGCGCTGAACGTGCCGCTGACTGAGACGGAAGCCACCAAATTTTGGCCGGTCTATGATCAATACATTGCTGATATAACGAAGGTCTATGATGAGTTTTATGGATCGGTGAAGGAATATGCTGCTAAGCAAAAAACGATCACGGACGCTGAATCAAGTGCTTTGATGAAGCGATGGGCCGACGCTCTGGTCCAGATAGCACAAACGCGGCAGAGGTACATTCCAATCTTTGAAAAAGTCATCCCCGCGAAAAAGGCAGCCGTCTTCATGCAGGTGGATCGTCGTCTTTACGCCCTGATCGACCTGCAAGTTGTATCGGAGACACCCCTGCTCGGACGGTGAGTTGAAAGCACTCCGCACGTCCAAAAGAATGCTTAGGTCGCGTCCTCCCTTGTAAACTGCAGGGCGTGGATGTGCAGTTCTACGGTAGGCCACGGAGCATTTTCCCGCGAACCGGAGGAAAATGTATGAACCAAACCAGTTCGGAAACTAACGCCGGAGGTCGAAGCGCGCGATAGCAGATAATGAAAAGGGTGGTACCCGCGGCAGGGGTCGAACCTGCGACCTTTCGCTGGATGCTCGAAGGACACGCCTCACGACTCTAAAATCGGATCGGTTCAACTCAACCACTTAAAGCGATCTGATTTCGCCGCCTTTCCGGATCGGTTCAACTCTTCATTTTGAAGCGGGCTTGTAGTGTGCTGAATTCTAGTTAATCTCTGCATTGAAGTTTGAAGAAATACGGAGGTAAGCAAGGGGCCAATGGAAACAACAGCACCGAAACAAGTCGACCGTCGAGCAAGAGCGACGATGACGGAGCGCGAGTTTGCGAAAGCAGTGGGGCTTTCGGTGACCACGCTTTGGGCCATGCGCAAGGCTGGCAAGCTTCCGCACTTCAAGGTCGGTCGACGCATTCTCTACTCGCAAGAACACGTCAGAGAGTTTCTCGCAAGCGTTGAGCAAAACAAGCGAGCTGCCTAATGGACCATCGCAGACCGATCGGAGGTCGAGCGCATGGCTCATAACAAACGCAAGGCGCGGACCATCTTCCGAGCTCCGGCTCATGACATGAAACACCCTTACGTAATGGTGAGTAACGCTACCGCGCAAGATTCCCAACTGTCATTCGAAGCCAGAGGCTTATTACTGTACCTACTAAGCCAGGCTGATAACTGGTACATCCAAATAACCGACCTTCAACGCAAGGGACGAACGGGCCGTGACCGCGTGAACCGAATTATGAAGGAGCTTGAAGAGAACGGCTGCGCGATCTGGGGTCGCTCCAAACGGCTGCGAAGCCATTCGGACGGAACGTTTGAATGGTTGCCGCCCGCGATCTCAGAACGCCCATTTACTGAAAACCCGCAAATGGCTTATCCGTCAATGGACCATCCCGTAAATGGTAAATCCGTAAACGAAAAACCCTCGGCTTATAAAGTAAAGAATCTACAAAGCAACAAGTCGACAAAGGAAGAAGAAATACTTTTGCCTCCATTCAACAGTCAGTCGTTTTTGACTGCGCTCAGAAATTTTGAGCAGCACCTCAAAGAAAAAGGAGCAAAGCAGACACCCACCGCGCGCAAAGCTCTTTACAGGCGATTGGCTCCACTTGGTGAGGATCGCGCAACTAGGGCGTTGATCTTTTCAACGGCACAAAACTACACCGGCGTATTCGAGGAGGGCCAAAGAAGTGCACAGAATCAATCCGGACATGAAAGCTCTTCGCAGCGTAACGTCCGAAACCTCAGAGAAGGCCTCGACTATCTCAACAGCTTATCGGCAGACGATCGGGAAGCTGCTACTGAAGGTAAGACTCGCCTTCTCGCTTCCTAACTCGGAAGTGCAGGAGCTGGCCGCGACGGTAGAAACCTGGTGTGAGGTTCTCAGCGAAATTGTCCCGGTCGAAAGACTACACGAATGCTACCTATACGCTATGAAACATCACACTTCGACATTCCCGTTAGTTGTCACCGAGGTGCGCGAAGCGTAACGAGCAATCAGAGCAGAAGAAGAAGCGAAGCGACGGCCGACTTGTGTGCTCTGCGGTGGCGTGGGGATCGCCCTTGTTTACGATCCGAAAACTGATCGCGAGTTCGAAAAGGAATGCCCGTTTTGTTTTGGCAAGGTCGTTACCGCGCTATCGAGGGATCGGGTTGCATAAAAGCGCGAATCTCACGTTCATCTTTCGTGTCGCGATTAAAATACTCAGCGCATGTAAGTGCGCCCGCGATCAAATAAGCAGTATCAATCGTGGAGACTTCCGAGTTCCACGTTCGCTGACCAGTTTCCATGTCGAGAAACTGATAATAGGAACCTCGGTGTCCTATGGAATCCGTTCCTTTTCCTTCCGGACCGTAATAAAAAAATCTTAGGTTTTTCAAGACGGACTTTACTGCCTCAGCCCGCGAAAGATAACCACGCTCCATTCCAATGGGATAGACCGTTAAGGCAAAGCCGACAGCGGCTATCGAACTAGGCGCGCCTTTACGGGTGCTGTCAGGCACCAAGCCGTTCTTAGGATTCAGTTCGTCGTCGTCGTCTCAAAGCTGTGTCGCCACTCGTCGTGTCGTACATACAAGCAACACTCTTGAACTTGCCCAGGTCTAATGACAATATCTTCATCACGAGTCTCCTTTCGGTTGTCATGGTCTTGAGCCGCCCTTCATTGGGTAAGCTCGTCATTGAGTTGGATCATTCTCCAACATCTCGACCACCCCTGAGAGACCCGGCTTCATAGTTTCTACTATCTGTCGCCGCTCCGCGACTCGTTCACGCGAGTATCTGCATTGACCTTTGTTGAGAGTTGGCATTATTACTGGGGCGCAACCCGACAAACTCGTTGGACCGGAGTCCCGATGCATCGGGATGTTTCTCGTTATGAATAGTGCGCGATGGTTGAATGAAATCGGGCCGCCGCGTCAACTCTGACGTTTGGCGGCGCTTTGCAAGCTTGTTGGTACAAATAGATTAAGTTCTTTCAAATTATCAGCCAAATTTCTGAAATTGAGAGAATCGCCATTGGCGCTTCGATATGCGAACCTTCCCGGATCGCCAAGCACACGAGAATCAGATCCGCGGATTTGTGAGGCATGACTATGACAACAGCCGCAACTCCGACGTCCGACGTTTGCTATGCGACGGCCACCGAGCTCGCGCGGCGGATTCGCGATCGCGAAATCTCCTCAGCTGAGGTCACAGAGGCGTTCCTGGCGCGCATCGCCGCGCACAACAGCAAGCTCAACGCCATCGTGCACCTTCTCGAAACATATGCGCGCTCACGCGCGAAAGAAGCGGACGAAGCCCTTGCACGGGGCGAGAGCTGGGGGCCTCTTCACGGCGTCCCCGTGACGGTCAAAGAGTCGTTCTTAATCGCCAATACGCCGTCGACCCTCAACTCAAAGCGCATGAAAGATTTCGTCGCGTCTGAGGACGGGGTGATCGTCAAACGAATCAAGTCTGCTGGCGCAATTATTCTGGGCAAGACGAATGTACCAGCAAATCTCCAGGGCTATCAGGTGCAGGGCGACATCTATCCAGAGGGCAAGAATCCTTACCGGCTCGAGTGTTCGCCAGGTGGGAGCACGGGTGGTGGTGCTGCGGCGGTCGCTGCTGGCATGACGGCGCTGGAGCTGGGGGCGGATGGGGGAGGATCGCTGCGGGTTCCTGCGCACTTCTGCGGTGTTTTCTGCCTCAAGCCGACCGACAAGACGATTCCGCGATTCGGCGGGTTCCCTTTGCCCAAGCAGGCGCGCGGGTTCCTGGTGAACATGGTGCAACCGGGGCCCCTCGGCCGTTCCATCGATGATCTCGAGCTCCTATGGAAGATCATCCGGGGTTCGGATCCTTCCGATTTCGAGATCGCACCGATCGACTGGCATCCGCCCTCGGGTCGCTCGCTCGAACAGCTGCGCGTTGCCTGGACGGATGGGTTCCAAGAGTACGTCGCAGGCGCTGACACGCGCGAGCAGCTCGCAGCTCTAGCCGCTCGCATCGAGCGTGCAGGTGCCCGTATGGAGAAGGCGGCGCCTGCGATCCACCCTCGCGCCACCGGGGTATTCGTCCAGCTGCTTGGTGCACTCCTTGGACAGGACATGCCTTGGCTGGTGCGCAGGATTTTCCCAATCTTCCTCGCGCGCGGGCTGGCCAAGGGGCAGCCGCATGTGGTGCGGCTTATGGCTCGCGCGCTCAAGATGAATACCCAGGATTATGCGGCGGCGCTCGGTGTCAAGCGTATGTGGGTAGAGGACATCGAGCACTTCTTCGGGAGCCACGATGTGCTGCTCGCTCCTGTGTCATTTGGTCCCGCGTTCAAGCGTTGCAAGGAGGGTAGCGCGCTGGATTTCGATGGCGCGCCAGGGCCCTACAACGACTACTGCTGGCCCTACGTCGGGCCGTTCAACGCGAGCGGTCATCCCGCGTTGGTCATGCCGCTCGGCACTTCGAAGGACGGACTTCCCATCGGTGTCCAAGTCATCGGTCCATACTGGTCAGAACCTGAGCTCCTGCACATCGGGAGACAGTTGATCCCGCTGACGAAGGGCTTCGTTGCGCCGCAGGGCTTCTGAGTCAACCCCAACTTGGAGCGATAGGAAGATGTTGGCCATAAAACAGTCACTTAAGGGCGCCGAACAAATGAAGTCCCCTGGGCCCGTAAAACTATTCAGGCGACAACTCGCAGAGAAGGAGAGGGAAATAGAGCAACGCCAGAAGGGGCAGTCTGCAGCAGCGTGAAGAAGCGGCCGAAACGGGTTTACATGCTCACGTTTGAGGCGTTGCCTGATGCGATCCCCGAAGTGATTCGCCTTCGAAGATTTTTGAAATCGATGCTACGCGGTTACGGCTTCCGATGCTTAAAGCTTGTCGCTGCCGACACGAATGCGGACACGGCAATGAAAGGTCCGGGGCAAAAGCTAACGATTAGAGTTGAGACCAATTGCCTATAAAGCGAAGCGCGCATCTCAGAGGGGGCTCTCTAACAATTAATTGATCATCTGCGGCTTTACAGCCCTTCCCGAAAGGGCGTCTCTCGCGACTCCAAAGGGGTCGCTAACGCTTCCGATTTGGCCGAACCGCTCACACTTTCGGCGTTGTCACTACATGAAGCCAGGCGGAAAATCCTTACCAGTTAAACGCCAAAAACCGAAACGGAGAAAAACATGTTAACTACACTCATTATGCTCTCAATAATCCCGGGACTCTTCATTATCGCTTCAATCGTCGACCGTCTTTTGCCGCAT
The DNA here is from genome assembly GCA_046725195.1 of Acidobacteriota bacterium. Classification (GTDB taxonomy): domain Bacteria; phylum Acidobacteriota; class Blastocatellia; order Pyrinomonadales; family Pyrinomonadaceae; genus PSRF01. Next base: position 1,933 of record JBKOYD010000142.1, on the reverse strand, counting down.
TCGATCTTATTCCCGTCGCCGGTCACCCGGGCAATCAAAGGTCAACGCCATGTGAGCGAATATCTTGATTCCCTCGCAATGCTGGACCGTGATGGTCCCTATGAAGCGGGACATGCGTTTGACGATCTAATGCGCGGACATATCCCCGCGAATGCGCAAAAAGGCCTCTAACATAAAAATAGGCTGAGAAAGCTGGTCCCCCCCACTTGGAGGCTGGTGTGACCCCTCTTTCCCGCCCACTGCCCACCACAAGCTCTGCGCCCGAAACTTGATTAATCAAGTCTTTTTCAAGTCGCCCATCTTGGCTCGTCACTTCTCGTTAATTCACATACGAAGTTCCGCGAGAGCTCACAGTACCCGAGTGAGAGCGGAGGGTAGGATGGATCAAACCGAAGAGAAGCGAATGAGACAGCTCGCAAACCTTAAGCCGTTCACAAGCGAATACCAAAAAACGCGGTTCCAGGAAGGGCATTCCCAATCGCGCAACAGTCTACAAGCTGATGATTCAAGAACTTGAGAAGCGAGAGCGCAGGCTCAAGAAGCTTGCTGCCAAAGTTCCAAGAAGTGACGGCTAGTTACGAGAAAGTGACGCCTGCGAACGCGCTTCAACTAAAGGCACAATCAAATGCAGCCCACCAACGAGTATTCGTACCGGGAAAACGACTAAAAGCAGAAACGAATTGTCGCCTATTTAGTGGTCCCAATTAACGAGTATTCGAGAAAACAAACGAGTAAGAAACGCGAGGAACCCAAAAAAGTAGGATGGGCCGATCAAACATCTCCGAAGTCGGCAGGCGCTTTTCGTCGACGTACCAGCCCCGTAAACGCGGCCGTCCGAAGGGATCGCTCAACTCACGAACGATCTTTCGGCTCTATCTCGAACAGCACGACCCGCCCACACCGGAAAAGCAGCTCCAGCAAATCCTTGATGCTGTCTTTGGCAAGCGTCGCGCCCGGCGCGTACGTCGGCGGATCAAACTCCCTGATTCGATTCTGAAAGAGCCGCGCCGAAAGTAACCTAGAAACTCCGCGCGAGCCCTCACACCCAGTCGCTGAACCCTCACTAGCGACCAAAAAGTGACCTCAAGATCTAAACAACGGCACCAACCGGTATCAGAACGCAGGTCCGCGCGGATGTCCGAATATTATCCGGCGGTTGCCATAGATAGGGCAAAGAAACTTTCATTACGGAGCCGCACAACGTTGCGCTTCAGCGCACTCTGTTCAATGAACGCGTGCACCATGAAATTAGTACCTTCGGCTTTTAATACACAACCCATAGATTCAACACGTCAGATGTCTAACGCCTGCGCTTCAGCGGCTCGCCCACTCAACTCGTCTCAACTTCTACTGAACGCCATCCTCCGCGTACACGGCTGTGTTAGCTTCAAAAGTGCCACAAGCGCCCGTGCCTAGTATTCCCTAGTGACATTAATCTGTAAACGTAGGCTGTCGATAAGATCGATAAGGAGGGTCACTGTGCATTTAGCAATTATGCTTGTATATGTTGCGATGTTAGCGTCGACCACGCAGGACTTGGCCCAGGATAGCAATAAAGGGCAAGTCTCACCTTATTATCATTTCATCCTGGCGAGCTGTCCGGGGAAGAATCTTGAAGTTACGCTCAAGAGTGGCCAGAAGCTGTCCGGGAGGTGCCATGCTCCACTAGCCGATCACTTCCAAATAACCGACAAAGGCGTGACCCACCACATTCCCTACAGCAGTATTGCAAAGATCAATATCAGGCGCCGTTGGTTTGGCAATCTGAAGGATGCTGTGGTTGCACCGTATGTTTTCATTAAGATAGCAATAGGTATCGAAGAGCTTTACAAGTTCTGAGATCTGAGTAATTCGGGGTCACCCGTGAGTAAAACGAGGCACCTAACGCTCGGCTTCAGCGGCTCGCCCACACAACTTAACAAGAAGCCCGCTC
>JBKOYD010000030.1:0-6418 GCA_046725195.1 Acidobacteriota bacterium | reverse complement strand
ATCATGGGAGCTCTTAGTCTTGTGCTTGCAGGTAAGTTTGCGTCGGTTGTTCCCGCCTAGTATCCAGAAATTAGGATCAGTTTACCCAAATTCTCCAATGCTCACCGTTTGGCCAAGTGATCAAAATTTCGTCCGTTTCGTCATTTTCTTGGGCGTTACCGATAACACAGATTGAGCCCGGTGTTGGGTTTACGCTCGGCATTCATGTTGCCTGAAGAGCTTCCGGTCTGTAACTCGTTTTTGACTCCTTTTATTTACTGAAGAGATTTAACCGTCAAGAATAAAAAACTCTTGACAAAGAGTTTGGCTGGTAGTACTAAGGCTTTTGTCGGGTCTTGCAACAAACTCTTGGTTCTCTTCTTGAAACATTGGCAGGTCTGGAATTTCAGATGCTAGCCAAAGCTGTTGACCGACCGCAGCGTCACCTTGTTTCGGATCCCTCCGAAGTGACGCTGGGCAATTGGTTACGCTAAAAGTTCTAAAGTACGGCAACTCTGCCGTTAATGACTTAGTTTTCGATAAGGAACACAATTTGGTTTGCCCTTGGCCGGCTTTGAACCACATCGATTGGTTCCCTGGTCGAAATCGCGAAGGATCCATCGGGAATCCTTCTTCCTGGCGTTTATCGAATCTGTTCTGTTCCGAAATTGATAAGGAAAGTTGCTGAGATCTTTCCGCTCCCACGGAGAAGGATGGAAGGTGACGTATGATGAACCTAACGAATAGACACCTTTTTAGACAGCTGGCACTCCTTAGCTTGGTCGCCTGTCTTGCTTTCCTTGCGAGTGCGTCAACAGTATTTGCTCAAACTACTGGAAGCGCGACCTTGCGTGGAACAGTGAAAGACCCGCAAGGCGCAATAGTGCGTGGTGCAGCAGTGACGCTGACAAATGAGCGAACTAAGGACGAGCGAAAAGCAACCACTAACGATGATGGTAGCTTTGTCTTTTCAGCCTTAGCACCGGGTGACTATTCCCTCAAGGTGGAGGCGCAGGGTTTCAAGACCGTGGAGCAGTCACATGTGACGGTGCAGACGAGCAGTACGCGCGCCGTTGATGTAACAGCGGAAGTTGGTCAGCCAAGCGAGACGGTAACGATCACAGCCGGAACAGATCAGCTTCAAACCGAAACCGGGGCAAAGGAGAATGTGATCAGCGCGAACCAGATCGATAATCTCTCGATCATCAGCCGAAGCGCTCTCGAGCTTTTGCGTATTCTCCCGGGTGTGGTAGCTCCGGATAATACATCACTTGAACAAATTTCGTTCGGCGGCGGCGCTAATTCCAACGCCGCATATCACGTCAATGGTCTCCGAGGAGAACAAAATAACGTGCAGGTTGACGGCGCGCGCATGATTGATTTTGGTTCAAATAACGGAACCGTCATCACTGCAAACCCGGATATGGTCCAAGAAGTGAAGGTCCAGACCAGCAATTATGCGGCCGAGCACGGCACCAGCGCTGTGCAGATCAGCGCTACGACGAAAGGCGGAAGTCGAGACTTTCACGGGTCGGTTTACGACTATATTCGGAACTATAACTTTCAAGCTAACGATCGGTCGAACAGCATTAACGGCGTGAAGCGGCCATTGAGTAAATACAATTACCCTGGCGGCAACATTGGCGGTCCGGTGCTGATACCTGGAACCAACTTCAACAAAAATCGGGACAAGCTCTTCTTCTTTTTCGGGTATGAGTACTACTACCAGCGAGTTGACGAAGGTTCGTCGCTATTCAACGTTCCGACGCTGAAGCAGCGTCAGGGCGACTTCAGTGGTTTCAATGTGCAGGTACCTGTCGGTTGCACTGTGGGGGGCGTATCAGGAACGGATGCAAACGCCAACGATCTGGCACCCGGTGGAAATTTGCTGCCTTGCAAAAGTAATCTTGGTGCGGCGCTACTTAATCTCTATCCGCTGCCCAACTTCACCGACACCGCGGGGCACAATTACGTTTACAGCGTTCTCCGGCCAAACGATCGAAACCAGACTACACTGCGTTTCGATTACAACATTAGCGACAGCGCAAAGCTCTACGTCAAGCTAGCACGCGAATACGAGGAGCAGGGATTTCCGCGAGGGCTTTGGTGGGATTCATCCATGTTCGAAATCCCGGGTAAGCTGACTAGCAGTAACACCGGCAAATCAGTGGTGGTGAATCTGACCAATATCATTAACCCAACAATGACCAATGAAGTTCTGTTTGCTGCAAGCAAACTAGACTTGTACTACGATTTTGCTGATCCCGATAAGGTGACCTACGCGGGTTTGGGCTTGACGGCGGCTGACAAGGTCGGCTTCCAGGGCAAGGCTAATTCGGGTGTGTGCAACAACTGTGGGGGCGTAAATTTCGTCGGCGACAATCCGTACGTTCCCGTTAGCGTTATCAATGCCTGGGCTCCGAGCGGACTATACTCGGCTTATGGATTTCCGATCTATTCGCCCTACAGCAGTTTCTCTGTCACTGACAATCTATCCAAGGTTTACAACACGCACACGCTGAAGTTTGGCGCGTTCATCGAGCAGGGTAACAAGGAGCAGCAGTCCAATCATGATACCAGCATAATCTTGGGTCAGTGGGGTCAGCAGAATGCAACAGGAAATGACTATGGCGACTTGTATGTAGGCCGGCCCATCGAGTTCACGCAGGCGACAGATCGCCCGAAAGATTACTTCCGGTTCTACAACTATGAGTTCTATGCGCAAGACAGTTGGAAGGTCCGGCCGAATATTACTTTGGAAGCCGGATTGCGATTGGGATATTTCCCGCAGAACTACGAGACGAGCGGGTTGGGAGTGTTATTCGATCCGGGTGCTTACAACCGAAGTCAGGGAATCTTCATAAATAAAGACAGGAACCAGCCTAATGGCTTCAAGCTCGCATCCAGCGGAGACATTCCCAAGGGTGTGCTTGAGAATCCCGGTGTTGCATGGATGCCGCGCGTCAACGTCGCTTGGGATATTGGCGGTAAGGGGGATTGGGTAATTCGTGCAGGCGCCGGTCTTTTCTACAATCGCGTTCAGGGAAATTATGACTACTACTCTAGCGGTCAAATGCCCAACACCTATGGCGCGACAGTTGACACGCCCTGGAATAACGCACCCGGAGGTTCTGGCGGCCTCAGTTTCGCGAATTTGGATGAGATCGACCCCTTCGCCTTTGCTAATGTCAACGTCAGTTCAAGGGACGTCAATTCAAATGATCTCCCGCGAGTTGCAAACATGAGCTTCACGATTGAAAAGAGGCTGCCTGGAAACAACATTTTGGCAGTTGCTTATGTGGGCACTCAGGGAAGGCATCTGCCACAGCAGAGGTCGATAAACATCATACCTTTGGGGCGGCTGTCGAGTGGGACGATACCGCTGAGCTCACCGGTATGTGTCGGCGGGACAGGAGCGGCTTGTACTGGTGGAACACTCTACAACAACATCAACCTGTCTGATCCGGTACAGCGGGCGGGTCTTGATGCGTCGGTACTCAGAACGTTCAGACCGTTCTCAGCCTACAACACTGTTGGCGTCTATCAGTTTACTGGAACTTCCACCTACCACTCGATGCAGGCTACATTGAGTCATCAATCTGGCAAGAACCTGCAGTATTTTCTCACCTACACTTTTGCCAAGGGTTTAGGAACGGTGGCTACAAACGAGACCGACGGATCGGCATGGGCTGACCCAATTGATACTCGTGGAAGAAGCTGGGGCATTCTGCCTTTCGACCGTACGCATGTCTTCAATGCCTCGTACAACTACACACTGCCTAAATTGGCTCGCGGTTCCTGGGAGAATTGGTTGACTCGCGGAGCATTCAACGGTTGGCAGATGTCCGGCATTACGACTTTCCAAACCGGCACACCGATTCGGCTGAGGTTTAGCGGTGATATAAATTCAGCGGGTCAAGCCGTAGCATGGTTCGGCAGCGACGCATTCAACGTTCAAGGTCAGAGCGTTGGTGCGGTCACGCCCGTATATGCTGGTAATCCTAACACGGGCGAAGGAACCGGAGTTGGCAACAGGCTATTTAATCTCAGCGCCCTTAAGATCCCAACCTTCCCAAACACTGGTCCGTCTCAGCCGCCTTTCTACCTAAGGGCACCGAGCCGGAGCAATTTCGATGTGTCCTTCTTTAAGAACTTCAATTTCAGCGAGTCAAAGAAATTCCAGTTCCGAGCCGGGTTGTTCAATATATTCAATCAAGCCTACCCGACACAGATCAGCCCTACGGGTGGTTTGGGGTCGAGTGATATTTATCTGACGCTCAACACCGTCTGCAATGCAAGAAAGACCGTTCCCACAGGAAACGGTACGAACACCGCTAATGTCTGCGATCCGACGCAGGGCTTTTCGTATACACAGGAAACGACAGACAACTTTGGCAAAATCGTGAACAAGCACGGTCGGCGAATCGTCGAGTTCGCGTTTAAGTTCTACTTCTAAGTGTAAGAGCTTCAGAAGTATCGATCATTCAAGCGGCGCGAGTGGCGACTAATCGCCATCCGCGCCGCTTGCATTTTGTTCACGGCAACAATTGACCTAAACTTACGCACGAACCCAGAGAACTACATTGACAGCGGTCTACCCGGCAAGTAGGTAGAATTAATGCTAGCCAGAATTTAGGTCTGGACAAGCGAAGGATGATTTCTCCGCTTGCGGAGAGACTAAGCGTCATTGCCTTCTCAGCGCCGCGACAAACTAAGTTTGCTCTCCAACACGGTGACGTAGTATTCAGCATGGAGGCGCTTATGAAAACGATCGTTCGGTATTGGATTGGAATGGCCCTCTTCTTGGCAGCCTGTGGGATTACTCACGCTCAGGACAATATAGAGGTTGACGCGAAGTACAAAACGGCGGACACAAACAATGCCGTGATTGAAGGACGTGTTTCGCTGCCTTCTGGGTTCGCCGCCGAGCGGAATGTGAAGATTACGCTAAGAAATGCTTATGTGGTTCTTTCCACCCGATACACAAGCAAGCATGGTGAATTCCGATTCGATAATTTGAGCGAAGGAATGTATTTCGTACGCGCCGAGGTTGAAGATTTTGACCCCGCAGAGCAAAGGATTGCGCTGGGACGCGGGATAGTCTCGGAACTGACCCTTCAATTGCGAGACAAGAAACTACCGTTGTCCTTCAATACCTCGAGGGTAGTTTCGGTTGCTGAGCTACGGCAATCCGTTCCTGCGGCGGCCCGGAAGGAATACCAGCTTGGGTTGAAGTTTGTGACCAAAGGCGATGTGAGAAGTGCAGCCGACCATTTTCAACAAGCTGTCTCAATATATCCCGAGTATCTTGCGGCTCGTAATGATCTCGGCGCTCAGTTTCTCAAGCTTAAGCGTCTTGATGAGGCAGAGAAAGCTTTTCAAATGGTGATCGAGAAAGATCCTAAAAACTTCAACGCGAAATTTAATCTCGGACTTGTGCGGGTTGAGCGGAAGGATAATGTGGATGCGATCGCTCAGTTGAATCAAGCCATAGTTATCGACAGTACACGGCCGGTGGCGCGTTTGTGGCTTGGTGTTGCTCTACTGGAATCAGGCGACCTGCCTTCAGCCGAGAGGGAATTGACCAAAGCTTTGGTCATGGGTGGCGTTGAGTGTATTGCCGCGCACTATCATCTGGCTCGAATCTATCTGAGCCGAGGAGACACGGCAGAAGCGTTTCGCGCCGTCCGAGCCTATCTGGATGAAGCGCCAAAAGGCGAGTATGTAAATGACGCTAGACAGCTTGAGAAGACACTCAAGCAACAGGCCAAACAATGAGATTCCTGGTTTGTCTCAAAACTTAGAAATTGGAATGCACGGAGCGGATAGAATACAGGATCTGTTTCTCAGCCTGCGAAGCAGGCGTGAGCAAGACCCTAGGGTGGAGCGAGGCTTTGCGAGCGAAACCACAGGTAAAGTGGTTAAAAAAATTCAGCCCGCAAAGCGGGCGTCAGAAGCATTCGAGAGTCACGAAATCTGTCGCCCGCTTCACGGGCTTACAATATTTATGCGCGCTCAATCCTGGGGTTCCGCTCTCAAAGCCTCGCTCCACCCTAGGCTCTATACTGTCGACTGCTTTGCAGGCTAAAACAAGCGTGAATTTCACAAGACGGGTTTAACCCTCTTGCAAATTGCACCCTATGGCGCAACCGTGAAATGCGTAGAGCGGCTAACGCTGTTCTTGTCATCTGCAATTGTCATCTTCAGCTCGTAGACTCCAGGTTGGAACTTATCTAGCGGGAAAGAACTCGCATACTTAATCTGTCCCTGTTCGTCCGCGGCCGGCAGTTGACCAGAGGTCTTTCCCAGGGGACGATTGTTTTGCAATATCTCCACAGTGAGCTGCAGGGTGGCTTTCGAGCCCTTGGCGGGCCATGCCGTGAAGAAGAATGCCAGTTGCGGAGCGAGTGATTTGGCAATGGGTTCGCCCAAGTTTGGA
>JBKOYD010000171.1:0-14417 GCA_046725195.1 Acidobacteriota bacterium | reverse complement strand
TTTTCCTGTTGCGCAAAGCGCGCTACCTCACCAATGTCGTCGAGGTTCTGTCTCATGATTACGGTCTTGAGGCGAATGACCATATCCAGACGATGTTCTTTGCGCATGCGCTTTAGCGTCTGAATGGTTCTCTCCGTCTTCTTTACGAATCCCACGCGACCACGGACCCGATCATGTGTTTCAGCTATGCCATCAAATGAAATTGTTACTCTTGACGGTCCCGCAAGCGCCAGGCTTTCAATCTTTGATTGATCCTCCCAGAAACCGTGAGTCAGTAGTTCCATGAAAAGGCCTAGCGAACTGCCAAACGAAAGCAACCGGACTGTGTCCCGGTTCAGAAGAGCCTCTCCACCACTGAGAGTTATCTGTACCGGGCCGAGCCAATCTCTTAGGTCAGCGATTAACACTCGCCACTGCGACAGTGAGGGTCTGTCTTCCTGGCCACGATTTTTCCATATATCGCAATGAATACACCGGGCGTTGCATCGCTCCGTTAATAACAGAACGATCGAGGTCGGTCGACAGTAAGACGACAGGCGGCCTTCGGCAAATGTTCGGAGGCGGTAGCTAATGCCTTCGTGGAGGCGTCTGCGAGCAACACTTAATAGGTGCATTGATTCGTCATTTCATACGGCGTTCAGGCTGCGCGTGACCAGTTACCGTCCTGTTGGTCCTTACGCATTTCCATTTCTTCGCTTTAAGAGTCTCTAAATTTACTTCGCGGCAGCAGCGAAGCGTCGCTGCTGCCGCTAGTAGGAATATAGCGAGAGAACTTCCAGAGCTATGCACATTTCGTCCCTTAAGGGAGTGATCAGTTAACCTTCACATCAATCTGTTTCGCTCTGGCTTCCTCGCGTTTCGGCAGTGTCACCGTCAGCACGCCATATTTGAATTCGGCGTTGATCTTCGTGGCGTCAACGAACATGGGCACGTTGAAGCTCCGCATGAACTCGCCATAGTGACGCTCGACCCGATGATAGTTCTCTCGATCGGTCTCCTCTTCAAACTTGCGCTCACCTCGCAGCATGAGCACGTGGTTTTCCATCGTGACCTTGACGTCTTCCTTCTTGACCTCCGGCAGCTCAAACTTGAGTACCAGTGCCTTATCAGTCTCGAAGATATCGCAGGCCGGAGTCCACGGCTTCATCGGCCAGTAGTTCTCTTCCATTGGAAGCATTAGCCTGCGCATCGTCAGCGGCTCAAGGAACATTCGATCGATATCAGGAAAAAGACGGAATGGCTCCGTAATGAAATTTCTTGATGGAGTCATAGAATTTCCGGGTGTCATTGGTTACTCCTTTCTTCAGAGTTCACACCCAAAATGAAAACGCTTTATAAAACCGCGCCCACCCGCGAAGAACGATCAGTCGACGTTTTCCCAGAACCTTCTAGTTCGCTGTGTCCCTATCAGGTTGATTTGGCTGCGTAGCCATTCTTTTACCAAGCGTTGCGTCTTCGATTCGTTGCCCTCAGACTCAAGCTCTTCAATGGTGTCGCCCGCTTTATCCAGGGGGATGTAGTGACAGGGGACCATTTGCGAGCGGTTTTCCGGCGCAACGAAATCGAGCAAGTGGCATTCACTGCACGGGTGAGCGCGGTAGGGATATCCGTAATTGAGGCAAGTCAGAGAGTCCTGGAAGATGGATTTTGGCAACCACGGCGTGCGAACCGATCGGCCATATCCTCCCTTCTCGATGAAGTCGAGCTCGCTCTGCAGAACTTCGAGAATTTCGCGACCGTCTTTAGCCATGGCAATCAAACCTCCATTTCTTCACCAGTCTGACTTGCGAGCAGCCTGTCGCTGCTTTTGGTTCATCATCAATTCCGATTCCCGAATGTTCAGAGAGCAACCAATGTGCCGAATCATAAATGGCCGAATTGCGTGAAAAGTGCCAGATTAAGGCGATTAACTGTGCGGGAACTTACTCAAGGGCTTGCGGGAAACCCCGCAACCTTGCGTTCACGTCTCAGGACCGCTGAGTCGTGGCTCGGGCCTTCGCGGGAGTAGTCGACGCAGTTAGTTGTTCTTTGAAAAGGCGCGCTGAAGCGTCGAGAAAATCGTAGGAAGTGACAATGCCGACGAGTTGATCATCGTCAACGATGGGAAGGCAGCCTACTTTGTTGCTGCGCATTAATTCCAATGCTTCCAGGGTCGGAGTTGTGGACGAGACCGTGACCGGATCGGTCTTCATGATCTCGCGCACCGTTAACGGGCTGGTGTTCTGCGTCTGCGCTCCGCGGGTCAGCAAACGCAGCAAGGCTCGATGAGTGACTAAACCTAAAAGCCGTCCTTCCTCATCTTCGACAGGAACATGGCGGATGTGGCGCCAATCCATAACACTAGCGGCGAGATCAACCGGATCGTCGGGCCGAACGGTGAAAAGATCTGTCGCCATAAACTGTCCTACGGTTTGATAGCTTTGGCTCCAATCTGCGTCTTCTGTCGCTTCAATTATTGGCCACGTGTGCACCGGTTTGCCCTCCTTTTGTAGCTGAAGCATCGTCGAAGTGAGCGCCCGATAGCGGGCATCTCTCGGGCCGGGACCTTTCGTGGCTGCGAGGGACTTCAACATCCACTGCGCGCCCGTCTGCGCACTTTGCACTCTCTCATCAATGACGCCCAAGTACGTGTCTATATCCGACGTATCGACACCAGCGCTTTCCAAACCTTGCCGCGCAAATAACAGTAAATGATCCAGAATCAATGAGGATGCCGAATAGTTTTTCCCATCGATCCAGTTGAACTGGGCGTTCAAGCCGTGTCGCGCTGCGGAAAAGAAGTTAGTCTTTGCTTCATCAAAGCTCATTCGTTTTGAGATATCGCCGTACTCACGCGGCAGCGACAACATCAATCCCACGAAGAAGGCAGCATTGGCAATCTCGTCGACAGTGGTTGGTCCAGCGGGAAGTGCCCGGTTCTCGATCCTCAGATGTGCGACCCCGTTGCTAACACCATAGCAGGCACGATTCCAGGGCCAGACCGTCCCGTTATGAATGCGAAGCGCTGAAAGCAAAGGGATTTCGCCCCGCGCCAAGACTTGCATCGGATCCTCATCGGGACGCGTGATCATAATCGGGCGAAAGCGCGCAATCTGATCGTGCAACAATTCAATGACGGAAAGCTTCAACCATTGCTCCCCAAAGCCTACGCGGGTTGGTTGGCTGCGCGCCAGCTGCGCCCGTGAACGAGCATCCGCTGAATGTTGAAAGAGTGCAAGACGCGTTTCCTGCCATAATCGATGGCCGAACAACAGCGGCGAATTGACGGCTGCGGCCAACACGGGCCCTGTGATTGCCTGTGCAAGGTTGTAGTTGACTACAAAATCGGAGGGATTGACCTGAAAGTGGATCTGAAAGCTGGTGTTGCATGACTCCATCATCATGTTATCGTGCGTGACGTTTAGTTCATCTACTCCTTTGATGTGAATTGAGAATGCTTCGCCCCTTGGCCGTGTTACCGAACGGTTCAGCTCGAGATAGCGCGGCATCGGCGTCAAATTCGCAAGTGTGAGATCCGATACTCTGAGCGTCGGGAGGATTCCAGTGAGCAAAACGTCGGCTCCGAATTCTGTCGCTGCCAGGCGCGCATTTGCTAAAACTTCCTTTAACTCTTCATGCATTGAGTGGAAGCAGCGTCCGGTCAACTCAACCGGCGTCAGGTTAGCTTCCAAATTGAATCGCGCGATTTCAGTCGTGAGCCGGGCATCGCCTGCGCGCTCCAGAACCTCGAGGGCAATCGGCGCTGGTCGCATACTGTGATCGACGAGAAACATTTCCTGTTCAGCGCCGATACGTTGCACACCGCTCTCGATCCGACCGTCCTCCAACATAAATGCCAGCGCGCGCAGGTCAGCCAGCAGAGCCTGAGTAAACTCATGCAGCTTTCGCTCGTCCAGTTCTTGTTCGACGTTATGCTCGCCCATATCAACCCTTAGCTTGAATGGGCGAAGCAAGTTCAAGGCCAATTACGTTCAGTCGCCAGCGTCTCGACATATCCCTCAAAACTGCCTTGCGAAAGCTTCTGAGAACCGCGAAAGTTTCGACGACTGTGCAATATTCCGAACCCCGCATTTAGATTGCGAGTTATCACCCACTATTTCATTGGAGAATCACTTCTCGAACCACTCACGGAACCTGGCCTCCGTATTTCCAGTGCGGAGTTCTGGCAAAAATTCGCTCGGGTTGCACCTACACCCATTGTTTTAACTAGGCTTTTTTCATACTGGCCCAAGTATGAAGAGATGTTCTGCACAGAAGATCCAGCCCAGCGACGTTAATATCACGTCAAAGGATTTTTGGCGCGTTCCGCGTCTCACTTCCCGCCATCACATTAATTGGCGGATGAACGTCGCGGGACAACTAGTGGAGCAACGGCAAACAGTTCATCGTGGGCGATCAGCACGACCGCTAGCGAATGAACTCGTAGGACTGCTTCATGATCAAATTCCAACTACGCTGCAATGCGAATCGTATGACCTCTGGCCCTGATCCAAGAACCGAACCTGCCGTGTTGAAGAAGCGACTTGCACCATTTTCCGCGTCGAGATGAAAAGTCATCTCGTCAGGTGTGCCGTTAAATCATCCTGGAAACTACAGCTGTGAAATAACCGTGTTGATGCGGAAGTAGGTACGACCTCCAACCTTGTTTTAGATAAAAAGCAGTAGCCTACTAGGCTTCAAGATCATTGCGAAGATGGGTAACGTCGCGTTGTGGTGGCGCGCCGAATTGCTTCTTGTAATCGCGACTAAAGTAAGACGGATCGTCGTAGCCAACGCGGAATCCGGCGCTCGCGGCGTCCAGGTCTTCGCCGAGCATCAGACGGCGTGCTTCCTGGAGTCGTATCTGTTTCTGAAACTGCAAGGGGCTCATCGCCGTGACGGACTTGAAGTGATGGTGAAAGCCCGAAACGCTCATTCCGAGCTCGCGCGCGATGTCTTCAATTTTAAGCGGCTCATTGAAGTGTTCGCGTAGACGCCCGATCGCTTTCGAAATGCGGCGGGTGTCGCTAGCAGTGAGCAGATGTGCAAGCCGCGCACCCTGACCGCCGGCCAACAGTCTGTAAATTATCTCCTTTATAACGAGCGGTGCGAGGACTTTGGCCTCAGCCGGCGCTTGGGCGATGCGCACCAATCGAGCAACAGCGTCAAGCAAGTCGGCGTCTATCGGGCTGACGTTCATCGCCTTAACGCTGGCGTCACATTTTTTATCTTTATGCCGGATTCAACAATGACCGATGCGACAAGGGCTGAATCCAGGGTTAGGCTCATTCCCAGGTAAGGCAGTTCCTTTGATGGTGCTTCTATCTCGAATGCAACGGGCAGGTCGACCGTAAAAATCAAGTAATGAAACGGATCGTATAAGAAAACTTCCCCGCCCACACTCGCTCGCTTTCTTCCTTGGGCGACAAAACAAAAGGACGGCTGAAAGAGCGACTGAACCGGCTCAGCCGGTACTGACGATTTGATGAGGAGCAGACCCGGAACGAAGTCGATCCTTCCGTCTTCGGGAAGCAGCCGACTCATTCGCTCGACGATCTCCTCTCTTGCGGTTTCTATTCTCCCAGCATTGCGTACGGCTTCCTGATTCATACCTTCATACTAATCTCTCTCGTTCATAAAAACACGTCTGAGAATTGGATTTTTGCAGGAACGTACAATCATTCACCACAATCGTCATATCGATAACAATCCTAAGCTCATAAAATTGAGCCAAATCAGAGAAACAAGAAACTGAACTTGTAGCTCACGGACCAAAGATCTGGAGAAATTATGCAACAGCAAAAACTTGGAAAATAGCTCAGGGCGTGAACCGTTACTAACTAAATTACGACCGGGATACACGACGAAGAAGGAATTCATTTATGAACGTGTCTTTTGAGAACAAAGTGGCACTCGTTACCGGTGCGGCCTCTGGCATGGGTCTGACGACAGCCAGAGCCTTCGCGGAGGCGGGAGCTGCGGTGGCGCTAAGTGATCCGTCTGTCGGAGACATTGCTTTTTATGCTCCGTGGGGAAACCTGGCGATATTTTATCGAGACGCCAAGTACGCCAGCGGACTAATCATCCTCGGCAAAATAGACGGTGACGCGGCCGCCTTCAATGCGCCGGGTTCGTTGAAAGTGACAATAGAGCAGGTCAAGTAGAAGGTTAAGGCGCGGAAAATCGGCGTTAGGAGAGATTACATTCGTGCTTCGCTTATCGGAGGTATTCCCCAAACCCAGGAGATCGTTGATTACTGCGCTAAAAACAAGATACCCGCAGATTCAAGTGGTAAAGACAAATTGAAATCAACGAGGTCTGGCGAAAAGTAATTAACAAAGAAGCACGTTACAGGTACGTAATCGCTGGGCCAACTATCTAAACAGAGCGTAGGGAAAGGATGAAGATCAAACTATTCGCCGTTGGGACGGTGACGCTTACATTGCTCGCTTTAGCCTGCACACAGGCAAATCAGAAACAAACTACATTGGGATCGAGCACTTTCTCAGTTCCTTCAGGCAAGGAGTCACAGACCATGAACATTAAAAGGAGAGGATCTCAGCGTTCCACCAAAGGACCAGAGGAAAATTTTACCGGAACGGTACGCATTGACCCGCTGTTCGAGGCGCCCGAGCCGGCTCGTTCGCTCGGCGTCAGCGTCACGTTTGACCCCGGCGCTCGGACGGCATGGCACACACATCCGCTCGGTCAGACGCTGATCGTTACGGCTGGCACGGGCCTGACTCAGATTTGGGGCGGCCCGATAGAGGAAATTCAGGAAGGTGATGTTGTCTGGTGCCCGCCAGGTGAGAAGCATTGGCATGGTGCCACCGCGACCACGGCCATGACTCACATTGCCATTGTCGAAAAGCTGGACGGCAAAGTGGTCGAATGGATGGAAAAGGTCAGCGACGAACAGTACCGCGCCGGATCAAGAGGCGAATAAAACGCAAATCGGATCGTTTTATTAAAGGAGCACTCGTCGTGCATACCGCTAAAGCTTATTCTGCTGCCAGTGCGACATCGCCGCTTGCCCGCACTACGATCGCACGACGCGATCTAACCGAACAAAACGTACTTGCCTTAACTGTTGGATCATCTGGTTCTCAACTAAGTGACATTGTTCGCGCTGCTGCAAGATGAGGTGTAAAGTACGTGAAACTTCAACAAAACAATTTCACTCGAACGGAGGCCCTATGTCAGACGACGATCCCGAATCGTGTCCGCCAGATCCTACTCGCCGCAAATTTCTTTTGACCACGGGCAGTAGTATGGCAGCAAGCTTGGTTGCGACGTACGTACCGGCGCTCGCGAATAGCGCCGAAGAAAGCGACTCGGCTTTGACCGAAGCAGGCCAAAACATCGAGGCCGCCATCCCGATCACGCTGCGCATTAATGGCAAGGACCACCAACTTCGCATTGATCCACGGACGACGCTACTGGACTGTATTCGTGAGACAGTTGCGCTCACCGGAACGAAGAAGGGTTGTGATCACGGTCAGTGCGGCGCATGTACGGTTCATGTGAACGGCAGGCGTGTGAATTCATGCCTTACCCTGGCTCTGATGCACGACGGGGAAGAGATCACAACCATTGAAGGCTTAGGTACTCCCGAGGCATTGCATCCTATGCAGGCCGCGTTCGTCGCTCATGACGGTTACCAGTGCGGGTATTGCACGTCGGGCCAGATCATGTCAGCGGTTGCGCTGCTCAAGGAACCGTGCGGTCCCGATGACGCGTCGGTGAAGGAACTGATGAGCGGTAACATCTGCCGCTGCGGCGCCTATCCCAATATCGTGGCTGCGATTCAGCAAGTCCGCAAAAACGCTTAATGCCAGGGAGGAGCGATCTCGATGCACACCTTTGAATTCAGTCGGCCCACTGATTCTGCCGGGGCGATTGCCAGCGCCGCCAAAGCGAAAACGGCACAGCAGGGAGCGGACGTGCGGTTCGTTGCCGGCGGCACAACGTTAATCGATTTGATGAAGTTGAACGTCGAAACACCTTCGCGGCTGATTGACGTCAACCGTTTGCCGCTCGACAAGATCGAAACCACTCCTGACGGCGGATTGAAGATCGGCGCCACTGTTCGCAATTCAGACCTCGCCCACCATCCGGCGGTGCAGCGAGATTACGCCGTGTTGTCGCAAGCTATTCTCAGCGGCGCATCGGCACAACTGCGCAACATGGCGACGACTGCTGGCAATCTGCTGCAGCGAACGCGGTGCGTGTACTTCCGCGACACTGCGATGCCCTGCAACAAACGCGAGCCTGGAACTGGTTGCCCCGCCATCACCGGGAGCAACCGCACGCTCGCTATCCTTGGCACAAGCGAACATTGCATCGCGACCAACCCGTCGGACATGTGCGTGGCGATGGCGGCGTTAGAGGCGACGATCCACGTACAAGGATCGAAAGGCTCACGCGCGATCCCAATCGGTGACTTTCACCTCTTGCCCGGCAGCACACCAAATCAGGAGACAGTGCTCGAACCGGGCGACCTCATCACGCACGTGACGCTGCCGCGTCCCATCGCCGGAAGCAAGCAGGTTTATCTGAAGCTTCGCGATCGAGCGTCGTATGAATTTGCATTAGCATCGGCCGCTATTGTCATCACAATCGCGAGCGGGAAAGTGACGCGGGCTCGCATTGCCCTTGGTGGCGTGGGCACCAAACCATGGCGATCACCAGAGGCTGAGGCGGCCCTCGTCGGTAAGTCTGCTGACCCAACCAACTTTCGCAATGCGGCCGAAGCGGCGATGCGCGACGCCAAACCGCAAAGCGAAAACAAGTTCAAGATCGAACTGGCTAAGCGGTGCCTCGCGCATGCCTTGAAAATGGCTACTATGAGCTGATTCAACCGAAGGAGCGAATATGACGAGAACGCAGGGAACACCGGTCATTTCTCCGGTTGGTCGCGATACTCCTCGCATCGATGGCCCACGCAAAGTGACCGGGAGGGCACAATACACATCTGACTTCCGCTTTCCGGGGATGCTGTATGCAGTGCCGGTCGAAGCGACTATCGCCAACGGCAGACTGCTCAAGCTCGACACCACCGTGGCCGAGAAAATGCCAGGCGTCCGCGCGATCTTTCATCGCGAGAACGTCGGACGAATTTCCCGGTCCACCTTCGGGCCCGGATTCGAAGGCGTCTGTATAGAGCGACGCCCGCCGTTCGAGGACGATGTGATTCGCTATTACGGTCAGTACATCGCGCTCGCAGTTGCGGACACGTTTGAATCAGCCAAGGCGGCTGCGGATGCGGTTCGAGCGACCTACGCGAAGGAGAAACCAAACGTCGAGACTCACCTTCAAGCGGACGACGACCCTGATGTGGTTCTAACCACGTATGGCCCGGCCGAGCGACTGCAAAGCCACCGCGGTGATGCCGAGCAGGGGTTCGCGACGGCCCCAATTAAGCTTGACCAAACTTACATAACGCCAGCCGAGACACATAACCCTCTCGAGGTGCACGCCACCACCGCGATCTGGGAGGGTTCGACCCTGACGCTGTATGAGTCGGCGCAGGGGGTCGTCAACCTTCGCGGCGTCCTCGCCCAGATGTTCGGCTTGCCGAAGGAGAACGTGCGCGTCATTACCCAGTTTGTCGGTTCGGGCTTTGGCAGCAAGCTGTGGCCATGGAGTCAATGTCCGCTCGCCGCGGCCGCGGCGCGGCAGTTGGGCAAACCTGTGAAACTGGTGCTCAGCCGCAAAATGATGTTTCAGACGGTCGGTCACCGACCTCTCACCCAGCAACGTGTGCGCTTGGGCGCCACGCGTGACGGCAAGCTCATCTCACTTCAGCACGACTACATCTATCACCGGTCGATGCTTGACCCCTACCACGAAGATTGTGGCGAGGCCACGCCGTTTCAATACAGCGTGCCCAACCTCCGCGTGACTTTTGGGCGCGCAAAGCGAAACGTAGGCGCAGGGGCCGACATGCGCGGACCCGGTCGAGTGCCTGGGCTGTACGCAACGGAGTCGGCAATGAATGAATTGGCCGATCAACTCAAGATTGACCCGGTCAAATTCCGCATCCTCAACGAACCGAAAATCGATGAGTCGCGGGGCATTCCATTTTCGTCACGGCATTTGGTCGAGTGCTTTGAACTAGGCGCACAGAAATTCGGGTGGTCCAGGCGTTCGCCTGAGGTCGGCTCGATGAAGCGCGACGGCTTGACCTTGGGTTGGGGAATGGCCGGTTGCTCGTGGATCGCCGCACGATTTCCTGCCGCGGCAAGCGTGCAACTGCGCGACGATGGCACGGCCCGCGTCGCCTCTGCCACGCAGGACATCGGCACTGGCACGTACACTATTCTCGCGCAACTCGTCGCGCAGAAGACAGGTGTGCCGCTTGAGAAAATCGAAGTAGCACTCGGCGACACGGCTTTGCCAGAAGGACCGGTCTCGGGCGGCTCGATGGCAACCGCATCCATCGTTCCGGCCGTCTTGGCGGCGGCTGACAGCGCGAACTCATCGCTGCTGACTATCGCGGTGACAACGCCTGGATCGCCGTTTGAGAATCGCAAGCCCGATGATCTGTTGTTCCAGGGCGGACGGGTATTTTTGAAGGTTGAGGGTCCTGCCAAAGGTGTGCCGTTCCAGGATCTACTTCGCCGCGCCAATATTCGCCTGGTCACAGGCAATGGCCAATCCGAAGCGACCTTCGGTAATCCGAAGCCGAAGTTCTCGACACAATCGTTCGGTTGTCATTTCGTTGAGGTGACATGGCAAGCGGAGATAGCACGGCTGCGGGTCAGCCGCGTTGTCACCGTCATGGATGCAGGCCGAATTATTAATCCGCTGGCGGGCCGGAATCAGATCATGGGCGGGGTTGTAATGGGAATCGGTATGGCGCTGTTAGAGCACACATCCTACGATCCGCAGAGCGGCGCGCCGATCAATAGTAATCTGGCCGACTACATCGTAGCCGTGAATGCCGACACGCCGCTGATTGAGGTGCATTTCCTCGATTATCCAGACAAAGAGATTAACGAACTTGGTGCGCGCGGGATTGGCGAGATCGGCTTGGCCGGCGTCGCGCCTGCGATAACGGCAGCGGTCCACCACGCAACGGGCGTTCGCGTGCGGGAATTGCCAATCAACATCGAGGACCTCTTAACGCCAGCATAAGCTCGGCCGCCGGCGAGGGTGGCAGCTAGGTTGAGGCGATGGTAAAGAGGAAGTTACTCCGTCACTTTCCGCATGGCAAAAATTCACTCTACGAATTCGACCTTGGCAATGGAAGGAAGTCTTTCACGTTCGTGATTTGGGGTGAGTCGCAGGTGAAATTCTTATGGTACTAGAATGGCGGCAGGAGCCGTCATGACCAAAGAAATCGAAGCAATCTACGAACGCGGGATTATCCGGCCTATCAGACCGATGGAATTGGCCGAAGGGATTGGCTTGATCTGATTATCATCACTCACGAGACTAGCCTCACGTTGACGCCGGAAAGATCCTCCCTGATATCGGCGCGCTACTAATTGAAAGTGCGTCCGATTTCTTTTCCCGGCGGGAGCATGACTCGATTCTCTACCCGAAAAAGCTCAACGCATGATCTTTGTTGACGCTGATGCTTGGTTCGCCTCGCTCGTCCAGACTGATCCTGATCATGCCAGTGCCGCCCTCGGCATTACACACAAACACGGTAATCTACAATGCTCCAGATAGTTGCAAGCTCGAAATCACGGTCACTTTTCACATTCGTTGCCATGCTTCCGGTTCTTTAACTTTCTGTGTGGTTATTTGCGGCCACGAATTGGCCACATGAGAAATTGAACCCAACTAGGATACGTTGGGCTAAGTGTTGGAGTACATTCCTTGCCGTTCCTTACAATCCTTATACGCCGTGTGCTGTTATTTTTGCCACATATTGGCCACTTGGAGTATGCACATCAAACAAGGCCCAAAATTCGATTCTCTAACACCATGAAAGGAGTTGCATCATGAATATTCTCAAGACTCTCGCAACTGTTCTTCTTGTGCTTTTTGTGCTGATGAGCGTTGCGGGCCACGCGCAGTCGTCATGGGAAAAACCGCAAACGCCTCCGCCGCCTCATGAACGTCAGTCCCCTGCGGTCGAAAAGAACCTAAGGACGTTCGACACGCTCGACTTCGATGTGTTCAGCAACCAGAAGTGGGATCGTCTGCAAGAAAGTCATGCTAAGGACATCGTCGTGACTTGGCCCGACGGTCACGAGACGAAGGGAATTGAAAAGCATACCGAGGATCTGAAAGCACTGTTTGTTTTTGCTCCTGACCTCGCGATCAAAGCACATCCGATCCGATTAGGGTCCGGTACGTGGACGGCGGTTACCGGAGTGATGACCGGCACCTTTACCAAGCCGATGCCGACACCCGACGGCAAGACAATCGCTCCTACCGGAAAGCGCTTTGCCATTGGCATGGTCACGATTGGACATTGGAAGAACGGCAAGATGGACCATGAGTGGTTGTTCTGGGACAACCAGGATTTCATGAACCAGATCGGACTGGGCAAGTAGGAACCCTATGGAGTGCGGCGCGCAAGGCAATGATTGTCGATCTTGCGACAGCTAACGTGCGCGCCCCTTCCGTAGGCCTCTAGTATTTAGGGCGAAGCCTATCGATTACCCCAATGGTGCGATCGGCGGCTTGCTTTGGACCATAGCGCCTCACGTGCCATTTATTACCGCAAATTATCGGAATCATTGGCACGATTGTTTTTCATTGTGACGCTTTAAGAACGCTACACAAGTTAAGTGAAGAGCATCCCCGTTGTTGTTGCAGTAAGATTGGCGCGAGGTATTCGTGCGGCTCTTTACCACCACTTGACAATCTGTCCAGCGCCGGTTGGGCCATGTTGATAATCAGCGTGTTATGATGGCTGGCCTTAAGTAGTCATGATCAAGAAAATCAAAGCAATATATGAATGAGGAATCATCCGGCCACTAGAAGCGCTAAAGTTGCCCGAAGCACTTGGCTTAACGTAATTGTCACCGCAGACGAATGATTCCGCCCTCATGAAAACACCGCGAAAATTCTCAGTGAGACTGCCGCGCTACAACTCGAAGGTGAGTTAAATCCCTTTTCTGGACGGGCGCATAACTCGATTCTCTAGCCGAAAAAACCTATAACCTAATCTTCTGCACACCTCGCTCGCTGATGCCGACCGCTTCTAGTCACTCAAGTGAAGCCGGTTGGATAAGAAGGACGACCTCGTAATGCGGCGATTGGACCACGGTGACCTCCGCATTACGAATAAGATTTTCAAATTCTTGTGCTCTAACGATTTACAGTTAGCTAATACTCGATGGTTTTGACCTTCGTTCTCATTTCCCCACTGTTTGCTAACATTCCGTGCTGTTATTTTTGGCACGTATTGGCCCAATGGAACAAAGGATGAAATTGGCAATAAGCCTGTAAATTCGTGAAGGTGTGAGTGTTATTGGTGGAGCAGAGGGGGATCGAACCCCTGGCCTCCGCATTGCGAATGGGTTTTATGGTCCACTGCAGCGTCTTACAAGCAGTGACATCCATCGGCATTAACTAACAATTCTTCAACAGGTTGCAGCCTTCCCAGGATCAATTTCTTGTGCAGTCTTTGTCATCGAATTTCATCGATATGCAACAAGTCGAGTGACGAATCGGTGACATTTTTTCAGCGCTCGTGGCCTCCGCATTATCCTCACTCACTTTCGACCGCGCTCACATTGTTCAAAAGAGTCTCCGCTCCGATGCGATAGCAATCAATCTTTGACAGGGGTTCCCAGTCGAAGCGAGCGGGATTTTGGATGAGCGTTACTTGTGGTTGTGACGCGCAGTTGAACGCGACGTACAGCCAGTAATCATCGCCCAACCTTTGTGCCGTTTTGTATTCATTAGCGGTAAGCGCTATCTCACCAACTGCGGCTCTTCCTTTTACCTCAATAAACCGCGTCTCGATTTTTTCTCGCGAAGTATCGGAGACCATCCGTCGCGAGATCAGGTCAAACCCACGCGTGTCGCTCTCGACACTTTCAACCTTACAGCCTCGCGCTTCCTCGAAGGCGATAGCAGCTTGCACCGCAATCCTTTCGATAGCAGCAAATCGTAATTCTGCTTGAGCCTCATCTTCTCCGGATCTGACTGTGTAACCGACAGCCTTATACGCTTTCAAACGCTTTTCGTACATACGATTCAACACTGGGACCGAAGCATCGACGTAGTCATAGACTCGAACCACCTGCTTGTTTTCATGTAACCGATGGAGCCGCCCAATGTATTGTTGTAAGGTGCCACGCCACGAAATCGGCATTGCGAGGAACAGTGTGTCCAAGCGAGCATCGTCGAAGCCTTCACCAATGTAACGCCCAGTCGCGATGATTACCCGCTGCTGGTTCTCCGGAACTGCACTGATTTCTAAAGCAAGCGCCTCACGTTGCTTCTTGCCCATTCCACCTTTCATTACA